>NZ_KE387246.1:0-175420 GCF_000430785.1 Ectobacillus panaciterrae DSM 19096
ATGCCGGGGTGGCGGAACTGGCAGACGCACAGGACTTAAAATCCTGCGGTAGGTGACTACCGTACCGGTTCGATTCCGGTCCTCGGCACTTTAATGCGCCCGTAGCTCAATTGGATAGAGCGTCTGACTACGGATCAGAAGGTTATGGGTTCGAGTCCTTTCGGGCGCGTATTACGGGAAGTGGCTCAGCTTGGTAGAGCACCTGGTTTGGGACCAGGGGGTCGCAGGTTCAAATCCTGTCTTCCCGATATTTTGGGGCCTTAGCTCAGCTGGGAGAGCGCCTGCCTTGCACGCAGGAGGTCAGCGGTTCGATCCCGCTAGGCTCCATACGGAGGAATACCCAAGTCTGGCTGAAGGGATCGGTCTTGAAAACCGACAGGCGGTGTGAGCCGCGCGGGGGTTCGAATCCCTCTTCCTCCGCCATTTTATTTAATGGCATATAATGTCCCGACGCATCAATCATCTTCGAATGAACTAGAAGGGAAAGGGACAGTCAAGTAATAACCTAATTCAGGTTATAATTAACATATTATTCTTAACGTCGCGGGGTGGAGCAGTCCGGTAGCTCGTCGGGCTCATAACCCGAAGGTCGCAGGTTCAAATCCTGTCCCCGCAACCAAATGGTCCCGTGGTGTAGCGGTTAACATGCCTGCCTGTCACGCAGGAGATCGCCGGTTCGATCCCGGTCGGGACCGCCATTTGGCTCGGTAGCTCAGTCGGTAGAGCAGAGGACTGAAAATCCTCGTGTC
The DNA here is from genome assembly GCF_000430785.1 of Ectobacillus panaciterrae DSM 19096. Classification (GTDB taxonomy): domain Bacteria; phylum Bacillota; class Bacilli; order Bacillales; family Bacillaceae_G; genus Ectobacillus; species Ectobacillus panaciterrae. The sequence goes on from NZ_KE387246.1 coordinate 750, forward strand.
GGCGGTTCGATTCCGTCCCGAGCCATCCTAGTTAACATCATATTAAAATGAACGTAATAATGAATTTATAAAATGCCGGCTTAGCTCAATTGGCAGAGCAACTGACTTGTAATCAGTAGGTTGGGGGTTCAAGTCCTCTAGCCGGCATCAGTTAGGGGTATAGTTTAAAGGTAGAACAGAGGTCTCCAAAACCTCCGGTGTGGGTTCGATTCCTACTACCCCTGCCAAGTCAAAAGGGGCCTATAGCTCAGCTGGTTAGAGCGCACGCCTGATAAGCGTGAGGTCGATGGTTCGAGTCCATTTAGGCCCACCATAATTATTCCGCAGTAGCTCAGTGGTAGAGCTATCGGCTGTTAACCGATCGGTCGTAGGTTCGAGTCCTACCTGCGGAGCCATGGCCCGTTGGTCAAGCGGTTAAGACACCGCCCTTTCACGGCGGTAACACGGGTTCGAATCCCGTACGGGTCATTTAAAAAGTCAGCACGTTGCGTGCTGGCTTTTTTGTTGTAATGCTGATAAAGCGTACGCTTTATCAGCATTTTACTTACCTAAAAAAAAGACAACTGATATGGTTCATAATCAAATGAAGGACTGGATAAACGGCACATATCATTCATTGCATCTCGTTCCAAAAGAATAAAGAAATGAAAATCCTGTATTTGGTTATACTACTGAATGCAAGGAGGGATTCATAATGACAACTGTAAGAGAAGTAATGAGCACTGATATTGTTTTTTGTACGCCGCTGGATAATGTGTATGAAGCAGCAGTAAAGATGAAGGAAGAAGATGTAGGCGTTATACCAATAGTAGAAAATAATCAGCTTGTAGGACTTGTGACGGATCGCGATCTCGTAGTGCGCGGAATTGCTGAAAAGCATCCGGGATCTAATCAAATTACAAATGTAATGAGTAAAGATCTTACGTGTATATCTCCTGATGATCCGGTAGAAAAAGCAACAGAGCTGATGGCACGTCACCAAATTCGCCGTCTTCCTGTAGTAGAACATGGACAATTAGTCGGCATGCTTGCATTAGGAGATTTGGCAGTACAAAATCAAACAGATGAACAAGCTCAATTTGCATTAACTGAAATCTCAGAGGATCACCATTAAAAAGATGTGGCCATAGCATGGCTGCATCTTTTTTTGTATTTTTGTATTTATTTTTACAATTTAATTTTTATTTCCATTTTATATACAAAAAATGGTATAATTAAGTAAAATATTAACAAAGTATATATAAATGCAACTAAAAAAATTGACATAAAAACTTTTCTTCTAGGGGGGAGAGAGCATCCGACTAAGCATAGAAGCGGTCAAACCCTTTTCGTGGTCCATGCAGGGAGAGAGAGGGAGCGAGCGAGCGAGCGCAGTTTCCCTTTTGTTCTACGTGGCAAACGACAGATATGTCGGAATAATAAAGCGGACTTATATAAATACTTACACACACTTATAAATCTGTCATCCTTTTATTAGATTATAAAAATATAATTATTTACGAATGAAAGGCAGGAGAAATAAAAGATGGGTATTCCACAACAAGAACCGAATTGGAGTTTAGTTACGGATTATTTTGCGTGTCCCGAAACGTTTACTGACTTACTTTCTCTTCTTATTCCTGAAGCGCCGCATCAAAATGAGGAACGGCGTACGCTTTTGATGTGGAAGGAGCGGGAGTTTTATAAAAAAGAGAATATTGCATCATTCATTCATTACGGAATTAAAAAGATACCTGAATTGCCTAAGTTTCACAAAGATGAACTTCCTACTATTTTAAGGATTGTACGCTTATATCAAGAAATTGGATGGTATGAAGCAGCGTATCAGTTTATGGAGGAACAAAAGCTCATACAGTTTGTACACACATCCATAGAACAGGATGCTTGGGATATACTCACACAGACCGCTGCCTGGAATTATTTAATTGTAAAACGAAAGGTTTCTCAAATAGATGAGCGGGATCACAGAATATGGGAAAAAGTAAAGTTCAATCAAGAGTGGATGAAGGAATATAAACCGTTGCTCTCCCATAAGGAAATCCTGGAATTTACTTTTCTATACATATGCAGACAGGCAAAAGGAATGGCAAAAGAAGAACTGGAAGAGAATTTGATGGAACTCGCTATGTACTGCAATACTTTTATTGATGAGATTTATAAATATAAGCTTATAAAAAAATATGCCAAATGCATTGCGTTCTTGGAGAAATACTGTCCAAATCGAGCTGTTATAGCCTGCCAGCGCGCTGTCATTGCACAAATAGCAGATATTTTCCCAGCTTCTGATTGTGAAGCCGCAGATGATTTCCTCAGTGAAGTGACGGAAATCCTGGAATATATGGACTTCCAGTTCAGTTGTAAGTATGAATACTTTATTAGTAAATTAATCTCTTACATTCCATTTTTCGAGATGATACAAGTTCCTAAACAAGTGTATTATTTTGAAGAAATGATGTACCTTTGCAAAGGAATCGGATATAAAGAACAATTGCTTCGCGCCTATGTGTTTTCTCAGTTATCACCAAACTTTATCTCGTTTATGAAGCCATTTATTTATAATAAGCGCTATGAAACCATTCATGAGATGTTATTTTACTGGTGTACAGCAGAAGAGCGGGCTGAATTGGAAGGGCTCTATAACCTACATAAAATTTATGAAATGTACGCATACGGATAAAGGCTCCACCTTTTTATGGTGGAGCTTTTTCAATGATTCATAAGTTCCTTTTACGCTTTTTAGTAGAAAAGTGAACAAGCGATAATAGGAAAGATAAGCATGCCGTAAACAATACATTGGCTTTGTCTGCAGTCTGTAATTCCCAAGAATGAGTTTACGCTGTTGTATGTGTCTTGAACCATATTTATAGTTTTATATACCATATTCTTTTTCACCATCATTCTGCATTTGATTATTATTTGATTCTATAATAAATGTATATTGTGATATGAAGAGCAGAATAGCACCAAAAAATAATGGAAAGAAAGAAGATAGATGCAAACCGTTTGATATAACAGCAGCAGCAGTGAGTCCAATAAGGAAGACAGCGTCATATATGTATGAAAAGAAAGGTTTAAGCTTCATATGAAAGAACTCCATTATAGTTTCGCATAAAACGAAAGCAATCAGAGTTCCTAAAAACCATACATTGGCATGATAAATAAACAAGCAGCAAATCAGTCCAAAAAATGCTAGACCTTCAATGAAAATAGTTAAGTCTCGACTCATAGCGCACTCTCCTGATGAAGTAATGTATGTGTATTATCGCTTAATATACGGAAGCGGATCGATTGCATTCGTTTTAGATAAATTCCATTCACCCTTATGCAGTTCGAAATGCAGATGCTGACCGAATGATTGTCCAGTATTGCCCATGTATCCAAGAAGCTGGCCCTGTTTCACTGTATCGCCTTCCTTGACGGAGCGGCTTTTCATGTGTGCATAAACGGTTGTATACAGCTGTCCGCTTATTTTATGCTTCACAAATACAACATTCCCGTAGCTCGAAGAATAATATGAACGGCTCACAGTTCCCGCCGCTGCTGCATAGATTTGTACATTACCGGACGCTGCCAAATCAACCCCGTAATGCATGCTTCCCCATCTCATTCCGAACGGAGATGAAACGTTTCCGGCTGCTGCAGGGAAAATAAAAGCAGAAGCGGCCTGTGAAGGACCTTGCAGCGGTTTTACATATTCCTTTGATGCAAATCCTTCTATTCCACCGTAGCGAACTTTGTACCAAGCGCCTGTTTCTCCGATTACCTGAACTTCTTGGCGGTCATCTAACACTTTAAGAACTTGATAATTCGTTCCAGGGCCAGTGCGTAATCTTAAACCCGCACAATCTACATAGTAAGAAGAAGGAGAGAGCGGTTTAATTTCGTTAGATGAGGAAATACTTTTCACTTGCGGCTTAGAAGCGGAAGAAACAAACTCTTTTTTCACGTATGCAGTTTTTCCGTTGTAAGAAATTTTATACCATCCGTTTTGCTCAGATTGCGCTGTTATTATCTGCCCGTTTTGCAATAATCCGACAACGGAAGATTGTGCGGACGGCTGATTGCGTACGTTTAAAGCGTCGGCGTTTACAATGTATTGCTGTGTATCTTGTGAGGAAGATAAAGAAACATAAGATTTATGTACATACGCTTCTTTATTATTGTATTGAATCTTATACCAGTTTCCAGACTGACCTAATATGGATATGGATGCACGTTGAGCTAAAGAACCTAAAATTTTACTGCTTGTAGAAGGTTCGCTGCGTACATTCAAAGAAGTTGCATCCACATAGCCTGTACCGAGCTGCGATGAATAGTTTTGATTCGTGCCGGAACTAGCTTCAGCAGAATCTGCAATAAAAGGCAGCGCTGCCAAAGCAATGACTGAGACCGCTAGTGTATTAGATTTCACATTATGTACCCCCAATTTCTAAAATATAAACAACTTTCTATTCTTATATATAGATTATAATAATGTGAGAATAGAGAAGTGCATTTCACAAAAATATAACAGTAAAATAGAGTGTATTTACATAATAATTATAAAAATGATAAGTTTAAATATAATGTTTCACAAAAAACATTATTACATATAATTACATTTTTTCAAGGGTTATTGTGAAATTTTAACTAAAAATGAAAAAATAACAAAAAATGTTTTTAATTTATACATATAATTGTAAGACAGTAAGGGACATAATCATTGCTATCTGGAAAATGGAGTGATATACTGACTATGTTAATTTCATAGGATGCTAGGGGAGCTGGTGTTGCCGGCTGAGAGTATGACCGTGAGTCAATGACCCTTGACCTGATCTAGATAATTCTAGCGTAGGAAAGCAATGGACGATGATTGATAAGCCCAATTTCCGCGCTTGGAAATTGGGCTTTTTTGTTTGCCTAGCATATTAAAATCAACCGTGTGATCATTTACTGCAATTTTATATATTCCACTAGGGGTGTGAAATAAGCTGAGAGTTGGACTGTCTTAGCCCTTAAAGGTAATATTAGCAAAGGGAAGTGGTACATGATAGTAAGGTTTCTTATTGCCTGTTTGCCGCCAAGCGGTTTTTATTTTATCGCGTATTAACGAGTGACCCTCACTTCAAAACTTAGCGTATGCAAAGAAGTTTAAGCGGGGGAAGCCGTAAAAGCCCGATCGGTTCAACTAACCATCAGTGGGGGATAAAAGCCCCCCACTGATGGAAGTTTCACTTTATAAGGGGGAAGTAACATGACATTTTGTGATGCGTTATTTAAAAAGGTAGCACCGGTTTGGGAGAAAAGCCATCAGCACCCATTTGTGAAAGGGATTGGTGACGGAACACTGGAGCTTGATAAGTTTCAATATTATATTGTACAGGATTATTTATATCTTTTAGATTATGCAAAGGTATATGCGCTTGGAGTTGTAAAAGCGCATAATCCGGAAGTAATGGCTAAATTCGCTAAGCAGATGGACGGTATATTAAATGGGGAAATGAATTTACATAAACAATATGCTAAGCGTTTAGGAATTTCTATTCAAGAGATGGAAGAAGCAAAGCCGTCTGCGATGAACTTGGCCTATACGAATTATATGCTCTCCGTGTCCCAAAGCGGAACTCTCGCTGAATTGACTGCTTCCCTGCTGCCGTGTATGTGGAGCTATTGGGAAATTGGAAAACGTTTGAATGCAGTATCCGGCGCAAGAGATCATGAATTTTACGGCGAGTGGATTCGCGGCTACAGTTCTGAAGAATATGGAGAGTTGTGCATATGGATGATAGAGTTACTAAATGAACTGGCAGCAGGCAAATCAGAGCAAGAGAAGCTGCGATTAGAAGAAATCTTTTTAAATACGAGCCGCTTTGAATATTTGTTCTGGGATATGGCATATCGCAAGGAGATGTGGGGATTTGAAGAGCAACAGCATTCTGGAGTTTTATGATGTTTCTTTTACGTATCCCGGTGATAAGCAGGCTGTAATCCAGAATTTAAGTTTTGCAGCAGAGCAAGGTGAATTCATTAGTATCATCGGCCCGAGCGGCTGCGGAAAAAGCACATTGTTCCGATTGCTGACGGGGCTTGAAGAAACAATAGAGGGTGAGATTACACTTGACGGGGCACCAGCAGTAAAAAATCGCGGAGCAGCAGGATATATGCCCCAGCAGGATTTGCTGCTGCCGTGGCGGACAATTGCTGAAAATGCAGCTATTTCATTGGAATGCCAAGGAATGAAGAAAAGGGATGCGTACGAAAAAGTAAGTGAATTTTTAGAAATATTCGGATTAAAAGGATATGAGAAAAAATATCCTAAGGATTTGTCCGGCGGAATGAGGCAGCGTGTTTCATTCCTGCGAACGTTTTTAACAGGCGCAGATGTATTGCTTCTCGATGAGCCGTTCAGTGCACTGGATGCTATTACAAAGCTACGTATGCAGGAATGGTTATATAAGCAATGGAGTAAATGGAATAAAACGATTGTATTTATCACACACGATGTAGAAGAAGCTTTATTTCTTTCGAGCCGTATTCTTGTCATAACGGAGAAGCCGATTCAAAAACTGCGAGAATTTACAGTTCCGCTTCCTAAAGAGCGAACACGTAATGACCTAAGTAAAATGGAGCTTGTGCAAATGAAGCAAAGCTTGATCGAGCTATTAAAAGAGAAGGTGATGGTGTGAAACGTATTACATATTATATTCCTTCTATTCTAGTAGCAATCGTTTTCTTAATTGTTTGGGAGATTGGGGCAAGGGGAGTAGATGCAATGTACATTTTGCCGTCCCCAAGCGCTATATTCCAGAAATTGTGGGAGCTTAGGAGCATCCTTTTTTTCGTTCATCTCCCTGCCACTTTGCTTGTGATAGTGATTGGTCTTAGTATTTCGATTGTGCTTGGAGCGGGTTTGGCAGTGTTAATGAGCATACATCCTGTGATTGAACGCGCTTGCTATCCGCTTCTTGTAGCGTCACAAACCATTCCCGTTACGGCGCTGGCACCATTGTTTGTATTATGGTTTGGCTACTCCATTTGGAGCAAGGTTGTCGTAACCGTATTAATCGCCTTTTTTCCTATTGCAGTCAATACGTACGATGGGTTGCGTTCTACAAAAAAAGAATGGGAAGAGCTTTTGGTTACATTCGGAGCTTCAAAACTGGATGTATTCTTGAAATTGCGCATGCCGGCTTCTCTCCCGTATTTCTTCTCTGCCTTAAAGGTAGCAGCTCCCTTTAGCGTAATAGGGGCGGCAATTGGAGAATGGCTCGGTGCACAAGCGGGACTTGGCTATTTTAGCAAGCGCATGATGACACAGCTTGACGGAGCGGGTGTATTTGCGCCTGTCTTGCTGTTGTCATTGTTGGCAATTATGTTTGTATTGTTTGTTTCAATATTAGAGAAGAAATTTGTCAGCTGGAGGAAGAATTTATGAAACGCAGTAAATTTATATTGTTGTTTGCGCTGCTTGTTATGGTAATGGCAGGCTGTTCTGCAGGCAACAGTACGAAAAAGGAAAAAGAAGTTACCATTATGCTAGATTGGTATCCAAATGCTGTACACAGTTTTTTATATGCTGCAATTGAAAAAGGTTATTTTAAAGAAGAAGGAGTGAAGGTAAATATTAAATTTCCTTCTAATCCTACCGATCCGTTGACTTTGGCAGCTGCAGGCAAAGTTACAGTCGGCTTATATTATCAGCCTGATGTAGTCATTGCCAAAGCAAACGAAGGGATTCCGGTCAAATCGATTGGAGCGGTTGTGCGTTCGCCTCTTAGTTATGTTGTTTCTTTAAAAGAAGCGGGTATTACATCTCCAAAGGATTTAGAAGGAAAAACGGTCGGTTATTCAGGAACACCGCTTAGCGAAGAATATTTGAAAACAATGGTGAAGCAGGATGGTGGAAATCCCGATAAAGTAAAAATTGTCGATGTCGGCTTTGATTTAGTGCCTGCTTTAATTACGAAAAAAACAGATGCAGTGACAGGAGCTTATATTAATCATGAAGTGCCTGTACTTCGTCATGAAGGCTATAATCCATCATACTTCAATCCTGCTGACTATGGTGTGCCGAATTACTATGAGCTTGTGATGGTAACAAGCGATAAAACGTTAAAGCAAGACAGGGCGTCTATCGAGGCATTTCTGCGCGGAGCAAAAAAAGGTTATGAATTTACGAAAAAAAATCCGGATGAGGCACTGAAAATTTTATTGGATCACCAAGAGAAAGAGAATTTCCCACTCATTCCGGAAGTAGAGAAAGAAAGTATGAAAATTCTGTTAAACAAAATGGAAACAAAAGATGAGCCGTTCCTGTCTCAGAAGGCATCTTCATGGGAAGAGCAAAACAAATGGCTGAAGGAAAAAGGAATGGCGAAACAGATTGTTTCAGCAAAAGATTTTTTTGAAAATGTCTTAAAGTAGGCGCAAAGACATGAGTAGAGAACTTCATGTTATATCAAATGGGAAGCTACCTTTTGCACAATTGCTACAAATGATTGCTGGAATATTGAATGAGATTGATTATCTGCATATCCGAGAACGGGAAAAGAGTACAAGAGAATTATATGAGGGTGTGAATTTGCTGATAGAGGGAGGAGTGTGCCCCTCTAAGCTTATTATAAATGACCGGATTGATATTGCCCTCCTCACAGATATTCCGCGTGTACAGCTTGGTTATAAAAGCGCCGATATGCAAGCCGTAAAAAAGAAATTTCCTTCCTTGCATGTCGGATGCTCTGTACATTCCTTAGAAGAAGCATTACAAGCACAAGAAAAAGGAGCAGATTCTGTGATGTACGGTCACTTGTTTTCTACTCTTTGTAAGGAAGGAGTGCCGCCGAGAGGTTTGCAGGAAATCACTGAGATTACTAGTAAACTTACTATTCCTGTTACAGCGATTGGAGGAATTACTCCGCAAAACGTTGTACAAGTTCTAGAGACGGGAGCAACTGGAATTGCAGTCATGTCTGGGATAATAGAAGCGGCTGATCCGATTAAAAAGGCAAAACAGTATAGAGAAACTATGCAAAGGTGGGAAAATCATGAGTAAAATATACGATATTGCAATTATCGGCGGTGGAATTATCGGAAGCTCTATTGCACATTTTCTTTCCGAACGCGGCTATAAAGTAGCAGTAATAGAAAAAGGAAGAATTGCCTCCGAAGCGTCAAAAGCGGCGGCAGGTTTGCTTGGTGTGCAAGCGGAATGGGACGAGTATGATCCGCTATTTGATATGGCACGAAAAAGCAGAAGAATGTTCAAAGGTCTGTCTGAAAAGCTGCGCGAGAAAACGGGAATTGATATTGGTTATGAAGAAAAAGGAATTTACCGGATTGCAAAAAGCGACGAAGCGGCGGAAAAACTGCTGCAGATTATGAAATGGCAGCAGCAAACAGGGGAGGAGTCACATTTTCTATCTGGTGCAGCGCTTCGAGAAAAAGAGCCTAATGTATCACAGTCTATTGTAGGAGCTGCCTATTATCCGACAGACGGGCATGTGATTGCACCGGAATTGGCCCGTGCCTTTGCTCATTCAGCAGCCATATCCGGCGCAGAGATATATGAACAAACAGAAGTGCTGGATATTCAAATGGAGCATAATCGTGTTACAGGTGTTGTTACATCGGAAGGCATGATCTCCAGCGACAAAGTAATCATCGCATCCGGTGCTTGGAGTACAAAGCTGCTGCGTCATTTTGATAAGAGCTGGGGGACATATCCAGTAAAGGGAGAACTTTTGTCTGTAAAAAGTTATAAGCCTTTGCTTACTATTCCGGTATTTGAAGATGGTTTTTACATTGTACCAAAACGAGGCGGACGCTATGTCATTGGTGCTACCGTGAAGCCGCATACGTACAACAAAGCTGTTTACGCCGAAAGCATTCAATATTTAATGGAAAGAGCGATCGGGATATTGCCGGGTTTAAAGGAAGCAGAGTGGGAAACTGCATGGGCAGGGCTGCGACCGCAATCACAGCATAGTGTACCGTATATGGGAAAACATCCGGATATTCAAGGGCTATATTCTTGTACAGGTCATTACCGGAATGGTATTTTATTAAGTCCGATTTCCGGAGAATATATGGCAGATCTGCTTGAGGAAAAGCAAACTAATAGCTTGCTAGATTCATTGACAAGGAGGGAAGGGCTTGCTTTTAAAAATTAATGGAAAAGAAGTGACAGTTCCTGAGAATATTGCGACCGTTGAAGCATTATTAGAGCATTTAGGGCTGGCAAGCAAAATTGTAGTAGTCGAAAAAAACAATGTGATTTTAGAGAAAATATCCCATTTTGAAACAACTGTGTTTGATGGGGATCAAATTGAAATTGTGACATTCGTAGGAGGCGGTTGATGATGTTGAAAATTGGTTCATTTACATTCGAGTCCAGACTTTTATTAGGAACAGGCAAGTTTCAAGATTATGATGTGCAAAAAAAAGCAATTGAAGTGTCAGAGGCAGAAATTTTAACGTTTGCGGTGCGCCGTATGGACATTTTTGAGGCAAGTCAGCCAAACCTGTTAGAAAAAATTGATGTAACAAAGTATACTCTTCTTCCAAATACAGCAGGAGCAAAAACGGCGGAAGAAGCAGTGCGTATCGCAAAACTTGCAAAGGCGTCTGGCCTTTGCGATATGGTAAAGGTAGAAGTAATTGGCGATGCTAAAACTTTATTGCCTGATCCAATTGAAACGTTAAAAGCAAGTGAAGAGCTATTAAAAGAAGGATTTACCGTTCTTCCATACGTATCGGATGATGTATTGCTGGCAAAACGCCTTCAAGAAATGGGTGTACACGCTATCATGCCGGGAGCGTCTCCAATCGGTTCCGGTCTTGGTATCGTCAATCCTCTTAATCTAAGCTTTATTATTGAGCAAGCAACTGTTCCGGTAATTGTAGATGCAGGTATCGGCAGTCCGGCTGATGCAGCGTTTGCAATGGAGCTTGGTGCAGACGGTGTTCTCTTGAACACAGCTGTTTCCGGAGCAAAGGATCCAGTAAAGATGGCAGAAGCCATGAAGCTTGGCATTCAAGCGGGAAGACTTGGCTATGAGGCAGGCAGAATTGCAAGGAAACGATACGCGACAGCAAGCAGTCCGCTTGAAGGAATGAGCATTCTTGAATAATCGTTATTCTCGTCAAATTTTATTTGCGCCAATTGGAGAAGAAGGACAGAACAAGCTAAGAGAAAAGCATGTACTGATTATTGGAGCAGGTGCTCTTGGCAGCGGCAATGCTGAAATGCTGGCGAGAGCGGGAGTCGGAGAGCTTACGATTGTAGATCGTGATTATATTGATTGGAGCAATCTGCAGCGACAGCAGCTATACAGCGAGCAGGATGTCAGAGCGCATATACCAAAAGCAATTGCAGCCAAAGCTAGATTAGAGGCAATCAACAGCGATGTTCAAGTGCATGCATATGTTAAAGACGCAACAGCAAAAGAGCTGGAGGAGCTTGTTCAAGGTGCCGATGTTATTATTGATGCTACTGATAATTTTGAAACTCGATTTATCATCAATGATGCGGCGCAAAAGTACAGTGTTCCATGGATTTACGGAGCGTGTGTAGGCAGCTATGGTCTTTCATATACGATTTTACCTGGCGAAACACCGTGTTTACATTGTTTATTGCAGTCCATTCCTCTTGGAGGGGCAACATGTGATACGGCGGGAATTATTTCACCTGCCGTATCCATGGTCGTGTCTCATCAAGTTACTGAAACAATTAAGCTTTTAATAGGGGACACGCAGGCGCTTCGAAAAACTTTGGTATCCTTTGATGTATGGAACAATGAGCATTCCTCTGTAAATGTGCAGTCCTTCAAGAAACATGATTGTCCGTCGTGCGGAGAAAACGCCATCTATCCATATTTACAAAAAGACAATACTTCTCAAACGGCAGTCCTATGCGGCAGAGACACTGTGCAAATACGTAATCCTTATATGGAGAATGCGGATTTACAATCATATAAGAAAATGCTGCAAGGCAAAGTGCATGATCTAAAAGGCAATCCGTACTTACTTTCCTTTACAATAGAAGAAAAGCGTTTTGTGCTGTTTCAGGATGGCCGTGTTCTCATTCATGGAACAAAAGATATAAATGAGGCAAAAAGCCTTTATCATCGTTATTTTGGTTAAAAATGGGACATGCAGGCAAGTCCTTTCCGAAACTTAAAGAATCTTGCTATACTAATTGTATTGTAAAAATAGTTCATAAAGTGAAGGAGAGGGCAGCATGCAGCAAAATACAGGGTTAGTGCTTGAAGGCGGCGGTATGAGAGGTGTGTATACCGCAGGTGTTCTCGAATTTTTTATGGACAAGAATTTATTCTTTCCCTACGTTATCGGTGTTTCAGCCGGTGCGTGTAACGCTGCTTCGTATTTAGCGCGGCAGAAGGAACGAAATAAACGAGTGAATATCGGTTATATTGGTCATCCGCAGTATTTGTCATATAAAAACCTATTGCGCAAGAGACAGCTCTTCGATATGGATTTCATTTTTAACGAAATTCCGACGAAGCATGTACCGTTCGATTTTGATACTTATTTAACAAGTCCAGAGCGATTTGTAATTGGAACAACAGATGTAGAAACGGGAGAACCGCTGTATTTTGAGAAGGGCGGTACGCAAGAAGAAGCAATGACGATGCTGCGGGCTTCCAGTTCACTTCCATTCATTGCACCAGTTGTGGAACTGAACGGCAAAAAGCTTCTCGATGGCGGCATTTCTAATCCCATTCCAGTTAAAAAGGCGCAGCAGGATGGAAATGAGAAGCTTGTTCTAATTTTGACGCGTAATCTTGGATACATGAAAACGAAATCAAGATTTGGTTGGATTGTCCAAAAATCGTATAAGCAGTATCCGAAGCTTGTAGAAAAAATGCTGAGCCGCTATGAAATTTACAACGAAACGCTCCAATATATTGAACAGCAAGAAAAAGAAGGCAACATCTTTATCATTCGTCCGACAGAACTATTGCAGGTAGGGCGGATGGAGAAGAATGCGCATAAGCTGGCAGCTTTATATGAACAAGGATATAAAGATGTGGACAGAGTGTATGGAGAGCTTATGGAGTTTTTGGAAAAATAAGAGAGCACCGGCTGCAGCCGGTGCTCTTTCTTTATAAACATAAGAAATTATAAAATTTCGCGGCAAGGCTTTCCCTTCCTATCTCCTGTTCGCGACTGTTCGCAGTATACAGCACAAAAAACTATATGTTTAGTAAAAAGACATAGGGGAGGGGACCTTAAAAGGTTTGCCCGCTACTGCCCATATATATATGAGTGAATGATAATTTCGACATTTCCATGTGCTATGTGCAACCAAAAGGGAGTATGGTATGCTTCTTCTCTCTGGTTTACCCTTTCATGAACCACTACAAAGGTTTAACCGCTTCTGCACGCCGCCGGATGATCTCTCCCCACTATATAAAAAGATGGTTTTTTATTCACTTGTATATAAAAAGGATGGGGCGGTTTTTACCCGATTTTCTCATTGCTTTCGTTTCGTAAAGGAAAACGCAAGTGCAGCAATTAAAATAGTTCCTTTTATAATATCTTGAGCAAAGTACGGAACGTTCATCATTGTTAATCCGTTCAACATAATTCCGATTAAAATAGAGCCGAGGAAAGTGCCTACGACATTCGGCTTTTTTGCGCCAAACATTGCATAGCCGATATAAGCGGCGGCTACTGCATCCATCAGAAGCGGTGCACCAGCTGAAACTTGTCCCGTTCCGATACGGCTTGTTAAAACAATGCCGCCGATTGCTGCAAATAACCCGCTTATGATATAGGCATACAAGCGATAACGATTGGTCGGAATACCGGCCAATCGGGCAGCTTCACGATTTCCGCCTGTCATATAGAAAAGGCGTCCGTACGTTGTTTTTTCTAAAAAGATATGGGCTAATATAACAGCAGCAAGCATGATAATTACAGGAACAGGAACGCCTAATACAGAGCCTTGCCCGATGAATAAAAACGAAGGAATGAAGTGTCCTGTTGCACCCGGCATTCCTTCGTAAAGAGAAGAGCCCTTTGTAAATGTGAGCTGAATGCCGTTAATGATATACATAACGCTCAGAGTAGCTAATAAATCCGGCAGCTTAATGCGAATGACTAGAAAAGCATTTAACAGCCCTACCAACAATCCGCAAAGAATGGGAATGAGCAGAGCGATAAATAGCTCTTGCCGATACAGAACAAGAGAAGCTGCAGCGCTCACAGTCGCCAAGCTGGCTGTCGAACCAACTGACAAATCAAATCCGTCTACAATTAAACTGAATGTTACGCCGATTGCCAGCAGGGTGACAATGGATACGGATCGTAAAATATCGCTGATGTTTTTATAGGTAAGAAATGAGTCGTTCATAATAGCAAAAAAGATTGTTACGCTTATAATGATTGCGATTGTACCGAACTTATATACCGCATCTGAAATGAGCGGCTGTCTTTTTATGTTTGTTTCAACTGTTTGTGCCAACAGTTATTCCTCCTTCTGAAAGCTGCAGCAGCTCTTCCTCAGTTGTTTCATGTGGAAGTAATTCCGCTATGATTTCTCCTTTTCGCAAAACAAGAATGCGGTCGGCGATACGAAGCGCTTCATCTTGTTCTCCTGTAAAGTATAAAACCGCTGCTCCGTCATTTGTAATTTTTTCAATAAATCCAAATATATCTTGTTTAGCAGATACATCTATACCTTTTGTCGGTTCATCTAAAATAAATACGTCCGGCTGAAACCCTGCCCACTTTGCAATGGATACTTTTTGTTGATTACCGCCGCTTAATGATTGAACGGATGCGAGGGAATCCGCAGGACGAATCCCGAAATCCGCGATGATTTGTTCAGCATGCTTTTCTTCTTGTTTGTTCCGTTTCCATCCTGTGAAATGAAGGGAGAGATGATTGCGGATGCTTTCCGTTAAAAACAATCCCTGTTTTCGTCTTTCCTCCGGTACAAACGCTAATTGGGCTCTAATGGCTTGCCGTGGATTTGTGATGCGAAGGTTCTTTCCGTGCACAGTTGCGTTATAAGGGTTTCGTGCGCCGAAGAGCGTTTCAGCTAATGAAGTTTTTCCGCTCCCGACAAGACCGTACACAACAACGGTTTCTCCTGTTCGAACGTTCAATGATAGAGAAGGGGCGCCGTTTCGAACAGTTATGTTGTTTACTTCTAAAGCATACGGAGTTTGTAATATCCGTACTGTCCGCTCTATGCCAAAGGACTGTTTTCCAGTCATCGCTTCCACAATTTCCTGGTCTGTCACTGCTGCAACAGGCGAAGAAAGAATCGCTTCTCCATCACGCAATACTGTAACGGCATCCGCAAGCTTTCGGATTTCCGATAAGCGATGGGAAATAAATAAAATGCCGACCCCTTGCTTTTTTAACATGTTGATTAAAGATGTGAAGTGTTCTGTCTCCTTCGGTCCGAGAGACGCGGTCGGTTCGTCAAACAAAAGGTAAGCTGCCTGATTGGATAGGGCGCGAGCGATTAATATAAGCTGTTTTTCGTGAAGAGAGCACTCGGAAATCTGCTTGTGAATATTTAAATCTGCATCGACGAGCGATAAAAATTGCTTTGCTTTCGTCTCCCATTTCTTGCGTGAAAACGGCAGCTTTTTATGCTGTGCAAGCTGATCAAGAAGCACGTTTTCTAAGACAGAAAGAGTGGGAACTAATGCATGATCTACCTCCTGCGCAACAAAGGAAATTCCTGCTTGCTTTGCCTCGTTAGGAGATTGAAAGGAAACCGGGGCACCATCAATGGAAAGTACTCCTGCAACGGGAGGAAAATCTCCCGCTGCAATTTTCATTAAGGTACTTTTTCCGGCTCCGTTCATACCGAGCAAAGCGTGAACCGTTCCTTTTTTTATCGTTACAGAAACATCCTTCAGCACAGGAGCGGAAGAATAGCTATGCGCAATGTGCTGTAATGTAAAAGCCATTAGTTTTTCTCCTTTTCTAATTTGCTCATCCATGGAGAGTACGCCGCTTTAGAAGCACCCCAGCCTGCAATATATTTTGAAAGCTGATCCATTGTAACAGCTTCATTCGGCAATTGATTTTTCTTCACAAGATATGGATCCAAGCTGTACACTTCCGGTGTTTGTTCTCCAGCCGCTTTTTGGTATAAGAAGCGCGCTTGTACTTTTCCCACCTCGGCAGGATCTGTTGCTGCAGTTGCTGCCCAAGGAGAGTTTTCTTTTTGAATCAGCTGTAAATCCTCATTGCTCAAATCGATTCCGTACACTTTAATATCCGTACGGCCTGCTTGCTCCAATGCCTTTACAGCACCCTTTGCAAATTCATCCCATGATGCAAAGATGGCGTCTAAGTCACCTTTTTTCGGATATTTCTTTAGAAGAGCTTCCACTTGTGCTTGTGTGTCTAATGCTGTATTGTTCGTTGCTGTTCCAAATCGAGCGACTTCTTTTATGTTCGGATAGCGCTTGTAGAAAGCATCGATAATTACGTTGCGGCGTTCCATTGGAGCAAACCCGCCCACCCATACAACAGCAATATTTCCTTTTCCGTTTAAGTCTTCTGCCAATGTTTTTAAAGACTTCCAAGCTAAGCTATAATCGTCTTGGTCAATAACTGTAACACCGGGCAAACGAAGGTCATTATCAAACGCAACAACGGGAATGCCTGCATCCAAAGCTTTTTCTACGCCGCCTTTTAATGCTTCTGCGCGGCCGTGATCAATTAAAATGCCGTCAACTTTCGCGTTTACTGCCGCGTCAAGATTTGCTGCCATTTTCGCTAAATCATTGTCGGAGTTATATACTTGCACCGTTCCGCCAAATGCTTCTACTTGTTTTTTTACACCCTCAATGTATTGGGTAGAGAAGGTTCCGATAGACATTTGCATAATTAAAGCGATTTTTAAAGGCTTTTTCACTTGTTTTGGTATATCGGTGCTTGTCGCAGCTGTTTTTGTTTTTTGTTCTTGCTTCGGTGATTGCTTTTGAGGCTTAGCTGCATCTTGCTCATTCGTGCAAGCAGTTAGTGCAAGTAAAACTAAAATAAGTACTGTACTGATCCATTTCTTCATTCCAACATTCCTCCTAAGTATGTAATGCTGAGCCAGGGAGGAGAGATGACGGCAAAAAGCCGCCTTTTCACAGGAAAAGACGGCATGCTCGCTGTTTTACTAACAGCTCTTATCTCTCAGCGCGCATAGCGCTGCAAGAATTAGCACCGTGCCCATATGGGTCGGTTGCCGGGCTTCTTAGGGCTCGTCCCTCCACCTGCTCTTGATAAGAAAATCAATATGAAACTGTTTTTTTATTATTAAATTTTTTTGAAATTTTGTCAATTTATTTTTAGAAAATAATTACAGTCATAAAAAAACCCCCCCCGTATTCGGGAGCTGATCATGTTAATGAGGCAGAAATACAAGCTGGTATAAAAAAAGCACTGCAAAGATATATACCAGCGGGTGAACTGCGCGGAATTGACCTTTTACAACCGAATCAGCGAAATACGCATTAATATTTATGAGGATGAAAATTTCTTAGTATATTTGCCCGATTCCGAGCATCCTAAATGAGATATTATTTCTTAGGAGGTGCTGTATGAATCAACAGAAAAAACAAGCACAGCTCCCGCAGCATCAGGACAAGCAGCCGGGCTTAGAAACATTGATGAACCCAAAACCGAAATTTGACGACGCCTCATATAAAGGCAGCGGTAAGCTAAATGGGAAATGTGCACTTATTACAGGAGGAGACAGCGGCATTGGAAAGGCTGTAGCTATTGCCTTTGCAAAAGAAGGAGCAAATGTCGCGATTGCCTATTTAGATGAACATGAGGATGCAAAAACGACGAAAGAACTCGTTGAGAGTTACGGTGTTACATGTATCCTGTTTGCTGGTGATTTGAGTCAGGAAGAACAGTGCAAAAGGGCAGTGGAGGAAACCGCTGCAAAACTTGGCGGTTTAAACATTGTAGTAAATAACCTTGCGCAGCAATACCCGCAGCAAAGCCTAACGGATATAACGGCCGAGCAATGGGAAAGAACCTTCCGAATTAATATATTTTCGTATTTTTATGTAACCAAAGCTGCTCTTACATATTTGAAGCAAGGAGATGCAGTTATTAACACAGCTTCAATTACAGCTTATCAAGGCAACGAACAGCTCATTGATTATGCATCAACGAAAGGCGCAATTGTAGCTTTTACTCGCTCTCTCGCGAAGTCGCTTGTGCAAAAGGGGATTCGTGTAAATGGAGTAGCGCCTGGCCCAATTTGGACGCCGCTGATTCCATCAAGTTTTGACAGTCAAAAGGTTGCGGAGTTTGGAACAGATGTACCGATGGGAAGACCCGGACAGCCGTGGGAGCTTGCACCTGCTTATGTATATCTTGCATCCAATGATTCCGCATATGTTTCAGGACAGATGATTCATGTGAACGGGGGTGTCGTAGTAAACGGGTAGGCAATCTTATTTGTTTTGCGCTTATACTTTTATCTTATTTACAAAAGATATAGCATAAGCTATTTGCTGGAGGGTTTATATTGAAGGTTTTTATACTTGTTTTGTACTTTATAGGAGTAATTGTACCAGGAGTTCAGGCTGCCTCACCTCCTGATCACCTGATTCTCATTAATGTGGCGACAAATCAGCTGTCTTATTTCGAGAATGGCAATTATGTGCGAACCTTTCCTGTTTCTACAGGAAAAAAGGCAACTCCGACACCTGAGGGGAAGTTTATGATTGCTAATAAATATAAAAATAAAAAGTATCATCGCAAAAAAATTGAAGGCGGAGCATGGAATAATCCGCTTGGCACACGATGGATGGGATTGGATTATAAAGAATACGGCATCCATGGGACAAATAAAGAGCACTCAGTGGGAACATATGAATCGAACGGCTGCATTCGTATGAATGATCGTAATATTCAATGGCTGTATGATAGAGTACCGTTGCATACAAGAGTAATCATTAAAAGTTTTTATGGTTCTGCAGAAATTACAGCTCATCAATTAGGATATCGAGTTACGAGCTGGAACGGCGAGAGCATAAAGGATGAGCGGGTAGGCCGTCTGCGTCTCATTGATCGTACGACTTTATATTGGCGGGATCCGAACGGACAATTTATCCCCGTTCAACAGGTTATGCCAAATGAAGTATATCCGGTTATGTCTCATAACGGAGCGGGTGTGTATCATGTAGGAGGCAACTTGTACATTTTAGACCCGGCAAAAGAAGATGTGCGATACGAACAAATTCCGACTTATATCATTGTAAATCAATACAAGAGAAAACAAGGTGTTCTCTGAATGAAAAAAGAAGCCCATTTCTTAGGGCTTCTTTTACTCATATTTCGGCTGAAAGGTTTGACAGCAAGTATCCGCACTGTCAGCGACAGGACTTTCCATTTGCATACCGCTGAGCACGGAATTTTGATATGACGCATCGGCGAAATTCGTAAACGCTTTTTCATCTGGCTGAACAATAATTTCATTAGCTTGACAAAAGTTGCCATGTCCCCAGAAGGAACAATTGGATACGGCGCATCTTACTTCTGGCATCGAATCCCTCCTTTGATTCTAGTGTAGACATTTTAAGGAAAGTTCATGTATACACGTGTTTAAATTACAAGAGTTTATGAACCTCCCCCACTTACTGCGGTCTACTTCTTTTCCTTCCTTGTAGCGCACGATTGTCGGTGTTCCTGTAATTTTGAAAGCATCCCAGCCTATTCCGTATTTTTCGAGGTCTATTACCTTCATGTCAATTTTCATATCCTTTGCCGTTGGAACAATGACTGGAGATACTTTAGCGCAGTGTGTATACGATGTTTGGTAGAAGTAAACAGTCATATCTTTTTTGTCTTGCAGCCGAAATTAGAAAATAGAAATTATTTTCCATCTCTATTAGATAGGAAAAGATAATGGTATGATAAATAGTACTTATGGTTTCTTTTTACATATTTTTTACGAACGCAACGGTATTTGATATGGATAATTTGCAGGAAATAAACTGTATCTGCAGAATATTGTAGAAGTGTGACTATTTGTGTTCAGCAACTAGATTTCATAGTAGGAGAGGATAAAAATGGATTGGAAGCAAACTTACGAACGTTGGGTTAACGCCCCGCACTTAGATGAAGAAGTGAAGCAAAATTTAGCGCAAGTAAGCGAAAACGAGAAAGAGCTGGAAGATTGCTTCTATAAAAATCTAGAGTTTGGTACAGGCGGTATGCGCGGGGAAATCGGCCCGGGAACAAATCGCATGAATATATATACAGTACGAAAAGCATCTGAAGGATTGGCGCGCTTTATTGAATCTTTCGGTGAAGAGGCGAAAAGACGTGGTGTGGCAATCGCTTATGATTCCCGCCATAAGTCTCCGGAATTTGCAATGGAAGCAGCGAAAACATTGGCGACACACGGTATTCAAACATATGTGTTTGAAGAGCTTCGTCCAACGCCGGAACTTTCTTTTGCAGTGCGCGAGCTTAATGCGTTCTCCGGCATCGTAGTTACAGCGAGCCATAACCCGTCTGAATATAACGGCTATAAGGTATATGGTGAAGACGGAGGTCAGCTACCTCCTAAAGAAGCTGATATGGTTATTGACAAGGTCAATGAAGTAGAAAATGAGCTGGATATCGCTGTCGAGACAGAAGAAGCTCTAAAAGAAAAAGGTCTTATCAAAATGGTTGGCGAAGACATGGATGAGAAATATGTAGCAAAGCTTAAAACTATTTCTGTAAATCCAGAGCTTGCTGCTGCCATGGGAGATAAGCTGAAAATTGTTTTCTCTCCGCTGCATGGAACATCTAATAAGCCGGTACGAAAAGCATTGGCTGCTCTTGGCTATACAAATGTAACAGTTGTTGCAGAGCAGGAGTTGCCGGATGCGAACTTTTCTACCGTTACATCACCAAATCCGGAAGAGCACGAAGCATTTGAATTGGCTATTAAGTATGGAACGGAAATTGATGCAGATATACTTGTTGCAACAGACCCGGATGCAGACCGTTTAGGCGTAGCTGTAAAAAATAAAGACGGGGAATATATCGTTTTAACTGGTAACCAAACAGGAGCTATCCTGTTAGAATACTTGTTGTCTCAAAAGAAGGAAAAAGGCGTCTTGCCTGCAAACGGCATCGTTCTGAAAACGATTGTTACATCTGAAATCGGCCGTGAAATTGCAAAAGCATATGGACTGGAAACAATTGATACACTTACAGGGTTTAAATTTATCGGCGAAAAGATTAAAGAGTATGAAACAACAGGCGAATATGTATTCCAATTTGGTTATGAAGAGAGCTACGGCTATTTAATCGGAGATTTTGTCCGTGATAAGGATGCTGTACAGGCTACAATCTTTGCAATTGAAGCAGCAGCATATTACAAGCAGCGCGGCATGACTTTATACGAAGGATTGCTTGAAATCTTTGGGAAGTATGGATTCTACCGCGAAGGGCTAAAGTCCTTGACGTTAAAAGGAAAGGACGGGGCAGAGCAAATCGCAAGTCTTCTGTCTTCTTTCCGTGAGGACACACCAGCGGAATTCGCAGGTGTAGGGGTTGCACAAGCGGAAGATTATAAAACAAGTGTAAGAACTCATATGAGCGATGGTGTAAAAGAAGCAATTGAGCTTCCAAAATCAAATGTTCTGAAATATTTCTTAGAAGACGGATCTTGGGTATGCTTGCGTCCGTCAGGAACAGAGCCAAAAGTGAAATTCTATTTCGGTGTTATAGGCACAAGCTTAGAAGATAGCGAAGCGAAGCTGGACGAAATTTCCGCAGCGTTCATGGAGAAAGTGAACGACATGCTGCTAAACAAAGCATAATGATAAAAAACAAGGCTGCCGCAGCCTTGTTTTTTATTTGTTTAATTCGTTTACCGGTTTTGGTTCGTTAATTATAAATTCTTTCAGCGCTTCTTTGTTCTTTTCAAAATCGAGTTCTAAAACAGATCCCGCATGATGGTAAAATTTATCTTCGTAGCCGGCATTGATTGGGATGCGCATAGTTTCTACTTCAGTAACTGGATTTACCAGCATGCTCCCCCCGATAGCAAGCATCGATTGTGTTTCCATATCCGTATCCACATACTTTAAAAGCTCTTGTCCCATTCCAGGAAGATGAAACATGCCGTCAAGAGAGCTGATTTTATTGGAGAAAGCATCTTTTAAAGCATTTAGAATTTCCTGCTGACGTTTTACACGTCCAAAATCACTTTCCGCGTCGTGACGGAATCGGGCATAAGCCAGCAGCTCCTTGCCGTGAAGACGCTGATGTCCAGGCTTCATCTTCAATCCCATATCCTCAATAATTTGCTGATTGACGTTAACCTCAATTCCTTTAGGAGCCACCATATCGACAACTTTAACAAAACCCTGGAAATCAATCGTTATGTAATGCTCTACATCGATTCCAAAGTTTTCTTTTATGGTCTTCCGAAGCAATTCTGGTCCCCCTAAATAATAGGCCATGTTGATTTTATTATAATCTTTTTCATACGAAGGGATTTTCACATAGCTGTCTCGCATAATAGATACGAGCTTCGCTTTTTGATTTTTCGGGTTGTACTGCGCGATCATGATGGCATCAGAACGAGAATTTTTCTCCCCGCGAGAATCTACTCCTAATACAAGTACATTTAAGCGTCCATTCTCATCTTTGACGCCATAAAAGGGTGCGGGTTTATGAGGCGTATCTACACTGTTTAAATTAGATCCGTTTTTGGGCGTTCCGGACGATTGGCAGCCTGCTATGACAATAAGAAGAAAAAGAATGAATAATTGCTTCAAATTATCACATCCTAATACTTTATATATAATTAGTATGAGCAATAAATGGAGAATTATGCAGAAAAGGCATTCACCCGTTTTAGGTGAATGCCTTTGTATTTTATATTACAGTTGCAACTGTTGATCCATATAATCAGTATATGCTTTCTGTGAGGCATGATCAATATATTGAAACATAAGCTGCAGTTGCTTGTCCACTTCTCCCAAATCTTTTGCGTATTTATAAGCATGCAGAAAATGCTCGATACGCTTGGAAAATACTTCGTCTTCTGTTTGCACCATGAGAACGAGTAATTGATCCCAATTGCAGCAATACGTGTAATATAAAGCTTTGTCATAATCCGTATATGTGTTCATCATTGAGTGTGTGTTCATAACAAGCCCTCCTTGCTTGAGGAGTTGTTATTAGTGTACGACAGCGGACAGATAATTAAGCCTGCAAGAATTTGTTAACAAATTGTTATATAAAATGCGGCAAAAGTATGGATAAAAAGGATGGAGAATTCCATCCTTGAAACATAAGGAAACCTTCTTGCCGCAAAAGCGAGCATAATTTTTTCGATAGTTTTCGTAAACTGGAAAATTTTATGAAGATTCTCGTCTTTTTCATGAAATGCCTGTTTTCCTCATACATTGTTGTAACAGGGAAAAAAGGGGGCAAACGTGTGAAAGCGGAAGATTACAAAGTGCTGGAGTATGCAATTGACGAAATTACGGAGATCGCGAAGGGATTCGGTCTTGATTTTTATCCGATGCGTTATGAAATTTGTCCTGCAGATATTATCTATACATTTGGTGCGTATGGCATGCCGACACGATTTTCGCACTGGAGCTTCGGAAAACAATTTTACAAGATGAAACTGCATTACGATTTAGGATTAAGCAAAATTTATGAACTTGTTATTAATTCGGATCCGTGCTATGCATTTTTGCTGGAAACGAACTCATTAATTCAAAACAAGCTTATCGTAGCACATGTATTGGCACATTGTGATTTCTTTAAAAATAACACTCGCTTTGGCAACACCAAACGCGATATGGTCGAAAGTATGGCTGCAACAGCGGACCGGGTCAAGCATTATGAACATAAATACGGCAAGGAAGCAGTCGAAAAATTCTTGGATGCTGTGCTTGCCATTCAAGAACACATCGATCCGTCTTTAATGAGACCGAAGCTGGCATGGACGCTGGAAGAGCTGGAGGAGGAAGAAACAGAAACAAAAGCATCAAGTCCATACGATGATTTGTGGAACTTGGATAAACGAAGTAAAAAACAAGAATCGCAGCCGATTCGCCGCAAAAAGAAATTTCCGCCGCAGCCTGAGAAAGATATTCTATTATTTATTGAGGAGTACAGCCGTGAACTTGAAGAGTGGCAGCGCGATATTTTAACCATGATGCGGGAAGAAATGCTGTACTTTTGGCCGCAGCTGGAAACAAAGATTATGAACGAAGGCTGGGCAAGTTACTGGCATCAGCGCATCTTGCGCGAAATGGATTTAACGAGCGAGGAAGCTGTTGAGTTCGCAAAGCTGAACGCAGGCGTCGTCCAGCCGTCGAAAACAAGCATCAACCCGTACTATCTCGGACTGAAAGTGTTTGAAGATATCGAAGAGCGTTATAACAACCCCACAGAGGAGATGAAGCGAGACGGTGTAAAACCTGGATCGGGACGCGAGAGAATGTTTGAGGTGCGCGAAATTGAGTCGGATATTTCTTTCCTGCGCAACTATTTGAACAAGGATCTTGTCATGCGTGAGGATATGTATCTCTTCCAGAAGCAAGGCAAAGATTATAAAATTGTCGACAAACGCTGGGAGAAGGTGCGGGATCAGCTCGTAAATATGCGTGTCAACGGCGGCTTTCCGTACATTACAGTAAACGACGGAGACTATTTAAAGAACGGAGAGCTGTATTTGAAGCATTGGTTTGAGGGAATTGAGCTTGATGTGAAGTATTTGGAGAAGGTTATACCGTATATGCAGCAGCTTTGGGGACGTTCCGTGCATCTGGAAACAGTGGTTGAAAACAAGGCTGTGCTGTTTACGTTTGATGGAAAGATGTCACATCGGAAGTATTTGTAGAGTAAAACCACCAGGGAAGCCTGGTGGTTTTTAGATTGATTTTTTTAGGATTGCCTTCTTTTTCTGCCCCTCTAAAGACGTTCTTGTTGTCATAATTACACCAATAATTACGAGAGCTCCTCCAAACAATTGGGAGAAGGTTAAAGGGGCGCCCATCATTACACTGATCAGTGCTGTAAAAAACATTCAATAACTGGGGCAAGTTGCGAGATCAGCTCGTAAACATGCGTGTCAACGGCGGAGACTATTTGAAGAACAGGGGACGTATTGGAAATATTGGTCCGAGGGAATCAAACTCAATGTGAAGTATTTGAAGAAGGTCATGCTATATACAGCAACTTTGAGATGTTCTTTGCATATGAAAATAGTGGTTGAGAATAAGGCTGTTTTGTTTACGTCTGTTTGTAATTTAAGAAGTGAGGTTGAAAACCTCCTCTTCTTGATTAGCTGTCACACAAGTCTTCTAAAATAAAACGCTTGACGCTCTGACTAAAACTTCGTATCATAATGGTATATAAGTTGAACTGAATACCCTTAAAGGGGAGTAGCTTTAACAGCAAGGTCGTCATTTCAGAGATCGCATCTCTCGGCTTTGTTGGCGACTATTACGTTGTTAGCGAGACCTTTACCTTCGTTGCCGTTGGTAAAGGTTTGTTTTTTTCAGGACCTGGGCCATATGGCTCGGGTCCTTTTTGTTTACAAACTGTAAGGAGGAAAGTGATGAAAAAATTATGGAGAAGATTTCGTTTTATTTTTAACGTTCGTAAATTTCTGCCCTTTTTAAAGGAATTTTTCTTATCAAAAGAAGTGTCTCCATCCAAGAAGCTGTTGTCTCTTGTGTTAATCGGATTGTATGCGGTGTTGCCGTTTGACTTAATTCCAGACTTTCTTGGCTTTTTTGGCATTTTGGATGACGTCACAATCTTAATGTTTGTGTTGCAATATATCGTGAAGCTTGCACCGCAAACGATGCGTGAAAAATACAATATGTAAGAACAGCAGGCGGTGATGTAGTGGAACCATTTTTAATGATGTTCATTGAATTCTTCAAGCAATTTTCATATGCCGGCATTATTTTTGTGCTTACGTTTGAGTTTGTGCCGGCCGAGTTGGTTTTGCCGCTGGTCGGCTATTGGGTATATCAGGGCGACATGCACCTCATTTGGGCCATCATAGCTGGAACAATCGGAGGTACAACTGGCCCGCTAACTTTATATGCGCTTGGTTATTACGGAGGACGTCCGCTTATTAAAAAGTACGGAAAGTATTTCTTTATTAAGGAAAAAGAGATGCAAAAAGCAGAAATCTTTTTTGCGAAGCATGGTCCTTCTGTCGCATTTCTCGGTCGATTCGTACCTGGTATCCGTACTTTAATTTCCATTCCGTGCGGCGTTGCTAAAATGAACATTTGGCAGTTTTCTATCTATACGTTTTTAGCAATGCTTCCGGTTACTTCTCTTTATATTTACATGGGGATGAAGCTTGGGGAGCATTGGCAGACGGCAGGTGAAGCTGTAAAACAATATATGATGCCAGTGAGCATTACTATTGTTAGTATGCTTCTTATTATCCTGGTTTATCGGCAGGTTAAAGCAAGAAAAATACAGGAGCGGTGATTGGGTTCCTTTTAGATATATACCATGGAAAAAAGAACGGCAATAATTTAGAGCTGTAAAATAAAAATTATGTATGGGGGCTTGAATATGGATCTATTTTCGTTGGAATTTTTAACAGCGCTTTTGTCGATTGTCGTAATCGATTTAGTTCTGGCAGGAGATAATGCAATTGTCATTGGTTTGGCCGCAAGGAACTTGCCGAAGGATCAACAAAAGAAGGTTATTATTTGGGGAACAGTTGGAGCCGTTGTAATTCGTGCATTGGCAACGATGGCAGTAGTATGGTTATTGAAAATTCCTGGTTTGTTGCTAGTCGGCGGTATCTTGCTCATTTGGATCGCTTATAAGCTGCTTGTGGAAGAAAAAGGACATGACGTGCAAGCGGGAGCGAGTATGTGGGCGGCAATTCGTACAATTATTATTGCTGATGCACTAATGGGTCTTGATAACGTATTAGCTGTTGCAGGGGCAGCACATGGCAGTTTCTTGCTCGTCGTTCTTGGTTTGGTCATTTCCGTACCGATTGTGGTATGGGGAAGTACCATTATTCTGAAATTCGTAGATCGCTTCCCGATTATTATTACAATTGGAGCCGGGGTGCTTGCGTGGACAGCAACAAAGATGATTGTAGAAGAACCGTTTGTTGCCCCTTATTTTGCAAATCCGGTCATCAAATATGGCTTTGAAATTTTCGTGGCAGCTGCAGTAGTGACTGCTGGAACCATGAAAAAGAAAAAACAAGCGAAAGAAACTCTGCATCATGCAGAACCGATGAAAAAACAGCATTCGAGTTAAGGAAAAGCCGCGGATTTGCGGCTTTTTTCTATATGATTTATCACATGATAAGCGATTGTATAATGGAACCATTTCTTTTACCATATGAACCTAAAAAGGAAGAATTTACATGATGATAAATGTTGACTGGAGATGAGCTCTTCGCTATAATAGCTAAGTACTCATAAGTTGACGTTAACGTAAATGTTAACTTGTGAGTTTTAGTAGGATGCAAATGATTTGTTTTACAAACCAACTATGAAAAGATTCTTCAAGACATCCCACCAATAAGGAGGAAACGCATATGATAATTCGTTTTATGCTCACGGGATTCTTCTCATTAACTGCCATCACGCTTATGGGATATCAATTAATTGAAATTGTTCATGCATATAGTGATTTATTTCATAAAAACTAAAGAGACAATATGAAAGGGTGCGGAATGTTCCGCACCCTTTCATATTGTCTTTTCCCATACATGACAGGAGGATTGCTGCATAAAATAAGGGAGCATTGCATGTCATACATAAATATTGCAAGGAGAAAGCAGCCATGTTGTTTTACTTTGAACTTGCTGTCATTTTATTAAGCACAAAGCTCGCTGGTGATATAAGCGTACGATTGGGACAACCGGCTGTTCTGGGGAAGTTGCTTATTGGAATCATAATTGGCCCAGCTATATTGGGGATTGTGGAAACATCAAAGCTGATTGATGAGCTGAGCGAAATCGGCGTGCTTCTTCTTATGCTCATCGCTGGCTTGGAAACGGACTTAGATCAGCTCAAGCAGAATTTAAAAGCTTCTCTTGCTGTAGCGCTTGGTGGCATTATACTCCCGTTTCTTGGCGGCTATGGGGCCGGGCTTTTTCTTGGAATGTCTCAGGCAAGTGCCATTTTCCTCGGTCTGCTTCTTTGTGCAACGTCTGTCAGTATTTCTGTTCAGACACTTCGGGATTTTGGAAAGCTTAATACGAGAGAGAGCACCACGATTTTAGGCGCAGCCGTTTTTGACGATGTGCTTGTTGTTATTTTATTGGCGTTTGCGATGAGCTTTCTCGGTGGAGAGGATGTGAATTTAACGCTTGTCATCGTAAAGAAGCTCGTTTTTTTTATTACCATTGTCCTTATTGGCTGGAAGGCGGTTCCTTTTATTATGAGAGTTCTGTCTCCGCTGCGCGTATCAGAATCGCTCATTAGCGCTGCGCTCATTATTTGCTTTTCATTTGCGTACTATGGCGAGCTGATGGGGATTGCCGGAATCATTGGCTCATTTGCCGCTGGTATTTCGATTTCTCAAACTTCTTACAAGCATGCAGTGGAAGCAAAGCTGGAGCCAATTGCGTATGCAGTTTTTGTTCCCATCTTTTTTGTAAGCATCGGCATGACAATTTCTTTTAAAGGGCTGGGAGATCAAATATGGTTTATTGTCATTGTAACGATTATAGCCATTTTCACGAAATTGATTGGTTCTGGGTTAGGAGCAAGATGGGCTGGGTTTAATTTGCGTTCTTCGTTTGGCATCGGCGCAGGGATGGTATCGCGCGGAGAGGTAGCCCTTATTATTGCCTCTATCGGACTGGAGTCAAAGCTGTTAGCGCAAGAATATTTTACAGCCATTGTGCTTGTTGTTATTTTAACAACTGTCATCACCCCTCCTTTGTTAAAAAAACTTTTTATATAGCGCTGTACGAGAAAGATGGCGTAAACACCCCTCTTCTAGTACAATTTGAGTAGTTGTAAGTTTTCGGCGGATGAGGAGGATTTTTTTGAAACATTTAACGATTTTATCTAAAATTCAAAACCATATGGAACGATTTTCGTCGGCTGAAAGAAAAATTGCCGGATACATATTGGAGAATGCCGAAATTGTCCCGAATATGACGACAAAGGATATATCCAATAAGACCGGTGCAAGCGAAGCGAGCGTAGTCAGATTTTGCAAAACCATCGGCATCGGCAGCTTTAAGTCCTTTAAGCTTGCGCTCGTTCGCGATTTAACAGTGGCAGAATTCAACATAAATGATTTTTCTGTTACTGAGAAGAAGGATGAGCCTTTTGAATTGTTTAATAAAGTTACGTATGTTAACAAAGCGGCCATCGAAGCAACATTAACAACCCTCGATAAGAGAGAATTGGATAAAGCGGTAAATGCGATTCAAAATGCGAACAAACTCCTGTTTTACGGGGTAGGCGGTTCGGCTGTATCAGCTATGGACGCCTCATATAAATTTACAAAGCTTGGCTATACATCCATGACTTCTCTTGATTTTCATATGATGCTGCCTCTGGCGGCAAATCTGCAAAAGAATGATATGCTTATCGTTATTTCAACCTCTGGACGAACAAAGGATGTACTGGAACTGGCGCGGTTTGCCAAGAAAAAGGATGTAACTATTGTTGCGATTACAAAACTTGATCCTTCCTCTCCGCTATATAAGGAATCAGATATTAAACTGTGCACACCGGATGTAGAACAGGATCATCGGGTTGGAAGCATTGCCTCCCGCATGACACAGCTCAATATTATCGATACTTTGTATTTAGCTACCTTTCATCGTATTGGGAATAGTGTTTTAGATAAGTTCACAGCGACAAGAGAAGAAGTGGTGAGATTACGGCGATAATAGTAAGAATCTGTTGAAATTTCATTTCAATATCATATATTTAAGTCAAGATAGAGGAGGGTGCAAAACAATCGCCTTCCTTTTTTCGTTTTCCTGTACATACTTGGAATATAGGGAACTGCGGTGAATACAATAAGAAAGGGCATGGCCGTTTTTCTGGAAAAATATAGATATTTAATTTCATGTTGATGCAATGATAGTCCAAAATTAAATTTCGTAGATAGAGAAGGTAATTATATGTTAGAACATTTGTCAACAGAACGCCGGAACGAAAAAACGATGCATTTAGACAAAATGACAACACACGAAATTTTGAACACGATGAATGCGGAAGACCAAATAGTAGCCATATCTGTGGCAAAAGAAATACAAAATATTGAAAATCTTGTAAAAAGCGTAATCACTTCCTTTAAACAAGGCGGAAGACTGATTTATATCGGTGCTGGAACAAGCGGCCGCTTAGGAATTTTAGATGCTGTAGAATGCCCGCCGACGTTCGGTACAGATAAAGAGATGGTACAAGGATTGATTGCTGGCGGTTTGGAAGCGTTTACAGTCGCGGTAGAAGGAGCGGAAGACAGTGAGACTTTGGCTGCAGATGACTTGAAAAATATCTCTCTCGATGAAAAAGATACTGTAATCGGCATTGCTGCAAGCGGCAGAACGCCATATGTCATCGGCGGGCTGCAATATGCCAAGTCAGTAGGAGCGAACACAGGAAGCATTGCTTGCAACAAACATGCTGAGATCAGCAAATATGCTGAAGTCAGTGTGGAAGTAGAAACAGGGGCAGAAATTTTGACAGGCTCAACCCGTTTGAAAGCAGGGACTGCACAAAAGCTTGTGCTGAACATGATTTCCACCGCATCCATGATTGGGATCGGAAAAGTATATAAAAACTTAATGGTCGATGTGCAATCAACCAACATCAAGCTTGTGGAAAGATCCAAGCGCATTATTATGGAAGCCACAGGTGCCGATTACAAGACTGCAGAGGAGCATTACGAGCAAGCAAATCGTAACGTGAAAGCTGCAATAGTTATGATATTATTACAATGCACGTATGAGGAAGCGGTCAAAAAATTAGAGGATGCCGATGGATTTGTAAGACATACATTATAAAGGGTATGGGGGGATATGTATGAGAAAGGAACAACGGATGGCACAAGACATTGCGAGTCAGCTTGGGGGAGCGGACAATATTCACACCCTCGCTCATTGTATGACACGTCTGCGCCTAACGTTGAAGAATGAGGGGAAAGCGAATCTTGCGGCTCTTAGGCAAGTAGACGGCGTTATGGGAGTGATTGAAGACGAAACGCTGCAAATTGTCATCGGCCCAGGCACTGTGAATAAGGTAGCGGCAGAATTGTCTCATATGATAGGTCTTCGCGTTGGGGAAGCAGCGGAAAACAATTCGTTTGACGATTTCGAGGCACGGAAGAAGGCTGAGTTGAAAAGTACAAACAGCACGCCTCTGAAAAACCTGCTGCGCAAAATCGGAAGCATTTTCATTCCATTAATTCCAGGTTTAGTTGCATCTGGCCTCATTAACGGTATCGCAAACTTTGCGAAAAATGCAGGTGCTGACCCAAATGCAACTTGGCTGCAAATCCTGCTCTTAATCGGCGGCGGCATTTTTGCATTTCTTGGTATTTTAGTAGGTATGAACACAGCTAAAGAATTTGGCGGAACACCGGTACTGGGAGCAATTGCAGGTATTCTCGTGTTTAACCCGGCGCTTGCGGCTGTAAAATTGTTCGGTGAACCAATGATGCCCGGACGAGGCGGTTTATTTGCAGTAATTTTTGCCGCGTGGTTAATGACAATTGTGGAAAAACAAGTACGTAAAGCAGTTCCGAATACGGTTGACATTATTTTTACACCGTTAATTACGGTATTAGCAGTAGGACTCTTGACAATTTTAGCGATTCAGCCGGCAGCAGGCGTTCTATCTGATGGTATTACAGATGGTATCAAGGCGGTTCTTGACATCGGCGGAGCGGTAGCGGGTGCTGTTTTGGCGGGAACGTTCCTGCCGCTCGTAATGCTTGGACTGCACCATGGCTTAACACCGATTCATCTGGAATTTATTAATAAAGTTCATGTAACGCCAATTCTTCCTATTCTTGCAATGGCAGGTGCTGGTCAAGTAGGAGCGGCTATCGCAATTTTCATCAAAACAGAGAATAAAAAACTGCGCAATATTATTAAAGGAGCGCTGCCAGTCGGTTTCTTAGGAATCGGCGAGCCGTTATTATACGGGGTAACTCTTCCGCTTGGCAAACCATTCTTAACAGCTTGCCTTGGCGCAGCAGTCGGCGGTGCATTCCAAGCAATCATGAAAACAGCTTCTTTGGGAATCGGTGTATCTGGCTTATCCTTAATCCCGTTAATTGCAGATAATAAGTATGTGACTTACTTCATCGGTCTCCTTATTTCTTACGCGTTCGGTTTCTTATTCACATATTTGTTCGGGTTCAAAGAAGAAATGGCAGACAATATTTAATAAAGCAGGAGAGAAGCTGTTTCCTATTTTTGTAATGTATTTGCATCTACCTAATACGTATGAGATTATAACTTTATGACTCGATCGCAGCTATATACGAATGAATTATAAATTCGACATTTCCATGTGCTATGTGCAATCAAAAGGGAGTATGGTATGCTTCCTTTCTCTGGTTTACCCTTGCATGAACCACTACAAAGATTTGACCGCTTCTGCACGTCGCCGGATGATCTCTCCCCCCTATAAAAAGACGGTTTTTTTATTCACTTATATATAGTGTAACAAATTGCAGGTTTATTAAGAAAGCTGCTCACCGCAGTCCTATATAATAAGCAGCCAAAGATATAGGCCTATTAATGTAATGAATAGAACAGGAATTGTTAAAATAAAGCCGACCTTGAAATAGTAGCCCCATGTGATCCGAATGCTTTTTTGTGATAACACATGAAGCCATAACAAAGTTGCAAGAGAACCAATCGGCGTGATCTTCGGTCCTAAATCGGAGCCGATTACGTTCGCATAAATCAAGCCGTCTCGAATTGTCTGTGCTGTATCTGTACCGGCAATCGCAAGAGCGTTAATCATAACGGTCGGCAAGTTATTCATGACAGAAGAAAGAATGGCGGATAAAAAGCCCATGAACATCACGGCGGCAAATAAGCCGTGATGCGCCGCTTCTTCTATTATATTTGCCAATATGCCAGTCAGTCCGACATTTCGCAGACCGTACACGACAACATACATGCCGATTGAGAAAAATACAATTGTCCAAGGTGCATCCTTCATAATTTTTGTCGTATCCAGCACGGGACTTCTGCGTCCCATATATAAGAAAAGGAGTGCAGTGATACTTGTGATAAAGGAAACAGGAATATGAATAGCCTCGCTTAAAAAATAACCAGTTAACAGAACAGCCAGAACAACCCAAGATAATCGAAACATTTTTTCGTCCTGAATCGCGTCTTTTGGCTCTTTTACAAGATTTGTGTTGTATGTGTTGGGAATATGCTTACGAAAGAGCAAATAGAGTACAAGCAAGCTGCCGCCCAGCGCAAATAAATTGGGTACAAGCATAACAGCGGCGTACCTGGCAAATCCGATACCGAAATAGTCGGCAGAAACGATATTGACTAAGTTGCTGATAACAAAAGGAAGCGAAGTTGAATCTGCAATAAATCCGCTTGCCATGATGAACGGCAAAATCATCCGTTTTTCAAATTGAAGCGCCCGTATCATAGCAAGGACAATCGGAGTTAAAATAAGCGCGGCTCCGTCATTTGCGAATAAAGCAGAAACGAGAGCGCCAAGCAGCGTCACAAAGACAAACAGCTTGATGCCGCTTCCTTTAGCCAGCCGTGCCATATGAAGCGCCGACCATTCAAAAAATCCTATTTCATCTAAAATAAGAGAAATAACAATAAGTGCCACAAACGTTAAAGTAGCGTTCCATACGATATGTGTTACGTTCATTACGTCACGCATCGTAACAACGCCCGCAAGAAGAGCCAGCAAAGCACCGCCGCAGGCGGACCAGCCGATGGATAAATGACGCGGCTGCCAAATGACAAGCGTCATTGTGATAAGGAAAATCAAAACTGCAAGTGCTGTCACACAAAAACCCCCGTTACATCAATGTTAACTAAGGAATTATACAACGGATGGATTAGGTAGTAAACAGATTCGATAGAATGGAAAAGTTTGCAAAGCATTATGAAAACCGTTTAGCACTTCGTTTCAATAAAACAAGAATGATTACGCATGTGCAGAAAAAATACAAAATCAAAAATCCAGCATTCTGAATATGTATACTCAGGACAGCTGTCCATATTGTGTTTTGCAGCATGAGAAGAACAAATAATATAGTGTGAAAGGATTGTACTCGTTCGGCTTTGTTGGATATTGTGTATTAGATTTTTAGGAGAAGCAGGTCTTTTTTTGTACAAAAATAAGAAAGAATAAAATTTTTGGGAGACGGCTCTACCGGCTAGGCGCTGCCGTCCAAGAGCTGCCGCCGCCGGAGAACCTTGGTTTTTGCATCTCGAAGGTTCCGCTTTTCTCTTTACTGTTAGATTTTAATCAGAACGGTTACACTACTCATTAGGATATTTTATTTGAAAAAAGGTTGAGAATTGCATACAATTATTTAGAATTAAAATTCCTATAAGAATACTGGAGGATTATAGCATGAAAAGACTACTTTCATTTTTACTGTTAGTAATGTTAGTAATAGCTACTGCGGCAGGCTGCGCAACAAAGAAAGAAACAAAGCAAGAAACAGCGCCAGCAGCAGGCCAAGATACATTATCAAAAATTAAAAAGGACGGAGAGTTCCTGATTGGTACGGAAGGTACATATCCGCCATTCACATTCCATGACGCCAGCGGAAAGCTTACAGGCTTTGATGTGGAAGTTACAGAAGAAATTGCAAAGCGCATGGGTGTAAAGCCTGTATTTAAAGAAACACAATGGGATTCTATGTTTGCAGGACTTGATGCAAAACGTTTTGATATGATTGCAAACGAGGTTGGGATTCGCGAAGATCGCCAAAAGAAATATGATTTCTCTAAGCCTTATATTTCTTCTTCTGCCGTTCTCGTTATTCCAAAAGACAAGAACAAGCCAGCAAAATTTGAAGACGTAAAAGGATTAAAAGGGGCGCAATCTTTAACAAGCAACTATGCCGATATTGCAAAGAAAAACGGAGCAGAGATCATTGGGGTTGAAGGATTTAATCAAGCGGTTGAACTATTGAGCTCCGGCCGTGCAGACTTTACGATTAATGATCGTTTGTCTGTGCTGAACTACCTGCAAACGAAAAAAGATGCAAAAATTAAAATCGTTGACACAGAAAAGAATGCTGCAGAAAGCGGTTTTATGTTCCGAAAAGGCGACGATAAGTTAGTAGCGGAAGTAAATAAGCAACTTGATGCGATGATGAAAGACGGAACATACGACAAAATTGCGAAGAAATGGTTTGGTGAAAATGTACTTAAGTAATGCAATTCTAAATCCGGACAGATTTTCCATATGGATTGATATTACAAAAGCATCCTTCATGCCTATGCTGAAGGGTGCTCTTTTCCATACAATCCCCTTAACGCTTATTACGTTTATTTTAGGTCTTATCTTGGCTACCGTGACCGCTTTATTTCGTATTTCTGGAAATCGTATATTGGAGTGGATTGCCCGTGTGTATGTTTCCATCATTCGCGGTACACCGCTTCTTGTTCAATTGTTTATTATTTTTTACGGCTTGCCGACAATCGGCGTCATAATTGATCCATTTCCGGCAGCAGTAATTGGTTTTTCACTGAATGTAGGAGCGTACGCTTCTGAAATTATTCGTGCTTCCATTTTGTCCATTCCTAAAGGACAATGGGAAGCGGCATACACTATCGGAATGTCTTATCGCCAAGCATTGCAGCGTGTAATTTTACCGCAAGCGGGACGTGTGTCAGTACCGCCTCTATCCAATACGTTCATCAGTCTTGTAAAGGACACGTCACTCGCTTCTTTAATCTTAGTTACAGAGATGTTTCGAAAAGCGCAGGAGATTGCAGCGACAAACTACGAATTTTTAATTGTATATTCATTGGCCGGCCTTATTTATTGGGTGATTTGTTTCTTGCTGTCTGTCGTGCAGCAAGCGCTCGAAAAACGAATGGGACGTTACGTGTCAAGGTAACGCATCAATCGGAAAAGGAGTTAACGTTTTATGATTTCCATTCAACAGCTACAAAAAAGCTTTGGTGATAATACAGTCATCCGCGATATGAGTGTAGAAGTGGCAAAAGGAGAGGTCGTTGTAATCATCGGTCCTTCAGGGTCAGGGAAGACAACATTTTTACGCTGTTTAAACGTATTGGAAATGCCAAATGCCGGAACGATTCAAATTGGAGAAGAGAAGGTAGATTTTTCTCGTAAAGTTACGAAGCGGGATATCGCGAAGCTTCGCAGTCAAACGGGAATGGTGTTTCAGCATCATAATTTATTCCCTCATTTTACTGCTCTTGAAAATGTCATGGAGGGACTTGTGACAGTTAAGAAGGAGCGGAAAGAAAAGGCGCGTCAAAAAGCAGAAGCTTATTTAACGAAGGTTGGACTTGCAGACAAAATGCATCTTTATCCTTTCCAGCTTTCAGGCGGTCAGCAGCAGCGTGTAGGCATCGCTCGCGCTCTTGCGTTGGAGCCGAAGGTCATTTTATTCGATGAACCGACTTCGGCATTGGATCCCGAGCTTGTACAAGAAGTATTGAAAGTCATGAGAGAACTGGCACAGGAAGGAATGACAATGGTTGTTGTAACCCATGAGATGCGATTTGCACGTGAGATCGCAAACAGAGTCATCTTCATGGACGGCGGTGTCATTGTCGAAGAGGGAACACCGGGAGAAGTATTCCAGCATCCGAAAGAAGAGCGAACGAAACGGTTTTTGCAGCTTATACAATAGAAAATTTTGCTTTTCAGGAAAATATCCTCCCCTTATCAAAGCAGCTTTTCGCTTTGCAAGGGAAGGATATTTTTATAAAGTAAGGGGGCTCGCAAAAGCACCGCTTTAGCCATCCATATTTATTTTTGGTAACCGCCTAATTGTGACTCAGCCATTGCTACAAGGCGTTTTGTAATCTCTCCGCCTACAGAACCGTTTGCGCGTGCAGTTGCTTCTGCTCCAAGGTTTACCCCAAATTCAGAAGCAATTTCATACTTCATAGAATCCAGTGCAGATTGTGCACCGGGCACTGCTAATTTGTTAGAAGAATTTTGATTTGGCATGATAGTTCCTCCTTAGAGAGTAATTTTGGTTGGATTAGCTGGAGTTGCACCAGTTTAGCCCTTTTTGGCTCTAACCCATCGGTTGTTAGTAGCTTTCTGTACTCATAGTATGGATGGGATACAGTTATATATACTGCTAGCTCGTTAACAATGTTTGTTAAAAAAACCATGTCGTTTCCAAAATTTACATGTTTTTTTCTGTACATATGAAAAAGGCTTTGTCGCATACTATGAGTACACCATCTAAGGAGGTGAAACAACATGGCACGTAGCACAAACCAATTGGCAGTATCTGGCGCACAATCTGCGTTAGACCAAATGAAGTATGAAATCGCTTCTGAGTTCGGCGTAACCCTTGGACCAGACGCTACATCTCGCGCTAACGGTTCTGTTGGCGGTGAAATCACTAAGCGCCTTGTATCTATGGCTGAGTCACAATTAGGTGGATTTCAACGATAAATTATGGCTACCAGGGCGGGATATCCCGCCCTTTTTTCGGAGGAAAAAATGGAAGTATGTCCGTTTTGCAATGGATTGGCGAGTACGCCGTATACGTGTCCGCAATGCGTAGAGGTGTTGCAGGATTGCGGTAAAACAGTAGACTATCTTGATAATTACAGCCCATATTTGGATCAGCAGATTCTTCAGGAAGTGGATGGATTACCTCATGCTGAATCAAATACATATTGTGTGCACATATTTTATTGTCCGGCGTGTCGAATAGAATATGAGATGAAAATTCATGTAATATAAAAAATGCCGCCTTTCCCTTTTGGAAAGGCGGCATTTTTTATATTATTTTTCGCTTGCACTGCGGATGCGCACTTCTGTTTCTGCATCGAAGAAGTGAATTTTATTCATATTAAATCCTGATATCGCTATTTTAACATGAAGATGGTTTTGCAAATCGTTCGATATAAAACAGCCTTAGTCTAGCAATAGACTAAGGCTGTTTGACTTATTGATACGTAATAGCTTGATTTCCAAATTGTTCCCATCAGGGAGAAGAAAGTTACTCATACACATGAAATAGCATCAGCTCGTGAATATAGGAAACGACTTGCTTTTCATATTGCTCGGGCGGCTGCGGTCCTGTCCATTCAACGCCGCCGTCTTTATGATAAATACCGGTGTAATACACTTTTTGAAAAAAGAAAGAGAATGACCAGCCCGGTAAGCTTTCTGAAGCGAATAACGGCTTCCAATGAAAATGTGTGAACATATTTGTGTCCCCCTTGATGAAGTACTTAAAGAAAGATTACGTCATAACAGGGGAAAATCCTGCTTCCTGCGCAAATACAGTCACTAGATTTTGCAGTGCTTGTGTTTCTATATCTGGTTCATCAAAACTCATTGGCTTTGCGTTTGCTTCGAAAATATAATAGCGTCCATGCTTATCAACACCAATA
Source organism: Ectobacillus panaciterrae DSM 19096 (assembly GCF_000430785.1). GTDB lineage: Bacteria > Bacillota > Bacilli > Bacillales > Bacillaceae_G > Ectobacillus > Ectobacillus panaciterrae. Next base: position 39,304 of record NZ_KE387246.1, read on the forward strand.
TCCAGGGAGAATTCTCTTATACGTCCGAATGCTGCACATAGACTCTTACCGCATTCCTGCACAATTTGTTCCAGAATATGCAGCTGAACGGGACGGGATAACTCATGAACAGGTATAATTTTGCCGCCGTTTGGGACATGTGTTACGATTTGATCGGCTGCCGCAAGACGTACACCGACTCCGCTTATTTCAAAGGAGTTTTCCAAAAAATGCGCAAGCACACGCAAATCGTATTTTTTTCCGTCCTGTTCATCATGCGGTAAAGAAGACTGCGCAAGAAATAAGCGTTTCGCTCCTTGAATCATGTTCCAGACTTCTTCCTCTGCCAGCATGGCACGTGTTCCGTGAACCGGCTCCAGCAGCACGTGATCTGATGAACGCTGTACACGAAACAATTGCTTTCCTTTTGAAGCGTCTGCCTGTTTGATATACATAGAATGATATTTGTGAAGCATGCGCGAGAGTGCTTCTTTTTCATATAATGGTTCTGTATGCAGAAGGTGCTTTTGTAAAAAAGGGTTGTGTTGCAGTGCTCTGTGAACATCCCATTTGGAGAAAAAACCTGGATTAAAGAGGGGAATGCTTTTGTTTGCTAGATTAGTAAGTGCTTGCTGACTAGCAGCGCTCTCCTCGTGGGTTCGATATGGTATGCGGTTATATACTGCATCAGGATATGGAAAACGGCATTTTCTCCAGCGCTGATTCGGAAGCAGCGTATATCCTTCTATGTATGTTTCCTTCATTCCATACGGTGTAAATACAAAGCTGATGCCGCCCTTCTTCTGCATTTCTGCTTGAATAGAGAAGAACCGTTTCCAATCGCCATATATTTTCCCCTCAGGCAAACCGCTTGTTAAAATACCGACCAGCGGCCCAATCCTGTTTCCTTTTTTCTGTATAAGAAAGCGGCAGGAGTCTGATGGTGTCCCTTTTGGAACCATCTCTCCTCCAAAGCGCCATCCTGCTTCTGGATAATACCAGCTTTCTGTTTTGAAATGATAGAGGAGATTCATTGAAATAGCTCCTCTGGCGTGAACAGCGCTTTTTCCGTTAAATGCAGCGCGTATTCAAGGAACAATTCTTTCGTCAATCGATCGCTTTCTTTTAGCTTCGGATAATCGAAAATCGAGCGGCCAGGCTTTGAGTTTGCTTCAAACAGCCAAACGCTGCCGTCCTTATCAAGTCCAATATCAAACCCGATTTCTCCGATGTAGCCCTCGATTTTCTCATCAATACGCCGGCTTAATAATAATGTTGCTTCTGCAAGTCTAGCAGTAATTTTATTGCGCTCTGCTGTATCTGGAAAGATTTCTTCTATTGTCTTTACGTCTCCGCCGTTGTTTACATGTGTGGTCATGCTGCCTTGCCCGGCAATTTTTGCGGCGATTGCGCTTACTTGCCACTCCCCCGTATGGTCTTTATTTGTATGAATGCGAAAATCAACCGGATTTCCGTTTACGCGCATAAGTGAGATACCTTGCTGGACAATAAATGTGCTTAAATCGAGATGCGACAGCAGATGATTGATTAAATATTCAAGAGATCGATATTTTCGAAGCTTATTTCCTGATTCATCCCGGTAGCGGCAATAATACTCGTTATATTCAAATGAGTAGAGGACTTGATAGATGCTGTTCCCTAGACTGCCGTTTATCGGCTTTAAATAAACATGACCATACTTTGATAAGAGAAGCTCTACACGCTCAAATCCAGAAAATAGATGCGTTTCTGGTAAGTATAAAGAAACTTGAGGATCATGCTGCAGGCATTGATATATATCCCATTTATTAAAAAAGCCGGGGTTGAACCATGGGATTAGGTATTCGTTTTGCAGACGTGTTTTTACACGTGCAATGGCCCGATGATTTTCTGTTTTTCGGTTCGGTAAGCGGTCGTATACAACGTTTGGAAACGGGACATCATGCTGAACCCAGCGCTTCTCATTATAAAAGTAACCGGTAATTGTGCCTTCTTTCCAATTGATTTGATGAGAACCAAATACGAAGAGGTACGCTTTGCTTGCTGCTATCGCAGTGAGGAGGTTGGCAAAGAATAAGGACCTCTCTCCAATCGGGCGCAGATTGGATTCTGTGAAACCGGCTGTAAATATCCCGATTAAAGGCCCAATAATAATAGCAGCATCTTGCAAAAAGACGTGAATATCTGCTGAAAAGGGCAGTTTTAATTCATGGGCGATATCCGCTCCGATTGTAATGACAGACTCGGATAAATAGTCTGTTTTTACTTCGCATTCGACAACTCGTGTACCAAAAGAAATCGCTTTTAGCGGCTGTACCTCAGGAAATACATAGGGAAGGAATACAGTGTTCGGCTCGCGTTCTCCAATTTTAATAGAAAAAGTTTTTCTTTTCATTTTACGTCTGCTCCTTTTTGTGATTGTGCCAGAGATTTGCAATAGGCAAGCGGTGCACGGTACAGCTGTTCTGCACAAGAAGGATTGCTTTCTAAAATCACCTTCCGTCCTGGCTTAGAGTTGATATCAAGCAGCCAGACGGCTCGGTTGCGGTCGAAGGAAATATCAAGGCCGAGTTCAAATAGAGGCGACAGTTCTTTTTCTAATACAGCAGGCACAGCTTGAATCAAGGTGGTAAGATCATCTTCCAGCAGTGAAGTCTCGCGGCGGGAATAAGACTGCTTCCATGTATTGTATGAGAAAACATGGCTGCCGGCATTTAAGTTAGAGACAAGAGAGTGTTTCTCGCCTATTCTTACGCCGCGTCCGGCTTCTATCCAATCGCCGTGCTCGTTCTTTTGCAGCAAAATACGAATATCGAAAGGGCGTCCGTAGCGGTCTTGAATAGAAAGGAAAGGTTGTTTCATGTAAGTATGCCGGCTAAACAGCTTTGTCAGCCAAGGGAAAAATTCCTCCTTTGTGCGGAACAGCTCTGTTTTCGTTTCTTTTGTACTTTGCATCAGCACTTGAATTTCATTTCGGCTATAGGAAACATGACAAAATCCGTTTCCTTGTGAGCCGTGAATCGGCTTCAGCACAATCTCTTTTTGTTTCGATAATGTATGCCATACATTATCCTCGGTCGCTTCCTTTGTAACAGGAGTATAAGGAGAAACAGTCTTATCCTGTGCCAAAATCGAATATGTTTGCAGCTTATCGGGCAAACCGTATCCAAGAAACGCAGTTTGGGGACGTTTTTTCAGCCATTCCACAATCGGTCTTGCTTTTAATGAAGCTTCGGAACGATTATAAAAGCAGCGATCATAAATAAAAGAAGGAATCGGAAAGGTGTCTTTTTTCCATTCTTGTTTTGCCTTGTCGAACGAAAGTCCTGTCACGAGCTCTGTAGCCGGATTGATGCTTGCCGGCGTAAAGCGGACAACTTGAATATTATACAAATGCCCGCGCTTTGCAATTTCCGTAAAGTATTCCGTTTCTTGTGTAAGGCGGATGGACAATAAACCAAGAATCATATTAATTCCTCCTTAGCGGTTGCTGCGCCGCAGAACAGCAATATTGCAGAATGGAACGAACGGAAGGGCGTATGGAAGAGGAGGAGGGCATATTTTTTGAAGGCTTCACATTTACCTCAAGAAGCCATGGGTTTCCTTCTCGGTCGAGCGCCAAGTCCATGCCGAATTCTCCGTACAGCCCATCATGGGATTGACTGATGCACTTTGCTGTTTCCACTGCGAGTTCTACAAGCAGTTTTTTCATGTGCTTTACTTGTTTCACTTCAAATCCGGAATAAAGGACCTCCTCCAGCTTATACATTTCTCCTCCCATGGCAACATTGGACACGAATTCATGCGGAGATGAAACGCGTGCAACGGAGGAAGTAACCTTCCAGCTGTTGTCTGTTTTGTGGCAAAGCATCCGGAAATCAACCGGCCTTTCCATATACGTATACAAATCCAAGCCTTGCTGCACAATGTAAGGGCGGTGTGCCGTGTATTGCTTTAACGTGGAAAACAGCTCTTTTACAGAAGCATACGTGCGGTGAATATCTCCTTGGAAAGTGGTGTAATCCAGCATAAAGGTTTGATCGGCTTTTGTGACTTTAAAAATATTTCTTCCTTGACTTCCATATATCGGTTTTAAAAATACGCAGTTGAATTCCTGCAATGCTTGCTCCAGCGCATCGTATTTCGTAAATAGAAAGGTACGCGGAATGTACGGCTGTAAGTATGGGAATTGCGCCAGTGTTTCATATACCTCCCACTTGTGTAAAAACCTATCATTAAAGTGCGAAATGCCATATTGCTTCAGCGTCTGTACCCATGATCGAAAAATTAACCCTTGCTCTGTTTTTCGGGAATGAATCCGATTGTGGACGATGCTTGGAAAGGGCATTTCGTCCTTAATCCAAGCTCCTTTATCATAGCGATAGCCGGATATATATTCCTCCCGCCAAAGAGAAAGGGATGTTACATACAAAAAGCAGCCGCTTTGCTCGCTGAGTACCGCCAATTCCTCACAAAAGCTTGATATGTTGCCCAAGAAAGGCGTTTGATCCGGTATTTCCGTAAGTACTGCAATGACAGGACCTAGGATCAGTTCTTGATGAGAGGGGAGATAACTGCAGCGCAGCAGCTGCTCACCCGGCAGTTTCAGACGAGAAAGAAGGGTATGGTGGCAAATCAGATGATTTTCTTTTTCGTCTATTGAAGTAATATTCACGTGCACGCTCGTTAGACCAAAAAAAACTGTGAAGCTGTCATCTTTCTTTATCTTCCACTGAGAGGCGAGACGTTTAGAAAGACGAATTTCGTTTTCTTGAATGGAAGCCGTGCACAGGATTCTTACTGTTGTTGTGGAAAACATATATAGCCCCTCATTTGCTACAGTTTTGTCCAGCCTCTATAATGAGGCGTAGGTATGTAGTACATTGTATGAATGATGGAAATGACTGGTGAAACGGGGTGATGCAGCGGCTGTCTCTATCTGAGAGTGTACAAAGTGAAGGGTCTACATTCTCTACGGAGCGTCTGGAGGAAACGTATTATCCATTACAAGAAGCGAGCTGAAAATGATTATGTATTTAGGCGCGCTGCTCGGGATTTGGAGTAGTGCAGGGGTTACTTGCTGTCTGGATGTATTCGTTATTGGCATAAAGCAAAAGAATTACACATATGATAATTAGTCTGATATAGTTAGAAAGGTATTACAAAGGAGGAATTTATAATGGCAACAAACATGTATGATGCAGCATATGCGCTGCAAAAAGCGATTACAGAAAATCCAGATTTTTTATCTTTAAAGCAAAGCTATGCAGCAGTGCAAGCTGATCCGCAAGCGAAGCAGCTATTTGATCAGTTCCGCGCTGTACAAATGGAGCTTCAACAAAAAATGGTCCAAGGACAGCAAATTACAGAAGCAGATAACGCAAAAGCACAGCAAATCGTTGCGCAAGTACAGCAAAATCAAAAGATTTCTCAACTGATGCAAGCAGAGCAGCGCATGAATTTGCTGGTTGGCGATTTAAATAAAATCATCTTAAAGCCGCTTGAAGACATATATGGTCCGCTTGCGCAAGTATAATAAATCATCTGCCCCGGCAGACGTTTTATTTCAGAACGGGACAGCATAAAATTCTGGGAGCCTTCGAGGCGCTGCCATCCAAGAACCTCCGCCACAAAAAGGCAAAAAACGCTTTTTAGGGCGGAGAACTTTGGTCTCTGCGTCTCGAAGGCTCCGCTTTTCTTATTTTGATACATAGGGATGACCTTGAAAATAGAAGCGCCATGGATAGTGGATGGCTTCTTCTGCGTAATCGATATTAATGCGCGGGCCTGCTGCAATGTCATATGTCTGAGATAGATGCTGCTCCGGAAAAACCGTTTCTACATATAACTCATCACCAAGCAAGGAAAGTCCTCTTTGCTTCATCGTAATATCCATCGCGCGGCACAACTTGCCTGGTCCATTGGTCACGTTGCGAAGCTGTTGTTTTGTAACTTCTATTTTTCCGTATCGGGATAACAGCATGTCCTCGAGTCCCTCAACAGGTTCTAAAGCTCGAATCAGTACTCCTTGGGGTAAGCCGGCCGGGGCTGTAATAATGTTAAAGCAATAATACATTCCGTAAATGAAGTAGACATAAGCGTGCCCAGGCGGTCCATACATCACTTCTGTACGCTCTGTCCGTCTGCCTCCATAGCTGTGGGCTGCTTTGTCATCAGGACCTTTATAAGCTTCGACTTCTACGATGATTCCGCTTCGTTTTTTTTCGTCAACCACATGTACAAGCTTGTGACCGAGCAAACGTTTTGCAACGTCGAGAGTGTCTCCTTCATATAAAGATAATGGCCATTTCATATGATCATTCCCTTCTGATCCTGTTTGAATTCAATTGCATACGCATGGGAGGTAGTGCAGTAATTTTACTCTACCTGTAAAGAGAAAAGCAAAGAAGCTGGATGCTTATAAAATATCACTTATATAAGTCCACTTTGTTATTCCGACATATCTATCGTTCGCCACATAGAACAAAAGGGAAACTGCGCTCGCTCCCTCTTTATGCTTTACCCCTGCATGGGCCACGAAAAGGGTTTGACCGCTTCTACGCTTAGCCCGATGATCTCTCCCCCTAAAAGAAAAGTTTTATGTCGATTTTTTTAGTTGCATTTATATAGATTGTGATGGAACTGTCGAAATTATAATTCACTCATATATAGATAAATATAGAGGAGAGAGCTGTGGATAAATTTATAAGCTCTTTTCATCAGTTTCTGAGTAATAATGATACAAAGGTCCAGATCATTAAAAGTAGTGACATTACATGAACTTTTTTGAAAAAGTACAAGAAAAGCGGTACACTTAATTACATTGATAAATGAGCCAAATATTTTACATAAGAAATATGCCATACTTTATAAAGGAGGAACTATTATGACGATTTTGGTAACAGGGGGAGCAGGGTATATCGGCAGTCACGCCGTTCTTTTGCTCAAGGAAAAAGGTGAGAAGGTTGTTGTATTGGACAACCTGCAAAAAGGCCATCGCGCTGCGGCGCTGGACGTGCCCTTATATGAAGGAGATATTCGTGATGAGACGGTACTGGATCGGATTTTTACGGAGAATAAAATCGATGCTGTTATCCACTTTGCCGCTAATTCTTTAGTGGGAGAAAGCATGGAGCAGCCGCTTGCTTATTATGATAACAATGTGATTGGCAGCTATCATCTTGTAAAGAAAATGGTAGAGTATGATATAAAAAAAATTGTATTTTCTTCCACTGCCGCTGTATATGGCAATCCAGTCAATATTCCGATTTTAGAAAATGATCCGACGATACCGACAAACGTATATGGTGAAACGAAGCTGGCAATTGAAAAGCTGCTGCGCTGGATGGATGGAGCGCATGGGTTGAAATCCGTTTGCCTACGTTACTTCAACGCCGCAGGTGCCGATCCAGAAGGCAAAATCGGTGAAGATCACACACCGGAATCTCACTTGATACCGATTGTATTGCAGGCTGCGCTTGGACAGCGGGAAAAGGTGATGATTTTCGGTGATGATTATCCAACTGAAGACGGCACGTGCATTCGCGACTATATCCATGTTATGGACCTGGCAGAAGCTCATTATCTCGCTCTTCAATATTTGGATAAAACAGAGACAAGCAACATTTTCAATCTAGGAAATGGAACAGGATTCTCTGTAAAGGAAGTAATCGCGACTTGCCGAACTGTTACAAATGTTTCCATTGTTGCAGAGACAGCGTCACGACGTGCAGGAGACCCTGCTGTATTGATTGCAACTTCAGAGAAGGCGCAGCGCGTTCTTGGATGGAAGCCGAAATATGGATCTTTGGAAACGATTATCAAGCATGCATGGAATTGGCATGTTCATCATCCGAACGGCTATAGCATGAAGAAGGATGAAGCGGGAGAGTAGCAGATAAGAGAAGGAATAAACGCTGTGCCGGGCTGTACAGCGTTCTAATTAAGGACCTCATTTCATACGCTAGTTGTAGAGCGTGACAGCTAAGAAAAGGAGGTCCTGCTTCATGATTTATCGTCTGTTAGCTATTAATATAGATGGCTCTGTAATTCGCTCAAACGGTCGATTGCAAAAGGGTACAAAGGAAGCAATTGATTTTGTGCGTGAGAAGGGTGTATATGTAACACTTTATACGAGCCGAAACTTCCAATCCGCGCAAAAGGTTGCAAAGGCATTGAAACTTGATTCCTTGCTCGTTACACATAGCGGTGCATTCGTTTCCGCTTCTTTGGATACACCGCTCGTGCAAAGAAAATTATCAGAGGAAAAAACGTTCAACCTTGTGCAAGTGCTGGAGCATTTTGATTGTAACATCCGTATTTCGCATGAACGCTTTTCCCTCGGGAATCGCCGGCAGCTGTCTTCCAATCTTATCGCGAGGGCGGTTCTGTCGAATGCAGATCCTGTCTTTTATCCAATTCAATTTGTAGAATCACTCGGCGATACGCTGCGAGATCAGCCGGTGGCGGCGCCGAAAATAGATGTGTTTTTTTCAAATAAGCAGGAAAAGGCACGTGCAGTCCAAACCGTGCGAGAGGCATTCGAGGACGTAAGTATAATCGAATGTGCAGGAGATCGCATGGAAATCCTTCCGCCAGGTATCTCAAAACTTCGAGGCTTGCAGCTTCTGGGTGAGCATCTCGGTATTGCAACGAAAGAGATGGTGGCGATTGGCGATAGCATGGATGACTTAGCGGTAATTGAACACGTCGGTCTTGGCGTTGCAATGGGGAATGCGCCGGTGGAACTCAAAAGGGCGGCAGACTGGATTACGCGCTCCAATAATGAAAACGGTGTAACATACATGATTAAAGAGCATTTCCGCAAGCAATTTCCACTTGAATTCTTAAAGGATCATATTAAAATAAAACGTTGGTAAGAAGAAACTCCTCAGAATTCTGAGGAGTTTCTTCTGTAAAACTGGAAGGTAATCCTATGTTGACCTCTATAGGGCCATACAGTAAACTAAAAGAAGTCTGAAAATGAAAAGGTGAGAATCGTTGCAAATTACAATTCAAACATTACGAGATGATCGTTTTTTACGTCCGCTGCAATTGATTGGCGGCTTGTTTTTTGAAGAATGTACTGTCGCATTTGAACAAGAGAACGCAGATCTTGTTGTTGCGATTCATATAGAAGGGGAAAACGCAGTTACAGCGTCTGCAGTTTTAACGGAAACGTCCACTGGGAGAACGTATAGCGCTTCATTTTCTAAAGATGTTGCAGCCTACACAAACGAAAAAGAACGATTTAAACAAGTGAAAAATACAGTTTCTTATGTGTATTTATCCGTTCTTCAGCAACTGACAGGCATTGAACAAAAGTGGGGAATCTTAACGGGCGTGCGTCCAACGAAGCTTCTTCATAAAAAGCTGCAAAGCGGTATGACGAAAGAAGAAGCGCATAAAGAGCTGCGCGAGGAATATTTAATTCATGACGAAAAGATTGACCTTATGCAGCGTATCGTTGATTGTCAGCTGTCTGTTGTACCTGACTTGTACAATTTAAAAGAAGAAGTGAGCATTTACATCGGCATTCCATTTTGTCCGACGAAATGTGCATATTGTACGTTCCCGGCTTATGCGATTAACGGTCGGCAAGGCTCTGTCGATTCCTTCTTAGGCGGTCTTCATTACGAAATACGCGAGATTGGCCGATTTTTAAAGGAAAAAGACATTAAGATTACGACTGTGTATTACGGCGGCGGTACGCCGACGAGCATTACCGCTGAAGAAATGGACATGCTGTATGAAGAAATGTACGTTTCCTTCCCTGATGTAAAAAACATCCGCGAGGTAACGGTAGAGGCAGGGCGTCCGGACACGATTACGCCTGCGAAGCTCGATGTGCTGAATAAATGGAATATTGACCGCATCAGCATCAATCCGCAGTCATATCATCAAGAAACATTAAAAGCGATTGGCCGTCATCATACAGTCGAGGAAACGATTGAAAAATACCATTTAGCACGTTCTATGGGCATGAACAACATTAATATGGATTTAATTATCGGTTTGCCTGGCGAAGGACTTGAGATTTTCAATCATACACTTGCTGAAACAGAAAAGCTGATGCCGGAATCCTTAACAGTTCATACGCTGTCCTTTAAACGTGCATCTGAAATGACGCAAAATAAAAGAAAGTATAAAGTCGCAAGCCGTGAAGAAATTACGGAAATGATGCATGCGGCGGAAGACTGGACGAAAGAGCACGGCTATGTTCCTTATTATTTATATCGCCAAAAGAACATCCTTGGGAATCTGGAAAACGTAGGCTATTCTATGCCGGAGCAGGAAAGCATCTATAACATCGTGATTATGGAAGAGGTACAGTCCATCATCGGCCTTGGCTGCGGCGCATCGAGCAAGTTTGTGCACCCTAAAACAGGTGCGATTACGCACTTTGCGAACCCGAAGGATCCGAAGTCGTATAATGAAGGGTATTTGAAGTATACGGAAGATAAGCTGAAAATTTTAGAGGAATTATTTGTGTAAAAAGGCTGCCGGCTTGCCGGCGGCTTTTTTTGATGTCTAGCTCCACCGGCAAGGCGCTGCCACCAGAGAACCTGGGCGGGCCGGTTCCGCTTTTCGTGATATTTGCAAGATTCTGTCGAGGAATCATATTTAATTTTAGAATATTTCGACAAATTCAGAGGAGGAGCCTGTCTATTTATGCACGAATTTATAGAAGGTTGAAATTTCATAGGGGGAGGAATCGCTTTATGTTTATGACAGTAGGAAGAATTTTCGAACTGGCGGTACAAGGCTATCCGAATAAGGAGGCACTCGTGGAACCGGCAAAAGGCATACGCTGGACGTATAAGGAATGGGATAAGCAAGTAAACAAAACAGCGAATGCTCTTCTGGCTGCCGGGGTAAGAAAGGGAGATTGTGTCTCCGCGTTTCTGTATAATTCGAGTGAATTTGCAACCGCTTACTTCGCATGTATGAAAATCGGTGCCGTGTTCAATCCGATTAATTTCCGCCTAAAAGAGAGAGAGGTTGCTTATATTCTAGCGGATGCTTCTCCAAAAGTCGTTTTATTTGAAAAAGCAGTTGAGTCTGTTATTTCCAGCATCGAGCATGATTTTCCATCGATTTCATTTTGGTATATTGAAAACGATGCACCGATTTATGCGGTTTCTTATCATGAACATGTCGCAAAAGCTTCCTCTAACCTCCAGATGATTGAAGTGGAAGAAACAGATTATTGCTCGATGATGTACACCAGCGGTACTACAGGACATCCAAAAGGCGTTTTGCATCGTCATCGCGAAATGGCAGAGCACAGCTTGATTTGTACATATTATTTGAAGTACACGCGTGACAGCGCAGGTCTTGTGACAGCGCCGTTATATCATTGCGGTGAGCTTCATGCAGGTATTTTACCGCGCGTGCATGCAGGGGCTAAAAACGTTATTATGCATCAGTTTGATACAAAGAAAGTGCTGCAAACGATACAAGAAGAAGGAATCACGACGTTCTTTGCGGCGCCGACGATGTGGAAAATGCTGCTGCAGGAAGACTTGAGCAGCTATAAGCTGGACTCCATGAAAATCGGCATTTACGGAGGAGCTGCAATGGCACCTTCACTCGTAAAAGAATGCAAAGAGCGCCTGCATATCGAACTTGTGCAAATTTACGGCATGACAGAAATGGGGCCGGTTGTATCCTTCTTAGTAGAAGAAGATCAGCTTATAAAAGCTGGATCTGCCGGAAAGCCTTGCTTTAACCATGAAATTCGTATCGTTAAACCGAACGAGGACGGAGCGTCCGAACCGGATGATGTGCTGTCTCCGTATGAAGTAGGAGAAATCATCATGAGAGGCCCCTGCATGATGGCAGGCTATCATAACCGTGAGGAAGCTACGCAAAAGTCCACATACAAGGGCTGGTATCATTCAGGGGATCTTGGCTACATGGACCGAGACGGCTATTTATATGTTGCAGACCGTGTAGACGACATGGTTATCAGCGGTGGTGTAAACATTTATCCGCGTGAAATCGAGGACTTCCTGCATGGTCATGAGGGAGTTATGGATGTGGCTGTGCTTGGAGAGCCGGATGAAATGTGGGGCGAGAGAGTTGTAGCTGTTATTGTAAAAAAGGATCCGAATTTAACAGCAGAAAAGCTTGACGCTTATTGCAAAGGAACTGACGGTATAGCAGATTACAAGCGTCCGCGTCATTACGTATTCATGGACGAACTGCCGCGCAATGCAAGCGGAAAACTGCAGAAGTTTGTATTGCGCCAAATGTTCGAGAAGTCTATAAACCAATAGGAAGTACGATGAGCTCGATTCTTAGCAATCGGGCTTTTATCATGTTTAGACGACAACCGCTTCAAGCATGTAAGGAAGCGGAAGTAAGTCAGTGATGGAATTCATATGGATAGAAAAACCACTTGATGAAGGATTGACTTCTTTGCTTTCCTGTATTACATTTTATCTAAATGTTTAAACTTTCGAACGTTTAATAATTTAATCGTAATGAGAAAGGAAGATAAATATGAAAAAAGAAACAGTACTTATAACAGGTGCATCTGGCGGAATTGGAAAAGAGCTTGTTTATCACTTTGCGAAGGATGGCTATAACGTTGCTATGGTAGCACGCGATGCAAAACGGCTGGCGGGCATAAAGCAGAGTTTAGAACAAGAATACGAAATTCAAGTTACGGCCATTGCAAAGGACATTTCTGATCAAGAAGCTGTTGCTGAAGTATACGAGGAATTGCAAAAGCAGGGAATAGAAATTGACTATCTTGTAAACAACGCTGGATTTGGATTGTTCGGAGAGTTTGCAGAAACTGATTTGCATCAAGAGCTGAATATGATTGATTTAAATATTAAAACGTTAACGCATTTCACAAAGTTATTGCTGCCGGGAATGATGAAGCGCAACAAAGGGGGCATTCTTAATGTTGCATCTACCGCAGCATTTCAGCCGGGACCGTTAATGGCGGTGTACTATGCAACAAAAGCATATGTACTGTCCTTTACAGAAGCGCTGGAGAATGAGCTAAAGGATACGAATATTAAAGTGACGGCACTTTGCCCGGGACCGACAAAAACGGAATTCTCCAATCGTGCCAACTTGCACGAATCTAAGCTGTTCAAGAGCGGAGTGATGGATGTAAAAGAAGTTGCGGCTGTTGCATATCAAGAGTTTCAAAAAGGAAAAGGCATTGTTGTACCTGGATTCAAAAATAAGTTATTGGCAGGAGCCATCCGCTTTATGCCCAGAAAAACTGTGACTGCCATCGTACGCACGGTGCAAGAGCGCGAGAAGTAAATACATGAAGATTGTTAGAGTATGATTCTAATATAACTTTGCTGTTGGGAAACGTGCATGTTGTGACTATATAAGTACAATCGTCTATGTACCCGAAGATTTATAGGAAGATGGCGAGTCTGTAAGAACAGAAAAATACGATACCGAAATTCCGGGAAGCGGGCTGCATTGTATAGCCTGCTTCTTTATTGAAATGATTATTTTTTCAAAATTACAAAAAAGAAGGATTTCTCGCTCTCCGTCTCAAATTGTATAAGTGAAACTATAAGGGGAGGGTACAGAAATGACTGTGTCAAGTTCTACAGAATGTGTAATTGTAAAATACGAAGGACGTATTGCAACTGTTATGTTAAACCGTCCGAATGTGTTAAATGCTTTGGATGAAGCGACACTAAAGGAATTGCTTCATAAATTGAAAGAAGTATCCGAAAGCGCAGCGGATGTAATCGTGCTGTGTGGAAACGGAAGAGGGTTCTCAGCAGGCGGCGATATTAAGTCTATGCTGTCTGACAGTGATGAAAGCAAGTTCTTGCCGATTATGAACACGATTTCTGAGCTTGTATTGACACTATACACGATGCCGAAGCTTGTAATCAGCGCTATTCACGGTCCGACTGCGGGACTCGGACTTAGCTTGGCTTTAGCGGCAGATTATGTAATCGCTGACATTTCTTCTGTGATTGCGATGAACTTCATCGGCATTGCGCTGATTCCGGACGGCGGCGGCCATTTCTTCCTGCAAAACCGTCTTGGCGAATCGCTTGCGAAGCAGATTATTTGGGAAGGCAAACGTATGTCTGCAACGGAAGCATTGAAAATCGGCATGATCGATGAAGTGGTGGAAAAGGGCTTCCCGCAAGCTGTAAAGCAAAAAGCGGAAGAATGGCTGCAAAAGCCTGTAAAAGCCATGGTGCAAACAAAGCGTATTTTATGTCAAGGAAACAAAGAGGCGCTATTAAAAGTGCTGGAGCTTGAGAAGGAAGGTCAATTCCAAATGCGTACAACAGCGGATCATAAAGAAGGTATTCAAGCCTTTTTGGAAAAACGCGCACCTGTATTTCAAGGGAAATAAGGAGCCTGCTGGCTCCTTATTTCTATTGTTCTGCGCCTGAACGAGCCGGTTCCGCTTTTCGTGATGTCTAGCTCCACCGGCTAGGTGCTGCCACCAGAGAACCTCGCCCACACAAAAGCAAAAAGCGCTTTTGAGGGGCGAGAACCTCTGGTTCTGCGCCTGAGCGAGCCGGTTCCGCTTTTCGTGATGTCCAGCTCCACCGGCTAGGTGCTGCCACCAGAGAACCTCGCCCACACAAAAGCAAAAAGCGCTTTTGAGGGGCGAGAACCTCTCCGATTCCGCTTTTCTTGTGTCTAGCTCCATCGGCCAGCTCCCAACGCCAAAATAACCTTCCCCATACAAAGCCAAAAAGCGGCTTTGATGGTGAAGAACATTTTGACGAGGGAGCTAAGCGGGCCGATTCCGCTTTTCTATTAGCGTTGAAACAAGACAAGCTTGGCGCTTGAGCTTGTGCAGCGGTGCGTGTGTCCATACAGATTTTTCTCGCGCAGCAGCTGCTCTCCTTTTTCTTTTGCTTCTCCTTCATTGCTTGCTTCAAATGTTTGATCTAACAGCTTTGTGCCGTCTTTTTCATAGGCTGTTACTGTATAAACTCCCATGTATATATCCCCCTTAGAAAAATCAGAATCTTATTATAATTTTGACATAAAATAAGCTATTGCGCAAAAAGAAATTCAGTGATGAACGTGCTACAATAAGAAACAGCTAAAATAGAAGAGGAGATTCGTTGATGAGACCATTAACGTTTATTCATGCAGCGGATTTACATCTTGACAGCCCATTCAAAGGAATGGAAGCAAATGTCCCGCCTGTCTTATTTGAGAGAATGAAAGAAAGTACGTTTCGCTCTTTTGCCCGCGTCATTGATAGGGCCGTTCAGGAGAGAGTGGATTTTGTCGTGTTGTCCGGCGATTTATATGATGCCCAGACGCGCAGCCTGCGCGCGCAAATTTTTGTCAGAGATCAATTGCGCCGCCTTCACGATTACAGTATTCCGGTTTATGTGATTCACGGCAATCATGACCATTTGGGAGGCAACTGGGCAGCCATTGAATTCCCTGACAATGTACATATTTTTACAGAGTCTTATGTAGAACGAAAGCCGTATTATCGTGACGGAGAGCTGATGGCGTATATATACGGCTTTAGCTATCATCAAAAAGCGGTGACAGAAAACATGACAAATCAATATAAAAAAGAGAAGGGCGCACCGTTTCATATCGGTCTGCTTCACGGAAGCCTTGACGGGAACAGCGAACACGGCCGTTACGCACCGTTTTTGCTGAGTGAGCTTCTAGAGAAGAATTTTGACTATTGGGCGCTCGGTCATATTCATAAGCGGAGTATTTTATCAGAACAGCCGCCAATTATTTATCCTGGAAATATACAAGGGAGGCATCGAAAAGAAACAGGAGAAAAGGGATGCTATCTCGTAAAGCTTGAATTGGAAGCATCATCACAAGTATTTATTCCGACGGCAGACATCCTTTGGAATGAGATAGAAGTTTCTATTGAAGGGGTACATCAGGCAGATGAACTATTGGAGCGCTGTTATGAAGCGATGAATAGCGTGCGCCGCGAAAATGAAGGCGTTCTTGTGTCGCTCACTTTTTCAGGGTATGGCGTAATGTCCCCGTACTTACAAGATGCGCGAGAGGAGCTTGTACATATATTGCAAAGCGGAGAAGAGAGAGAAAATTTCGTCTACATTGTGAAGTGCAACGATAAAACCCTCTCTCGCGACACGTGGGAGCAAATGAAGAAGGAACATCATTTCTTCGGCGCTCTTCTAAAGGAAGCGGAACAGTTCAAAGAAATTGACGGGATTTTGCGTCCGCTTTGGGCATCGTCTGCGGCAAGAGAGCTGGAAATGTTTTCAGCAGAAGAAAAGCAAGAAATTCTAAAGGAAGCGGAGCGTATTGTGATACAAGGGCTGATGGCAGAGGAGGCGGATAAAAGATGAGGCTGGAGAAGCTGCATATATACGGTTACGGCAAGCTTGAGAACGTGGAGTTGGATCTTTCTGCAATTACAATTTTGTATGGAGAAAATGAAGCGGGAAAGTCTACAATCCGTTCCTTCATTAAAAGCGTTCTCTTCGGATTTCCGATAAGAGGTCAGTACCGTTATGAACCGAAAACAGGCGGTGCATACGGCGGTGCCATTACGATGCAAACGGAGGAGTATGGACGCATACGAGTGGAGCGCCTTCCCAAAACAGCTGCCGGCGAAGCCGCGGTGTATCTTGAGGATGGAACGCAGGCCGGAGAAGAAGTACTTGTACGTCTCTTGCAAGGAATGGATGTGTCACTATTTGAATCTGTATTCTCATTTGATATGCACGGCTTGCAAAATATCCACCGTGTAAGCAAAGAAGAGCTTGGAAACTATTTATTTTCTGCCGGTGCGGTCGGTACGGATTTACTTTTGCAGCTTGAAAAAAAACTGGAGCGCGAGCTGGAGGCACTATTTAAGCCGAATGGAAGAAAGCCAATTATCAATGCTGGGCTGCAAGAAGTCCATAAACTGCGCGAAAATGTGCAAAAATGGCAGCAAAAACTGGATACATACGAGGAATGGCAGAAGAAAAAGCAAGATTGCGAAGAGCGCTTAGAAGCAATCCAGATAGAAAAGGAAGAGATGCAGCGTCATATAAAAGATTGCGAAACAATGCAAGCGCTGCAGCCCTTGCTGATTGAAAGACAAAAATATGAGGACTTCTTGCAAACCTTATCTGTTTCTTCATTTCCGGCAGACGGCATTGCCCGTTATGAAACGCTGCTGGCAGAGTGGAAACCGGTGCAATCACAAATGCAGACACTCTCGCAAAAAATAGAAGATGCAAAAAGAAGCATCGCAGACCTGGCTGTAGATTTTGGCATGTTAGAAAAAGAGCCGCTTGCAGAGGAATGCCGTCTTCAGCATATGTCCTATGAAACAGCGAAACAAGAGCTGCAGTTGATTGTATCTTCCATACAGCAAATGGAAGGAGAGCTGGAGGAGTTTGTAATCAGCGTTGGTATCTCCAGAGATGCCTCTTTCTTTTTACAGCTGGATACAAGTCTTGCAGCCAAGGAGTCTATTTTGCAAACCGTGCAAAAAGCACAGCGGCTTGCGGATAAAAAGCAGCAGCTGGATGAGCGATTCGCCAATGCGCAGGAGCAATTGGAAGAGCAAGAAGAGCGCGTGCGTCATGTAGAAGAGCAGCGCCATACCGCTGAAACGCGCAGCAAGCAGCAGGCAGACTCTCAAACACATCATCATGCACAGAGAGATAATAAGATAACGAGTATTTTGGGGATTTTTCTTGCGCTTAGTGTAATATCGCTTATCGCAGGCGTGTTAGGAAGGAATGCAAGTTTATCGTTAGTGAGCGTTGTTCTCTTTGCTGCAGTAATCGTGCTATTTGTAATGAACCGCCATGCAGGACAACACTCATCAACGGAGCAGGGGATAGAAATGAGGCAGCTTGCAGAGCAGGAAAAATTCAAGCTGCAGCAAGCGGAGAAAGCATATGAACGAATCGTGACGCAGTACGAGGAATGGGAACGGCAGGCATATGGGCTTGATAGAGAAATAGAGCGGCATAAGCAGGCGTATTCATTGCCGTCAGCGCTATCCTATGCACAACTCTTGCCGGCATTTGAACGAATAGAAAAGATGAAGCAGCTGCAGCGTGAAATTACGAAGCAGATGGAGCGCAGTCAGCTGCTTTCTAAAGACATAGAACAGTTTGAACAGAAGGTTTCCCAGTTGAAAACTGCTTTTCGTGTCACTGGCAGTTCGGTTTCTTCTACGCTATCGGGCATATATGAGCGACTAAAAAAAGAAATAGAAAATCAACTGACAAAGCAGCAGCTTCAGCAAAAGCTTGCAGAGTGGGAGGAAGAGCAAAAAGAAATCATTCATACGGATGAAAAGCTGCGAAAAGAGCGGGGGGAACTGTGGGAAACTGCAGGCGTGTTGGCAGAGGAAGATTTTTATGAGAGGGGCAAGGAATATAAAGAGGTACAAGAGACAAAGAAACAGCTGTCTTTTATAATGACCCAAATTTCTGTGCTGGAAGAGCGTCTCATTTCTATTCATCTTTCAGATCGGGTGACTTGGACGGAGGATTACCGTGCGTGTCTTGAGCAGCATCTCAAAAAGCAGGAGGAACTGCAAAAGGAAGAGCAGCAGCTGCAGGCGCAAGCTGCTCAATGTAAAGTGGAAATTGCAAATTTAGAAGAAGGAACGGCCTATTCTGTGCTTCTGCATGAATGGGAAGCGAAGAAAGCGCAGCTTCGCGAACAAATGAAGAAATGGGCAGCATGCAGAACCGCAAAATCCATATTAACAAAAACAAAAGAGCAGTATCATGAAGTGCGATTTCCGCGCATTCTTGAAACAGCTGAGCAATACTTTCGGTATGTAACAAAAGAGCAGTATGTCCGTTTATTTGCGCCAACAGCCGAGCAAGCATTTATAGTGGAACGAGCTGACGGCATACGCTTTTTCGCTCATGAACTCAGCCAGGCAACTGCGGAGCAGCTGTACTTGTCTCTTCGCCTCGCTCTTGCTGATACGTTTGATGCGCAAGTACCGCTCGTGATAGATGACAGTTTCGTTCATTTTGACCACGGGCGAACAGAACGGACTCTATCTCTTTTGCGAATGATTTCCGAGAAACGGCAGGTTTTATTCTTTACGTGCCACACTCATCTTCTTCCGTTTTTTGCTCATTCAGAAACAGTGCATCTTCAGGAGAAAATCCAAACAGTGTAATTATTAATATGGAAGATTTTTTCATGGTATACTAGAGATAATTGTTTACGCTGGAGGAGCTTATATGAAAAAGAAAATTTTGCAATATGAGGTTGGCGAGCAGGTGGATGTGCTGCTGCTGATTAAATCAGCGACGCGGGGCATCGCTAGCAACGGCAAACCATTTCTTACATTGATGCTGCAGGATCAAAGCGGCGAGATTGAGGCAAAGCTGTGGGATGTCTCAAAGGAAGATGAACAGCAATATGCAGCAGAGAAAATTGTAAAAGCAGTTGGGGATATTCAAAATTATAAAGGACGCATTCAATTGAAACTGAAGCAGATTCGTCTTACGCAGCCGCATGAAGCGCCGGATATATCTGACTTTGTGGAACGCGCGCCCCTCACGAAAGAAGTGATGATGGAGAAAATTACCCAATTTGTATTTGAGATGCGCAATCCGAATTTGCAGCGCATTACTAGACATTTGCTGAAAAAATATCAGGCTGCGTTTCTGGAGTATCCGGCTGCAACAAAGAATCATCATGAATTTGTATCAGGTTTAGCTTATCATGTTGTCTCCATGCTGGATTTGGCAAAAGCGATTGCAAGCTTGTATCCTTCGCTTGATAAAGATTTATTGTATGCCGGTGTTATTTTACATGACCTTGGAAAAGTAATCGAGCTATCAGGACCGATTTCTACTTCTTATACAGTAGAGGGGAATTTGCTCGGGCATATTTCAATTATGGTGAGCGAAATCTCTAAAGTGGCAGATGAATTGAACATTGAAGGAGAAGAGGTCGTCATTCTGCAGCATATTGTGCTGAGCCATCATGGAAAAGGTGAGTGGGGCAGTCCGAAGCCTCCGATGGTGCGGGAAGCCGAAATTCTTCATTACATTGATAATTTAGATGCAAAAATGAATATGATGGACCGGGCGCTGAGCCGCACGAAGCCCGGGGAATATACTGAGCGCGTATTTGCGCTTGACAACCGCGCCTTTTATAAGCCGACATTTCATGCATAAGGTATAAAACTTGTTCTCTCTTCATATAGTGAAAATAAAAAGCTTGTCTAAAAGGAAGGGAGAACATATGGAATTATTGCCTTGGTGGGTATATCTTGTGATTGCAGGAATTGTCGTGAGCGGTTATATGGTGTTATATACATCCAAAAAAGAGGAAGAAATTGATCAAGAGTTCATTGAGCGCGAAGGTGAAATATACATGGAACGGCTGCGTGCGGAACAGAATCGCCGTGCCGGAAAAGAGGATGAGAATTCCGTGTTGTTCTAAGCTGGCAATCATCTTGCCGGCTTTCCTTTCGTGTACAGTAAGAACGAGAAGGAGCAGAAAATGGAGTTTCATGAACAGCGTATTTTGCCGGCTGTCCGGCATATAAAAGATTTGGAAAAGCTGCTGCACAGCCCTTATATATATATCGTGCTTTTAGACCTTCATATTGCACAGCTTAAAAGTGTGGTTGCCCTCGCTAAAAGGCACGGGAAAAAAGTGTTTCTTCATGTTGATCTCATTCGTGGTTTACAGAGCGATGCGTATGCAACAGAATTTTTATGTCAGGAATTTGAGCCGTACGGTTTGCTCTCTACGAAAGCAAATGTGATTACAAAAGCAAAACAAAAGGGTATTATCGCGATTCAGCGCATTTTTCTTATTGATTCGAGCTCACTTGAAAAAAGCTATGCGTTGCTCGCGAAAACACAGCCTGATTATATCGAGGTACTTCCAGGTGCGCTGACAGAAGTGATTGCTGAGGTGAAAGAGCATACAGGTATTCCCATTCTTGCAGGAGGGTTCATACGCAGTATTGAGGATGTGGAAACAGCATTGACAGCTGGGGCGACAGCTATTACGACATCTGATAAAAAACTATGGGAATATTATGAAAATAAATAAGGGAGATTGTTGACACCGCTTACAAAAACAATTACTATATAGACAAGTTAATAATAGTGACGGAGAAAAAGAGATCCACATTCAAATGCTTCTGCTCATCGGCAGAGGTATGCGGGTGTGGTTTTTTCTTTTTAAGAAAAATGAATGGCCATTCATGACTCTATCACTCTTCTTTATTCTTTTATAAAATTTGAAATGGGGGTTTTTTATGACAGCGTTTCTAGGGGAATTAATTGGAACGATGGTACTTATTATTTTAGGCGGCGGTGTATGTGCAGGTGTTACTTTGAAAAAATCACTTGCTCAAAACGCTGGATGGATGGTTGTTACAATGGGATGGGGGCTTGCGGTGGCAGTTGGCGCTTATGCAGTAGGATCAATCAGCGGAGCGCACTTGAATCCCGCTGTAACTTTAGCTTTAGCTTTTAACGGAAGCTTTCCGTGGGAACAAGTTCCGTCTTATATTGCGGCGCAAATGATTGGTGCGTTTTTGGGAGCAGTCGTTGTATTCCTTCATTATTTGCCGCATTGGAAGGAAACGGAAGATGCAGGCGCGAAATTAGGAGTATTCGCGACAGGACCGGCAATTTATCATCCTTTTGCTAATCTTTTAAGTGAAATCATTGGGACCTTTATACTTGTATTCGGCATACTAGCAATCGGGGCAAATAAATTTACAGACGGTTTGAATCCATTCATCGTCGGTTTTTTGGTTGTAAGCATCGGTTTATCTTTAGGAGGAACAACCGGTTATGCCATTAATCCGGCTCGTGACTTAGGACCGCGTTTGGCGCATTTCTTCCTTCCGATCCCAAGAAAGGGAAATTCCAATTGGAAATATGCATGGATTCCAGTCGTCGGTCCAGTGCTCGGAGGATCTCTTGGCGGCATGTTTTATCATGTCATTTTTGCAGGAAAAGAAGCACCGGCTCTCTTATATGTAGGAATTGCAACGCTTGTAATTTTGGTACTTTCATACACAATGAGCAAAAAAGAACGCACAGGACCAGAGAAAAAATTAGTAGCTTAGGGGGAACATTTCATGGAAACATATATTCTTTCACTTGATCAAGGAACAACAAGCTCTCGGGCCATTTTATTTGATAAGCAAGGTAAAATTGTTCATGTATCGCAAAAAGAGTTTACGCAGCATTTTCCGAAGCCAGGCTGGGTTGAGCATAATCCGAACGAAATTTGGGGATCGATTCTTGCGGTTATCGCAAGCTGTTTAAGCGAGGCAAATGTAAAGCCTGAGCAAATTGCAGGAATCGGTATTACGAATCAGCGCGAAACAACGGTTGTATGGGATAAAACGACAGGAAGGCCAGTGTACAATGCAATCGTCTGGCAATCTCGTCAAACGGCTGGCATTTGTGAAGTGCTAAAAGAAAAAGGATATAACGAGATTGTAAGAGAAAAAACGGGTCTTTTGATAGATGCTTATTTCTCTGGTACAAAGGTAAAATGGATTCTTGATAACGCAGAAGGCGCGCGTGAGAAAGCAGAGCGCGGCGATCTGTTGTTTGGAACAATCGATACGTGGCTTGTATGGAAGCTGTCTGGCGGAAAGGTGCATGTAACGGATTATTCTAACGCTTCCCGTACGTTAATGTATAACATACATGAATTAAAATGGGATGAAGAGCTCTTGAATATATTAACGGTGCCAAAAAGCATGCTTCCTGAAGTTCGCCCGTCTTCAGAAGTGTACGGCCATACGGTTGAGTATCATTTCTTCGGACAAAGCATCCCGATTGCCGGGATTGCGGGAGACCAGCAGGCAGCGTTATTCGGACAGGCATGCTTTGGGAAAGGTATGGCAAAGAACACGTACGGGACAGGGTGCTTTATGCTGATGAATACAGGTGAAAAAGCTGTTGCATCCGAACACGGCCTGTTAACGACAATTGCATGGGGCTTAAATGGAAAAGTAGAGTATGCGCTTGAAGGAAGTATTTTCGTAGCGGGATCTGCTATTCAGTGGCTCCGCGACGGCTTGCGAATGATTAAAGATGCAAAAGAAAGCGAGCTGTACGCAGAACGAGTAGATTCTACAGATGGCGTATACGTGGTGCCTGCATTTGTCGGGCTTGGAACGCCGTATTGGGACAGCGACGTGCGGGGTGCCGTGTTTGGCGTAACGCGCGGCACAACAAAGGAGCACTTCATTCGTGCTACCCTTGAATCGTTAGCATATCAAACGAAAGATGTATTGGACGCAATGAAGGCTGATTCCGGTATTGAGCTGAAGACGCTACGTGTAGATGGGGGCGCTGTGAAGAATAACTTCTTAATGCAATTCCAAGGGGATATTTTAGGTGTACCGGTTGAGCGTCCAGTCGTGAACGAAACGACAGCACTTGGTGCTGCGTATCTTGCCGGCTTGGCAGTAGGATATTGGAAGAATCAAGAGGAAATCTCTACACAGTGGAACATGGACTGCTCCTTTGAGCCAAAAATGGAAGAGGAACAGCGCGGACAGCTGTATATGGGGTGGAAAAAAGCGATTGAAGCAACAAAAGTTTTTAAATAAGCATAACATGTAGTATACTAAAGATAAGTTAATATTTTGGCAGGAGATTTGGAGAGACCGCAATGCGCTATAGAAGCATATTCTATAGTGCAGTTTGCGGTCTCTTCTTTTTTTAGGGATAAAAAGGAGGAAAACAAATGGGAACATTATTTTCAAGCAAGCAGCGAAAAGAATTATTGATGGACGTAAATAAAAAGCATGTGGATGTAATGATTATCGGCGGCGGTATTACGGGTTGTGGCATTGCACTAGATGCAGTTACGCGAGGAATGTCTACAGTATTGTTTGAAATGCAGGATTTTGCGGCAGGGACATCCAGTCGTTCCACTAAGCTCGTACATGGGGGCTTGCGATACTTAAAGCAATTTGAAGTGAAAATGGTGGCGGAAGTGGGAAAAGAACGTGCGATTGTGTACGAAAACGGTCCGCACGTAACAACACCGGAATGGATGCTGCTTCCGATTCATACAGGAGGTACGTTCGGGAAGTTCAGCACATCTATCGGCCTGCGTGTATATGACTTCCTTGCGGGAGTGAAAAAGGGAGAACGCAGGTCTATGCTGAGCCGCGAGCAAACGATACAGCGGGAGCCGCTAGTGAAGCAGGACGGATTAAAGGGCGGCGGCTATTATGTAGAATATCGTACAGATGATGCACGCTTAACAATTGAAGTATTAAAAGAAGCAGTAGCGCGCGGAGCGAAAGCAGTGAACTACGTAAAAGCAGAAGGTTTCTTATATGAAAACGGCAAGGTAATCGGTGTACGTACAGTCGATCAATTGGATGGCCGTATGTATGAAGTGTACGCGAAAAAAATTATAAACGCTGCAGGTCCTTGGGTAGACCAATTGCGTGAAAAAGACAATTCCAAAAAGGGTAAACAACTGCAGTTATCCAAAGGAGTTCATCTTGTAATCGACCAGAAGCGCTTTCCATTGAAACAAGCCATTTATTTTGATACGCCTGACGGCCGCATGGTATTTGCGATTCCGCGTGACGGCAAAGCATATGTAGGAACAACGGATACGTTTTACAAGGAAGATGCTGTAAATCCTAGGATGACAGCAGCTGATCGGAAATATGTAATTGATGCCATCAACTACATGTTTCCGACTGTAAAGGTAACCGAGCAGGATGTAGAATCAAGCTGGGCCGGCGTTCGACCGCTCATTTACGAAGAGGGAAAAAACGCATCTGAAATTTCCCGTAAAGATGAAATTTGGCAATCGGACAGCGGCCTTATTACAATCGCAGGCGGCAAGCTGACCGGTTACCGCAAAATGGCTGAAATGGTTGTTGACCTTGTAGCATCTCTTCTTCAGTCAGAAGGCAACGTTGCGTATCCATCCTGTCAAACGAAGCATATGCCGATTTCAGGAGGAGATGTAGGTGGATCTAAGGAATTTGAAGCGTTTGTTGTGAAGAAGACGGATGAGGGGCAGGCATACGGTTTAACAAAAAAACAGGCAGAACAGTTTGCTCGTTCTTATGGCTCCAATGTAGATGTTTTATTTGAGCTTGCTAGAAATTATGGAAAAGAGGCAAAGACACAGAATTTGCCGCTAGAGGTGTTTCTTCCGCTTATGTATGCAATGGATTACGAGATGACAACGAAGCCGGTCGACTTCTTCATTCGCCGTACCGGAGCGCTATTCTTCCGTATTGATTGGGTATATGAGTGGAAGGAAGAGGTGCTGCAATATATGGCAAAGAGATTGAACTGGAGTGCACAAGAAAAAGTAAAATATGCCGAAGAATTGGAAATGGCGCTGCGCGATGCGGTTGTGCCTGCGGATGAAAACAAATCCAATTCTGTCGGGGCATAAGAAAAGCGGAACCGGCTCGCTCAGGCACAGAACCAGAGGTTCGCGCCCCACAAAAGCGCTTTTTGCTTTAGTGAGGGCGAGGTTCTCTGGTGGCAGGGCCTAGCCGGTGGAGCTGGACATCAAGAAAAGCGGAGCCGGCTCGTTTAGGCGCAGAACCAGAGGTTCGCGTCCCTCAAAAGCGCTTTTTGCTTTTGTGTGGGCGGGGTTCTCTGGTGGCAGGGCCTAGCCGGTGAAGCTGGACATACTCCAGAAATTTTATACTGTCCTATTCTGTAAAAAAGGATAAGCGCTTGACGCTTATCCTTTTTTGTACTATTGACCTGTTGTAGATTGACCTGTTGACTGGTCTGCCGCTGGTTTTAATGCATCTTTCAAATCTTTGTCTTCGATTGTTACATTCGCTTTTTTGAGCTCTTTGTCTACAAAATCATTCATGAAAGTAGAATCCTGCATTTTTGTTTCTACAAGCTGATCTTTAATCGTTCCTTTTACTTCGTCAAAAGGCTTCAGCTCTTTAATGTCTGTTACTTTAATGATGTGGTATCCATATTGTGATTTAACAGGATCGCTTACTTCGCCTTTTTTCAGCTTATAAGCTGCTGCCTCAAATTCAGGAACCATTTTGCCAGGTCCGAAATAACCTAAATCGCCGCCCTTGTCTTTAGAGCCTGTATCTGTAGAATACTGCTTCGCTAAGTCTTCGAAGGATTGCCCTTGGTTCAGAAGGTCTTTCACCTTCTTCGCAGTTGCCTCATCCGCTACAAGAATATGACTTGCTTTGATTTCCGGTTTATAGTTTGCCTTCAGCTCTTTATCAGTAAAGCTGTCACCAACCGCTTTTTTAAGTGCAAGGCTGGCGCGAATTTGTTTTTTGAAGGAGTCCGTCGTCATGCCGTTTTGCTTCAGAAGAGATTCGAATTGATCGCCGTATTGCTTTTTCGAGCTGTCATATTCTTTATCTACATCTTTGTCGCTTATATTATACTTTTTCGTGAAGACCTTCTCGATTACCAATTGCTTCAGCACGCTTTGACCAGCACGCTGCTTCATCGCATCGTAGAACTCTTCCTTTGTAACGTTTCCGGAGCTTGACTTCACGATTGTATCGGAAGAGCCGCAAGCGGAAAGCGCGAGGACGCTCGTGGCAGCCAGCGCAATAATTGCTTTCTTCATTTAATAACACTCCTACATATGTATTTTTTAGTAATAGTATGGTCAAATAATCATGAAAATTTCAACTCTGCCATTAAAAGATGCGCCTTGTTATCTCTGCCTTTGATTTAGTTCTGGAAATATGCGGTTTCCTTCACTTCTTCATATAGGCGAACGAATCCTTTTAATATTTCAATGTCGAAATATTTCTCGTTTCCCATGCGTTTGACCTCCTTCGACTATTATCGCATAAATAAAAGAAGAAGCGCAACCGCTGGAGGTTACGCCTTCAAAGTTGAGGTCGTATATGTCAAGTTAATCATAGTCTTCGCAATGTATTTCAAGCCCATCCCGTGGCAGCGATTTGCTTTATATAGGAGGTTGCTTTAAGGAATTCGGTTAAGCTGCCCTTTTAACTGTATTTTTAGGAAAACGATTGATAATGGATGCAGCATATTTCACTATATATTCCTATCGAGGAACCGAAAAACGTCCAATTGTTTAGAGGATCTTCAAAATCATAACATTTGTATAGGCAAAATGTTATGTTCATTCATACTATACAGAGAAGTTTGAAAAGGGAGTAAAGGCGATGAGTTACAATTATAATAATGGCTTTGTGTTGCTTGTTGTATATTTATCTTATTAATTATTGTAGGCTGTGCTTGCGTTTATTAATATCTGCAGCTAGGTAAACGCCTACTCCTTTTAGTCGTGAAATGCATACAATATCTTACTTGAAAAAGAAGGAGGTGTAAGGCATGAGTGGCGGATTCCACAGCGGATTTGCGTTAATTGTTGTATTGTTTATTCTATTGATCATTGTTGGTGCAGCTTGTTTGTGCTAATTGCGAACAAAAAAACTATGAATATTCGGTCAGCACGGGCTGACCGATATTTTTTAGGCAAAGCACCATACATATATCAACTGCATTTGAACTACTCATCACTTATATATGAATGATTTATGATTTCGACATTTCAATGTGCTGTGTACAGAGGCATTTGCATTTTATTCCTATCTATGGTTTACCCTTGCATGGACCACTACAAGGGTTTGACCGCTTTCGCACGTCGCCGGATGCTCTCGCCCTACTGTAAAAAGACGGTTTTTTTATTCAGTTGTATATACTTTATATTTTCTTCTATCCAAACTTCAATTTTATGTTGAATCTATAAGTCAGTTATACATAACAAAAAAGCGATGAAGACATCTTTTCTTCATCACTTCATTGTACGATATACAACCTCTACATAGCTCGAAATAAGCAAAATTGTCGTGCATACATTAATAAATCGAAACACACGAACACTGTGTACATCAGCAATTTGCTTTTTTAGACAAAGAGCATGTGTTAAAACATTTATATAGAATAAAACAATAAGCGCAAATGCTGCAAAGATTGCGTTCATTAGGAGCAGCCTCCTTCTCTAGCATATCCTTTAAATTATAACATAGTTAAAGAGGGCAAGAAAATAATAGAAATGTAGCTGGAATAGAGGCGGTTTTGAATTTATGTGAAGGATTGAGCAAGACTGGTGAATCGCAAAAAGCGGAAGGGTTTCTTCTCCAGCACCCGCTTCTTACGGCATTCAAAAAAAGCGCTTCCACAAAATGCTTGTAAAAGCATTTGAAGGATAAAAGCCTGCGGATGGCTGCGAAGACTGCATTATTTTTTAACAAGCTTTTTATCCTTCTCTGTAAAGTTGTCTTCAATATTGTCTAATGATTTTTCAAAAATATCAATAAAGTCCTGACCGTAAATATTTCTCAGAATCGCCATTAGTTCAATATTTTCTGGAAATTTACCGTAAAAATCACGAAGGGCAAGGGCGCCGTTAAACACAGAGTTCTTCTCTGGTTCATATTCTTCCATGAGTTTTAATAGAAGATCTTCACCTTCATCTGTAATCTCGATGTACGTATTGCGCTTGTCATCTTCCTTTTTAGAAAATATAAGAAGACCGCGCTCTTCCAGCTTTTTGGAAAAGTTAAACGCAGTGGATACGTGCATAACGCCAAACTTGGCGATTTCGGAGATGGAAGCGCCTTTTAAATGATAGGCAATCCAGAGAATGTGATGTTCATTGATATTTAAATCGTACGGTTTAATCCATTGCTGCCAATCTTTTTCAACGCATTTCCATAATGCTTTTGACAACTGAGCGATGCGTTGACTAAAAATCATTGCTTCTTTTGCTGAATAACTTTTTTCCCCGCTTTTCATTGACTCACCTGCTTCTCTCTTAATCTAATTTATTAGTATCTATTATGCCAGTAAAATAAAAATTAATAAAGAACTTTTGTGAAAATTGTAAAAATTTTTTGCGTAAGCCAGAACCTTCCAGTTCTGGCTTGTTTTTATTTTTTAGCAGGCACTGTTTTTTGTAAATGATCAATGGACTTTTGAATTTCCTCCAGTTTTCTTTCAATATTCTCTTTGTTCGGCTTAATATCCTGCGTCCATGCGGAAAAAGCCTTTTGCATATCATCCTTTAGCTCTCCAAATACTTCTTTGCTTTCGACAGCTGTTTGTATCACTTGTTCCTTTAAAAGTTTCGAGTCATTCTTTATTTCCTGAAAGGACCGTTTTAGTTCAATTCCTTTTTGTGTTAGTTTTTTACGAAAATCTTTTCCGGAAGAAGGAGCTGCAAATAAAACTGTAACTCCTGCTGCAACGCCTCCGAAAAGAAGACCTGTAACAAATGCTTTTGATTTTGACATATGAATCCTCCTCAAATTTCTTTTGACGTTCTCATGAACAGGGGACAACATGCATATCCATAGAAAAGGAGGGATGCGTAATGTTTGTCTGGCTGTTTATTATGGGCGGTTTAGTTTGTTTGCTTCGAGCTATGTTTTTGATGCTGTCCTTAAAACAGAAGCGGGTATACCCGCCTCCGATGATCTTAAAACAGCAAGCGGCTTTATTCGGCCTGTTGGGCGGCATCGTGCTGGTATGTACAATGCTGTTTCGTGCCTTTTTATAGCTGCTCGATATGGCGAGCAATAGACGAGGCAATTTCATGTAAATCTGCTTGCGAATACTGGCTCTCGTGCGACTTCCACACGGCGCCAAAGCCGTCGTTCTTTCCATAACGCGGAATTAAATGGATATGGAAGTGGAAGACAGTTTGTCCCGCTTTTTCTCCGTTATTATTTAAAATATTTAAGCCGACCGGGTTATATTGCACTTTAATAGCGTTTGCAATTTTAGGAACGGCTGCAAAAGTGCTTGCTGCGATGGATGGAGTTAGAGCGAACACATCCTGTTTATGTATTTTCGGGATGACGAGCGTATGTCCTTTCGTTACTTGTCCGATATCTAAAAAAGCAAATACATGCTCATCCTCATATACTTTGGCGCACGGAATTTTCCCTTCAATAATTTTGCAAAAAATGCAATTCTCTGCCGTATGCTGCATGCTTCTCATCCTCTCATATAGTCTTAGCCGTATTTTACCATATTTGCATAGTAGACAAAATAGAAAAACAGGAAGCAGATTCGCTTCCTGTCGAATGAGAAAGGTGTGTTGAAAAGCTTAGCTTACTCTGCCTTTGGGAGACACCTCATTTGTTAGGAAAATTTACGCATTATCACTTCTCTGCTCTGCTCGAGACACCCCATTTGCGGTTGAAGTACATGCTTTTCCAACTATGAAATTTGTTCTGATCTGTCTTTTGGAGACACCTCATTTCTAAGAGCATAAACCCTTATACATATGCGGATATCTACTCTCCTCGAAACACCTCATTTTGAACAAAATTTGTCGCTTCTCTTACTTGGTCTTTAGTTGACACCCCATTTCAAAATGACGAATAATCACTACATTAGCGTTCATCACTTGCTGGGACTGTGCTTATTCAACATCTCCCTTCCTCACTCATTATAATGTCCCGTTTTGTAAAAGTTATGTAAAGGAAATAAAAGGATATAGTTTCTTAATATAATAAAATGCACAGCTATGTAGAAGCCTTATTTTTTGGTAAGATGGAAATATATAGTCCCGAATGAAGAAAGGGTTGACATATGGATACGCTATTACAAGTTCAAAATGTTACAGGCGGCTATACAAAGCGGCCGGTGCTGCAAGATGTTTCTTTTTCTGTCAATGCCGGAGAGCTTGTTGGTTTAATCGGATTAAATGGAGCTGGTAAAAGTACGACAATTAAGCATATTATCGGACTGATGGAGCCGAAAAAAGGAAGCATTGCCATTGGAGGAAGGACTTTTGGAGAAAATCCGACAGTATATCGGAGCAGCTTCACTTACATTCCGGAAACGCCTGTATTGTACGAAGAGCTGACGCTTGAAGAACACTTGAAGCTGACGGCAATGGCATATGGCTTAGGAGAACATACATATAAGGAAAGGATAGGACCGCTCTTAAAAGAATTTCGTATGATAAATCGCTTAAAATGGTTTCCATCTCATTTTTCTAAAGGGATGAAACAAAAGGTCATGATCATGTGTGCCTTTTTAGTACAGCCCTCCCTATATATTGTGGATGAGCCGTTTCTTGGTCTGGATCCGCTTGGAATTCAATCGTTGCTGCAGCTGATGGAAAAAATGAAGAAAAGCGGCGCGGGTATTTTAATGAGCACGCACATTTTAGCGACGGCAGAACGGTATTGTGATTCATTTGTGATTTTGCATCACGGACAAGTGCGTGCAAAAGGGACGCTTCGCGAGCTGCAGGATCAGTTTTCTATGCCGTCCGCGACGCTTGATGACATCTATATTGAGCTCACAAAGGAAGAAGAAGATCATGAACGCAATTGAATTATGGAAGCAGCGGTTTGCATTATATCTAAAGGAAATTCGGACATACAGTAAATATATTTTTAACGATCATATAAGCATTGTGCTCATTTTTGCGCTCGGGATTGGCACATTTTATTATCGGCAATGGCTTGAAACGTTAACGCCGGCATTTCCTGCCGCGTTCATCATTGCAGCCGTATTTGCCATTATTTTAACAGCCGGTTCGATACAAACGCTGCTAAAGCCGGCCGATCTTGTGTTTCTTCTGCCGCTTGAAGAAAAGCTGAAGCCGTACTTTGGCAGAGCATTTCGCTTTTCGTACATCGTGCAGCTTTACATCATCGGAATGATTGGCGCAGCTTTTGCACCGTTATATTTGAAGCAACTGAATGAATCTGGTTCATATGTATTGCTGCTTGTGCTTATAGCGCTCGTAAAGCTATGGAACCTATTGTCTGCATGGGAAAGCGCGCACGATATGGACGGAAAAGTGCGGCTGTATGATTGGCTGCTCCGGCTTGGCGTAAACTTTTTGTTTGTGTATTTTTTAACGGCCGGATTCTCTATTGTATACCCGGGTAGCATGATTGTTGTGATGCTTGTGTATTTTCTCCTTTTACAAAGAAAAGAGGCAAAAAAGGGATTACACTGGGAGCATCTTATTGATGAAGAAGGCAGAAAAATGCTTTTGTTTTATCGGATAGCCAATTTGTTTACGGACGTGCCTGCACTGAAGGAACGGGTGCAGCGGAGAAAGTGGCTTGACGGTATTGCGAGCCTTGTTCCGTTTCACCAAAAAAACGCATATTCATATTTATATATCCGAACGTTTTTGCGCTCAGGAAATTACTTAGGGCTGTTTCTCCGTTTGCTTATATTGGGAAGTATACTTATTTATTTTGTCCCATTCCTTTATGGGCGTTTATTTATAAGCATATTGTTTTTGTATTTAATGGGCTATCAAACATTAAGCTTATGGAAGCAGCATCGTTTTAAGCTTTGGCTCAGCCTGTACCCGCTGCAGGAAGAAGATAAAATGCGCTCGTTTTTACAGCTGCTTGTAAGTCTTCTGTTCGTTAGCAGCGCCGTATTTGCGACAGTGTTTGCATTTGGAACGAAAGAGTGGGTCATGGCTGGTTTGCTGCTGCTTTGCAATGTCGTAGTGAGCTATATATTTACATACGGATATGGAAAAAGAAAAATTCAAAACCTCTTGTAGATACAGGAGGTTTTTTACCGAAAAGGAAGTGAAACCATGACAGACTATGAACGTTTCGTAAGCTATGAGCTGACAAAGTGGAAGCAGGAAATGATAAAGGAGTCGTCTCTTATGAATCGTTTGTCCAAAAAAGTACAAACGAAAATGCAGGAGCTCATTCCAGAAAAAGCACATAAGATTCTAACGGAAACAATCAAGAAAATGGTACAGGCGATTGTCGTCGGCTCGGATTTTATTCAGCCGGTTTTAAAGGATAAAAGCTTAACTTTGCAGCAGCGCGACGAGCGAGTAAGAAAAAAGATAGAGGATTACAAAAAGATTGCTGCAGTAGAAGGTGCCGGCACGGGTGCCGGCGGTATTTTACTTGGTCTCGCCGATTTTCCGCTTTTGCTGACAATTAAAATTAAGTTTCTTTTTGACGCAGCGACTTTATATGGCTATGATACAAGCAAAGAAGAAGAACGTATTTTTTTGTTGCACATCTTTCAGCTTGCGTTTTCAAGCGACGAGCATCGCCGCGAGGTATTCCAAATCATAGAAAACTGGGAAACGCATACAGAAAAAGAACAGCATGTAGATTGGCGGAAGTTTCAGCAAGAATACCGCGATTACATTGACTTGGCCAAAATGCTTCAGCTTGTTCCTTTTATTGGAGCTGCGGTTGGGGCATATGCGAACTATAATTTATTGGACCGCCTCGGAGAAGTTACGATGAAGTGTTATCAGTTACGATGGGTACAGGAGCAAAAGGAGCAGGGTTAGCCTGCTCCTTTTGTCTTGAATAAAAAGCGCCTGAACGAGCCGGCTCCGCTTTTCATGATGTCCAGCTCCACCGGCTAGGCGCTGCCGTCCAAGAACCTCCGCCGCAAAAAAGCAAAAAGACGCTTTTTAGGGCGGAGAACCTTGGTCTCTGCGCCTGAACGAGCCGGTTCCGCTTTTCTTGGTATTTCTCGGGAAATGTCTAAATATGAAAAGCTGTGACGAATGACGGCTTGTGCTTTAGAAAATCGCTTTTGCAACCGCTCAGCTTCTTTCTGGACAAAATCTCAAGTTACTCGGTAAGTTTCTCGCAACTCTTCAAGTTGATGGGAGACTGGTTCTATTTGTTGTTCTAACTCTTTATTCGCTTGTTGGTTTTCTCATCCTTGTTAGTCATGTTGCTTCCTCTTCTCTTTAGGTAACGAGCGTATATTCTGTTTTTGTTATGCCGTACAGAGAGAAAGAAATTCCACAATCAGGTTATATATGAAAGGAAAAAATTTATAAAGACCGAAAAAACATCGGAGCAAGCCCAAGAGGTTTTTTCGGTCTAGAATCTATAACAAGTCTTATTTGATTTTCTTACAAAAAAGCTTGCCCTATGGTACATAAAGGAAACTATACTTCAAATACTAAGTATAACCATCATTTGGAAAAGGGGGTCGCCGCATTGAAAAAAGGAGCATTCATCGCAGGAGGTGCTGCACTCATTTTCTTAACAGCATGTATTGGATATTTCTTCATTATCTTTTTAGGGGATTTTATTATAGATGAAAAGAAGCTTGTGCTAAATTCTACGTCGCGCATTGTAGACGAGCAAGGAAATGAAATTGCTAAAATGTATGTGGAGAATCGGGAATTAGTATCTATTGATCAAATCCCGTCTCACGTGCAGAAGGCATTTTTGGCAGCGGAGGATACGAGATTTTATGAGCATCACGGAATAGACATTGCGTCCTTAGTCCGGGCTCTTTATAAAGACATTCTGACAAGAAGCAAAGCGGAAGGTGCAAGCACCATTACACAACAGTTAGCGAAAAACGTATTTTTGACAAATGAAAAAACATGGCTACGAAAGACGAAGGAAATGATTATCGCACTGAATTTAGAACGGCGTTATACAAAGCAGCAGCTTCTGGAAATGTACTTGAATCAAGTATATTTCGGACATGGTGTCTACGGCATGCAATCGGCAGCCGCGTTTTACTTTCAAAAAGAACCGCAAAGTTTGACGGTTGCAGAAGGAGCATTACTTGCCGGCATGATGAAGGCGCCGAATGCGTATTCTCCAATTCTGCATGCGGAAAAGGGCAAGGAGCGTCGAAATCTCGTATTGTCTCTTATGCATAAGCAAGGATTTCTGACTGCTGAAGAAACGGTCCGTTACCAAGGGAAAACATTGTCTTTACATGTGCAAGCACTAAAGAAAGAGCAAGCGTTTGTCCCATATATTGATATGGTGTTCCAGGAAGCCGCAGACGTATACGGTTTATCGTACGAAGAGGTGCTGCGCGGGGGCTATACGTTCGTTGTGACATTGGATTCAGCTATGCAAAAAAAGGCATATAAATTATTTCAGGATGATCAAAACTTTCCTAAGAAAAGCGCCGAGGTCGAAGGAGCTTTTGTGCTCATGGACAGCAAAAGCGGAGGCATTAAAGCTGCGATTGGCGGCAGGAACTATGTGCCGCGGGGGTGGAATCGGGTGTATATGAAGCGGCAGCCGGGTTCAGTGCTGAAGCCGCTGCTTGTATACGGACCAGCTTTAGAAACGAAGAAATATAAGCCTTACTCTCTTCTTGCGAATGAAAAGCAATCCTTTGCCGGTTATATTCCGCGCAATTATAACGAACAGTATTCTAAAGAAATCACCATGTATGATGCGATTAAAGAATCAGCAAATGTTCCGGCTGTATGGCTGCTTAATGAAATCGGCATGGAGACTGGCAAAACGTACTTGGAAAAAGGGAATGTAGCAATTGAAGAGGATGGGTTAAGCGCTGCATTAGGAGGTTTAAAAGAAGGGATTTCTCCTCTGGAGCTTGTGAAAATGTATCGGGCTTTCGTGGAAGAAGGAAATATTGTGGAGCCGCACGTAATCGAAAAGATTGTGAACAGAAAGGATGAGGTCATCGCAAAAGCGTCTCAAAAGGAGACAAAAATCTTTTCTGAGCAAACCGCATGGTATATGACACGCATGCTCGAAGGAGCTGTAAAAGAGGGAACGGCACAAGCCGGAAGCTATGAAGGAGCGCTCGCGGGAAAAACAGGAACAACTTCTCTTCCGAATCAGGATAATGGGGCAAAAGATGCATGGTTTGTCGGCTATACGCCGACGATGGTAGGGGCTCTTTGGATGGGGTACGACCGGACAGATGCGTCGCATTATCTCGAAGGCGGCAGCAGCTATCCGACGAAACTGTTTAAAAAGATTTTAACAAGCGCCCATACAGAAGCATTCGCCTCCTTTAAAAAGCCAAAAGGAGTGAAAAACGTAGGCGAACCGATTCGTCTTGAGAAATTAGAAAGTGTACAAGCGAAGCTGACCTTTACGCCGCTTGGATTATTTACTGCGAAGCTGACTTGGAAGCCGCTCGCGGATAAACGGATACAGTACCGCATTTATAAAGCAGAAGGAGATTCTCAATCTGTAGTCGGCACCGTAACTGGAAAAGGGGAGTATCGTATCAAGTATATTAACGTCTTTTCTGTTCCTAATTTTTATGTAGCTCCTTACAATCCACAAACGGAGCGAGAAGGCGAAAGAACGAAGGCGCAGAAGCCGTGAAACAACAGATTGTATGGTATAATGAATTTTGTGAAAATAGGCGCATTTTACGTTTAAATCAGCTATTTCTAAAGCTTTTGGGCATGAAAAGTGTCAATTTATTGAACATGAAGGTTTCTCTATGCAATTCATTCTATAAAAAGGTATAGTAGAAAAGGATACTTAACGAAACTATCATGTATGTTTATATAACAGTTTATGAAGGGAGACAGGGGTTTTGGTACGACAATTTAATGATACATTTATAAGGGCTTGCAAAGGGGAGCAAACTGATTATGTGCCTGTTTGGTATATGAGGCAGGCTGGACGTTCCCAGCCCGAATACCGCAAGATAAAAGAAAAATATTCTCTCTTTGAAATCACGCATCAGCCTGAGCTTTGTGCATATGTAACGAAGCTTCCGGTAGACCAATATAACGTCGATGCAGCAATTTTATACAAAGATATTATGTCACCGCTTCCATCTATTGGAGTGGATGTAGATATTAAAGCCGGAATCGGACCTGTTATAAGCAACCCGATCCGTTCCTTGCAGGATGTAGAAAAGCTTGGCGAAATTCATCCGGAAGACGATGTTCCATACGTATTGGAAACAATCCGGTTATTAACAGAAGAAATGCTGGAGGTTCCGCTGATCGGATTTGCAGGCGCACCGTTTACGCTTGCAAGCTACATGATTGAGGGCGGCCCTTCCCGTAATTATAATAAAACAAAATCCTTTATGTATGCGGAGCCGAAAGCATGGTTCGCTCTTATGGAGAAGCTTGCGGATACGACAATCACGTATGTGAAAGCACAAATAAACGCAGGCGCGAAAGCTATCCAAATTTTCGATTCTTGGGTAGGCGCATTGAACGTTGCCGATTATCGCACGTATATTAAGCCGACGATGGAACGTATTTTCTCCGAGCTTCGTGTAATGAATGTGCCTCTTATTATGTTCGGAGTAGGCGCAAGTCATTTGGCAAACGAATGGCACGATCTGCCGCTTGATGTCGTAGGCTTGGACTGGCGTTTGTCGATACAAGAAGCGCGTGCACGCGGCATTCAAAAAGCAGTGCAAGGAAACCTGGATCCTGCTATTTTGCTTTGCCCGTGGGAAGAAATCGAAGCGCGCGCGAAAGCGATTCTCGATCAAGGCATGAAGAATCCGGGGTATGTCTTCAACCTTGGACACGGCGTATTCCCGGAGGTTTTGCCGGAAACATTGCAGCGTTTAACTGCATTTATTCATGAATATTCCGCACAGCAGCTTAAGAAATAAGCAGGAAGGAGACGAGTATGAAAAAGAGAATGGGATTGCTTGTTATGGCATACGGAACTCCTTACAAAGAGGAGGATATTGAACGTTATTATACGCACATTCGCAGAGGCAGAAAACCGAGCCCGGAAATGCTTGAAGAACTGACAGAGCGATATCGTGCAATCGGCGGTATTTCTCCTCTTGCCAAAATTACGCTCGAGCAGGCAGAAAAGCTGGAACAAAAGTTAAATGAAATGCAGGATGATATTGAATTTAAAATGTACTTGGGCTTAAAGCATATCGAACCGTTTGTAGAAGATGCCGTTGGACAAATGAAGGAAGACGGCATTGAAGAAGCGATCAGTCTTGTGCTGGCGCCTCATTACTCTACGTTCAGCGTAAAATCTTATAACGGACGAGCAAAAGAAGAATCGGCAAAAATCGATGGTCCGGTTATTTATGATATTGAAAGCTGGTATAAAGAATCAAAATTTATCGCATACTGGGCAAATCAAGTAAAAGAAACATATGCAAAAATGACAGAAGAAGAACGTGCAAAGGCTGTTTTAATTGTATCTGCGCACAGCTTACCGGAGAAAATCATCGCGCTTGGTGATCCGTATCCAAAGCAGCTGGAAGAGACAGCGCAGCTTATCGTTGAAGCAGCAGGTGTTGAACGCTACGCAGTAGGCTGGCAGAGCGCAGGCAATACGCCAGACCCGTGGATTGGACCTGATGTACAAGATTTAACGTTTGATCTTCATGAAGAGCACGGTTATAAAGCGTTTGTTTACATTCCAGTCGGATTTGTGGCGGAGCACTTAGAAGTGTTATACGACAACGATATCGAGTGCAAGGCAGTAACAGATAAAATTGGTGCAAGCTATTATCGTCCTGAGATGCCGAACGCACAGGAAGAGTTCGTAGAGTGCTTGGCAGAAACAGTGATGAAAAAAGCTATTCAAATTTGCGAATAGAAGCAGCAAGAGGAGGAAGTGATTGTGACGCAAAAGGTAGTAATTATCGGCGGAGGCATTACGGGGCTTACAGCAGCTTATTATTTGCAAAAAGAAATACGAGAGCGCGGACTTGATATTGAAACGCTGCTGATCGAAGCTTCCGGACGCCTTGGCGGAAAAGTGCAAACGGAAAAGCATGATGGATTCATTATCGAAAGAGGACCGGATTCGTTTTTAGAGCGGAAAACAAGTGCGGGGCGCTTAGCGCGAGAGGTTGGCTTGGGCAATCAGCTTGTCAATAATACGGCCGGAAAATCATATGTGCTTGTAAACAACAAGCTGCACGGCATTCCGCAAGGATCGATGATGGGAATTCCGACTCAAATTACACCTTTTCTTTTCTCAGGATTGTTTTCTCCTCTTGGAAAAGCAAGAGCAGGCTTTGATTTTGTGCTGCCGCGCTCCAAAGCGGCAGACGATCAATCGCTTGGACATTTCTTTCGGAGACGTCTCGGCAACCAAGTGGTAGAAAATTTGATTGAACCGCTGCTGTCGGGTATTTATGCAGGAGACATCGATCAAATGAGTTTAATGTCTACCTTCCCGCAGTTTCATGAAGTGGAACAAAAGCATAGAAGCATTGTGCTCGGTATGAAAACGATAGCTCCAAAGACGCTGAAATCCGCTCGGCCTAAAGGCATCTTTCAAACGCTCACAGAAGGTTTGGAAGCTTTAGTAGAAGCGGTTGAAGAACGATTGGAACGAGGAACCGTTTTAAAAAGCACACGTGTGGAAAAGGTAACAAAGATAGAGAGCATTTATAAGATTGCATTAAGCAACGGCAAAGAAATAGAGGCGGATACAATTATCGCAGCCGCACCTCATAAAACATTGCCTTCCATGTTTGCGCAATATAACGAGTTTCAGTTTTTCCGGACGATTCCGGCTACGACTGTAGCAAATGTCGCTTTGGCGTTTCCTGAAGAGGCCATCAAACGTGATATTGAAGGTACAGGCTTCGTCGTATCGCGCAACAGCGATTTTGCAATTACTGCGTGTACGTGGACGCATAAAAAATGGCCGCATACAACACCTGCAGGAAAAGTATTGCTGCGCTGTTACGTAGGAAGACCCGGCGAAGAAGAAATCGTAGAAAAATCCGATGAAGAAATTATTGGTATTGTGCTTCGTGATTTAAAGAAAACGATGGACATTGATGCTGCACCTGAATTTGCGGTTGTAAGCCGCTGGAAAGAAGCGATGCCGCAGTACACAGTCGGACATAAACAAAGAATGGCAAAGCTTCAGGCGTTTATGGACCGCGAGCTTCCGGGTGTATATTTAGCAGGAAGCTCTTACAGCGGGGCAGGACTGCCGGATTGCATTGATCAAGGTGAAAATTCCGTTCAAAAGGTTCTCGAATATTTATCTAAACAAACTGAGCAGCAAGAAGCTGTATTATAAAACGAAAGCATCCTGCGGAAGGATGCTTTTTATGTTCAAATTTTAAGTTTTTTAAAAAATTGTAAATTTATAACAATATTCTTTTTTCGTTATAAAAGAATGATATTATATAAAGGCCGGTTAAAAAACTGGAAATTTTGCAAGGAAAAGGAATAGCCTTGCTTAAGGGGGAGAAAATTTGAAGAAGTTTCTTTCAGCATTCTTCGTGCTGCTTTTAGTTTTTCCGTTTATTTTGCCTAGTATTAAAGCAGAAACAGTATTAACGGTCGATGAAGCAATTCAAAAATTTAAAGACACAGGGAAAGCGAATGCTGTTGTTGAGGGATATATTATCGGTTACACAACAAACCCCTCAAAGTATACAAACGATCCATCAAAATTTGGAGATACGAACGTGGCCATTGCGTCTTCTTCCTCTGAAACAGATCCTGCGAAAATCATGCCTGTACAGCTTCCTTTAGGTGATGTTCGCAAAGCGGTAAACGTGAAAGATCATCCGGAAAATGTAGGAAAAAAAGTGCGCTTGACAGGTACGCTCGATTTATATTTCAGCAGCCCGGGGCTGAAGTCGGTTACAGCTTATCAATTCGTTGACGGACAGCAACAGAATCAAGTGCAAGATGTGCAAGCAAATCCGAACAGCGGAACTGTAGATGCGGGAACAATAGTATCTTTGTCTACAGCTACAGAGGGCGCTGTGATTCATTATACGCTCGACGGAACAACACCGACGGAACAAAGCCTTATATACAGCACTCCAATCGAAATTAAGAAAGATGTTGTCGTGAAAGCTGTAGCAATGAAGGAAGGTTTAACTCCTTCTAAAATTGCAGAATTTTCGTTCTTAATTAAGAACGAAAAACCGCTGCGTATCCATGATATTCAGGGAAAAGGGCATGTATCTGCTTATAACGGCAAAACAGTTAGAAACATAGAGGGGATTGTGACAGCGACAGATTCTAACGGCTTTTATATGCAAGATTTGCAGCCGGATGACGACGCAGCAACTTCTGAAGGCATTTACGTGTATAAGAAACAAACGGGAGTAAAACCGGGAGATGTTGTCGTTACAGACGGACAAGTAGACGAATATATTGGACAAGGCTATTCAGATAAATTTAAAACAGATTTAGCAACTACTGAGC
Organism: Ectobacillus panaciterrae DSM 19096; assembly: GCF_000430785.1. GTDB lineage: Bacteria > Bacillota > Bacilli > Bacillales > Bacillaceae_G > Ectobacillus > Ectobacillus panaciterrae. Next base: position 80,161 of record NZ_KE387246.1, read on the forward strand.
TGAAAGCAAGCCGCGTAGAAGTAAAAGAATTTAATAAGGAGCTTCCGGCAGCTGTTGTGCTTGGAAAAAATGGAACGAAAATTCCTGATCAAATCGTAGATAATGATTCCTTCTCTATCTTTGATCCGGCAGAGGATGCCATTGACTTTTATGAAAGTCTTGAAGGGATGCTTGTTGAAATTAATGATGCGGTTGTAACAGGCCCGCAAAAATATGGAGATGTATATGTAGCGGTAGATAATGGATCAATTAAGCCTCGCACGCGCGCGGGCACGCCTATTCTTTCAGCAGATAACGTAAATCCTGAACGCCTTTCTGTGAAGGCGGGAAGAACGTTTGTAACGAAGGCCGGCGATGTGTTTGCTGGTAAGATTACAGGTGTTATCGGATATGATTACACGAACTATCGCGTTATTCCTGTAGGCGAGCTCCCGATGCTCCAAGACGGCGGATTGAAGCAGCAGCGTACATCTCTTAAACCATCATTCGAGGAAGTAACAGTGGCAACATTCAATATTGAAAACTTCTCTGCGAATAAAGAACAAACATCAGATGAGAAAGTACATCGTTTAGCAACTGCTATTTTGGAGAGCTTGAACACTCCTGATATTATTGCGGTTGAAGAAATGCAGGATAATAACGGAACCATTAATGACGGTACGACAGATGCTTCGGAGAGCGCACAGAGATTGATTGATGAAATTTGTGCTTATCAAGGGCCTGTTTATAAATATGTGGACTTAGCACCGGAAAACAACCAAGACGGGGGAGCGCCGGGAGCTAATATTCGCGTAGGCTTCCTCTATAATCCAACTCGAGTGAAGCTTGTGCAGTCGAATGATAAGAAGAACCTTCTGCCGAAAAATCCAATGAAAATCGGGGCGGACAATCCTCTTTTCGATAATACGAGAAAGCCTCTTGCTGCAGAGTTTAAGTTTAAAGATCAAAATTTTGTAGTAGTCGCAAATCATTTGAACTCTAAAATTGGCGATGTATCACCATTTGGAAAGATTCAGCCTGTAGTGCTTGGAAGCGAGCCGAAACGCGTCGAGCTGGCGCAAGAAGTAAATCGCTTTATGCAAAGCATTGTTGCCGGCAAAAAAGATGCAGTCGTAGTAGCAGCGGGAGATATGAATGATTTTGAATTTTCTAAGCCGCTTCAAGCATTAAAAGGAGATATCATGACAAATATGATGGAAACATTGCCGAAAGAGCAGCGCTACACATATATTCATGATGGAAACGCACAAGTGCTTGATCATATTCTTGTTACGAAAAATGCAGAGCCTTATACAGCTATTCAGCCGGTTCATATCAATGCTGAGTTTATGGATGAGCATGGGCGTGTCAGTGATCATGATCCAGTATTGGCACAAATCGATTTCAAAAAGATGAAAAAAGATAAAAAAGCTTCTTGATAAGGAAAAGCCCCTGAGCTATTAATTCAGGGGCTTTTCTTGTATGCGTTGTTCTTGCATATATACGTTCTCTCCTATATATGAGTAAATTAAATTTCGACATGTCCATGTGCTATGTGCAACCAAAAGGGAGTATGGTATGTTTCTTCTTTTTGGTTTACCCTTGCAGGAACCACTACAAAGGTTTGACCGCTTCTGTACGTCTTTTAATCTCTCCCCACTATAAACGTTTTTTTATTTATTTGTATATAAATGTTTCGTTCAATATTTGTATAATTTATTTTATACTATAATCATAGATAATCCGTTTTATATGTGTCATGAAGGCAGCATAAGATGAAAAATAAGTAACAAAATAAGAACAAAATGTAAGGTTTGTATCTTGTGCTTTATGAATGCGTATGATAATATACATCCATACCAACTGACTATATTATTCAACTGGTCATTATGGAGGTGAGAAACTTGGCTGTAGATCGAAAGAGAGCAGTTGTAGAAGCGGCAACAAAGTCGTTTGCATCCTTTGGTTATAAGGCAACCACAATGGATCAAGTGGCGAAGCTCGCAAACGTCGGAAAGGGAACAATTTACACCTTTTTTAAAAACAAAGAAGAGTTATTTGGTGAAATTATCTCTCATTTGATCATGGAAATGAAACTGGTGGCTGATAAAGCAATTGATCCTGATGCACCGTTTTTTGAAAATGTGCATCGCGCCATTTATAGTATTCTGGAGTTTCGCAAGGATCACCAGCTTACAATTAAGCTCATTCAAGAAGAACGGCAAATCGGTACGCCGGAAGTACAGGAAGTCATGCAGAAGCTTGACACCGCAATTCTTTCGTACATCCGTACGCAACTGGAAAAAGCGATTGAAAAGGGAGAAATTCGCGAGTGCGACCCGGAGATCACCGCATTTATCATGGTGAGATTGTATATTGCTTTGATTTTCGATTGGGAAAAAAATCATAAGCCTTTAGAGAAAAAACATATCGCAGAGCTGTTTGAATTATATTTATTAAAGGGATTGTCAAAATAGATAGTCCTTCTTCTTATCATAAAAATGACTAAATGAACAATGTGGTCAATTGTTAAAGGAGGGAGAAAGATGAGAAGATTTGCAGAGCTGCGAGCCGAATTCGCAGCCATTTTTCAGAAGCGAATGATGTTGATCGCTCTGATTGCCATTATGTTTGTTCCTTTTCTGTATGCCGGCGTGTATCTATACGCATTTAAAGATCCGTACGGCGAGCTTGACCATCTTCCTGTCGCTATTGTAAACCTTGATAAAGGGGCAACGCATGACGGCAAGGAATTGACTGTCGGGAAAGACTTTGTGGAAAAGCTGAAAGAGAAAGCCACGTTTCAATGGCACTTTGTTACAAACAAAGAGGCACAAGAAGGATTGAAGAATCAAAAATATTATATGGTAATCCGTATTCCAGAAAACTTTTCGAAAAATGCGACTACGCTAATGGATGATCATCCAAAGCATCTGGAGTTGGAATACATTCCGAATAAAGCATACAACTTCCTGGCTTCTCAAATTAGCAGCAGCGCTGTGGAGAAGATGAAAGAAGAAGTGTCCGCGACTATCACGGAAACGTATGCTGAGGATATGTTCAATTCTGTGGCGAAGGTGTCTGACGGTTTGAAAGAAGCGAGCGATGGGGCGAAGAAGTTAAATGACGGGACAGTTGCGGCGAAGGACGGGTCAATACAAATTCGTGACAACTTAAAAACGCTTGCAGAAAAATCCATTGAGTTCCAAAAAGGCACAACAGACTTAAGCAGCGGTTTATCTCAATTGCAACAAGGGCAGCAAAAACTGCAAGCGGGAGCCATTCAGGTACAGGATGGTACGAATAAGATAAGTAATGGGTTAAATAGTACATTGCCTGGTATTGATGAAATGAGTCAGAGAGTTCCGGAATTAGAGAAAGGGTCGGAACAGTTAAAAGCGGGAGCAGTCCAACTTCAAGGCGGTGCTAAAGATTGGCAAAGTAAGGCCAACGATCTTAGCAGTGTTGCTGAACAAACTGCTAAAGGAGCAAAAGATGTGCAAGACGGCATTACTGAACTTACTAAACAGTTACAGCGATTCTTAAGTGATCCAAATCTCCCGCAAGATCAGAAAACCGCACTCGAAACAGCTTTAAATCAATTGAACGCTGGCAGTAAACAAGTAGCAGATGGATCTGCAGGTGTATCAAGGGGAGTCAGCGGGTTAGCAAAGAATACAAATAAAATTATAGATGGTGCAACAGGTTTGGTGAATGGTGCAACACAGATAAACGATGGCCATAAGAAATTAGCAGAAGGCGTAAGCAAATTACACGATGGCCAGCATCAGCTCGCAGAAGGAGCAACAAATCTGGCAAATGGCCAAAATGAGTTCATGCAAGGTTTTCAGCTGTTTGGCAGTAAGCTGGGAGAGGCGACGGCAGGTTCAGTTCAGCTTGTTGACGGTTCCAACAAATTTGCAGACGGCACAGGTCAGCTCGCTAAGGGTTCTACAGACTTAACTGATGGTATGAGCAAACTTCAAGACGGCTCAGGAGAACTGTCCGGCAAGCTTCATGATGCTGCAGATGAGACGGGAAAAGTGAAAGGAAGCGACGAAAAATACAATATGTTTGCCAAGCCTGTAGAAGTAACAACACATAGCTTTGGTGAGGTGGACAACTACGGTACAGGCGTTTCGCCTTACTTTATTTCTCTCGGCCTGTATGTAGGAGCGTTGTTATTGAGTGTAATCTATCCGCTTCGTGAAGCGGCAGGAATTCCGAAAAACGGCTTCCGCTGGTTTGCAAGCAAGTATACGGTGCTGCTGATTGTAGGAGTGATGCAATCGCTCATTATTGACGCAGTGGTACTGTTCGGACTTGATTTTAAGGTGCAAAGCGAACCGCGTTTTGTGCTGTTCACACTTATCACAAGCATCGCGTTCCTGTCTCTTATTCAGTTTCTTGTTACTGCGTTTGGAGATGTCGGCCGGTTTGCGGCGATTATCATTCTTATCTTGCAATTAACTACAAGTGCAGGAACATATCCGATTGAGATGGTGAACAAAGCGATGCAGGCGTTCGGTCCGTTAGTGCCGATGACATATTCTGTAGCCGGTTTTAAGGCTGTGATCACAAGCGGAGACTACAGCTTTATGTGGCATAATGCAGGTGTGCTGGCGATGTGGGCGCTTGGCTGTATTTTCTGCACAAATATATGCTTCCAGCTTCTTCACAGACGCTGCTTCAAGAAGGTGCAGCCAGGTACAGATGCTGGCGCACAAGCATAAAAGATAGCAACGAGGATATATGGCATAGTGCCCTATATCCTCTTTTTGCATTTCGGCTATCGGAGGGAGTGTTGCAAGACATACGTCCGTTATCCTTTTGTTTTAAAAAATATAACACATTTGGACGTCATATTCCTAAATATAACGCCTTCTTCATGCTTGTATGTTACAAAAAAGCTGCAAGCCATTGAAAATTTATAGTATTTCCTATATAATGTAAAATGGAAAACGCTTTCATATTTAAGGGGGAGAGGTTTGTGCCAACGATCGAGGACGTGGCAAAGTTGGCGGGATTATCCCGAACAACTGTATCACGCGTAATTAACAACCATCCGTATGTATCTGAGGATAAGAAGAAAAGGGTCATTCTTGCCATGAGTACGCTCGGTTTCGTACCGAATTCTGCCGCGCGCAGACTTCGCAAGCAAAAAGCAGAAACAATTGCTGTATTAGTCCCTCGGGTGACAAATCCCTTTTTTAGTAAATTGATAGAGTCACTTGAAATGGCCGCTTCTGAATATAAATATAAGCTTATTATATGTCAGACACGTTATTTGCTGGAAAAGGAACTGGAATATTTGCAGCTGCTTTCCACAAAGCAAGTGGACGGCATCATTTTATGCTCTTTACAGAATAAGTGGGAACATGTAGAGCCGTATTTAGATCACGGGCCAATCGTATTATGTAATGAGTATGCAGAAGAAGCTCATATTCCGACGGTTAAGTTCAATCAAGTTGAAGGCGCTTACATAGCTGCGAAGCACTTGCTTGAGCAAGGGCATCGCCGTTTGCTGTTCTGCAGCGGAAGCGAGCAAAGCATGGTCGTACAGCACCGTAAAATGGGTTTTTTGCGCGCTATGGCAGAGCATAAGCTGCAAGTGGAGCTTGTTGAGTTTATCGAGGATGCTTACGATATTGAAGATGGCAGAAGAGTCTTTCACAAAATTGCACAAATGAAAAAAATCCCGACAGCTGTCTTTGCCGGGGGGGATGAGGTAGCAGCAGGGATTATATCAGAGGCAAAACGGAATCATTGGAGCGTTCCGGACCAGTTGGCTATCGTCGGCTTCGACAATCAGCTGCTATCGGAAATAACAGAACCGACGATTACAACAGTTTGTCAGCCTATTGACAAGATGGCTCACAAAGTCATCGACCTGATGATGGAAAAAATTCAAACGAAAAAATATCATAAAAAAGAAGTATATGAATTTGAGCTTGAACTGCTTATCAAGGGTTCTACAGCAAAAAATGTCATAATGTTAGCCTAGCAGAACATCTGCTAGGCTTTTTTAATGATAAGAAAGGATAAAATTGCGCATCTAAAAGGCTTTGACCGTTACTATACGGCGCACTATGCCCACCTAAAAAGAATTCAGCGTGGTATTCTCCCGTGCTGCGCTTTTCTTATTCTCCCGTATGAATACATTCTTCACATTGGTTATGGTATGCCTCATGCTGCTCATCAATTTCTTTTCCGCATGTACAGCAATTCTTAGGCGGCAAGCTTCTGAAAAACTCCATTGGATTTTGTAACATGAATGATCCCTCCATTTCCTTTGTTATTAACATTGTATTAGTACAATTATATTTAGTCAACAACTGTTTTATAACAAAATTAAAAAATAATGAAAATGTCTATAAAAACGACTATAGTTAAGGTGCAGTGTGAAAACTGAAAGTGGAAAGGACGTGAGCGAATGAAAGTAACAGTTGTAGGCTTTTGGGGCGGCTATCCTGAAGCGGGAGAAGCAACCTCGGGCTATTTGTTTGAACATGACGGATTTCAATTGCTCGTTGATTGCGGCAGCGGTGTATTATCGCATTTGCAAACATACATAAAGGTAAGTGAATTGGATGCGGTGCTTCTGTCTCATTATCATCATGACCATGTAGCAGACATCGGTGTCTTGCAATATGCATGGCTCGTTCACTTCTTTAACGGCGTAAAGCTTCCTGAGCTTCCGATTTACGGTCATGCACTTGATGCAAAGGGATTTGATTCACTGACATATGCACCATATACAAAAGGCGTAAAGTACGATCCAGGGGAAGTGCTGCAAATCGGACCATTTTCTATCACGTTTTTAAAGACGATGCATCCTGTGCCATGCTTCGCCATGCGCATTACAGAAGGAACTAATACAGTTGTATACACAGCGGATACAAGCTATCTTCCTCAACTTGCTTCATTTGCAAAAGGTGCAGACCTTTTGATTTGTGAATGCAATATGTATGCACATCAAGACGGCAAGAGTGCAGGGCACTTAAATAGTACAGAGGCAGGCAGTATCGCGAAGGAAGCGAACGTAAGCGAGCTTCTGTTGACGCACCTGCCCCATGCAGGGAATATCGCTGATTTAGCGGAAGAAGCGAAAAAGGTATATGAGGGCCGTATTGCGCTTGCACGCAGCGGGTATATTTGGAGCCGATGAGGTGAAAGCATGTTATATATTGATAATAAAGGAATTACAGACCCGACTATTAACTTAGCTATTGAAGAATATTGTTTGAAGCATCTTGATATTAATGAGACATATTTGCTGTTTTATATTAACGAACCATCAATCATTATCGGCAAAAACCAAAATACAGTGGAAGAAATCAATGCGGATTATGTGAAAAAAAAAGGTATTCACGTCGTACGCAGACTATCAGGCGGTGGAGCTGTGTATCATGACCTTGGCAATTTAAACTTTAGCTTCATCACCAAGGACGACGGAGAAAGCTTCCATAACTTCAGAAAATTTACGGAGCCTGTCATTGAAGCGCTTCGCGAGCTCGGCGTTCATGCTGAGCTGAGCGGGCGCAATGATATTTTGGCAGAAGGACGCAAAATTTCAGGAAACGCGCAGTTCTCCACAAAAGGAAGAATGTTCAGTCACGGTACGCTGCTGTTTAATTCTCATATTGAAGACGTCGTATCGGCCTTGAATGTAAAAATAGATAAAATTCAGTCAAAGGGCATTAAATCCATTCGCAGCCGCGTAGCGAACATAAGCGAGTTTTTACATGATTCCATCACAGTGGAAGAGTTTAAGCAGCTGTTATTGAAAACGATCTTCCATACAGATGATATTCCTTCTTATGAGCTGACTGAAGAGGACTGGGCCGCTATTCATAAGCTGTCCCAGGAGCGTTACCGCAATTGGGACTGGAACTATGGCAAATCGCCGAAGTTTAATGTGCAGCACTCCCATCGTTTTCCGGTCGGTCAAATTGATGTTCGCTTGGAAGTGAACAAAGGAATCGTGGAAGAATGTAAGATTTATGGAGATTTCTTCGGTGTAGAGGATGTAAAAGATATTGAGGAACGCTTAGCTGGCCAGAAATTCTCCAAAGGGGAATTCGAAACAGCGCTGAAGGATGTAAATGTACAGCGTTATTTTGGTAATATAGCAACGGAAGATTTTATCGGCTTATTCTTTTAAAAGAATAAAAATAAAAAACTAGCCGTTTTATACATTTGGCTAGTTTTTTATTTTTCTGGAAAACGAATTCTACTTGATTATTTAATTTTCTTTCAATTATAATATATTTAGAATTTTTATAATTTTTTGTAAAAGGAGGGCTTCTTCAGTGAATCTCGTTCACTCATTATCGGAGACGGCAAGGAAGAAGGGAGAAAAAACGGCTTATATTTTTGAAGAAAAAGCCGTATCGTATGCGGAGCTTAACGGCGCTGTCACGAAATTTGCAAGCGGTTTATCGAAGCTTGGGGTAAAGCAAGGGGATCATGTCGCATTGCTTGTAGGAAATTCGCCTTATTTCGTTATCGGATTATACGGAACGATGCGTGTCGGCGCAACCGTCATTCCGATTAATCCAATTTACGCACCAGATGAGATCCACTACATTTTACAAAACGGAGACGTTAAAGCTATTATCACCTTAGACCTGCTTCTTCCTGTAATGAATCAGCTCGCACCAAATCTGCCTTTTATAGAACATATCATCGTTTGTCCGACATCACCAGATGAAATTGCATATACGGAAAAAATGAAATCGTTTACAAGTGTTTTAGAAGCAGGAGATTTTTCCTTGCCGATGCCTGACATGCAAGACGAGGATAATGCAGTCATTTTGTATACGTCAGGTACAACAGGCAAGCCGAAAGGAGCTATGCTTACACACCGCAATCTTTACAGCAACGCAAGTGATGTAGCTTCGTACTTGCAGTATACGGAAAATGATAAAATCATTGCAGCCTTGCCGATGTTTCATGTGTTCTGTTTAACGGTAGCGTTGAACGCACCGATTGTAAACGGTGCAACGGTTCTTATCGTGCCAGGGTTCAGTCCGAAAGAAGTATTCCGTATTGCAAGTACATATGAAGCGACTGTATTTGCAGGCGTACCGACTATGTACAACTTCTTGTATCAATATCCGGAAGGAAATGTAGAAGATTTGCAAACGCTTCGTCTATGTATTTCCGGCGGTTCTTCCTTGCCGATAGCTCTTCTTGAAAACTTTGAAAAGAAATTCAACGTCATGGTTTCAGAAGGATACGGCTTATCGGAAGCTTCCCCAGTAACGTGTTTCAATCCGCTTGACCGTCCTCGTAAGCCGGGCTCTATTGGCACGAGCATTTGGCATGTGGAAAACAAAATTGTGAATGAAATGGGAGAGGACGTAGCGTCGGGAGAAGTAGGAGAGCTAATCGTCCGTGGTCCAAACGTGATGAAGGGGTATTACAAGTTGTCTGAGGATACGGCTGCAACGCTTCGTGAAGGATGGCTGTACACGGGTGACCTGGCTCGCATGGATGAAGACGGCTACATTTATATCGTAGACCGCAAGAAGGATTTAATTATTGTCGGCGGCTACAACGTATATCCGCGTGAAGTAGAAGAAGTATTATATAAGCATCCTGCTGTTACGGAAGCAATTGTTCTCGGTGTACCTGACGATAACTTAGGCGAAGCGGTCAAAGCATATGCTGTAATGAATGATGCTTCAGTCAGTGCGCAGGAAATCATTGTATATTGTGCGCTGCACCTTGCAAAATATAAGGTGCCGACGTCTGTTGAGTTTTTGGAGGAGCTGCCGAAAAACGCAACAGGCAAAATTTTGCGCCGTGCGTTGAGGCAGGAAATGAAGGCGTAAAGAAGAAGAGATCCCGCGGGAGAGGGATCTCTTCTTTACATCGTATCTTCAATTTTCTTTAACGCCTTCGTGTTATCCAATCCCTTTTCCTCTATACCGAACACTTCAATCAAACGGTTATCTTTATCCAGTAAGTATGGTAAAGGTTATGTATAGCTTCTTCATGCTATCGCCCTCCCGTTTTTATCATCCAGGCAGTAGAAATAAAACAGCAGGAGGGAGATTGAATATTGCGGATTGCTTGTTCTAATTTTTTGGACAACAACTACAATAATAGTACGGAGAGTTTGGACACCGAGGAGGGGAATCATGAAGAAGGTCATAAGTTGGTCATTATTGTTGTATGTTTGTTTTGGCTTGTTTATATACTGGTATTTGTTTTACGGAACGAATGCAGGTATACCTGAGGCATACAAGGGCTCAAGCGCAGATCCGGCGACATTTATGAATGCAAAAGAGCTTGTGCTCAGCCAGGATTATTCACGAACGAAGTATGTATTGTACTTTTTATCGACGCCGCTGGAATGGATGGTTTTACTGTTTGTTTTAGTTCTCGGCATTTCAAAGAACTTTGAAAAGTGGGCGAAGGATACAACAAAGGTACGCTTTGGGCAAATCGCCATTTATTTGTTTTATTTGTCCTTGCTGACTACAGCTTTGTCTCTTCCTTTACAATGGGTCGGGTATCAAGTGTCAAAATCATATAAGATTTCGACGCAGACGGCTGCAAGCTGGATGAAGGATCAGGTTATCGATTTTTGGGTGAACTTCGCTTTAATGCTTGTAATTGTAACTGTGCTCCTTTGGCTTATTCAAAAAAGCGAAAAGCGCTGGTGGCTGTATGCATGGGCGCTATCTGTACCGTTTACTATTTTTTTGACATTCATTCAGCCTGTATTCATAGATCCGCTGCATAACGATTTTATGCCGCTGCAAAATAAGGAGCTAGAACAGAAGATTTTAAAGCTTGCGGATCAAGCAAATATACCGGCCAGTCGCGTGTATGAAGTGAACATGTCAGAGAAAACGAACTCATTGAATGCTTATGTAACAGGCATCGGTTCAAATTCCCGAATTGTGCTTTGGGATACGACACTCAAACAGCTGAGCGATAATGAAATATTGTTCATTATGGCTCACGAAATGGCACATTATGTGAAAAAGCACATTTATTGGGGTATGGCCGGAGAGATTGCGATGTCCTTTGTCGGTTTATTTCTTATCAGCCGCATTATAAACGGAACGATTCGCAAATGGGGGGATGTGTTTCATATTTCAAAAGCAGCAAGCTTTTCTGTGCTGCCGCTGTTTTTCCTCGTCTCGTCTATTTTATCCTTTGCGGCAAGTCCGGTAACGAATTATGTATCGCGGATGGAAGAACGGGCCGCCGATAACTATGCGATGGAGATGACAAGAGATAATAACGCGGCAGTTGCGACATTTCAAGACTTGTCCAAAACGAGCTTAAGCCAAGTGAATCCGCCGGGGCTTGTGAAATTCTTCTTGTATACACACCCGACGATTTTTGAAAGAATTCAATATCTAGAACAATATGGAAAGGAATAAGAAGTCAAAGAAAGCCTTCAGATTGTTCTGAAGGCTTTTTTAAATGGCCTAGTGACAGGGGGGCTGCTTAAGCCAGCTCGCTTTATGCTCCTAAAGTGGACCAGTGCGTTGGCCGAGTGAGCGACGGCGGCAGATTTGTGTTGGAATCGCCCTTCGCTGCATTGAGCTGGGCTTGGGTAAGAAAGATACTCTCAGTGAGGTCAGCTCCTCTGAGATCAGCATCTCGGAAATCAGCCCCAATGAGGTCAGCCCCTCTCAAGTCGGCTCCTCTGAGATCGGCAGCAATAAGGTAGGCCCCTCTCAAATTGGCACCTTTGAGGTCAGCCTTTCTGAGATTAGCCCCGATAAGATCAGCTCCTCGGCCGTAGGTCTTCTTACGCCCCCCGGGGCCCTTCTGCTGACGAAGAACTTCGGCTCGTACGAGTTCGCTGGTCTGTAGGAGCAAAGCATTAACATCTGCCCAGTGTGCTGTCATGTCCAGTTCAACGAGAGAGTCGGGACTGAGACGAGTGAGGCGTTCGGTCTCATCAAGTGCCGAGCTAAGTTCACCGTGGATCGAATGGGCTGGCTTCAACGTCAGAGCTTCGGTCAAATACCACAGCAGCTCATGGAGTTGCCGCATAATCGGGAACACCTCAAACATTTGCTTTGCGGTTTCTGGGGCTTTTCGCCAGTCAAGTCCTCCAAAGGTGATTTGAGAAACCTTTTGCCCCGCGCCAAAGCAATCATAAACAGTGCAACCTCGAAAACCTCGTTGTCTAAGATTTTTATGAACACCGCAGCGGAAGTCTGATTGTAGGTTAGGACAAGGCTGGCCAGCGTCTTTATCAATCGCGAAGTCTGCCGAAGCTGCAAAGGACAGCGCAACACAGCACAAGCCAAAACAGTTTTCGCAGTTAACTTGTAGACTGCGGCGGCTCTTGTCAAGCAAAGATCCTGAATATTTGTGGTTGTCAGACATGATGCGGCCTCCTTTATTCCTATACTTGTATAATCTAATTTAAACGCAAGGCTATAAGATATTTTTCTTATAATTTTTCAATCTTTATATATTATTACTAAATATTTTTTCTGTCAATCTAAGCAGAGTAGGATTAACGCTAACCGATAACACCGATTATGTGAACAAGGAATCCCCTCCAGCGAAGTGATTCTGGAGGGGATTTTTATAGGTTTCTATATACATTGACTACCGATAATGTCATGTTATGTAAACCTCACATGTATAGAATACACAACCCTAAAATATATATTTTTATATTCATCAGTTACCTATGGTATAGTATAGAAATATTGGAATTATATTCAAAATTACAAAATTTCCAATTACTATAATTTAATACTTACAAAATAGGAGAACTCAAATGCTAGGAAATTTTATTCATTCAATTCTAGTCTTTTTAGAAGGACTTGGTTACTGGGGGGTTATGCTTGGATTAATGATTGAGGTTATTCCAAGTGAAATTATACTCAGTTATGCTGGTTATTTGGTTTCATCAGAACGTATATCGTTTTGGGGTGCAGTTTTATTTGGTACTATAGGAGGAGTTTTAGCACAACTTTTTATATATTGGATTGGACGATACGGGGGGAGACCCGCCCTTAAGCGTTATGGAAAATACATCTTTATTAAAGAGAAACATATTAACCATGCGGAATCCTGGTTTAATAGATATGGGACAGGTGTTATTTTTACTGCACGCTTTATCCCTTTTGTACGTCATGCGATTTCAATTCCTGCAGGTATTGCTAAGATGTCACATGTCCGATTTATTACCCTTACAACACTTGCTATTATTCCTTGGTCGATGTTATTTATCTATTTAGGTCAAACTCTTGGAGAAAAGTGGAAAGATATTAATGTAATTGCAGGTCCTTATGTTAATAAATTTGCTATTGCCGCGGTTGGTATTGTTGCTTTGTATTTTATTATAAAAATATTAGTAGCTAGGCAACGCCGGTAATAATTGTATTTAACTCCCGATAAAACTGATTGTGTCAAGTAGATAGGAGGATCAGAAATCAATATGCCTATAGGAACAGTAATTTATCAATTATTTGTCTTTCTCCTAATCAGCTTGTTTTTTGTCTCACTTACTTTATTTGTAAGGTTGTTGCTAAGAAATCAATCAAATAAAGCAGCATCTTTAAATCAAATTGAGAAAAAACTAGATAAAATTATTGAGAATCAAGAAAAGTTACTAAAGAAATAGCACTGCCGATAATCTTGGTTATGTAAAGAAGCCTATTTAAATAAACAGGCTCCTTTGCTATATATGGGAAGCATAAGTTGACCGTAAACTAAAAGAAGCATAAGATGGCTGTTCTGGCCAACTTATGCTTCTTTTTACACTTATCATAGTATTTAGAAAGCGTTTTCATTTGTCCTTAGACAGGTTCTGGTATATTTTTCTTAAAAATTCAAAAAATACCTTCCTTTTCTGAAAGTTTGTTATATAATATAAATATAAAAGTTAAACTGTTATAAAACAGAAAGGGGATGCTTATATGCCGACACAAACGTCAGGAGTAACGATAGAAGGAGAGATCTCTCTTGCTTACTCTGAAATTTTGACGCCAGAGGCACTGAAGTTTGTTAAATCTCTACACGAGAAGTTTAATGGACGGCGCCAAGAACTGCTGGCAAAGCGGAAAGAGAAGCAGGAGCAGATTGACAAGGGGGCGTTCCCAAGGTTTTTACCGGAGACTGAGCATATTCGAAACAGCGAATGGACGATTGCGCCGCTTCCGGAAGACCTGCAGGATCGCCGCGTAGAGATTACGGGTCCTGTAGACCGCAAGATGGTTATCAATGCGCTGAATTCCGGAGCGCGCGTGTTTATGGCAGATTTTGAGGATGCGAACTCTCCTGTATGGGAGAATAACTTGGATGGACAAATCAATCTGCGCGATGCAGTGAACGGGACAATTTCCTTTACTAACCCAAACGGAAAAGAATACAGGTTGAATGAAAAAAAAGCGGTGCTTATGGTAAGACCAAGAGGCTGGCATTTAAATGAAAAACATGTGATTGTGGACGAAGAAGAAATGTCCGGCAGCCTGTTCGATTTCGGTTTATTCTTCTTCCATAATGCCAAGACGCTGATTGAAAAGGGAAGCGGGCCGTACTTTTATTTGCCGAAGCTGCAAAGCCATTTAGAAGCAAGACTCTGGAATGATGTGTTCGTGTATGCACAGGAGTATATCGGCATTCCAAACGGCACAATCAAAGCGACGGTACTCTTGGAAACGATTCACGGGGCATTTGAAATGGATGAAATATTGTATGAGCTGCGCGATCACTCCGCAGGGTTGAACTGCGGCCGTTGGGACTATATTTTCAGCTACTTGAAAACATTTGCGAAGCACCCAGAATTTCTCCTTCCTGACCGTGCGCAAGTGACGATGACAGTTCCGTTTATGGAAGCATACTGTCTGCGCGTAATTCAAACGTGCCATCGCCGCAACGCACCGGCTATGGGCGGAATGGCAGCGCAAATTCCGATTAAGAACGATCCAAAAGCAAATGAAGAAGCGTATGCGAAGGTGCGCGCCGATAAAGAGAGAGAAGCAAACAACGGACACGATGGGACATGGGTTGCCCACCCGGGGCTTGTACCAGTTGCGCTTGCGGTGTTTGACCGCATTATGACGACCCCGAACCAGATTGATAGAAAACGAGAAGATGTGCATGTGATAGAAGCGGACTTACTGAAAGTACCTGCTGGCACAATTACAGAACAGGGCTTACGCACCAACATCAATGTTGGCATTCAATATATTGCATCATGGTTAAGCGGAAGAGGAGCTGCACCAATTCATAACTTGATGGAGGACGCTGCGACAGCAGAAATCTCCCGCGCTCAAGTATGGCAATGGGTTCGCCATCCAGAAGGAAAGCTGGAAGACGGCACAAAGATTACTTTTGAGATTGTGGACCGATATCAAGAAGAAGAATTGGAAAAAATCAAGCGTGAGGCGGATTTTGCGTCAGATAAATTGCAACAGGCGTCCAAACTGTTTACCGATTTAGTGCGCAATGATGAATTTGTAGAGTTTCTTACATTGCCGGGCTATGAATTGCTGTAAAGTACCATATTCTATATAACTATAAAAAGGGGATGGATTGAAATGAGAGACGAAAGAGTACAAAAGTTGCAAGAGAGCTGGGAATTAGATGCACGCTGGAACGGTATTGAGCGTCCGTATTCTGCAGAGGATGTAGTTCGTCTTCGCTGTTCTATTGATATCGAGCATACACTGGCCCGCCGCGGCGCAGAAAAGCTTTGGGACTCTCTTCATACGGAAGACTATATTAATGCACTGGGCGCACTTACAGGAAACCAAGCGATGCAGCAAGTAAAAGCGGGATTGAAAGCCATTTACTTAAGCGGCTGGCAAGTAGCGGCAGATGCAAACCTTTCGGGCCATATGTATCCGGACCAAAGCTTATATCCGGCAAACAGCGTGCCGGCTGTTGTAAAGCGCATTAACCAAACGCTTCAGCGCGCTGATCAAATTCAGCATATGGAAGGAAGCGGAGATATAGACTATTTCGTACCGATTGTAGCGGACGCAGAAGCCGGCTTTGGCGGACAGTTAAATGTATTTGAATTAATGAAAGGCATGATTGAAGCGGGAGCTGCGGGTGTACACTTTGAAGATCAGCTTTCTTCTGAAAAGAAATGCGGCCATTTAGGCGGAAAAGTATTGCTGCCAACGCAAACAGCAGTACGCAACCTGATCGCGGCGCGTCTAGCTGCAGACGTGATGGGCGTACCGACTATCATCGTTGCAAGAACAGATGCTGATGCAGCAGATCTGATTACAAGCGATATAGATCCGGTTGACCAGCCGTTTATCACAGGTGAAAGAACAGCAGAAGGCTTCTTCCGCACTCATGCGGGTCTTGACCAAGCGATCGCTCGCGGACTTGCATACGCACCTTATGCAGATTTAGTATGGTGTGAAACATCCGAGCCGAACTTAGAAGATGCAAAACGCTTCGCGGATGCAATTCATGAGAAATTCCCTGGCAAACTGCTTGCATACAATTGCTCTCCTTCCTTCAACTGGAAGAAGAAGCTTGACGATGAAACGATCGCGAACTTCCAAAAAGAAATCGCAACGTACGGCTACAAGTTCCAATTCGTAACGCTTGCGGGCTTCCACTCCTTAAACTACGGTATGTTCGAATTGGCGCGCGGCTACAAAGAGCGCGGCATGGCAGCATACTCCGAGCTGCAGCAAGCTGAATTTGCAGCAGAACAGTACGGCTACTCCGCAACACGTCACCAGCGTGAAGTAGGTACAGGGTACTTCGACCAAGTGGCACAGGTGGTTACAGGCGGAACATCCTCTACGACTGCGCTGAAAGGGTCTACGGAAGAGGAGCAGTTTGCGAAGTAAATAGATGGAAAAGACCGGCTCAAAGGGTTCAGAAAAACCTTGTATGAGCCGGTCTTTTTTCTATTCAGCTTTCTTTAATTGTTATATTTTGTTATAAAAATGTAAAAATATTGAAAATCCAAGTCGATAAAGAAAGAAAAATAGTATAATTTTCCATGTGGAAGATGTTTTAATTCTATTTTAAGAAAAGGAGCGACAAACATGAAAGTTAAGATGGAAAAATGTGGACAAGATTATATTGTGAACCGTAAAACAATGGCAATTCTCCCGCTGGTTACGAAGGATAATCAAATAATCTCAAAAATAATAGAAGAAGAGGAGGAAATTTTAGTTTTCAAAAAGCCCATTGAAATTATCGAGCAAAGCTGCCTTTTTTATGGATCAAGCTTTTACGGAAGAAAAGAGGGGACGAAAGAATTAATCGATGTGACCCATAAAGCGCCTATCTGTATCAGCCCTGCAGATAACTTATACTTTTTTTCAACTTTGTCCTACACACGAGAAGAATGCGCATGGCTTTCCCATTCTCATGTCGTAAGAAGCAAAGATCTCCCACATAATAACCTTCTGATCAAATTCAGCAACGATAAGACAATCAAGCTTGCAATCTCCCAAAACTCTTTTAATAATCAGCGAAATCGTACTGCACAGCTTCGTTCCGCATTTGAGGGTTTAAAAGAAAGAAAAACTGTACAAACCTTTGAATTTATACGATCTCATGAGATATTTGAACATGCCGCGGCGCAAGATGTGTACGCTGCGAAATGGGATGAGTGAGTTCCTGCCGATGTCTTCTGGACATCGGCTTTTTCATGTTATAAAAAAGGAATTTACACCCTTGCATGGAAATTAAAACATACAGTCACTGCTGAAGTGAATTACTTAAGGATTTGAATAAACAATGGTACAATAGAAAGAAATGGACGAGAAGGAGCATGTTGTATACATGGATTTTGAGGCAGTGCGAGAATATTTTACGATTGAAAATATGCGGGATTTGCTGGAGAGCTATCGGGATTACGGACCGCTGGCCGGCATTTTCCTTCCGATGCTGGAGGCATTCTTTCCATTCTTGCCGCTGTTTGCGTTCATTATGGCAAATGCGGCAGCGTATGGTCTCTGGGGCGGATTTTTTTATTCATGGCTTGGTTCATGCTTAGGGTCATTGCTTTTGTTCGTACTAATCCGAAGCTTTGGGCAGCATCGCTTCTTTTCTTTTGTAAACCGTCATCCGAAAGTGCGAAAGTCAATGACTTGGGTGGAGCGAAAAGGATTTGGACCTATTTTTCTGCTGTTTTGCTTGCCCTTTTCGCCGTCTGCATTGATTAATGTGGTGGCCGGACTTTCCAAAATCAGCAAAAAGCAATTTATGCTGGCGCTTATGCTTGGAAAGGTCGTCATGATTTTTGGTATCAGCTATATCGGCTATGATCTTTTATCATTCCTTCATAAGCCGTTTAAAACATTGCTAGTTGCTTTTATTATATTCATTCTTTGGTACGTCGGGAAGAAGCTCGAAGTAAGGATGGAACTGGGAAAAGAATAACATTCATTCGCTGCAATCCGTACAAAAACAGAAAGCAAAATGGCGGAGAACACTTCATATTGATTGCCTGAATGGGGGAGAGGCTTGTGAAGGAGAGTTGGAAGCGCGAAAGCATGGCATGGATAAAAACAATCGGAATTGGTATTGTGTTGGCTGTTTTCTTTCGGACCTTTTTCTTTTCGACTTATGTAGTGGAAGGAAAGTCGATGATGCCTACCTTACAAGATGGTAACCTCCTTGTTATTAATAAGGTCGGCTATCAAGTAGGCGAGTTGCATCGATTTGATGTTGTTGTATTTCATGCAAACAAGGAAGAAGATTACGTAAAGCGTATTATCGGACTTCCTGGCGATCGAATTGAATATAAAAACGACCGACTGTACGTGAATGGTTACTTTATGGAAGAGCCGTATTTGGAAGCATACAAAAAACAGCTTGCAGGCGGTCAGCTAACCGGAGATTTTAAGCTGGAGGAATTGACTGATAAAAAAGCAGTTCCAAAAGACTCTGTTTTCGTGGTTGGCGATAACCGCCTCGGGAGCTGGGACAGCCGGCATTTCGGATTCGTCCACATTAGTCAAATTGTCGGTAAGGTAGACTTGCGCTATTGGCCTATTCAGGAGGTTCGCGCTAAGTTTTAATGGGTAATTCGAATATTTCGAGTTACCTTCTTTTCTTAGAAAGGTGGGAATAGGATGTCGCTTCGTTTTATACTCGGACGGGCAGGCAGCGGAAAGAGCGAACGATGCTTATCGGAAATTCGTGAAGAACTGCGCCGCAGTCCGAAGGGAGCTTCTATTATATATCTTGTGCCGGAACAAATGACGTTTCAGGCACAGCAGGCGCTCAACCGTGAGATTGACGGTTCTATCCGGGCGCAAGTATTCAGCTTTTCCCGTCTTGCGTGGCGGGTGCTGCAGGAGACAGGTGGAGCCAGCCGTCTTCATATTGACGGCGCCGGTGTCAATATGCTGCTTCGCAGAGTGGTGGAAGCGCGCAAAGGAGAATTACGCGTGTTTCAAAAGGCTGCTGAGCAAAACGGCTTTTTTGATCAGCTCGGCGGCATGATTTCAGAATTTAAGAGACATAACTTAACACCTTCGAATGTATACGCTCTTTGGCAGGAGCTTGATACAAGAAGCAGTAAGGCGCATGATGTTTTGCTTGCGAATAAAATGTACGATTTACAGCTTCTTTATGAAGATTTTGAACGGGCGCTCATCGGCAAATATTTAGACTCTGAAGACTATATGAAGCTTTTGATTGAAAAGCTCCCGCATTCTTTGTATATGAAGAATGCGCTTGTTTATTTAGACGGGTTTCACACATTTTTGCCGCAGGAACTGGACGTGGTGAAACAGCTGCTTGTAGGCGGTGCAAACGTAACGGCAGCTTTAACGATAGATGAAGAAACGCCAAAGCACGAGCTGGATTTGTTTTATACAACATCGCGCACATACAGCAAGCTTGTAAGTTTAGCAAAAGAAACAGGCACAAAAATAGAAGCTTCTGTACAACTGACAGCTCAGGAGCGCTTTCGATCAAGCTCATCGCTTGCCCATCTGGAGAAGTATTATGAGTCCAGACCTTATAAATATTTTGGCGATGAGCCGGATATTACTATATATTCCGCTGCCAATCGCCGTGCAGAGACGGAAGGGATTGCACGTGAAATTCGCAAGCTTGTCCGTGAGGAAGGCTATCGCTATCGTGATATCGCTGTGATAGTTCGGAACGGAGCAAGCTATTATGATGTAATCAAAACGATGTTTCAGGATTATAAAATTCCGCATTTTATTGATGAAAAGCGTCCGATGCTTCATCATCCGCTTGTGGAACTTATTCGCTCCGCACTGGAGGTTATCAATGGCAATTGGCGGTATGATGCGGTGTTTCGCTGCATTAAGACAGAGCTATTGTATCCGCTTGATACGAATAAAGAAAAGCTGCGGGAAGAAATGGATGAGTTTGAAAACTATTGTCTTGCTTACGGCATACAAGGGAAAAAGTGGACAGCCGGGGAGCGATGGACGTATCGGCGCTATCGTTCGCTTGAAGGATATACTTCTATGCAAACAGACAACGAACGGGAAATAGAAGAAAAAATTAACAAGCTTCGCGACATTGTTGCAGAACCGATTCTGCAGCTGCAAAAGCGTTTGAAGCGTGCGAAGTCAACGTTGAAAATGTGCGAGGCGGTTTATTTATTTTTAGAAGAATTGCATATTCCGAAAAAACTGGAAGCGCTCCGGCAGCAGGCAGAAGAGGAAGGCAGCCTCCTGTTTGCGAATGATCATGACCAAGTATGGCAGGAGGTTATTGATTTACTGGATAAGTACGTAGAAATGCTGGGGGAAGAAAAGCTTTCTCTTGATATGTTCATTGAAGTCATGGCGACGGGACTGGAGTCATTGAAGTTTGCGAACATACCGCCTTCCTTGGATCAGGTGCTGATTGCAAATATGGACCGGTCCCGTTTATCCAATATTCGTGCTCTGTTTCTTATCGGAGCGAACGAAGGGGTAATTCCGGCTGCGATTTTAGATGAAGGCGTACTATCTGATGAAGAGCGTGAAACGCTGCTTGCATCGGGGATCGAGCTGGCGCCTACAGGGCGTCAAAAGCTGTTGGATGAGCAGTTTGTCATCTACCAAGCTCTCACGCGTTCATCCCATAAGCTGTACATTACATGTCCGTTAGCGGACGAAGAAGGAAAGATGCTGCTTCCGTCCAGTCTGCTTAAAAAGATTAAAGGAATGTTCCCGAGAGTGAACGAGATCTTCCTGACGAATGATGTAAACGATTATGCAATCGAAAAACAAGTATCCTTCGTAGCAACGCCTGCTGTCACGCTTTCATATTTAACGCAGCAGCTGCAAAATTGGAAACGGTACGGATTTCAAGGAAACCTTTCTTTCTGGTGGGATGTATACAATTTTTATGTGACAGCGCCTGAATGGAAGATGAGAAGTAAACGCGTGCTGTCGAGCTTATTTTATCGAAATGAAGCACGCAAGCTGAATCGTTCTGTCAGCCGTGAATTGTACGGGGATGCAATCAGAGGAAGTGTATCGCGCATGGAGCTGTTTCAGCGCTGCTCGTATGCTCACTTCGTACAGCACGGGCTATCTTTGAAAGAACGTGATATTTTTAAAATTGATGCACCGGACATCGGCGAGCTGTTTCATGCAGCGCTAAAGAACATCGCAGACCGTCTTGCGAAGGAAAGCAGGAGCTGGGCGGATTTAACGCGAAAAGAATGCGAGTATCTTGCTATGGAAGCGATAGAAAACCTTGCACCGCTATTGCAAAAAGAAATTCTATTAAGCTCCAACCGCCATCATTATCTAAAAAGAAAGCTTCAGCAAATTATTTTCCGTGCTTCACTGATTCTGAGCGAGCATGCGAAGGCAAGCGGATTTGTTCCAGTTGATCTTGAAGTTCCGTTCGGCATGGGAAACGGCGCCTTACCGCCGCTCCAGTTCCAGCTTGCGAACGGGGCAAGAATGGAAGTTGTCGGTCGTATCGACCGTGTAGATAAAGCAGAAAGCGAACAAGGCACGTTTTTGCGCATTATCGATTATAAATCTAGTGCGAAATCTTTAGATGTTACGGAAGTGTACTACGGTTTGGCACTGCAAATGCTCACCTATTTGGATGTTGTTATAGAAAATGCAGGGAAATGGGTGAAGAATGGCGCCTCAGCCGCTCCGGCAGGCGTGCTTTATTTCCATATTCATAACCCGATGATTGATGTGAAAAGCAGTTTGTCAGAAGAAGAAATCGAGCAAGAAATTCTAAGGAAATTTAAGATGAAGGGGTTGCTGCTTGGAGATACAGATGTTGTCCGATTAATGGATAGCACTTTAACAAGCGGCTCATCTGATATTGTATCTGCAGGCTTGAAAAAGGACGGCAGCTTCAGCGCTTACTCGTCAGTAGCGAGCGAGCAGGAATTCGGCATGCTGAAGAATCATGTACGCCGTACGTTTCAAGATATCGGTACAAACATTACTGATGGTGTAATTGACATTGCGCCTTATAAATTGAAAACGAAAGCAGCATGTACATTTTGTCAGTTTAAATCCGTATGTCAATTCGATGAATCGCTGGAGGAAAACAGCTATCGTTCTTTAAAACCGCTAAAAGGAAGCGAAGCGCTGCAGAAGATAAGAGAGGAGCTCAGCCGCTTATGATGAAAAAACCGACAGGCAGCCAATGGACAGACGATCAATGGAAGGCAATTGCAGCAAGCGGACGGGATATTCTCGTTGCCGCTGCTGCAGGCTCTGGAAAAACGGCAGTGCTCGTTGAACGCATTATTAAGAAAATGACGAACCCGGAGCATCCGATTGATGTAGACCGCCTTCTTGTTGTGACGTTTACGAATGCATCCGCCCAAGAGATGAAAAATCGGATTGGGGAAGCGCTGGAGAAGGAGCTGGAGCACAATCCGCATTCTCAGCACTTGCGCAAGCAGCTGAGCCTGCTGAATCGCGCGTCTATCTCGACGCTGCATTCCTTCTGCTTACAGGTCATACGGACGTATTACTATATGATTGATATAGACCCTGGGTTTCGCATTGCAAATCAAACGGAAATTGAGCTGTTAAAGGAAGAAGTGCTGGATGATATTTTAGAAGAAGAATATGGTCTGGAAGGGAACAAAATATTTTTTGAGGTTGTGGACCGTTATACAGGTGACCGAAGCGACCATGATTTGCAGGATATGATTTTAGCGCTTTATACCGAATCGAGAGCACATCCAAACCCGCTGCGCTGGCTCGATCGCCTCGTTGGCATGTATGAGGTAGGGGAAATGCAAATCGATGATCTCCCGTACGTTAAGCACTTGCTGGATGATGTGCGTCTTCGGCTCGAGGGAGCAAAGCAATATATCCAAAAAGCGATGGAAATCGCGCTTCTTCCGGATGGGCCGGCGCCGAGAATGACTGCATTTGAATCGGATTATAATCAGCTTGAAAAGCTCTTGGGTGCAGATTCTTGGACTCCCCTGTATGAAGCGATGCAGGATGTGAGCTGGGCAACGCTGCCGCGCATTAAGCGCAGCGATTACAATGAAGAGCTGCTTAAGAAAACTGATTCTCTTCGAACGAAAGCGAAGGAAGAAGTCGGTAAGCTAAAGGATGAGCTATTTAGCCGTACACCTGAAAAATATTTGCATGACTTGGCAACGATGCAGCCTGTTGTTGAAAAGCTCGTTGTACTTGTGAAGGAGTTTGGGTATCGCTTCCAAAAAATGAAGCGCGATAAAAGCATGGTTGATTTTACAGATTTAGAGCACTTTTGCTTGGAGATTTTAACGGATTCCTCTGAAGAAGCTCTGAGGCCGTCTGCTGTTGCCCTGCAATATCGCGAAAAGTTTGCTGAAGTGCTTGTGGATGAGTATCAAGATACAAACTTCGTACAGGAATCTATTCTGCAGCTTGTTACAAATGAAACGGAAAGCCAAGGGAATTTATTCATGGTGGGGGACGTAAAACAATCCATTTACCGCTTTCGTCTCGCGGAACCAGGGCTGTTTCTCGGGAAATACAAGCGATTTACTTCAGAGGGAGCAGCGGGCGGTATGCGCATTGATTTGGCGAAAAACTTTCGCAGCCGTCAAGAAGTACTTGCAGGTACCAACTTTGTGTTCAAGCAAATTATGGGAGAAACGGTCGGTGAGATTCATTATGATGCCGATGCGGAATTGAAGCTCGGTGCCGGCTATCCAGCAAGCGATGATACAGCAGCTGAATTTCTTATTGTGAATCAGAATACGAAAGCTGATTCTGAAGAAGACGGAGAGGACGAGCAGGCGGATTTGGAAACATCGCAGCTTGAAGCGCGCCTTATTGCCAATCGCATTCAAGAAATGGTTGCATCCGGCTATGAAGTGTATGACCGAAAGCATAATGCGATGCGCCCTGTTTCATACCGGGATTTTGTCATCTTGCTTCGTTCTATGCCGTGGGCGCCGCAGATGATGGAGGAATTCAAGCAGCAGGGAATTCCTGTATACGCCGAGCTGTCAACGGGATATTTTGAGGCAACAGAAGTGAACATTATGCTCAATATATTTCGTGTTATTGATAATCCTGCACAGGATATTCCTCTTGCCTCCGTTCTTCGTTCTCCTGTTGTCGGCATGACGGATGAGGAATTGGCACGCCTTCGCATTCATGCAAAGAAAGAATCCTTTTATCAGGTTCTTTGCAGCTTTGTGCAGAATACGCCGCCGGAGCATGAGCGAGAGCTTTACGATAAAGCTGCAGCATTTCAGGAAATGCTAAAGGGCTGGCGCGATTTTGCGAGACAGCAGCCGCTTACAGATCTCATTTGGAAAGTGTACCGTGAAACGGGATATTATGATTTTGTAGGAGGCCTTCCGGGCGGCAAGCAGCGGCAGGCAAACTTGCGAGTGTTATATGACCGCGCCCGGCAATATGAGGCTACGTCATTTCGCGGCTTGTTCCGTTTTCTCCGCTTTATTGAGCGTATACTCGAGCGCGGCGATGATATGGGAACTGCGCGTGCGCTCGGCGAGCAAGAGGATGTTGTCCGCATCATGACGATTCATAAAAGCAAAGGGCTGGAGTTTCCGATCGTGTTTGTTGCCGGCTTGGGCCGCCGTTTCAATACTCGAGATTTAAGCAACCGTTTCCTTCTTCATAAGGACCTAGGATTTGGATCGCAGTTTATTGATCCGCATAAGCGTATTAAATATGCGACATTGCCGCAGCTGGCGATTAAACGAAAGATGCGAATGGAATTAATTGCGGAAGAAATGCGTGTTCTCTACGTAGCTCTGACTCGGGCAAAAGAGAAGCTGATTCTCGTTGGAACCGTAAAGGACACGGAAGCTGCGCTCGCAAAATGGAATGAAGTGCGTGAGCATCCTGACTGGCTGCTTCCCGACTATGTAAGAGCACAGGCGTCGTGTTATATAGATTGGGTTGGTCCTGCGCTTATGAGGCATAGGGGAAGCGCCTCGGTTGCAGAAGAAGCTTTTGTGCCGGCTTTCGTGTATGACTACGAGGCATCATGGAAAATCAGAACGATTGAAGCTGCGAGCTTAGCAGCTCCTGAAAAGCTTACAGAAGAACAGCAGGAGCTGCTGGAGGCATTGCGAGAGCAGCGGGAAGTGCCTCTTACAAGCGAAATGCAGAAAGAGGTTCGAAATCGTTTAACATGGGAATACGGCTTTGGTGCTGCTGCCGAGCATCGCGCCAAGCAGTCCGTTTCTGAAATTAAGAGAAACTACCAGGCTGAAGAAGAAAGCGACAGAGCGTTTCTTAGTTCCTTCCGTTCGCCGATTGAGAAGCGGCCGCGTTTTATGGAGCAAAAGGGTCTGACTGGCGCTGAGCATGGAACCGCTGTTCATATGGTCATGCAGCATGTGAAGTTAGAAATGCCGGTTACGAAAGAAACGATTCAAGAACAGCTTGCTGGAATGGTAAATCATGAACTGCTGACATATGAACAAGCTGAAAGTATTCAACCGCAAGAGATTGCCGCATTTTTTGATACATCATTGGGGCAGCGTCTCCTGCAGGCGGAGCACGCAGAGCGGGAAGTGCCGTTTACCATGATGATGTCTGCGAGAAAAGCGTATGCTGATTGGCAGGCAGCTTATGACGAATCTGTTCTCGTCCAAGGGGTTATTGACTGCATGATTGAAGAAGAAGACGGGATTGTACTCATTGATTTCAAAACCGACACCATTGCAGGGAAATTTCCAGGCGGGTTTGAGCAAGCGAAGCCGGTGTTGGAAGAGCGTTATAAACAGCAGCTCCATTTGTACAGCGAAGCAATTGAAAAGAGTTTGCAAAAAAAGGTAAAGGAAAAGTATCTATACTTTTTTGACGGCCGCCACATACTACAACTAGATTAAGGAAAGAGTGGGAGTGTGGGGAAAAAGCTGGTCGGAACCTGTGAGCTTTGCGGCAGGGAAGGCTTGGAACTTACTGTTCATCACTTAACGCCAAAGGAACTGGGCGGCACCTTTGAACCGACTGCTGATTTATGCATTGCGTGTCATAAGCAAATTCATGTTTATATACGAATGAAGAACTGGCAATTCGTCTCAATACAATAGAAGCACTGCAGGCGGACGATAAAATTGCAGCGTTCTTGAAATGGATCCGCAAGCAAGCATCTTCTAAGCTTATCCGTACAAAAAATTCAATGAACGAAAAAAGAAAGGGAGGTAGCGTTTGCCTCCCTTTTTCTTTTGTTCAGCTGCGCCTCGAAGGCTTCGCTTTTTAGCTCCACTGGCTAGGTGCTGCTGTCTAAGAACCTCCGCCGATGCATTGACAAAAAACGTCTTTGAAGGTGGAGAACATTGGTCTCTGCACCTTGAAGGTTACGCTTTTCTTATGCAGACGCAATCTGATTCTGATCGTTCACATCTGGGTCAAATGTAGTTGTAGCGTTTATGCCACTGAACGTATTGACGACAAAAGCGACATTTGATGCGCCCGAACCGTTATAAGATTTTGTATTGTCTTTAGGAGATACATTATAAAAGTCCCCTAAATTAAACGAGCCGTTACTGTTTTGTACAACGACATTTCCGACAAACGAAGGCATAGTTTCACCTGCTATCCAAACGTATTTTCTTCTACTATATGCTGTGGTTAGAAGAAGGTGTATCATTTGAGGTAAATTGACGAATCTGCAACACACGCGAGTTGCAAAAAGCATAGTCAAGCGAACCAATCTGAAAACAACCAGAAATTAGAACGCTAGTTATCGTGACATGGTCTACAACAATGAATGGGCATGCATGAATGGTGTGCATCCGAACTTCCTTAGAGCGCTTCGGCATTGTAATCTCTTGATCCGTAAAAATATTATACGCTTCAAAAGGCATTTCGCTATTTAAGAAAAAAGGCACTTCACGCTGTACAGCAATCGATCTATTTTTTGCTTCTATCGTGTTCGTATCCCCAAGCTGGACGACACCGCTGAGTCCGAGAGATATGACAGATATATCATGAACAACAGAAAATCGTCTAAACATAAGCAGCTCCTAGGCCCGTGTTGTCGGAACATCAAGGACGAGGGGAACAAAGGGGCCCTTCGTAAGAGATTCTGGCGGCGTATCCAAAATAGAAGACATAATGATAAGATCAGCATCACCGATTAAAAAGAGAGCAGCTGCAGAAACCCCGAGGCTTTTAATAGAACCGACCTTAATTTCGTAATTGACAACGGTGAAATTCATCCGCTATTCCTCCTTTCGCATATGGTGAGGCAAATGCTGAATAAAGGCAATAAAGGCTTTATCAATGTCCTGCTTCATATTTTGCGTGATGACTTCCTTCATGTATTGCTGATTTGACGTAATTTCCGGGTATGGCTGCACTTGTGATAAATAATACGGAAGGCGGTGCTCCATCTGTTTTCTGATATCATCGATCATCATTTGTCTATACATGTCATCTAAAGGAATTCGTTCATTATTCTCTAGCTGCACGATGCGGCTGTATGCTTCTTCGTTTAAATATCTATTCATTTCTTGCATAATATCTTGATAAAAATCCGGGTTTATTTGTGTTTCGGGGTTCACTTTGAGAGTTTCTGTGTCAACATCAAAGTCTTCAATCATTTGTCCCTTGCTTACGAAGGGGTTAAGACCGATATTTAATGTTCCGTTTAAGTTTTCCACCTTGAGCTGATCGAATTTGTATTCCACCTTCCCGATGGAGGACGGAGGATTTCGTTTTACATCTTCAAGCTCTGCTTTCATAGCTTGCAGAGCTTTTTCCAATTCTTCCAGCTTTTGCTGTTGATTTTGAATGGTATACTGCATCTGTTGTACGAAAGCAAACCAATCTTGGTTCATGAAGAAAACCTCCTGAATGTGAGCAGTCTAGCTATTGCCCGTCGGTTCACCGGAAGAGGAGATGGAAATGATCTGCCCTTCTGCCTTTAGCGGGCGCGCCGGCTCTTGAAAGCCTCCGGTATTAGAAAACTTTGATAGTGCTTTGATGGTTCCTGCACTTCCGATTTGGAACACAGAAGAGGTGGTAATGCTGCCTACTCGAAGATTGTTAATGATAATGCTTTGATGTACATACAGATTCAAGCAAATCCCTCCTTAATAGTTGAAGGCGATCGGTTGGTCCACTACATCAGAATCATCCACATGTGTTGTGTTTTGATAGTTATAGACAGAAACATTTTCCCCGACATTAAAGGATCCTGCTCCGGCAAAGGTTCTGGAAAAGCTGATTGGACGAATCGCGAACACGTCGCCGATATGAACCACGCCGCTTGACCCGATATTGACGATATTCATATTCCCTACAATAGCAGGCATGATGAAAAACACCTTTCGTTTAAAAGATTCTTATATTTATTGTATGGACGTTTTCCCCAGAATGTGTATAAAAATTATGAAAAAGGAAAAGGCACACTCGTCCGAGAGTGTACCTTACATTTCTTGATTTTTGATGTTGCAATCGATTTGCAGAAGCAGGACAATATTTAGCAGCTTGTCCAGTTCCTGACTGCAGGAAACGGTTTTCTTTGCGGTCATCCCGTAGCGTTCTGCCAAGTACTTCATCTTTTCGCGCTTTTTTTCAATCACTTGTTCGAACATACGCTTAGCTCCACCTCTTTAGGATTTTAAAGAGTGCTCCCAACACCATTCCCTTCTTTATAATTCATATTATACAATGTTTTATTCAAAAGAAAACCGTTTCGATAAAAGAAGGGAAATTTCTACAAAGTTTTGCAATATAGTATCTTCGTATACAAAAAAATACTTGAAATAGAAGTAAGTTTTCGACGAAATCAGCAGGAATTTTTCTGTAAGGCTCCGAATGTATTGTAAGATACTAGCTGTGACATGGAGTGTGAAAACAATGCAATTTGTAACGGCAAAAAAAGAAGAAAAGGTGTTTGTGGGGATTGTGGACGAATCTTTTCGAACAGTGCTGCACATGAGAGAAGCACAAAAAGCGATGGGTGGGAAAGTGACCATTCCCATTACCATGGCAGAGTGCATAGAAGCAGGAGAGGCTTTCATAAAGCAAGCAGAAGAAGTTATGAAGTGGGCCAAAGAACAAGAAAAGCCAGCCGGCCAGTATACGCTAGAAGAAGTGAAGTTGTTGGCACCGATTCCGCGGCCGCGAAAAAATATTATATGTGTCGGAAAGAATTATAAAGAACACGCCCTTGAAATGGGCAGCGATAAACCAGAGCATATTATTTTTTTTACGAAAGCTCCCACAACTGTGGTCGGACAGCATGATTACATCCATAGCTATCCGCATTTAACGCATGAATTGGATTATGAGGGTGAACTGGCTGTTGTAATCGGAAAGAAGGGAAAAAGCATTTCTGCCGAAGAGGCGCTTTCGCATGTATTCGGCTATACAATTGTCAATGATATTACCGCGCGTGATATTCAAAGCCGCCATAAGCAATTTTTTCTTGGAAAAAGCTTCGATACGTTTTGTCCGATGGGACCGATTCTTGTCCACCGTACAAGGATTGAAAGCCCGGATGATTTAGTAATTGAAACGAAGGTGAATGGAGAAGTGCGGCAATCATCCCGTACGTCAGAAATGCTGTTTCACATTGCAGAAATCATTTCTGTTTTAAGTCAAGGAATGACGCTGGAGCCAGGAGACATCATCGCGACAGGAACGCCTGCCGGTGTCGGAAAAGGCTTTCAGCCGCCGCGCTTTTTAAAGCCGGGAGATGTAGTGGAAGTAACAGTAGAGAAGATTGGCACGCTGCGAAATACTGTGAAATAGAGAGCGGATTCTCCTTAGGGAGAATCCGTTTCGTATATAAGGATAAGAAAGTATAAAACTGGAGACATGTCTGGTTCTGCACCTGAGCGAGCCGGTTGCGCTTTTCTTATCCATTACCGTAAATAATGAAGAAGAATCATTTCGCGAAATAAGCTGGACATGATATGATGTAAAAGGAATTGATCATTAAAGGAGGATTTATATGACAACACATTGGCACATTACGTCATGGATGATTGGGATTATCGTATTTTTTGCTGCATATGCTATGTACAAAAATAGAAATCCAAAAGCGAAAATCGTACATATGATTGACCGTCTCATGTATATTGTCATCATCGTAACAGGCTTTTTGCTGTATGTGCCTGTTATGAAATATGGCAGCGGAACTGACCATATGTGGTACGGCTTTAAAATGCTGGCAGGTATCTGGGTAATCGGTTCTATGGAAATGGTGCTAATCCGGACAAGCAAAGGGAAAAGCACAAACGGCGCTTGGATTCAATTTGTCATTGCTATTCTCGTTGTGCTGTATCTTGGATTGCGTCTTCCGCAAGGCTGGCATCCATTCGCATAAAAAAACTGCCTGAAAACGGGCAGTTTTTTTATTTTGTGACGGATATACAACTGCCATCAGCCTTTGTAAAAGAAAATACATCTTTTCTCGTATGCATATCCCTTATGTAATGATGATGGAGCGAGCAAATCATGTCTCCGTTGTCATAGACTATGAAATTTACCCCTTGCCGTGGATATTTCGTCACCTGGAAAAATAAAAAGTTATGACAGTAGATGCTGTCATATAAGGAGTACTCTAATTTTTCTAGCGTTTCTATAAAAACACCAAATGCTTCATCAGACAATTCTTGCAGCCATTCGCTATATACATATTGTAGCTTTTTGCGGACGCGAATCATTTCTCCGTTTTGCAGCGGATGTATGTCGTTGTCGATTTTCAGTAAATCATCCTCATAAAAGCGGGCGGGCAGCCAATGATTGTTATACAGGATTTCAAAATCATCTTCTATTACATCCCCAAGTAAAAACGCTTCGTCACTTTCTTCTTCAAAAAATACCCATTCTTCATTGATGTATTCCACGTTTCCGATCGTGTGTGCACGCGGCTGGCTGTGCATGATGTGATAGCGATTTTTCATAAAGGCCTCCTTGCATCGTTTCTGTCCTTGTTATAGACAGTTCTGGCGCAATTTAAACAAACAAAAAAACGAATGCACCCGTCTTTGCATTTGGGCATACAATGAAAGCAACTTGCAGTGTAAGGAAGTTCATTTTCATAGTGAAAGGATGAGAAACATGTGTGGAATTACTGGTTGGATTGATTACGGCCGTTCTTTGCTGCATGAGAAGGAAATTGTTGCAAACATGGCGTGCACGCTGTCCAAACGCGGACCTGACGATACGAATGTATGGACGACAACGCACGCGGCATTTGGCCATAAACGTCTCGTTGTAGTTGATCCGGAGGGCGGCAAACAGCCGATGACGCGAACGAAGCAGCATGCGTATACGATTTGTTATAACGGAGAGCTGTATAATACAGAGGATTTACGTAAAGAGCTGCTGCAAAGAGGATACACGTTTCAAGGGCATTCCGACACAGAGGTGCTGCTGACGGCTTATATAGAATGGGAAGAAAAGTGCGTGGACTATTTAAACGGTATTTTCGCGTTTGCCGTTTGGGATGCAGGCAAAGAAAAGATGTTTATCGCTCGCGACCGACTAGGCGTGAAGCCGTTGTTTTATAAAGAAGATGCAAAGCGGCTGCTGTTCGGTTCTGAATTAAAAGCAATTTTGGCACACCCGGAAGTAAAAGCGGAAGTGACACATGAAGGCTTATCGGAAGTATTAGGTTTAGGGCCTTCCCGTTCTCCAGGGCACGGTATATTCGCGGGTGTGAAAGAATTGCGTCCCGGGCATGCTCTGACGTTTTCAAAGGACGGTCTGAAGGTATGGCGATACTGGAATGTGAAAAGCGAACAGCATACGGACAGCTTTGATGTGACAGTGGAAAAAGTTCACTTTTTATTAAAAGATGCGATTACGAGACAGCTCGTATCGGATGTTCCTCTTTGTACATTTTTATCAGGCGGCGTAGATTCCAGTGCGATTACAGCCTTTGCTGCAATGGCATACGAGCAAGAGGGGAAAGATGCGCTCCACACGTACTCTATTGATTATGAGGATAATGAAAAATATTTTAAATCCAATGCATTTCAGCCAAATTCCGACGGTCCATGGATTGAGCTTATGTCTCAAACATTCGGAACGAACCATCACCGCTGCGTCATTTCCAACGAAGATTTGGCGAAGCATTTAACAGAGGCAGTCATTGTCAGGGATTTGCCGGGAATGGCGGATATAGATTCTTCTTTATTATGGTTCTGCCGTGAAATTAAGAAGGACTTTGTCGTGAGTCTATCTGGAGAATGTGCAGATGAGATTTTCGGAGGCTATCCATGGTTTTATAGAGAAGATGATTTGCAGTCTAGCAATTTTCCATGGATGCGTTCGACACAAGCGCGTGAAAACTTACTGAAGCAGGAATGGAGAGAGAAGCTGAAGCTGCGTGAGTACGTGCAGCAGCGTTACGATGAAACGGTGAAAGAAACGCCTGCATTAGAAGGCGAAAGTCCGTTAGAAGCAAAAAGACGTCAGCTGTTTTATTTAAATATGGTTTGGTTCATGACAACACTTTTGGACCGGAAAGACCGCATGAGCATGGGCGCAAGTCTAGAAGTGCGCGTGCCGTTTGCAGATCATCGTCTCGTGGAATACGCCTGGAATATTCCTTGGGCTATGAAAATGTATAACAATCGGGAGAAAGGATTGCTTCGCAAAGCGCTTGAAGGCGTGCTCCCGGAAGATGTGCTGTACCGAAAGAAAAGCCCGTATCCGAAGACGCACAATCCGCATTATACAAAGGCGGTTACACAGTGGC
Source organism: Ectobacillus panaciterrae DSM 19096 (assembly GCF_000430785.1). Lineage (GTDB taxonomy): Bacteria > Bacillota > Bacilli > Bacillales > Bacillaceae_G > Ectobacillus > Ectobacillus panaciterrae. The sequence continues at coordinate 113,233 of NZ_KE387246.1, forward strand.
TGACTTCATTGCTGCAGGATAAAAATTCCGTGCTGCATGAATTCTTTAATCGTGATCAGCTTAATAGCCTCATTGCAACGGAAGGAAAAACGTTTACGGTTCCATGGTTCGGGCAATTGATGACAGGACCGCAGCTTCTCGCGCATTTGGCGCAGATACACGTTTGGTTCGATCATTACAATATTTCTATTAAGGAGTAAGACAGCCGTGATGGCTGTCTTTTTTTTGAGTGAAATTTTGTATAAGTTTTTTATAATATTTACATAATGAAAGAGCTGTGGAGTGTTCCACAGCTCTTCTTATATATACAAGTGAATAAAAAAGCCGTCTTTTTATAGTGGGGAGAGATCATCCGGCGACGTGCAGAAGCGGTCAAACCTTTGTAGTGGTTCATGCAAGGGTAAACCAGAGAGAAGAAGCATACCATACTCCCTTTTCGTTGCACATCGCACATGGAAATGTCGAAATTATCATTCACTCATATATAGCTCCACCGGCTAGGTGCTGCCACCTGAGCGAGCCGGTGGAGCTTTTCTTTATGCTTCATCATTTTGCAAGGCCTGACAGCCTTCTTCGCCTGTACGAATTTTAATAGCATTGGCAATTTCATAAATGAAGATTTTGCCGTCGCCTGGTTTTCCGGTTTTTAATATGCGCTTGGCGGTGTCTACTACGTCTTGGACCGGCACCTTGCATACAACGATTTCTATTTTAATGCGTTCGTGCATACTAATCTCTCTTTTTACTCCGCGGTATACTTCTGTAAAGCCTTTTTGCAATCCGCAGCCTAATACGTTTGAAACAGTAATACCGCTTACGCCGATTTTCGCCAGCTCTTGCTTAAACTCTTCAAACTTTGTAGGACGTGTAATAATCTCGATTTTCGTCAGCTTGTCGCTCATATCATCACCCTCTTCTTATAAACTTTCATGATATGCTTTTTCGCCATGCATGGAGATGTCAAGACCGAGTGCTTCTTCTTCTTCATTGGCACGTACAGGTATTACGAGACTAATAGCTTTGATGATTAAAAATGTTGCGACTGCAGCGAACACATATGTTGCGCCAATGGCAATCGCTTGTTTTCCTAATAAAGCTGCATTGCCGTAGAAGAGACCGTCAGCCCCTGCTTCGTTTACACTTTTTGTTGCGAACAAGCCTGTTGCGATGCCGCCCCAAGTTCCGCCGATGCCATGGCAGCCGAATGCGTCAAGCGCATCATCGTAGCCGAGCTTTTTCTTCATATAGAATACGGCAAAGTAGCAAATCGCTCCGCCAAGAAAACCGATAACAATAGAAGAAATTGGTGTAACAAATCCGCAGGCCGGCGTGATTGCGACAAGGCCGGATATGGCGCCGCTCACTGCGCCGAGAACAGTCGGTTTTTTTGTGAAAATCCATTCGCATACAACCCAGGAGATTGCGGCCATTGCAGCTGCAGTGTTTGTGTTGATGAAGGCAGTTAAAGCTACATCGTTTAGTGTAAGTGCGCTTCCTACGTTAAAACCAAACCAGCCAAACCATAGAAGTCCTGCGCCGAGCACTGTAAACGGCAGATGGTGCGGTGCTGATGCGTGTGCATCTTTTCGTTTGCCGAGATAGATTGCGAGAACAAGACCGGACACGCCGGATGTAATATGAACAACGTTTCCGCCTGCAAAGTCAAGTGCGCCGAGTTCGCGCAGCCAGCCGCCTACACCCCATACCCAGTGAGCAACCGGATCATATACAATTGTTGTCCAAAGAAGAATGAAGACGATGAAAGCGGAAAATCTCATGCGCTCCGCGAATGCTCCGGAAATTAAAGCTGGTGTCAAGATTGCGAACATAAGCTGGAACATCATAAATAAGTTATGAGGAAGCGTGGCGCTGTAGTCCTTGTTCGGAGCGAACGTTACATCTTTAAGTCCGATCCAATCGAGCCCGCCGATTAAGCCTTTCCAGTCAGGGCCGAAAGAAAGAGAGTATCCGATTAAAATCCATTGAATAGACACGATAGCCATTGCCCCATAGCTGTGCATCGTAGTACTCAATACGTTTTTGCTTTTTACCATCCCGCCGTAAAACAATGCAAGTCCTGGTGTCATCAACATAACCATTACCGTAGCCAAAAAGAGAAAGACCGTATCGCCGATATTAATACCTGCCATCTTGTAACTCCTCCGTTTCATATAAATTTCGTAAAGCGTTAGAAAAAAAACAATAAGTTCGTAAATTAGTATTTCTTATGTTAGGTTTCCTAACACTATATGTTATATTTAGTATCATATTCAATTTACCTAAAGTTTGCAAGACTAAATTATCGAAAAAATGTAAAAATTACATTGTGAATGAGCCTGATTTATTTGAAAACGCTAACACATGTAATAAAACATGACATGTATGCATAGTGCGTTTATTTGCATAAAAATAAAACCCTTAAGCTCCTGCACAGGAACTTAAGGGTTTTATAATTTATGTTTTGAAAAAGGGAACCTGTCGAGGTTCCCTTTTGCTATTAAAACTCTAGTATGATAAAGCCGTGCGGCGCAAGGACTGCAGCTACGCTTTTTGCTTCGTATGCGAATTCCTCGCCTGTCAGTACGTTTGTTACTTTTTTGCCTTTTAAGTCAAGCGGTATAATTGCTGTAATTTCTTGATCTGAGTTGTTAAAGGCAAACAGCAGGGTTTGATCTTCGAACGTTTTCGTGTACATCACATGATTTGTTTCATTATTTGCTGTAACAAATTGGAATGTACCGCGGTTTCCAAATGCCGGGCTTTCTTTGCGCAAGCGAACGATGCGGGCGATATAGTCAAACATTTCGCGGTCTTGTTGTTCTTTATCCCAAATCATGCATTTGCGGCAGCCTGGGTCTTGCTCGCCGGTCATGCTGATTTCATCTCCATAGTAAATACACGGAGTACCTGGGGAAGAAAGAAGGAAGGTGAACAATTGCTTCGTTTTTTCTTTATTGTCTTTACATACAGTTAAGATACGAGATGTATCATGGCTTCCGAGCAGGTTAAATGCTGCTTCCATCGCGTTTTCCGGATACCTGATGAGAGCTTCTGTTGTTTTATATATAAACTCTTGTGCAGTAATCTCTTCTTTTGCAAAGAATTGGATAGCCGCATGCGAATACGGGTAGTTCATTACTGCGTCGAACTGGTCTCCCTGCAGCCATGGCATAGAGTCATGCCAAATTTCCCCAAGGATATATACATCCGGTTTAATCGCTTTTACTTCTTTGCGGAATTCGCGCCAGAAATCATGACCGACTTCATTGGCAACGTCAAGGCGCCAGCCGTCAATATCGAATTCTCTTACCCAGTAACGGCCGACCTCCAATAAATATTCGCGCGCTTCTGGATGAGCCGTATTTAATTTTGGCATCATAGGGGTGAATGCGAAGGTATCATAGTTTGGCATAGGCTCTGTTTGAACAGGGTAATCCCATACATAGAACCAATCCTTATATGGGGAGTTTTCTCCGTTTTTAAGCACATCCTGGAACTGAGGGAAATGGAAGCCGCTATGATTGAAAACAGCGTCAAGCATGACTTTAATTCCATTTTCGTGGCAAACGTGTACGAGCCGTTTAAAGGTTTCTTTGTCTCCGAACTGCGGGTCAATTTCCATATAGTCTACTGTATCGTATTTATGATTTGTTGTAGCTTTGAAAATCGGCGTGAAATAAATACCCGTTACACCTAATTGAACGAGGTAATCAATATGCTGGATTACACCTTCAAAGTCGCCTCCAAAGAAGTTGGTCGGTGTCGGATCCTCGCTTCCCCATGGTAAAGCACCTTCCGGATCGTTCGACAGATCACCGTTTCCGAAGCGTTCCGGGAAGATTTGATACCAAACGGTGTCGCGTACCCATGACGGAGCGGAAAAGACATCTTCCGGGTTCAAGTAGGGGAAACAGAAATAGGGAGCTATATCGTCAGTCACAGGCTCACGGAAAAAGCCTTTTTCTGTATAAACTAACGATTCATCACCGCTCTTTAGCTCAAATCCGTAGCGAAGTCGGCGGAAGTCAGGTTCAATGGCAATAAACCAATAATCAAACATCTCGGTTGCCGCCATTTTTTTCATTGGAGCTGCTTCGTATTGCCAAGCTCCTTCACCCCATTTGTACGGGTCGCCATGAATGAGTGTTACTTTTTCAACATCATTTTTCTTTGTTCGTAAACGAATATGCAATGTTTTTGTGTCGTAAGCGTATGCGAAATTGTTTTTTGGACGATGGTAAATAGCTTCTTTTATCACGATGTACTCCTCCTTGTATAAGGCAAGCGTTTGCTTTTTTATAAGAAAGTATAAAATTTCGCGCCCATGTGTTCCTTCCTTCTGTTCGCATTATGAAACACTTAGTAAAAAGACAGAGGGAAGCTATTATACTTGGCAGACACTCTACACCCATTTAAAAAAGAGCGGATGGTTTTTCTCAATTGTTAAGATTATTTATTATTTGTTGTTCCTCAAGTCAATTGTAATATACTGATAAATGTTTTCCTGTATATAAAGAAGGAAGGATGGTAAAGTCCGCAGAAAATTTTAAATTTCGAAAAATGCCCCCCTTGGATTTGAAGGGAATTGTCGAATGAAAAAGATTCATTATAATAAGGACATGAAAGAAGAAATCGTTTTTGATAGCTTTACAAACTCGCAAGAAGTTTGTATAAACGATTGATTAAAAGTTTACTCATTTGTTTTATTATTTTGGGAGAGGGGTCTTTACCTTATGAAGAAAGCATTATCCTTATTAACTATATCTGTTTTAGCAGCTAGTATGCTCGTTGCTTGCGAATCGAAAGACGGTGATAAAAAAGCTGCTGGGGATAAAGATGCAGCCGACAAGACCCTTATAGTTTGGGAAGATAAGGACAAGAAAATCGGTTTAATGAGTGCTGTTGCAAAGTTTGAAAAAGAAAACAACGTCACAATAAAAGTAAAAGAAATCAGCATGAAAAAGCAATTGAAGCTGCTTCGTCTTGACGGTCCTGCCGGAACAGGAGCGGATGTATTTACAATTCCGTATGACCAAATCGGTGGTGCGGTAACAGAAGGATTAATCAGTGAATTAAAAGTTGATTCATCTGTGACAAATAAATATACTGAGTCTGCAATTCAAGCAGAAACTTATAATGGCAAACTATATGGTCTTCCAAAAGCAATTGAAACAGCTGTATTTATCTATAATAAAAAGTTAATGCCAAATGCTCCAGCTACAATGGACGAGGTTTATAACTTCGCTAAAGGTTTCACAAAGAACGGTAACTACGGCTTCCTTGCACCTTGGAATAACTTTTACTTTGCGTATGGTCCAATCGGCGGTTTCGGCGGATATGTATTTGAGCAAAAAGATGGAATATACGATCCTACTAAGCTTGGGGTGAACAACGACGGCGCAGTAACAGGCGCAGACTACATTCGAAAATGGTATAAAGAAGGGCTATTCCCGAAAGAAATCATCGGTGAAAAGGGTGGAACACAAATGGATGACTTATTCACTAGCGGAAAAGCAGCTTCTATGATTTCCAACCGATGGTCATTTCCGTATAAAGCAGCGAACATCGATTACGGTGTAGCTCCGCTTCCGAAGCTTCCTAACGGCGAGCCGCAGAAATCTTTCATAGGCGTTACAGGGTGGCACGTATCTTCTTACTCTAAAAACAAAGATCTTGCAGTTAAGTTCGTAGAATTTATTACAAATGAAGAAAATGCGAAAATTCGTTTTGAGAAAACAAAAGAAATTCCGCCGATAAAAGCATTGGCTAACGATCCAAGTATCGCTGAAGATCCAGGTGTAAAAGCTGTGGCTGCACAATCTAAATATGCAGTTCTAATGCCGAATAACTTAGAAATGGACAAAGTATGGAAGCCTGCTAATGACGCTCTTCAATTAATCGTGACCGGCAAATCAGAGCCTAAAAGAGCTCTTGACGAAGCGGTGAAGCAAATCGGGACAAATATCAAAATAAATTACTAAAAGTAATGAAACTGTGAAACAGAAATGAATTCACGAAATTTTCCGTAAGGTCTGTCCTAATTGCAGTTCCAATTGCTATACTATTCTTGTCATTGCAAAAGTACTTCAGTTCAACAGCTGGGGGTACGAAAAAGAATAGTGGGGGAGGAAGGAGGAGCGGAGATGTGCAAAAGAGTGATGACGCTATTGCTAATCCCGTTTCTTCTTTTTTATGGACAGTCTGCGAAGGCTGCTGAAAAAGAAGAAAGAACTTGGCAGGATGAAATAATATATTTCATTATGGTCGACAGGTTCAACAATGGGGATAAGAAAAATGATTACAATGTGGATCCGACAAATTTGAAAGCGTATAATGGGGGCGACCTGCAGGGGATTATCGAGCGCCTTGATTATATTCAAAAGATGGGATTTACAGCGATTTGCCTGACGCCGGTCGTCGATAATGAAGAGGGCGGATATCACGGCTATTGGCCAAATGATTACTTTAAGGTAGAAGAACATTTCGGATCCATGAAAGACTTGAAGCAGCTTGTGAAAGAAGTGCACAAGCGCGATATGAAGATAATTCTTGATTTTGTCGGGAACCATACGGGATATAAGCATCCGTGGCTGAACGATCCTACAAAAAAGGATTGGTACCATGAGAAGCAGCCCATTCTTGGTGAGGATCAACAATCTGTAGAAAACGGGTGGCTGGCCGGACTGCCTGATTTAAAACAAGAAAATCCAGAAGTGAAGAAGTTTCTTATTGATAATGCGAAGTGGTGGATTCGACAAACGGATGTAGACGGCTTTCGTTTAGACGCAGTAAAACATGTTCCGAAAGAGTTCTGGAGTGAGTTTAGCAAAGAAGTGAAATCTGTAAAGCCGAATTTTTTCTTAATGGGTGAAGTATCTAACAACGATCCGACGTATATCGCAGCCTATGAAGAAACGGGAATTGATGCATTTTTGAATTTCCCTTATCAAAAAGAAATTACAGACGCTTTTGGCAAGCCGGATGTATCAGCAGACCGTCTTTATAATGAATGGAAGCGAGATGAACAATTCTACAAGAATCCTTACATGCTCGGCACATTCATTGATAACCATGATGTAAAGCGTTTTACGCGGGTTGCTAAGGAGAATAAGTATTATCCTCCGACGCGTTTGAAACTGGCGCTCACATACTTATATACATCTCCCGGGATTCCCATTGTGTACTATGGAACAGAGATCGCGCTTGACGGGGGAGAAGCTCCGGATAACCGCCGTTTAATGGATTTTAACACAGATGAGAAGTTTTTAGGGTTTATTACCAAGCTTGGGGAACTGCGCAATCAGCTTCCTGCCTTGCGCCGCGGTACATTTGATTTGCTGTATGACAAAGACGGAATGAGTGTATTTAAACGTACTTATAAGAATGAAACGATTGTTGTCGCAATCAATAATACGACGAAAGCACAAAAAGTCCACTTTACAACAGAGCAGCTGGAAACAAATAAAGAGCTCCGTGGTCTGTTGGAAGATGATCTTGTTCGTTCTGAAAAGGACGGATATACGCTCGTCATCGATCGTGAAAAAGCGAACGTATACGCCCTTGCAGAGAAAACAGGGCTCAATTTGCCCTTTATTTTTTCATTGATTGGTATGTGTGTGCTGTTTATAATTTTCATTCTGTTAGTTAAAAGAAAGAGCAGAGAGCATAAACAATAATTTTCGCGTCCGGACACAAATCAAAGAATTGTTTATTTACCGGAGGGAAGCTGGGTAAACTATTGGACAGATGAAGCGGGTGCGTATAAATCATTCTGGAAAAGCATGCAATTGATTCTTCACAACTGTCCGAATGAAGCGCAAAGCTTTCCATTTGTTTTGATTGGAAAGCCGCACCATTCCAGCGAAGAGATTACATATATTGATAACGATAATTATTTGGCTGGTCGAGAGGTGACCGAATACTTAATCTCTCGGTCATGAGCGAATTGCTTTTATCGGAGGAAGTCCGGATCTTATGGTAACGAAAGAACGGCTGACGGGCTTTAAAGAGGCCATCAAGCTTGCCGATCTTCAATTGCCGGAAGAATACGTTTTCTACATGGAGTTTTTACGAGAAGGAGGACAGGAGGCTGTCGAACAGCTTATGTCATACGAACAGCCTCCTACAGCGATTGTCGTAACGGACGATTTAATGGCTCTCGGGGTGTTGAGCACTCTTTCAGAAAAAGGCTACAGTGTGCCTGACGACGTCTCGGTCATCAGCTTTAACAACGTTATTTTCTCGGAAATTGCCTGCCCGCCGTTAACCTCTGTGGATATCCGTATTTTTCAGCTCGGCTTCGAAGCTGCCAAGAGCTTAATTGAAAAAGTTGAGTCTCCGCAGCAATCGTCTAGAAGCATTGTTGTACCGTATAAGATTGTAAAGCGGCAAACATGCAAACAAATTGATAGGGGTCAGCTATGTACGTTTTAACATAGCTGTTTCTCGATAAAAGCGCAATCGGTTGCATTTGTCATAAGGGAAAAGGTGTGAGGCTATAAAACGATTATTTCAAGTAGATAAGTGGAAGATCATTGAAACAGAATTTCATATGGAACATGATCATATCAATAGTTCAAACGTATTTTAAGGTGCAAGGCAGATACATATCTCTGCCCTGCACCTTATTTTCATAAACCTCATCCAATTACAAACAAAAACACACATAAGAAATGAGCCAAGCTTCCAAGCAGGATGAATATATGAAAAATCTCATGGAAGCCCATATATTTGAATTCTAGAAATTTTGGCTTAACCCCGTAAATAACTCCGCCGATTGTATAGAAAATTCCGCCAAGCATTAATAGGAACAGGCCTTTAGCGCTTAAAGCTGCAGCGAGCGGTGAAGCGGCAAAAACGATCATCCATCCCATCGCGATATACAGGGCTGTGGACAGCCATCTTGGGCAAGCGAACCAAACCATCTTGAAAATGATTCCGCATAAAGCTACAAAGACTACGGTCGAAAACAAGATCCATCCTGTCGTTCCGTTTAAGCTAATCAGGCAAAAAGGCGTATAGGAGCCCGCGATTAACACGAAAATCATGGAATGGTCCAAGCGTCTGAGAAATGCGATGACATGATCTTTAGCGATTACCATATGGTAGGTTGCGGAAGCAGAGTAGAGAAGGATCATGCTTACTCCAAAAATGATTACAGCTGTTATCGCAACTGCGGATGCTGTAGTAACGGAAGCTTTAATTACCATAGCGAGCAGGGCGACAAAGGATAAAATGGCGCCGGCTAAATGTGTAAGTCCGTTAATCGGTTCCCGAATATAATACTTCATAAAAATCCCCCTTAACCATTATATGTAGTTATTGATACTACATATAATATTATACGTATAATGATATGTAGTCAATATTTACTTAGGAATTTATCTAAGCTATAATAAATGCTATAAAATGAGGAAATAGGTGTTTTACTGTGGGAAAATTAGATGATATGCTCGAGCAGCTTAACGTGGAAAATAACATTAGGTTGGAAGATATCCCTAAAATAGACTTGTACATGGATCAGGTGATTCAGTTATTCGAAAGCAAATTTGGCAAATCGACAAGAAATGAAGATGAAAAGGTTTTAACAAAAACGATGATTAACAACTATGCCAAAGGGAAGCTGCTTGTTCCCATTAAAAATAAAAAGTATTCGAAGGAGCATCTTATTTTAATCAGCTTCATTTATCAGTTAAAAGGTGCATTATCTATAAATGATATAAAGACTGTATTGGACGGGATAAACGAAAAGATACTTGAAGGGAATTTCAATTTAGATGCTTTATATAATAGCTACCTTAGTCTCTTCACTAAAAATGTAGAGAGCTTCAAAGAGGATATACAAGATCGGGCTAAAGGGGCAAATGAAGAAGCGGTGAAGATGGAAGATGAAAATGCGGAATATCTAGAGAAAGTTTTATTGATTGCCTCGCTTGTCAACATTAGCAATTTATATAGAAAAGCGGCAGAAAAGCTTGTGGATGAAATTGCTGAAGCAAAGAAAAGCAAGCAATAAGAAAAGCGCCTCACACGTGAGGCGCTTTTTTTGTTAACGATAGTTAATAAATTGCACATCAACTGATAAATCAGCTTGGCGAACTGCTGCAATGACCGCTTGCAGATCATCACGGTTTTTGCCGGTTACACGAACTTGGTCGTCCTGTACTTGGCTTTTTACTTTAAGCTTTAAATCTTTGATGATGTTATTGATTTTCTTGGCGTTATCTCTATCAATGCCTTGCTTCAACGATGCGCGCTGGCGCACTGTTCCGCCTGAGGCATTTTCAATTTTGCCGTAGTCCATATTTTTAATAGGGATGCCGCGCTTCACGAGCTTGCTGATCAGCACATCCTTTAATTGACCAAGCTTATATTCATCATCAGAAACGAGAATAAGCTCTTCTTTTTCAAGGGAAATATTGCTTTTGCTTCCCTTAAAATCGTAGCGGGTTTGAATTTCCTTCAAGGCAAGACTTACCGCGTTTGTAACCTCTGGCATTTCTACTTTGGATACAATATCAAATGAACTTTCTTTTGACATAAGGACACCTCCATCAAACTTGTCTATCTTCATTATAAGGAAATTTGGTAAAATGGACAAATGCAGGAAAAAACATGTTATAATGATTCGTTGTTTGGCACACTAGGAAGAGGATATTTAATTAAGAAAGGGATGTAGCTATGATACTGCAACCAGGAAGTATTCAAATGGTGACCGTGCTCCGCGAAACGGAAATCGGCTATATGGTAGGATACGGCACAGAAGAAGTGTTTTTACATAGAAACGAAGTGGCAGGCGAAATCGAAGAAGGAGATTCAATCGATGTGTTCTTGTATTACGATCATCAAGGACGTCTTACATCTACGATGAAAACGCCGCTTATCACGACAGAGGATTATAACTGGGCAAAGGTTGTAAAAGTTATGCCTCGTTCAGGCGTATTTGTCGACATCGGCGTCTCAAAGGATATTTTGATGCCGCACGACGAACTGCCAGGATATAGAGGCGTATGGCCGAATGAAGGAGATGAGCTGTACTGCCGCTTAAAGGCGACAGGCAGAGGGAATTTAATAGCGATTCGAGCTGCGGATGAAGAGATTGAGGAATTGGCTGTGGCTGCAACTGAATCGATGCATAATAAAAATATAAGCGGCCGTATTTATAAAACGATGCACGAGGGCTCTGCCATTTTCACGGACGAGCATTTTATCGGCTTTATTCATCATACAGAGCGCAAAGCAGAGCCGTGCATGGGCGAGCGTGTATCAGGCCGCATTATTAATGTAAAGGAAGACGGGACTATCAACGTTTCGCTTCTGCCTCGTAAACAAGAAGGAATGGACGAGGATTCGCAGACGATTTACAGCTATATGGAAGATCGCGGCGGAGCGATGCCTTATTGGGATAAAAGTTTTCCAGAGGATATCCAAGAGCGCTTCAATATGAGCAAAGCAGCGTTCAAGCGCGCTCTCGGCAAGCTTATGAAAGATGGGAAAGTATACCAAGAAGAGGGCTGGACGTACTTTAAAAGATAAGAAAAACCCTGCTGATGCAGGGTTTTTTCTTGCGTGATAAACAATGTGGCATCCGAGGATGTATAGCTGTATTTTGGATGGTTGCGCTTGCGATGTTTTCGGCTCCTTCTTTTAAACATCAGGCGTGCAGTATATGACATATAAAAGAATAAACCTGTGTGTTCAGCAAAAAACATAGGAGAGGGCATCGTGAAGGCTTTGACCGCAGCTAAACTTGGCAGGCACACTATGCCATCTAAAAAGAAATGAGCACGGGCTTCTCCCGTGCTAAGTCCTTCTTATAAATGATCTGTTTTCTCAGAATAAGAATTCTTGCCGCGGCGGGCATTCTCAGCTGCTTTCATATTTTTTTGATGCCTTTTTGCGTTATTATCTTTTGCTTTTTTATCGTTGTCGCTTGTCTTTGCCATACTTATACCTCCTTGTACGGTTCTGTGTTTAGCTTCCCCGTTTCCGTACAGACTATGTATAAGAAGAGGCGGCAGTGGGAGGAGGACGTAAGTTTGGATGTTAAATTGAACTATGCAGAGCTTGCGAAGAAGCTGTTTATTGTGCTGCTTGGAGGCGTGTTGAATGCCGTTGCCATGAATTTGTTTTTAATTCCGGCCAACGTATATGCAAGCGGCTTTGCCGGCTTGGCGCAGCTTTTGTCACGCGTGCTCGGCGATTTTACGGCGATCAGCATTTCAACTGGTATATTGTACATTATATTTAATATTCCTGTTGTTATTTTAGCGTGGATAAAGGTCGGAAAATCGTTCACGCTGTTCAGCTTTATCAGCATCGCTTTTACCACGCTGTTTCTGGAAATCATACCTATTAAGACCGTATCGACCGATATTATTTTAAATGCAGTGTTTGGCGGGGTAATTGCAGCCATCGGAGTTGGTTTAACGCTGAAATGGGGCGCTTCAACAGGCGGATTGGATATTGTGGCAATGATTTTGTCGCGTATTAAGGATAAACCGCTTGGTACATATTTCTTTATATTCAATGCTTTTATCATTCTGACAGCAGGTTATTTATACGGATGGGAGAAGGCATTGTACACGCTTGTATCATTATATGCATCCACGCGTGTCATCGACACGATTCATACACGCCATGTGAAACTCACTGCGTTCATCGTCACAAAAAAAGGCGTCGAATTGCGAAAAGCCGTTCATTCGCATCTTGTAAGGGGCATTACTACATTGCCTGCGACAGGTGCGTTTACGAATAAAAACAAAGAAATGCTGATGATTGTTATCACCCGTTATGAATTGTATGATTTGCAGCGAATTATTCATGAAGTAGATCCGAACGCGTTTACGAATGTTGTACATACAGAAAGTGTGCTTGGTTTGTTCCGAAAAGATTAAAACGAGAACCTGAAAGGGTTCTCGTTTTTTCTTATTCTATGGTTGAAATACTCTGCAGCTCCTGCTGCATTTCACGCAATTGTGTCTTCTCGGCAGTGGAAGAGTTTGCGTATGCAGAAGAAAGAGCGTTTTTCGCCTTTTCTGTCAAGCTTTTCTGCTCGGCACTGTCAGAGCATTGCACTGCTTGTGTCACTGCATCTCTTGCTTGTTGAAATAGCATGTTGCCCATTAAATACCTCCAAGAGAAGAGTCATCTCGTTCTTTTTGAGCCTCTGCTGCTGCCAGCGTCAGCCGGTAAGGGAATTGTTGATCATGCTTCGTCACAGAATCGGAACCTTGCTGTACAAAACGTTTCGATTTGTTCTTCTTACCCATCATGTATTCCCCCTTTTTTATAAGGAAAGCTGAAGCGACACGTTGTTGTGTCTTCTATAGTATGTGCCGCTAAAAAGGGAGTATAAGTGGAAAGCATTACAAGCCAAGTAATTCCTCTAAATAAATCGCAATCCCATCTTCTTCATTGGAAAGAGTCACGTCGTTCGCAAGAGACTTCAGCTGGTCGATCGCGTTGCCCATTGCAACACCGCGTCCCGCAAATTCAATCATTTCAAAATCATTATCCTCATCGCCGAACGCAATTACGCGTTCCTTGGGAATGCCATAATAGTCAGTCAGCTTTTGTAAGCCAATAGCCTTATTCATGCCGCTTTTTACAATTTCAATAATATGCCACGGAGCAGCCCAGCGGCGGTGATCGATTACTTCTGCGTGTACATCTGTCAGATGCCGGCGAATTGCTTCTACCTCATGTTCATTTGTATCAATGAGCAAGCATGTCGGGCTGTCCTCTAGAATATGCAATAAATCTCCTGTATACACTTTAGGAGAACCGAACTGGAAGATATGCTTCATGCCCTCGTCAATCTGCCGCACATATACGTCATCAATCACTTCCGCGTATACATTTTTCACACCGAACCCGGCGCATGCTTCTACAATTGCTTTTGCTGTTTTTAATTCTAAAGGAGTATGATATGTTCCCCAAGAAGAGTCTAACGGATGATGAACGTATGCGCCGTTGAAATTGACTATCGGTGTATCGAGCTGCAGCTCTTGGTAATATACGTTGCTTGCCCGATATGGACGCCCCGTTGAAATTGCAACAAGGTGTCCTTGCGCCCGCGCTTTTTGCAGGGCAGCTTTTGTTCGAGCGGAAATCGTCTTATTGTCCTTTAATAACGTGCCGTCTAAATCTACCGCAATTAAATGTTGGTTTCGCATAGTTTCACCTTTTGTTTGAAATATTTTTACAATTTCATCTTACGCCTTTTATGCTTTTGCTGTCTACCCGTTGCGGAAAAAGAAGGGGAACGTTTTGAAGAACAAAGTCCTTTTAGTGTCTTCGAGTACGCGCGTACGAGGGAACGATGAATTGGGAGAAACGATTCTTGAGACGTTTTTTACGCTGTTAAAGCAAAGGGAGCAGGTGCCGTATGCAAGTTTCTGCATGAACAGCGGGATGCTCACGATGGCCGAGTCATCTCTTGCTTCCGTTCATCTCCAAGGGCTTGAGCAACGCGGTACGCATGTCATTGCCTGCAGACCATTACGATGCAACAGAACAGTTTACAATCGGCAGCATGAACAATCTTATTGAGCTCGCCGCAGCATATGAAGCGCTCACAATTTCCTAAACATAACAGCTTTTGAACAAGAAAAGCGGGACACACTAAGCGTATAATACTTCTTGGAAGGAGAGACGCACATGGGTCAAAGTCATCGATTCCGCCCAGGGCAAAAAGCGCCGAACGATGGAACATACGTGGAAATCGGCGAAACCGGCAGCATGGTAAAGAAACCGAAAATGATCAAGCTAAATACGGGCGATGTGTTTCCGGACACGTCCAATCATAATCGTCAATGGACATATAAGAGCAAATTCAAATAAAAAAACGTCTCCTTAGGGGGAGGCTGCTGAAAAAGTATCTGCTTTGAGTAAAGAATGGGGATTTTCATCAACATACAGAAAATGAAAAGAAGTTAACCATCTATATATAATAGGTGATTAGCTTCTTTTTCTCTTTAAACAGACTTTTTCAGCGTCTTCTCTTAGGAGACGTTTTTGTATATGAGTGAATGATAATTTCGACATGTCCGTGTGCTATGTGCAGCCAAAAGGGAGTATTGCATGCTTCTTCGCTCTGGTTTACACCCTTGCATGAACCACTACAAAGGTTTGAGCGCTTCTGCACGTCGGCGGCTACGCTTTTCGTTGGTGTCTAGCTCCACCGGCTAGGTGCTGCCACCTAAGAACCTCCGCCGCAAAAAAGCAAAAAGCGCTTTTTAGGGCGGAGAACCTTAGGTTCTGCACCAGGGCAAGCCGGCTGCGCTTTTCGTTTGTAAAATAACAAATTTTGTATATAATATAACTAAAGGTCAAAAAAAGTCAAAGTTAGTGAAGGAAGGGAAAAAAGATGGATTTGAATCAAATGACGCAAAAGACACAGGAAGCCGTTTCAAGAGCGCAGTCAATTGCGACGTCTCACCAGCATCAAGAGGTGGACACGATTCACGTTCTTTCGGCATTGCTTGAGCAAGAAGATGGGTTAACAAGAAGAATTCTGCAGAAATTAAACATAGACGCAACACGCTTTTTTGAAGATGTGCAGTTGCTTTTGGATAAAAAACCGAAAGTGACGGGCAGCGGCGCAGAAGCCGGCAAGATATATATTACGTCTGCTCTCGGGCAGTTATTCGTGAGAGCAGAGGAAGAAAAGAAACGCTTAAAAGATGACTATTTATCAATTGAGCATGTCCTGCTTGCGGTGTGCGATGAAAAACCTGGAAGCGACATTGGAAGGCTGCTTGCAAAGCATCATATACAAAAGGAGCATTTGCTTCGTGCATTAATGGAAGTAAGGGGGAATCAGCGCGTGACGAGTCAAAATCCGGAAGCTACTTATGAAGCGCTGCAAAAATATGGGCGTGACCTCGTGCAAGAGGTGCGCCAAGGCAAAATTGATCCGGTTATCGGACGAGACAGTGAAATCCGTCGAGTGATTCGCATTTTATCACGTAAAACGAAAAACAATCCGGTGCTGATCGGTGAACCGGGTGTCGGTAAAACTGCCATCGTGGAAGGTTTGGCACAGCGTATTGTTCGCAAGGATGTGCCGGAGGGGCTGAAGGATAAAACCGTTTTTTCCCTCGATATAGGTTCTCTTATCGCAGGTGCAAAGTTCCACGGGGAATTTGAGGAACGTCTGCAGGCTGTATTAAATGAAGTGAAAAAGAGCGAAGGTCGCATTCTTCTGTTCATTGACGAACTGCATACGATTGTTGGTGCCGGAAAAACGGAAGGAGCCATGGATGCCGGCAATATGCTGAAGCCGATGCTGGCGCGCGGCGAGCTGCATTGCATTGGGGCAACCACGCTTGATGAATACAGAAAATATATCGAGAAAGATCCGGCATTAGAACGCCGTTTCCAGCAAGTATTAGTAGAGGAGCCGACAGTCGAAGATACGGTTTCGATTTTGCGCGGTTTAAAGGAACGGTTTGAAATTCATCATGGTGTCAATATTCATGACCGTGCTATCGTTGCAGCGGCAACATTATCCGATAGATATATTTCGGACCGTTTTCTGCCGGATAAGGCGATTGACTTAGTTGATGAAGCATGTGCAACTATACGTACAGAAATCGATTCGCTGCCGACGGAACTGGATGAAGTTACGCGCCGCATGATGCAGCTTGAAATTGAAGAAGCGGCGTTAAGCAAGGAAACGGACGAGGCAAGCAAGCTGCGCCTGCAAACCTTGCAGCGCGAATTGGCGGAATTGAAGGACAAAGCGCATACGATGCGGGCGCAGTGGCAGCAGGAAAAAGAAGAAATTCAAACAGTGCGCGGTTTGCGCGAGCAATTAGAACGTTTGCGCCGTGAACTGGAAGAAGCTGAAGGGAATTACGATTTGAACAAAGCGGCTGAGCTTCGCCACGGACGGATTCCTGCGCTTGAAAAAGAGTTGAAGCAAGCGGAAGAAGAAACGATGCAAAAGCAAAGCGAGAATCGTCTTCTCCGCGAAGAAGTAACGGAAGAGGAAATCGCAAGCATCGTATCAAGATGGACCGGTATTCCAGTCACGAAGCTTGTCGAAGGAGAGCGGGAAAAGCTTCTTCGCTTGGAACAAATTTTATCTGACCGTGTCGTGGGACAAGAAGAAGCTGTACAGCTTGTCGCGGATGCAGTTCTGCGGGCACGGGCCGGCATCAAAGACCCGAACCGTCCAATCGGTTCATTTATTTTCCTCGGTCCTACAGGCGTCGGAAAGACGGAGCTCGCGAAAACACTAGCCCAATCGCTGTTTGACAGCGAAGAGCAAATCATCCGCATCGACATGTCTGAGTATATGGAGAAGCATGCGGTGTCTCGTTTAATCGGTGCGCCTCCTGGATACGTGGGATACGAAGAAGGAGGACAGCTGACGGAAGCAGTCCGCCGCAAGCCGTACTCTGTGATTTTGCTTGATGAGATTGAAAAAGCGCATCCGGAAGTATTTAACATTTTACTGCAAATGCTCGACGACGGCCGTGTAACTGACTCACAGGGCAGAACAGTGGATTTTAAGAATACGGTCATTATCATGACGTCCAATATTGGTTCTCACTACTTGTTAGAGGGATTAGACGAAGATGGAAGCATAAAAGAAGAAGCACGCGAACAAGTGATGAGCCAGCTTCGCGGCCATTTCCGTCCGGAGTTTCTGAACCGCGTGGATGAAATCATTTTGTTCAAGCCGTTAACGACGAAAGAAATTACTCGCATTGTTGACAAAATTATGAGTGAACTGCAAGGGCGTCTTACAGAACGGCACATTACGCTTCGTTTGACAGATGAAGCCAAGACATTTGTGGCGGAAGCAGGATTTGACCCGGCATACGGCGCTCGGCCGTTGAAGCGATATATCCAGCGGCAAATTGAAACGAAGCTGGCACGAGCATTGATTGCCGGAACGATTCGGGACAATAGTACGGTTGCGGTTGATGCGGAAAACGGGGAGCTTGTCGTGAAAACTGTATAAGATGCAAGAGGTCTCATTAATATGGGGCCTCTTTTTTTAGACACAGGGAAAAGCGTCTGAAGGGATTTGACCGTTATTATGCTCGGCGGATTCGCTACACCAATCTAAAAAGAAAGGATTTTTTTCATTCCTCTTATAAACGAAAAGAAGCTGTCCTCTTGACAGCTTCTTCTTAGTGATGTTGCTCTACAGGTTCGTTCGGTAGTACAGCGGAGATAACGATTACCAAGACGCTCATAACAACTGATAGCATTGTAGCTTGTACGAAGTCGTATGTAGTGCCTGTCATGGCACCGATTACGTAACTAGCCATTTGCATGAGGAAAAATGACCAGATGAATGTCCAAATGAAACGCATGCTTTTCACACCCTTATTGTTCAATTCCCCCCTATTGTAACACAAAGACCGGGGGAATATAGAAAATATTTTTGCGTACTAGGGCAAATTCCGCCTTTTCACATACATTATAGAAGAATGTATTTCATGTTGGCATTAGGGCGGGGGAGATATGTGTATAATGGAACGTTTCTTTTATCTGGAACAAGAGCCGTGCGTCATTCATCTGCCAGAAAAGCCGAATGGATTCGGAGTATTGGTATTAGGGGACTATAATTATTTTGTTGAGAATGGTACAAGTTTGTGGATGCAGCATATCGGCAAGGCACAGATGCTGGAGGATTTGCGCAAGCAGGGTTATACCATTTTTTCTTCCAATCTGTACGGCCGGCACTGGGGCTCGGAGAAAGCTGTTCAGTTAGCAAAGCGGTTGTATCATATTGTGATGAAAAAGGAAATTTTAAATGAAAAGATTCATATGATAGCAGAGGGGATGGGCGCTCTCGTTGCCCTGGAAATCATGCACAGTATGCCGGAATTGGTGCGTTCGTCTGTTATGTTCAATCCATGTTTGGATTTATCTGCTCATCTGGAGCTTGAAAAGGAACATAAATTTTTCTATAAACGGCTGATGCGCGAATTGCAGATAGCATATGAAACAACGGAAGAAAAGATTCGGCAGGCAACCGTGCAAAAATCATTTCACCGATATGCGTCTTCTGTCCCAGTAAAAATGTTTATTCCCATCCATGAGCGCAAAGAACGAAAGTTAATTTATCGGGAATATGAACAGAAGAGGCAAAAAGAAGGGAATCCCATTTCGCTTTCGTTTCACTTGCAGGACAATAAATATAAAATGACAGGTTCTATCAGTCAGTTTTTTAAAAAGTATGAAACGTATTTATGACTAGCTTCCTAATACATAGGAAGCTGGTGTACATACAACAGGGGGGATAAAGGATGAGAGGAGCGGTTGTAATCGGCGCATTGACATTTATCGGTTATCATCTCGTGCAGAAGCTGCTGACAGAGGAGGCAGAGGTACTGGCTTTTGATACAGATGATTTGTTCCGTCCGTCTGAAATGAACGAAGAAAAGCTGCTGCTGATCGGCCGTCATGCCGGATTTGCGTATCGTTCGCTGGAGGAACGGGAAGCTTGGAAGGAGATGCGTGAGTTTAATGTTGTGTATTTTTGCTTATGCGAGCCCAACCAATATACAGAAATCCTAAACCAAAAAACTGTCCATTCATACTTGCAGCGTACGTTGTCGCTTTGTAAAAAGCATGGCAAACGCTTTGTTTTATTATCCTCTGCAAGCGCAGCAACAGCGCGCTTTTATGACGAAAAGGGTGTAGAAGGAACCGGAAATGGAAGCTTTTTTTATGAGATGGAGAAGCTGGCTGAAACGTCCGGAGGAGATTGCGCAATCTTGCAGGTGCCTGCTGTATATGGCCCATGGCAGCCTGACTTTATGACATACCATCAATTAATTTTAACCGAGATGATGCAGCGCGATGTAAATATTGAAGTGAAAGAAAACAATGAGGACATTCTATATGTGACGGACGTGGCGGAATGCCTATATGAATTCGGAAAAAAGAAGCAGACGGGCGCCTATTATATAGGAAGCGGAGAAACGGGATTGTGGCATAAAGGCGTAGCTTTATTGAACGGGAGCAATAAGATTGTGATTCGAGGAAAACAAATAGAAAAAAAGAGCGTTCCTCGCTATCCATTTCAGCCGAAATACTCCTTGAAAGAGGGATTGCAGCAGCAAATGCTTCATATGAAGAAATATCAGGCATTATATATAGGATAAAGGAAGGAAGCACTCGCTGCTTCTTTTTTTAGATAAGTATAAAATTCCGCGCCAATGCTTTCCATTCCTTCCTTCTGTTCGCAGTATATAACACAAGCCTAAATGATTAGTAAAAAGACACATGAGAAAGCGCCTTAAAGGCTTGGATCGCTACTATACTTTGCAGATGCTCTACGTCGATTTAAAAAGAATCGAACGTTTTTTCTTCCGATATAATGCTCAACATAAATATGCAGTGTCTGGTATAATATGAAGAGAAACGAGCACGAAAGGAAGATAAATCATGAATCCGCAAAAAAACATGCAATTTCTGCAAATCGCTCTGCAGTATTTACCGGAAGCGAAAGCTGTATTAGAAGGCAGCGGCGTAGAGGTGGATATGGCGAAAGCACAGCCTGTTCTCGAACTGCTAATGAAGGTAATGAATGATGCATATGAGCTGGGAAGAGAAGAAGCTTTGACAGAGAAGGAAGAATGAAGTCGGCAAATATGCCGGCTTTTTCATTCTCATTCATATAGACAAATGGAGAATCATGCGATAATATTAGTACCAAGTCATAATAATTGATATAAAGTGGAGGGATGCCGTGTGAATGCGGGCATTTTAGGAATTGGGAGATACGTACCGGAAAAAATCGTAACCAATCAAGACTTAGAAAAAATCGTAGATACATCAGATGAGTGGATTCGGACTAGGACTGGAATAGAGGAGCGCCGCATTGCTGCAGATGATATGAATACGTCTCATATGGCGGTTGAGGCAGCAAGAGAAGCGATTCGTGATGCAGGAATTAGTGCTGAGCAAATCGAATTAATTTTAGTTGCGACGGTAACGCCTGACCGTCCGTTTCCGACTGTATCATGCATGGTTCAGGAACAGCTTGGGGCAAAGCATGCAGCAGCGATGGATGTTAGCGCAGCCTGTGCCGGCTTTATGTACGGAATGATTACGGCACAGCAATTTATCCAAACGGGTGCTTATAAGTATATCCTAGTAATAGGAAGTGACAAACTATCTAAGATTACCGATTGGAGTGACCGAAATACAGCGGTGCTATTCGGCGACGGAGCTGGAGCTGCGGTAATGGGACCTGTTTCGGAAGGGAGAGGTATTTTATCATTCGAGCTTGGTGCAGATGGAACAGGCGGAATTCACTTATATCAAGACGAGTTCATTAGCATGAACGGTAGAGAGGTCTTTAAATTCGCAGTGCGAAAAATGGGGGATTCTTCTGTCCGCGTATTGGAGAAAGCGGGACTTACAAAAGAAGATGTAGATTTCCTTGTGCCGCATCAAGCAAATATCCGTATCATGGAATCGGCGAGACAACGCCTGGATTTACCAGAAGAAAAAATGAGTAAGACGATTGCGAAGTTTGGCAATACATCCGCATCATCCATCCCGCTTGCACTTGCAGAAGAGCAGAGAAACGGACGAATCAAAGACGATGATATCGTCGTTCTTGTGGGATTCGGCGGCGGATTAACTTGGGGAGCGGTAGCTCTTCGCTGGGGCAGATAAGATTGTAAAGGAGAGTTGAGAGTGATGGAAAAAAAGCGTGTTGTAGTTACAGGATTGGGAGCTATTACTCCAGTAGGAAAGAATGCAGAAGAGTCTTGGCAGAGTGTCGTAAACGGCGTGTCCGGTATAGGACGTCTTACACGCTTAGATCCGGAGCAATATCCGGCAAAGGTTGCGGCTGAGATTCGTGATTTTAACGTGGAAGAGTATGTAGACAAAAAAGAGGCACGTAAAATGGACCGCTTCACACAATATGCGGTAGCGGCTGCTAAAATGGCAGTACAGGATGCGAAATTGGAAATTACAGAAGAAAACGCGCCTAAAATTGGCGTATGGGTCGGTTCTGGAATCGGCGGTATGGAAACATTTGAAGAACAGCATCGCATTTTGCTGGAAAAAGGACCTCGACGCGTGAGCCCATTCTTCGTACCGATGATGATTCCGGATATGGCGGCAGGTCAAGTGTCCATCGCATTAGGAGCGAAAGGAATCAATTCCTGTTCAGTAACAGCGTGTGCATCTGGAGCAAATTCAATTGGAGACGCTTTTAAAGTAATTCAGCGCGGCGATGCAGTCGCGATGGTAACAGGAGGAGCGGAAGCACCTCTATCGCATATGGCGTTTGCTGGTTTCAGCTCTGCAAAAGCGTTATCCTTCAATGAAGATCCAAAAACGGCATGCCGTCCGTTTGACAAGAACCGCAGCGGCTTCGTCATGGGAGAAGGAGCGGGCATTCTCATTTTGGAAGAGTTAGAACATGCCCTGCAGCGCGGAGCCCACATTTATGCGGAAATCGTAGGTTACGGTGCGACAGGAGATGCATTCCACATTACACTGCCTGCACCAGGCGGAGAAGGCGGCGTGCGTGCGATGCGCCAAGCATTGGACGATGCCGGATTGAAGCCTAATGATGTGGATTACATTAACGCTCATGGAACAAGTACGGAAGCAAACGAAAAATATGAAACAATGGCGATTAAAGAAGTATTCGGTGAGCATGCTTACAAAGTAGCGGTCAGCTCTACAAAATCGATGACGGGCCACTTGCTTGGAGCAGCAGGTGCCGTAGAGGCAATCTTCTCTATTAAAGCTATTACAGATGGTGTTATCCCGCCGACAATTAACTATGAAACACCAGATCCGGAATGTGATTTGGATTATGTTCCAAACAGTGCAAGAAAGCAGGAGGTACGCGCGGTATTGAGCAACTCCTTAGGGTTTGGCGGACATAATGCCGCATTGGTATTCAAGAAATACGAGTAAACGTGCAGATATCTGCACGTTTTTTTATTTATATTGAATCATTCTCCTTTCGGTTGGCATATGTATAAGGTGAAACTTCATTAGCGGGGGGGCTCGCTAATGCCAGTCGAACTAATCGGACTCCCAGTGTCCGTTCTGCCACTTGCATGCATTAAAATCGGACGGTCAGAACGGGGTCAAAAGGGGGATAGCATGGGAATTGTCGATACCTACACTTGGCTGAAAGAACATTATAAAGATCCTGAAGAGATTTGCAGAAACTTTAAAAAACATATATCGCTCTCGCCAGCTGCCACGTATGATTATCTTTTATCCAGAGGGATGTACCGTCCTGTCAGAAACGGAATAGAAGAGGTCAAAAAGCTCCATCAGCAAAACATATGGAAAGAATTGAAGCGGGAATATAGTGAACTGCGCAGCTGGTTCAATGGACCTGATGTACCTGTATTCATTTTGCCTTCCGATTCACATAACAGATATATGCAGCGTGAATATAACGGGAAAGCCGGTCTCGCCTTCAATACATGCATTTTCTTGTTTGTGTCCAGTCAAAATTCCATTAAAGAGCTGAAAGCGATGTTAACACACGAATATCATCATGTAAGCCGCCTGCATGTGCTGCGCAAGAAAGAAAAAGAATATACTTTGCTTGATACTGTTATTTTAGAGGGGTTGGCGGAAGCAGCAGTTGCAGAGCGTCATACAGAAACCTATCATGCAGCCTGGGTTCGATATTATACGAAAAAAGAAGCAATCTATCTTTGGCATCGGTTTCTAGCTGATGATAAAGATTGCAAAAAAGGGACGAGAAAGCATGAAGAGCTGCTGAACGGCTTGCGTTTTTATCCGAAAATGCTCGGATATTGCGTTGGCTATCATATCGTAAGCGATTGTATCAAACATACGAACTTTCAAACGAAGAAACTTTTAAACATGAAATCGCGGGATATTTTAAAATATGCTGTATCCTTTGCCGCTAATCATACGTGATAAGCGGTTCTTATACATATTTGGAGTTTGGTGTCATAAGATTTCATATAAAAGTAAGAGATTCTAAGCATGAAAATGAAGAGAAATGAAGAAAATATAAGTAAGTAAGATGAATATATTCTCTTCTGTGGAATAAACTTCCCAGAGCGTGACCATACTGATATCTACAAACAGTTGTGAAGTGAGGGGTAAGACATGTTGTATCTGCATGATGTATGGGTAAATTGGTTTGAAGGTGAAGAGAATGGTTATAATGTCTGCCATTTTTACGAATGGCGTAAGGATGACACAATTGAACTGTTAGACCAAGTTCCTTTATTAAAGGTAGATTCCATCCTGTACCATTATATTGAAAATGAGCTGTTGGAGCTTCCGGCCAAATTATTGGAAGACGTACATCAAAAGGCATATATCCGCAAGAATCATGAGCGTCTTCAACTTGATTATTGCTTTGTTGTTTCAGACGGCAAAGGCATTCTCGCGGTCGACACAATTGGATATAATATACCGATTCGCAAAAGCAGACTTATTCCTCGGCAAGAACAAATGGTATATGAAATGATTGAGAATGCCCAAACTGAACACTATGAACTTCGCTCCGTGTTGGAGAAGAAAGAACACCACATTCTTTCTCCTTCGCCATACATGATGAGCGGGTTAACACGAAAAGAAAGACAGCTGAAGCAATTGCTATTTATGGCACTGGATCAATTACATACAACAAGAAATCCTTCTGAAATCCGTTACTGGTACACAGAGTGGGAGCCAGGCGCTTATCAAGATGTTCAGAACATGCCGTTTGAGGATGTTTGGAGACGTCTGTACGAAGAAACGAAATATGGCTGGACGGAAAAGCACGAAAATCTTTGCGAACGGCTCGTAAAAGGACAACCTTTTTTTGAAAAGCTGTGGGAGATTGAAAAAGAACAGAAAGTCAACTAGGTAAAAAGGAGCTCTTTTGAGGAGTTCCTTTTTCTGTGTACAAAAAAGATGAGCATACAAATGCTCATCTTTTTAAAAGATAGAAAGTGAGGGGAACTGAACGAGCCGATTCCGCTTTTCGTGATGTCCAGCTCCATTGGCCAGCTCCCAACGCCAAAATAACCTTCCCCATACAAAGCCAAAAAGCGGCTTTGATGGTGAAGAACATTTTGACGAGGGAGCTAAGCGGGTCGATTCCGCTTTTCGTGATTATCTACGCTTCCGGCTTAATCCCATTGCATTCTCTACTTTGCGTAGCTGCTTCATTGCAACGCGGTTTGCTTTTTCTGCCCCTTTATCTAAAATATCATCGAGTTCAGGAGACTTGATCAGCTCGTGGTAGCGATCTTGGATTGGTTTTAATGCATCTACAACGACTTGAGCCAAATCGGATTTAAACTCGCCGTAGCCTTTGCCAGCGTAATGTGCCTCCAGCTCCTCAATCGTTTTTTCAGATAAGGAAGAGTAAATGGTAAGAAGGTTAGAAACGCCTGGCTTGTTTTCTTTATCGTATTTTACGATACCATCAGAATCGGTAACGGCGCTTTTAATTTTCTTTTCAATTGTTTTCGGTTCATCAAGCAAGCTGATCATAGATTTTACATTTGGATCGGATTTGCTCATTTTTTTCGTTGGCTCAGTTAATGACATTACGCGCGCGCCAACCTTTGGAATACGGATTTCCGGAATTGTGAACACTTCGCGGAAGCGGTTGTTGAAGCGCTCAGCCAAGTCGCGGGTAAGTTCGATGTGCTGCTTTTGATCGTCGCCTACAGGAACAATCTCCGTGTTATAAAGTAAAATGTCCGCGGCCATAAGAGGCGGATAGGTAAGGAGACCTGCTGAAACAGCCTCTTTGCCTTTAGATTTATCTTTGAATTGTGTCATGCGCTCTAATTCGCCGATGTATGTGATGCATTGCATAATCCATCCGAGCTGACCGTGCGCCGGTACTTCAGACTGGACAAACAAAGTGGATTTATCAGGATCGATGCCGCATGCAAGATATAAAGCAGCTAAGCTGCGAATATTTTTACGCAATTCGATTGGGTCTTGCGCTACAGTAATGGCGTGCTGGTTCACGATGCAGAAGTAGCAATCATGCTCCTCCTGCAGCTCGGTAAATTGTTTCATAGCTCCTAAGTAATTGCCGATGGTAATTGTTCCGCTTGGCTGAATGCCTGAAAAGATAACTGCCATTGTAATTCCTCCTAACAACATAATAAAAAGCCCATTCCTCCCTGAACATAGGGACGAATGGACCGCGGTGCCACCCTAATTATTTTGCATAAGCAAAATCTCTTACTTCTAATCCATTAACGTCGGACGAAACGCCAAAGCCTACTGTCAGTTCGGTTTGGTGCTCAAAAGCCCATTCCATATTGCGCAAGTACTTGTTCGCACCACCCACAAGCTCTCTGAAACCGCCTCAATATGTACTCTTCTTTTTCATCGCACAATATAAAGTATGTTAAAACACATTATAGCAAAATTCCCAAAATGAATGCAAGCTACACAAAAACTGTAACACTCATAATCGTGGAGATAACCGCAAGTACAATTCCTGTAAGCAAAATAGGATATGTCAGACGAAACGAATAGGTGCGGTATAACAGCTCTTTATTATCCAGCGGCTGCTCTTCCTCTTCTTCGATAAGAGAAGCTTCTTTTTTATTAAATGTCTTTCGAAATGCATAGCGCGTAATATTAAATGCGCCCCGTTCGATTATAAATAAAAAGCCGCCGACTATAACGAAAGGAAGAGAAATTAAAAACATAAAATCGACAAATTTCAACAAAAAACTACTGGGATTGACGAGAAAAGCAAGCGCTGCTGAAGCTGCAATTCCTATTCCTGTCATAATTCCAAGCAAAGAAACGTTGCTGTTCAAAAGCTTCTACCTCCGATATGCTGGAAAATCATTGTACATATTATACTATAAATTTCGTAAGCAGCACTACATGAAAAAAGCAGTAATATTATGCACTTTGCTGTATTTTTATCTACTTATTTATCTTAAAATATGAAAATGAATTTTTTGGAAAAACTAAAAAAAATAATTATATCTAAAAAATTTTAATAAAAACTAAAAAAACTATGTTCACAATTGTCTGATTATATGTATAATTGAAATTGTAGGAACCAAGCGACAAATTTCGCCAGCTTTGTCATTTCTGCATTTTTAACATTTATGCGCTGTTTCCTTTAAGCTTGAACAACACGATGGAAGATCTTTACACGCTCGACAAAGATGATAAGCCAGTTCCGGCCGTTGCAAAATCTTACGAGAAGCTCGAAGATGAAAAGAAGTATGTATTCAAGCTTCACGAAGATGCGAAATGGTCTAACGGCGCCCTGGTAACAGCGAAAAATTTCGTGTATGTTTGGCAGCATGCATTAAATCATGAATGCGCTTACATTATGTTCGACGTAAAAAATACAGAGAAGACAAACAAAGGTGAAGTGCCGGCCGGTCAGCTTGGTGTAAAAACAGTGGATGACTACATATTGGAAATTGAGCTTGAAACGGCAGTACCGTATTTCGTAAGCTTAACTGTATTTCCAACGTTCTATCCATTATAAGGAAGGAATCGAAAACGTACTTCTGAACAGCGGTTCTATCGGTGCTACGGATTAATGCCAAAAGGTTTCGTAGCAGGTCCGGACAAAAAAGACTTCCGCGAAGCGAATGGTAAATTTGTGAAAATAAATGTCAAAGAAGCACAAAAATTGTGGGAAGCTGGTAAGAAAGAAGCTGGAGTTGACAGTATTTCCAAACTATGGTAATGGTAATTTTAAGAAAATTAAAAAAATTGAAGAGCAGCTTGAAAAGAACTTACCTGGCTTAACTGTAGCAATCAAGCAACAGCTATTTGCACAAAAGCTGTTGCTTGAGTCTAGCGGACGATACGATATGGCATTAACGGGCTGGAATCCTGATCATCCGGATCCGATGATATTCGCGGACATGTTTGTAACAAACAGCTCTTATAACCAAATGAGCTATTCTAACCTCAAATACGATGATCTAATTAAGAAAGCGAAAACAACAGATACGTCTGATTTACAGACTCGTTGGAACGACATGCTAAAAGCTGAAAAAATTCTGTTTGAAGACGCAGCGATTGCTCCTGTAATTCAATGCGGAAGAGCGTATTTACAAAAGGATTATGTTAAGGGAGTTATTGAGCATAAATTCGGCGGAGACTTCAGCTTCAAGTAGGCTCATGTTAAATAGTAAGAAAATACTGAACTTTCAGCAGTTTAAGTGGGATAATATTAAAAAGTAAGAAAATACTAAACTTTGAGCAGTTCAAGTAGGTATATGTCTCAGGAAGACATGTACTCTTCTTTTACTACATATAAGCAAAGGTGTTTTTTTGAAAAGTTGTTAGAACATTTCGTAAAATATGAGGGGGTGCTGGTGTGGGACGTTATACATTACAACGTTTCGTTTACATGATTATCACTTTGTTTTTGATTACAACATTCACGTTCTTTTTAATGAAGTTATTGCCAGGTTCTCCACTGCAAAACCAAGAGAAGCTGACACCGGAGCAAAGAGAGATAATATTGGAAAAATATGGACTGAATGACCCTGTACCTGTACAGTATGCTCATTACATGTCCAATTTGGTGCAAGGTGATTTAGGCATATCTTTTAAATATGACAATCGTCCTGTAACAGAAATGATTGGAACTCGTATTGGGCCGTCTGCCCAATTAGGTTTCCAAGCTTTAGTACTGGGGACATTTGTAGGTTTGCTGCTAGGTATTGTTGCTGCACTTAGAAATAATACGTGGGTCGACTATGGTGCAACAGTCGTTTCCGTAATCGGTATTTCCGTACCGTCTTTCGTATTCGCCGCTCTTTTGCAATATTATGTGGGCGTTAAGTTAGGCTGGCTGCCTGTAGCATTCTGGAAGGGATTCTCCTATACCATTCTTCCGACAATCGCCCTTTCGGTGTTTGTAACTGCAAATATCGCTCGTTTTGCACGTACAGAACTGCTTGAGGTTATGAATTCTGAGTATATTTTAACAGCGAAAGCAAAAGGGGTAAGCCAATTAGGCATTATCATCAAACACGCATTGCGTAACGCATTAATTCCTGTTATCACAATTCTTGGTCCTATGGCCGTTAACTTAATGACGGGAACACTCGTTATTGAACGTATTTTCTCTGTTCCAGGTCTTGGGGAACAGTTCGTCACCTCTATTGGATTGAATGACTATACAGTTATTATGGGAACGACTATTTTCTACAGCGCACTGTTTGTTATCGTAATCTTTATTGTAGACTTGCTGTATGGAGTAGTTGATCCGCGCATTCGTTTAGCGGGAGGGAAGAAATAATGGGAATAATGAAAGAAAAACAAGTTAACCTGTCTCCAGATTTGTTTCAGCCTGCTGATAGAAACGCGGGAGAGAACGAGAAAATTGTCCGCCCAAGCTTGACGTATTGGCAGGATGTAAAAAGACGTCTATTCCAAAATAAAGGCGCTATTGCCGGATTAATCATGTTGATTATAGTTATATTCTTTGCAGCTTTTGGTCCTTCTATGAGCAAATACTCCTTTAAAGACCAAGATTTAAACCGTGCAAAGCTTCCTCCAAAAATTCCAGTATTGGAGCAAATTTCTTGGCTGCCGTTTAACGGTACGGACCAGTACGGTGTAGATCAATATAAGAAGCGTGATATTAAAGAGAACTTCTGGTTCGGTACAGATGACTTGGGCCGCGATCTTTGGACAAGAACTTGGGAAGGTACGCGCATTTCCCTCTATATTGGTTTGCTAGCAGCTTTAATTGATATGATTATCGGTGTTACATACGGAGGGGTTTCCGGATTCTACGGCGGCCGTGTCGACAATATTATGCAGCGTATCGCTGAAATATTAAATGGTATTCCGTTCTTAATTATCGTTATTCTTTTCGTTATCATTCTAGAGCCTGGGGTTATCTCTATTTCTTTAGCATTGGTAATTACCGGCTGGATCAACATGTCGCGGATTGTGCGCGGTCAAGTATTAAAGCTGAAAAACCAAGAATATGTATTGGCTTCCCGTACGCTTGGCGCATCTAACGGAAAGCTGATAGCAAAGCATTTGATTCCAAATGTAATGGGACCAATTATTGTAATGGCAATGTTCACAATTCCTGCAGCAATTTTCACTGAAGCATTCCTAAGCTTTATCGGTCTTGGTATTCGTCCGCCGTTCGCGTCTCTAGGATCTCTCGTAAGTGACGGATATAAATCCATTCAAACATATCCGCACGTGATGTTCATTCCTGCGGCAGTCATCAGTTCATTAATCTTAAGCTTGAACTTATTGGCAGACGGATTGCGTGATGCACTAGATCCGAAAATGCGTAAGTAAATCAGAAAGGAGAGAAATATATGGAAAAACTATTGGAAGTTAAAGATTTGCAAATCTCCTTTGAAACGCATGCCGGTGAGGTGTTTGCAGTGCGCGGTGTCAGCTTTGACTTGAAAAAGGGAGAAACTATAGCAATCGTAGGGGAATCAGGTTCCGGTAAATCAGTAACCTCTAAAGCGCTGATGGGGCTGATCCCAAATCCGCCGGGACGTATTAAAGGCGGCGAAATCTTATTTGAAGGCCGTGACCTTGCAAAGCTGCCAGAGAAGGAAATGCAGCAAATCCGCGGAAAAGAAATCTCTATGATCTTCCAAGATCCGATGACATCTTTGAATCCGACGATGACAATCGGCAATCAAATTATGGAAGGTTTGATCAAGCATCAAAAGATGAGCAAAGCAGACGCTCGCAAAGTAGCGATTGAGCTGATTGACCTTGTAGGCATTCCGAATCCTGAAGCTCGTTTGAAGCAATATCCGCACCAATTTTCCGGCGGTATGAGACAGCGTGTTGTAATTGCGATGGCACTTGCTTGTAACCCGAAATTATTGATTGCTGATGAACCGACGACAGCTCTTGACGTAACGATTCAAGCGCAAATTTTAGAGCTTATGAAGGATATTCAGCAAAAAACAGAAGCAGCAATTATTTTCATTACGCATGACCTTGGTGTAGTTGCAAACGTGGCTGACCGCGTTGCAGTAATGTATGCAGGGAAAATTGTAGAAATCGGAACGGTTGACGAAATTTTCTACAATCCTAAGCATCCGTATACATGGGGACTATTGGCATCCATGCCAAGCTTAGACGGCAAAGATGAAGAGCTGTATGCGATTTCTGGTTCTCCTCCAGACTTGATTAGGCCGCCGAAGGGCGATGCTTTTGCAGCACGGAACCCTCGTGCGCTAAAGATTGATTTTGAAATGGAGCCGCCAATGTTTAAGGTGAGCGAAACACACTATGCGGCAACGTGGCTGCTTCATGAAAATGCGCCAAACGTAGAGCCTCCTGAAATCGTACAAAATCGTATTCGCCAAATGAAAGCAGGTGTGCGAAATGGCCGATAAGCGCGAAAAGTTAATTGAAATTAAAAACGTAAAGCAATACTTTAAAGTTGGCGGCGGCGTTGTAAAAGCTATTGACGATGTTTCGTTCGACATCTTTAAAGGAGAAACGTTCGGTCTTGTAGGAGAATCCGGTTCCGGTAAGTCTACAACAGGCCGCACAATTATCCGCCTGTACGATGCAACCGCCGGAGAGGTTTTGTTCAACGGCGAAAACGTACACGGCAAAAAATCAAGAACAGAGTTAAAGAAATTTAACCGCAAAATGCAAATGATCTTCCAAGATCCATATGCATCCTTAAATCCGCGTATGACAGTTGCAGATATCATCGCAGAAGGAATTGACATTCACGGTCTTGCGAAGAACAGAGAAGATCGCATGAAGCGTGTGTATGATTTGCTTGAAACAGTAGGTTTGAACCGTGAGCATGCAAGCCGTTACCCGCATGAATTTTCCGGCGGTCAAAGGCAGCGTATCGGCATTGCTCGTGCACTGGCTGTTGAGCCTGAATTTATTATCGCGGACGAGCCGATTTCAGCTTTGGACGTATCGATCCAAGCCCAGGTTGTAAACTTGCTTAAACAGCTGCAAAAGGAAAAAGGATTAACGTATTTGTTCATCGCTCATGATTTATCCATGGTAAAATATATCAGCGATCGCATCGGTGTAATGTATCACGGGAGAATTGTAGAGCTTGCAGCAAGTGAAGAGCTGTACGAACATCCGATTCATCCTTACACAAAATCATTGCTGTCTGCGATCCCGCTTCCAGATCCAGATTATGAGCGCAACCGCAAGCGTATCATTTATGATCCGACACAGCATAACTACGGAAGCGAAGAGCCTGTTATGCGCGAAGTTCGTCCGGAGCACTTTGTACTTTGCTCCGAAGCGGAATACAAAAAATATAAAGAGCTATATCAGTAATAATTCAAAAGACCTGAGGAAATTTGTTTCCGCAGGTCTTTTTTTAATGCTGTTTTGGTAAAATTTGTTTTTAAATTTCGAACTTTGAGATATAATTTACATGTATTTCTGCTATTTACCTTTTATAGGGGAGTGAGTGATGTGCATTCTGTTCCGCAATATGTGTATCCAGTATTCCTTATTGCATTTATTTTGTACCGAAGAATTAAACGTTCTATAGGGTTCCAGCAATTCATCTATAACAGACAGAAACGGTGAATGAGCTTTTGTATGAGATGCAAGTTTTGTATAAGAGAAATAAAAAAACAGGGCAAATGCCCTGTTTATACAAATATTGTACATTAGTATGTCCGCTTTTTATAAATTCCTTTTCCACCGACAGCATTCCAGCCGGTTTGTGTTTTAGCGCTTTGATCAATAAACTCGCTTTTTCGTTTCCCGCCGAAAATCTTCTCGCCGATTCCGTTTGTAATGACGCCGACCGTAGCGGTAATGCCAATGACAAGGATGGCTACAATCGCTAAATCCAAAAAGTATGCCCCCATTTTTGTTCCCCCTCGTTAAAAAATCCCCTTTCTTCTATTGTATTGGAAATGCTGTGAGAAGAAAAGAAGAGCATTCAAAATTGTTTATCTTGCAAAACAAAAATGTGAAATTATTTTATTATACTCCCTATTTTGAAACGTATGATGCTTGCAGTACACAACAAACAAAAGAACAAGCCTATATGCTTAGAGACACAAGGAGGGCGTCTTGAAGGATTTGACCGCTACTATACTTGGCAGGAGCACTATGCCCATCTAAAAAGGATTAGGCGGTTTTTGCCCGGTTTTTCTCAGCTTATTTTTAAAATTACAAACGACAATTTATTACAAAATTTGCAAATATCTTACGTTTTGTATATATTTTGTATAACCTTTTTTTCGTTTTTTTAAAGAAATTAATATATATTTCTTGCTTGTCTTATTGTATAATGAGTATTAAGCTACTTATTTAAAGTAATTGTAAACTGAAAACGAATTTCACTTAGGTTTTACTTAGATTTCATTTAGGTAAGTGCGTAGTTCAATACTCGTCAAAAGAGGAGTGAGTAAATAATGGTAACATTATATAGTTCACCAAGTTGCACGTCTTGTAGAAAGGCAAAGCTTTGGTTGGAGGAAAATCACATTCCTTATACAGAGAGAAATATTTTCTCTGAACCGTTAACAATTAATGAAATTAAAGAAATTCTTCGTATGACTGAGAGCGGAACAGACGAAATTATCTCTACTCGTTCTAAGATTTTCCAAGAATTAGACATTAACCTAGAATCATTACCGCTTCAAGATTTATATAAACTGATCCATGATTATCCAGGCATTCTTCGCCGTCCGATTATCATTGATGAGAAACGTTTGCAAGTAGGCTATAACGAAGATGAAATTCGCCGCTTCTTACCGCGTACGGTAAGAACGTTCCAGTTGCGCGAGGCGCAAAAACTGGTTAACTAATCGGCCTTCCTTGTGTAAAAAGTTCCTGATTCAGGAGCTTTTTTTTGTAAACATAAGAAATGATAAAATTTCGCGGTAATGCTACCAATTACTTTCCTTCGTTTGAAACTCATGATGCTCACAGTATACAATATATGTTTAGTAATACAGACGCCGTCTTAAAGGATTTGACCGTTACATATTCGGCAGGCACTCTATGCCCATCTAACAAAGAACACAGCATAGATTTCACCCGTGCTGCGTTTCTTACTATATAAAAATGAATGAGACAGAAGGGCTGTACCATAGCGGTACAGCCCTGAACTTTAATTATGAGCTTTTTTCATCTTAATTTGATTCATAATATATCCAGCTGATAAAACGGCAATTACCGTTATAATTGGCAATGCAAAATCTAAATAAGGATATTGTGCAAAGAAGTTTGCTAATCGATGTTCATGCAGAATCATTTTTCCGGCTGTATACGCTAAGATGCCCGCACCTACATATACTAAAGAAGGATACCTCTCCATAAAAGTCAAAATGAGCTTGCTTCCCCAGATGATAATCGGAACAGATACTAACAAACCGAGAACAACAAGAATGATATGACCTTCTGCTGCGCCTGCAATCGCTAGTACGTTATCAAATCCCATTACAATATCAGCAAATACAATGGTACGTACGGCAGCCATCAATGTAGTGCTGGCTTTAATATTTGATAGGTCATCTCCTTCATCTGCAAGAAGGTTGTAGGCAATAAATAGAAGAAGAATACCTCCGACCAGCTGTAAAAATGGAATTTGCAATAGGTAAACAGCTACAATTGTTAATAAAATACGAATGACAATTGCTAAGCCGGTTCCAAGAAAAATTGCTTTATTACGCTGTTTTTCCGGCAAATTTCGGCTTGCCAAGGCAATTACAATGGCGTTATCTCCGCCTAAAACAATGTCTATCCCAATAATGATTAACACCGACATCAGGAAATCTAAATCCATAATTTTCCCCCGTTTACCGAAATAAATTCCGCTCTACTTGTCCACAAACTCTTCTTTTTTAGGAGTAAGAACCGGAGTTAAGAGCCTGATTGAAACAACTGACATCTGCGATAAACCCGTTCTGCTGATGGTGTTTTGCTTTCTGTCTAAGTACTTTAATCACTATAAGGGAATCTGTCCACTGTGTCAAGAATGGTAAACTTTCTAAGTTTGTCGAACAGAGGAGAATAGGTAAATGACTGTTTTTCAAAAAAAGCAGTAATTTTATTTCCATTATGCGCGGTCTTATCATAAAATGAGAGTACAAGATTTTTAGGTGATTTTCTGTAAACATGATATGATAATGCAAATACATTCTAGGGGGTTTCCCTTCATAGAACAAGCATAAGAAAGAAGGGAGAGATCTTAAGTGGAAATTGAAAGAATTAATGAGAATACTGTTAAGTTTTATATATCATACGTCGATATCGAGGAACGCGGCTTTAACCGTGATGAAATTTGGTATAATCGCGAGCGGAGCGAGCAGCTGTTTTGGGAGATGATGGATGAAGCGCGGGATCATGATGATTTCTTTGTAGACGGCCCGCTTTGGATCCAAGTGCAGGCACTTGATAAAGGTATTGAAGTAATTGTAACAAGAGCGCAGCTTTCAAAAGACGGCCAGAAGCTCGAGCTTCCGCTTCTGGATAAAATCATCGACATTCCGCTTGATGAAAGTCTTGAATCCTTGTTTGAGCAGCAATTAGAGCAAGAAGACTTTACGTACTTAAGCAAAGACGGCATCTTAGGGTTTCTTGTGAAGTTTGCAGATTTAGAGGATGTTATCTCGTTAAGTCACCGCCTGCAATTGGAAGATATTAAAAATGAACTGTATGTATTTGATAAACGATACTATTTATATGTAGAATTTGATGAAACGTTACATGAAGAAGAAGATATAGATAGTATACTTAGCATTGTACTGGAATACGGAGAAGAGTCTGCTATGACAGTTTATCGTGTACAGGAGTATGGGAAGCAGATTATTGCAGAGCAAGCATTAGAAACAATTCGCAATAATTTTCCTCCTCTAGCATAAACCGATTTCTTTATGATGAAATCGGTTTTTTTTGTATTGAAATTGTGAAATTTAGGTATGTCTAGCTCCGCCGGCTAGGCGCTGCCACCTAAGAACCTCCGCCACAAAAAAGCAAAAAGCGCTTTTTAGGGCGGAGAACCTCAGGCTCTGCGCCTCGAAGGCTCCGCTTTTCTGTGGCATAATAGAAAGAGGATGGAAGGGAGGACAGGGTTTGAAAAACACATTAAAGCTGGGATTATTTCTTATTATATTATTTAGCGTATTTCTCGCGCTGCGTATATTTAAGGATGTTGCCTTTTATTCTGAGTTTACGGAAATTAAAGGAATTACGTTTTTTGGTGTGTTCAGCGTATTATTCACACTATCCGCTTTCCTAATCGGCTTTGTCATTTTCCTTGAAAACAGGCAGCCAGCGAAAACGCTGACATGGCTGATCGTATTAGGGATTTTTCCGGTAATCGGTTTTTTTGCTTACTTATTGTTCGGTCAAAATTTCCGCAGAAAACGTTTGTTTCAAAAGAAAGCGCTTCTAGATGAGCAGGCATTTCTGCAATATAAAGAAAACGCGAAGCAAAAGAGGGAATATTTGGAGGAGAATGAGCACCAGGGCTTGCTGTTTCGCTTGGCAGATCGTCTAGGTACCCTGAATATTTCATTTCATACAGAAACAAAAGTTCTTACAAATGGAGAGGAAACCTTTTCTTCCATTAAAGAAGTGCTGCAAAAAGCGAAGCGTCATATACATATGGAATATTATATTGTACGTCATGATAAAATTGGCACAGAGATTAAAGACATTTTGATGGAAAAGGCGCAAGAGGGAGTTAAAGTACGCTTTTTGTACGATGCGGTCGGCAGCTTCCGCCTTTCAAAAGAGTATATACAGGATTTAAAGAACGCCGGTGTGGAAATTTTTCCGTTTTTTCCGGTTCGGTTTCCGATATTAAGTGATAAAATCAATTACCGCAATCATCGAAAAATCATCGTCGTAGACGGAAATGAAGGATTTATCGGGGGACTGAACATTGGCGATGAATATTTAGGGAAAGACGAGTACTTTGGCTTTTGGCGCGATACGCACTTATATTTAAGAGGAGAAGCAGTACAAAGCTTACAGCTTATATTTCTGCAAGATTGGTTTTATATGACAGGGGAAGCAGTACTGGATACAATGTTTATGAGCGCAGAGCGTACAGAGGAAAATCTTGGCGGCGTTCAGCTCATAGCAGGCGGACCGGATAACAAATGGGAAACGATTAAGGATTTGTATTTTACTATGATTGCATCCGCGCGCAAATCGATTTGGATTGCAACGCCGTACTTCATTCCGGATGATGACATTTTATCTGCTTTAAGGGTTGCTGCGCTGGCAGGCATAGATGTTCGGCTGCTTACGCCGAGCAAACCGGATAAGCGCACTGTCTTTTATGCATCGCGCTCTTACTTTCCGGAATTGCTTGAAGCTGGGGTAAAAGTATATGAGTATAAGCAAGGCTTTTTGCACAGTAAAATTGTCATTGTCGATTCGACTTTAGCCTCTATCGGAACAGCGAATATGGATATGCGCAGCTTTCATCTGAATTTTGAAGTGAATGCTTTCTTGTACGATACGCCGAGCATTCAAAAGCTCGTAAAAGACTTTGAAGAGGATATCACTGTATCTGAAGAAATTCATATGGAGAGATTTAAAAACAGACGGCTTGTCATGCGCATTGTCGAATCTACTTATCGCCTGTTGTCGCCGTTATTGTAAAGCCTGCTGACTGCAGGCTTTACTTGTAAGAGTTTATAAATTGAGGAGCCGGCGCCGTTTTTCTTATTGTCTAACTCCGCCGGCTAGGCGCTGTTTTTCTTTGTATATAAGGTAGGAGATTCTCGTTTTCTGTCGAAAGTAAACGAGGAAAGGAGCGTGGTAACATTGTTTGTCGCGATCAATGATAAAGAAAAGCGATATAACTTGCTGCACATTCGAAATAAGGAGAGGCTGTTATCGCTGCGCAGGGAGGAACAGTTTTTTTGTCCGGTTTGCAAACAGGAGGTGCAGCTGAAAATCGGCGAACACAAGCAGCCTCATTTTGCACATAAGCGCGCGCATACTTGTTTGTTGGAGTTTGAGCGAGAATCTCCCTATCATTTGAAAGGGAAAGAACTGTTATATCAGTGGCTTCATAAGCAAGGGTTTGACGTGAAAGTAGAGCGGTATTTTCCTTCCATTGCACAGCGTCCCGATCTATTCATTACAGCCGACGAAACACAGCTGGCCATTGAATATCAATGCTCAACGATATCAGCTGATGTGTTTATGAAACGAACCTGTTCTTATTGGAAGGAAGGCATTCGGGTTTTATGGATTCTTGGCGGCAATCAGTTTAAACGCCAAGGCGCACATTGGCTTCGGTTATCTGCCTTTCATACGTTATGTGTACAGCCGGGAACATATCTGTTGTATTTTTGTCCTGAAGCATCCTCTTTCTTTCAATGCTCTTCGCTCATTCCTTTTTCTTCTGCTGCCGCTTTTTCTCACATGGTTCCTCATCCGCTTCGCTCTTCTAATTTATCAAGTGTGTTAGCTCCTTCTCATGTAACTCTTTCACAGCTTCAGCGGGAATGGAACAACAAGAAAAAGGCATGGCGCCGAAACGGCCTATATGTCATGCATCCTTATTATCATCCCTTTCTTGCTTATTTGTATGAAAAAAGAATTCCTCTTTCTTGTTTTCCTCCTGAATCTCTCATTCCGCTGCCCTCACTTCTCTCCATCCAAACACCGGCGCTTCTATGGCAAAGTTTCATCTTAATAGAGGAAATCGGAAAGCTCCGTGTCGGAGATTTCTTTTCTTCTCACTACATGTACACCCGTTTAGTGCGAAAAGGAAAGGTGAAGATCCGGTCTCTCCCGTACTTATCCTCTTCCATGCCGAAAAAGGCACTTCTTGAATATCTTCATTTTCTTTGTTTTACCGGCTATATTGAACATGTAGACACATTTAAGTATCGCAAAAAGAGAGAACCACTTATTCCGCAGCACGAAGAAGAGGCATATCGAATGGATGAGGAAATGATAGGTTATGCCCTTCGGCTGTTTGGACCGCATGCAACATTAGAACATGAAAAACGGATATAATATAAGCGACGGAAAGGAAAAGCAGGAATACAGCAGGAGAAATCGAATTGTAAATTAGGAAATGGAAAAAAGGAGGCTCGTGTTATGACGGAACAAAAAACAGTAAAAAAGTTGCCGGCACGCGATGAATTAGATAAAGCCTATATGTGGCGGTTAGAAGACATATTTGCATCAGATGAGGAATGGGAAAAGGAATTTACTGCAATTAAGGGCATGCTTCCGAAGCTCGGTGAATTTAAAGGAAAGCTTGGAAACTCCGCAGGGGATTTGCTTGCACTGTTTCAGTATCAAGATGAAGTATCGCTTCGTCTCGGAAAGCTTTATACATATGCGCATATGCGATATGATCAGGATACAACGAACTCCTTTTATCAGGCACTGAACGACCGTGCAACAAACTTATATACAGAGTCATCCAGCATAATGGCATACATTGTGCCGGAGATTTTATCTATTCCGGAAGAAACATTAAAATCTTTCTTGCAAGAAAATGCTGATTTAAAGCTGTATGAGCACTCGCTGGAGGAAATCAATAGTCAGCGTCCGCATGTGCTGTCTGAAAACGAGGAAGCGATTCTTGCGCAAGCTTCTGATGCATTGCGTACATCAAGCAATACGTTTGGCATGCTGAACAATGCTGATTTGAAGTTTCCTGAGATTACAGATGAAAATGGCGATGAAGTAGAAATTACGCATGGCCGTTACATTCAATTTTTGGAAAGCGAAGATGGCCGCGTTCGTCACGATGCATTTAAAGCGGTGTATGAAACATACGGTAAATACAAAAATACGCTTGCCAGCACATTGAGCGGCGCTGTTAAGAGAAACAATTTCTATGCGCGTGTGAGAAAATACGATTCCGCACGTCAAGCAGCGCTAAGCAACAACAATATTCCGGAGAGCGTATACGATCAGCTTGTGAACACTGTGCGTGATCATTTGCATTTGCTTCATCGCTATATCGATATCCGCAAGCGCGCTTTAGGGGTAGATGAGCTGCATATGTACGACTTGTACACGCCGCTTGTAAAGGAAGTTAAGATGGAGGTTTCTTATAAAGAAGCGCAAGATATTCTTTTAAAATCGCTTGCTGTCCTTGGCGATGAGTATGTCGATATTTTAAAAGAAGCGTATGAAAATGGTTGGGTAGACGTGTATGAGAACAAAGGCAAGCGAAGCGGCGCCTATTCTTCAGGAGCTTATGGAACAAATCCATACGTTTTGATGAACTGGCATGATAACGTAAACAACTTGTTTACATTAGCGCATGAGTTCGGCCATTCCGTACACAGCTACTATACGCGCAAAAACCAACCGTATGTGTACGGCGATTATTCCATCTTTGTCGCAGAGGTTGCTTCTACGTGCAACGAGGCGCTTTTGAATGATTATTTGCTGAGAACTACAGAAGACAAGAAAAAGCGTTTATACTTGCTGAATCATTATTTAGAAGGCTTCCGCGGCACTGTGTTCCGTCAAACAATGTTTGCGGAATTTGAGCACTTAATTCATATGAAGGCACAGGAAGGACATGCGTTAACGTCTGATTTATTTACAAGCCTTTACTATGACTTAAACAAAAAGTATTTCGGCGAAGCTCTTGTCATTGATGAGGAAATCGGCTTAGAATGGTCCCGTATTCCGCATTTCTATTACAACTATTATGTATATCAATATGCAACGGGCTTCAGTGCTGCAACGGCGCTGTCCAAGCAAATTCTTGAAGAGGGGCAGCCGGCTGTAGAACGCTATATCAATAACTTTTTGAAAGCAGGCAGCTCTGATTATCCGATTGAAGTATTGAAAAAGGCAGGAGTAGACATGACATCCCCTGCGCCTGTGAAGGAAGCATTGCAAGTGTTTGAAGAAAAGCTGAACGAATTGGAGCAGCTTTTGTTTGAGAAATAAGAAAAGCGGAACCGGCTCGATCAGGCGCAGAACCAGAGGTTCTCGCCCCTCAAAAGCGCTTTTTGCTTTTGTGAGGGTGAGGTTCTCTGGTGGCAGCGCCTAGCCGGTGGAGCTGGACATCAAGAAAAGCGGAACCGGCTCGATCAGGAGCATACTCCGGAATTTCATACTTTCTTACGTTTAAAAAAGACGCCTTGGGCGTCTTTTTCATGCTTAAAAACCTTTAAAACGATTTCGGCCATTAACAAAGGAAACGGATAAAAAAACAGCGCCGAATAGAAGAGGAACAGACAGAAGAAGCGGGAAAACTTCCAATAAAGATAATAAGTAGAGAACAAAGGCAATACCAATAATTGCTATACTAATAAAGATTTTTGTTTTCAAAGCACTTTCACTCCTTTAAAAAGTCCTGTTATAATGTATTCAAAAATGAAAGCGTTTAGAATGTGACATTTTTGTGAAATAGAAAATAAAGTTGTTGTCATCTAACGTCGAATCTTGTAATATAATAACTGTGAACGAATTCACAAACAAACATATACCCCTTTGTTTGAACGTGAAATTTCTCCCATCCCCTTTAAATTTTTATAAGCCGTAAAAGAAAACGACCTGGTGTTTACACCAGGTCGTTTTCTTTTGTGAATTTCCAATACATTTCTCGTTCCGTCGGAAGTTGCCTCACCTTTCGCTTTAAAACAAGCTTTTTTAACTCACGTTCAGCTTCTGCGTGTGACATGCCGTAAATAGTCGCCACTTCTCTCGTTGAAAGAAATTCGTATTCATGAAGAAGCTCTTCTATAGAAGGAAGCGATTTTGGCACAAGCTCTTCGTTTACAATTTCTCTTAATACTTGTACATACACATCATAAGAGTAAATGCCGGCTATCTTAATGCCTTCTTCATCAGAGTTCGTATGAAAGAAGACAAGGGATGGAATTTCTGTTATATGCATTTCGTTTGTAAATTTTAAATCGCATTGAAATGCTTTTCGTGCGCCTGCTGCATGTAAATCATCCATAAACTCCTTCACATCTATACCGCTCTTTTCAGCACATGAAAGCAACGTTTCGCTGTCCGGTTTATGAACATTAGACAGAAAAATAGCTTCCTGCAGCTTTCGCAAAAACTTTGAACCTGCTTTTCGGCCTTGCAGCTCTGCTGCTTTAATTGCGAGCGAAGATATATACGGTGAAGAGTCGGACTTATGCATATTAATTTTGCCGTCACACGAAAAGCCGTGAAGGCTTGTTGTCTTCTCCCACACAAATCGAATATTAGCAGGTTTATTCCATTTGTGCGATGATTCAACCTTGCCGGTCAGTACGTGACGAAGCGTAAAGTAATGGCCGTATTCGAGCAAAAGCTTTGTAACTAAAGGGTCAATGACCCAGCAGTCCCTGCAGAGCGGATCAATGAATAAATAAGCTTCAATTGGTCTATGCACGCATTTTTGGAAAGAAATCGGCATAATCTTGTCTTCTAGTTTATTCATTATTCCTCACCCATTTCATCCGGGGTATTCATCATATGCTCCGCTGTTAATCGTAAACGCTCCCATATAAATTCGCGAAGGGGGCCGTCTATGCCTGTATCGTCCATTGCTTGCTCCATACAGGAAAGCCAAGCGTTTTTTCGCTTTGGTGTAATTGCAAACGGAAGATGGCGGGCACGCAGCATCGGATGGCCATGTTCTTCTGTATAAAGCGCCGGTCCTCCAAAATATTGTGTCAAAAATTGCTTTTGCTTGCGGGCCGTTTCCGTTAAATCCTTCGGAAAGATGGGAGCTAAATCTGGATGCTGACTCACGTACGAATAAAATGTATCAACAAGCGCTGCAATTCCTTCTTCGCCGCCGATTGCTTCATATGGTGTCATTGAATTTTGATTCATACTTTGGCTACTCCTTTTTCCGTAAATGTATACTTATTGTAGCAACCGTTCGTTATATAGAGCAAATAAACCGTTTTGAAAGTTGTTCTCCAAAAGTTGGATGCCCCAGTCTTATGCTAGTTTAGAGCGCATTGTTTTGTTTTGCAAGAAAAAAGCGCTGTACTTTATTTTGTGTCGGACGTACAGGAATATTGTATGCCCCTAGCAGGGAAAGAAAATCCGTTTTTTTGCTTTCGTCCTTTACTTCGTACTCCAGCTCATAATCATCATGATTAAAGTAGAAACTATGGTCAAAAATAAGAAGACCTTCTTTATACATCGTTTCTGCGCGTTTTGTTGTCAGACTGCCGAAATAGGAAAGCTGCAGCGGGATATGCAGAGCCTGTAGCTGGTTTGCGACTGATCCCGGAACGACAATGCCTGTTTCCATCATCTGCTCTGCTTCTTGCTCCGTCAAACGCTGATGTGTCTCCAATAATCCGATTTCTGCCGGCTGCTTAAGCGTCAATATATAGGAACCGCTCTTAAAACGGATGCGCAGCGCTGATCCGGTTTCTTTTAGAGCGAAGTTTTTTGTTTCAAAGTAATGGTTCGTTTGCTCTATAAAGCTTGTAATGGAGAACGCTTCGCACAGTGTTTGGAATTCGTTCTTTGTCACCATATTTTTAAATTCGATTTCAATTTCTTGTTTCATCACAGTTTCCCTCCTATGGTATCCGTTACTTATTATCCCTTTTTGTGAATTTTGATTCAATGTTTTATTTGTTCTGCCGCCTGTTGTGTTACAATAAGAGTGATTATGACTGGCGTTATTGGAGGAATTAAAATATGCAAAAGAAGATTAGCGTCAAGAGCGCGGAACAAACAGAGCATGCTCTTGTATTTTGTGCGGAACATACAGACTTGCAAACAGAAGAGTTAAAACCGAGACATCATATGCTTGTTGATTCAGATAACTTAGCGTTCTTATATATCCTTGAAGGCGATGGAGACTATATGTATGTAAGCATTCCGCATACAGTATGGCCTGCATGCAAGCAAATGCTTGATGAGCATAAAAAGGCATATGTGAGAG
This sequence comes from Ectobacillus panaciterrae DSM 19096, assembly GCF_000430785.1. Lineage (GTDB taxonomy): Bacteria > Bacillota > Bacilli > Bacillales > Bacillaceae_G > Ectobacillus > Ectobacillus panaciterrae. The sequence continues at coordinate 157,046 of NZ_KE387246.1, forward strand.
TGAATGAAACAGAACTTGAGCTTGAACAGCTGCAAGAGGAATTGGAGTATTTAATTTCTAATATAGAAGGAAATGCAAACTATGGGGAGGAATTAGTGAGCAAAGTAGAAGCAATTTTTTTGGCATAATGGATGGTGGTTAGAAATGGATCGAAACTGGGAAGAATTTTTGGCTCCTTATCAACAGGCTGTAGGGGAATTAAAGGTAAAGCTAAAGGGGATGCGAGCGCAGTTTGAACGAGCGGTGCAGCATTCGCCGATTGAGTTTGTTACAGGACGAGTCAAATCGGTGCCAAGCATCATCGATAAAGCGGCCAAGCGGAATATTCCTTTAAACAAGCTTGAAGAAGAGATGCAGGATATTGCCGGTTTGCGCATGATGTGTCAATTTGTAGACGATATCAAGCCGGTTATAGAGCTGCTTCGCAAGCGAAATGATTTTGAAATCGTAGAAGAGCGCGATTACGTCATGCAAAATAAAGAAAGCGGCTATCGCTCCTATCACGTCGTAGTCCGCTATCCTGTTCAAACAATCTACGGAGAAAAGAAAGTGTTGGTAGAAATTCAAATTCGCACACTGGCCATGAATTTTTGGGCGACGATTGAGCATTCTTTGAACTATAAATATAGCGGACGTTTCCCGAAGGATATTAGAGAGCGCCTGCAGCGTGCAGCGGAAGCGGCATTTCGTCTCGACGAAGAAATGTCCTCCATTCGTTTTGAAATTCAAGAAGCGCAGAAGATTTTTTCGCGTAAAACAGAATCAGAATAATTCTTAAAGGGTGTATATAAATGAAGTTTGCAATCACGTCAAAGGGAGACCAGGCATCAAATTCGCTTGCGGATACGATGCGGGAGTATTTGCTTGATTTCGAATTTGTAAGTGATGAAGAAGAGCCGGATATCGTCATTTCCGTAGGCGGAGACGGAACGCTCCTGCATGCGTTTCACCGCTATTACAAGCGGCTGGACAAAACTGCATTTGTCGGCGTGCATACGGGACACCTTGGATTTTATGCCGATTGGCTTCCAAATGAAGTAGAGAAGCTTGTCATTGCAATAGCTAAAACTCCGTTTCAAGTTGTGGAATACCCGCTTCTTGAAGTCATCATCCGCTACTTAGACGGAAGCAGGGAAACGCAATACTTGGCATTGAATGAAGCGACAATCAAAAGCAGTAACGGAACGCTCGTCATTGATGTGGAAATTCGCGGCGAGTACTTTGAAACCTTCAGAGGAGACGGCCTATGCATTTCCACGCCGTCAGGAAGCACCGCCTACAACAAAGCGCTCGGCGGCGCCATCATCCATCCATCTATTGAAGCAATTCAAGTTGCGGAAATGGCGTCCATTAATAACCGCGTCTTTCGTACGGTGGGCTCTCCGCTCGTTCTGCCAAAGCATCATACATGTGTGCTGAGGTCTGTAAACGATACAGGTTTGCAGCTCACCATCGATCATTTGACTGTTGTGCATGAGCATGTAAAATCAATTCAATGCCGCGTCGCAAATCAAAAAGTTCGCTTTGTCCGCTTCCGTCCGTTTCCGTTCTGGAACCGCGTGCGCGACTCGTTTGTGGCGGATAAGTAGAAAGGGTTATGCTGATTGAGCTTTACATTAACATGGAGCATTCAAGAAGAAGGTATGCTCATACGGGAGTTCCTACGTACAAAAGGAATTTCTAAGGCTGCCTTAACCGATATTAAATTTAAAGGCGGAAGCATTACAGTAGACGAAAGCACAGTAAATGTCCGGCATAGATTGCAAAAGGGAGAAACGCTGCGCATCGTGTTTCCTCCCGAAGAGCGAAGCGAAGGAATGCCGAGCGAGAACATCCCGCTTGACGTTGTATATGAAGATGAATATGTAGTTGTTCTTAATAAAGAGCCGTACATGTCAACCATTCCGTCGCGGGAGCATCCGCATGGAACGGTCGCCAATGCGCTCTTATATCACTACGATCAGCAGCTGCTGCAAAGCACTGTCCATGTTGTTACAAGGCTGGACCGCGATACATCCGGTCTAATGCTCATTGCGAAAAACCGTTTCATGCACCACCTTTTGTCCGAACAGCAAAAGGAAAAGAAAATCCGGCGTACGTACGAAGCGCTCGTTCATGGTATAGTCGAACAGCACAATGGCACAATCGATGCGCCGATCGCAAGAAAAGCAGACAGCATCATTGAGCGCACTGTGCATGAAGATGGTCAGCGTGCTGTCACCCATTTTCGTGTGCTGGAAAGGTTTCAGCATATAAGCAGGGTGGAGCTGGAGCTTGAAACAGGAAGAACGCATCAAATCCGCGTCCATATGGCGCATCTTGGTCATCCTTTATTAGGCGATGATTTGTACGGTGGGGAACGCGGCCAAATGGACAGACAGGCTCTTCATAGTAAAGCGCTAAGGTTCTATCATCCTGTTTTGGAGCGGGAACTCATGTTTACGGCTGCATTGCCTTCCGATATGAAAGAAGTACTGAAAAAGGAGCTTCCATAGGAAGCTCCTTTTTCAAAAGGCAAGAAAGTATATGGGAGTATGTCCGGCTCCACCGGCTAGGCGAAGAACCAGAGAATCTCCGCCACAAAAAGGCAAAAAGCGCCTTTTAGGGCGAAGAACCTCTGGTTCTGCGCCTGAACGAGCCGGTTCCGCTTTTCGGTGGTGTCTAGCTCCACCGGCTAGGCGCTGCCACCAGAGAACCTCCGCCACAAAAAGGCAAAAAGCGCCTTTTAGGGCGAAGAACCTCTGGTTCTGCGCCTGAACGAGCCGGTTCCGCTTTTCTTAGTCAAGAGGCCGGAATTTCTCCGGCACAAGCGGCATGGAAGAAGGAACAGATACCGTCTCCATCTCCGGATAACGAAGCGCCGTCAATTTTCCGCCAAATACACATCCCGTATCAATGTTGACAGTATTGTTTACGAACCGAGGCTCTTTTACAGGCGTATGACCGTAAACAATCCAAGCATTTCCGGTGTAGCGTTTTGCCCAGTCACGGCGCACAGGTGAACCGTCAGGATGTGTTTCGCCTGAAATATCGCCGTACAATACGAATGTTTCCACTTTTTTATCAGAGCGTCCAATATAATCCTGCCGAATTCCCGCATGACAAACAACGAGCTTGCCGTCATCGAGAAGGTGATAGAGCGGCGAGCTTTCGTACAGTTCCATGAACTTGCGGCGGATGTCTTTTTGCTTTTTAGGGGGCAGCGTCTCGTACTCTGCGGCAGTTGTCTCCAGTCCATGCGTAACTTGTACTTTACGCCCCAGAAAAAAGCGGTACAGCTTATTGCAGTGATTTCCTGGTGAATAATAGGCTTCCTTCCGGTGTACGACAAGCTCCCAAACGAGTTCTGCCGTTTGCAAAGAAGCGGGGCCTCTATCTGTTAAATCTCCTACAAATGCCAGCTTTCTGCCATTCGGATGAACAGGAACACCATCATCCCATTCATAGCCCAATTGCTTAGTAAGCGCCGTAAATTCCTCAAAGCATCCATGAATATCTCCGATTACATCATATTGCATCATTTCACCTGCTTATGTATTTTCTATTATTTTACAGAAAAAGCTCCCATCCTGCAAAAAGGATAGGAGCTTTTTTTAATCAAACATATATTTCTTCGTGCGGGAGCGCACATTTAAGATGAATCCAATTGCAATCATATACGTCAGCAAGGAGCTTCCCCCGTAGCTCATGAACGGGAGCGTAATCCCGGTAATCGGCAGAAGCCCGAGCGTCATGCCAATGTTTTGGAACACCTGGAAGGTGAACATTCCAATTGTGCCCGCGCAGATATAGCTTCCGAATGGGTCATTGCTTTCGAGCGCGATGTGAATCATACGGTAAATCAGCAGGAAGAAGAGAGAAACGATTATACTTCCTCCCAAAAAGCCGAATTGCTCCGCAACATTTGTGAAGATAAAGTCTGTATGCGGTTCAGGAAAGTACACCGCTCCGTTCCCATATCCTTTCCCGTAAAGCTCTCCCGACCCGGAAGCCAAAATAGCTTGTCTCAGCTGATAGCCCTGTGTTTGGTATTCATAAGGTGCCAGCCAGCCATAGAAGCGGTCCAGCTGATACTCTCTTAGAATATGCGCTTTAAAAAATGCTGTATGCGCGAAATAAATGTATACAAGAATCGATGCCGTTATTGTCGCAAAGCCTGTCAAACCGAGAACGAAACGCCAGCGAATACCGGAAACGAGAATAATGGAGGCGATAATAGACGTCATAACCATCGTATTCCCAAGATCCGGTTCTTTCGCAATCAGAAGAAGAGGAGGCAAGCTTGCGGCAAAAATTTTCCCAAGCAAAATCGCATCCTCACGCGGAGAACGAAACGAATATTTTTCATTATGGTTCACAACGATCCGGCTCAAAACAAGAATCATGAACAGCTTCATGAATTCAGATGGCTGGAAGTTTCCGATTCCCGGCAAGCTGTACCAAGCAGTAGCACCTTTAATCGTCTGCGCACCCGGTATCTTTAGTTCAAGACCAAGAAGCAGAACCATCGCAAAAGTGTACAAATACCATGAAATCTGCTTGTAACGGTCAAAGTCGATCACCATAATGCCCGCGATAGCAACAAGTCCGATCACGTACCATTTAATTTGCTGGGCAACGAAATTGATGGACTTCAAGTTCCCCGGAAACGACGGATGTGACTGTGCCGCTGCAATCGCAAAGCAGCTCACTGCAGCGATAACAAACAATATGAACAATAATGCGTAATCTATTTGAAATTGCGAATTTTTTTCTTTATCCATGGTTCAATCCTTTCTATTAGTGTCGCATCATGTAAAAGACATTATTACTATCTTAACGAATTTTTGAGGGTTTGCAAACCCTTTTACTCTCAGTTAAAGTATATAAGCTATTGTATTCCTAGTATCCAACAAAATGAAAGATAAAATCGTCATTTGGCAGATAGAAGGGAAATGAAGTGATGATGGCGAAAAACACTTCATACATATTTTCTTTTCTCGTTTCCATCAGAAAAAAAATATGATACACTATTTATAGTATCAGGTACTAATAACTACTTATATATATAATAGGAGGATATAATCATGAATCTTCTCAACGTAAAAGGAAAAAACATCGTTGTAATGGGCGTAGCCAACCAGCGAAGCATCGCCTGGGGCATCGCACGCTCCCTGCATGACGCAGGCGCGAACTTAATCTTTACATACGCAGGAGAGCGTCTGGAGAGAAACGTACGTGAATTATCTGAAACATTAGAGGGGCAACAATCTTTAATCTTGCCATGCGACGTAACAAGCGACGAAGACATCGCAAAATGCTTTGCGGCAATCAAAGAAGAAGTCGGCACAATCCATGGTGTGGCACATTGTATCGCATTCGCAAACAAAGAAGATCTTAAAGGCGAATTTGTAGACACATCCCGTGACGGATTTGCTCTTTCTTTAGACATCAGCGCATTCTCCTTAACGGCTGTAGCGAAGGCTGCGAAGGAATTGATGACAGAAGGCGGCAGCATCGTGACACTGACATACCTTGGCGGAGAGCGCGTAGTGAAGAACTATAACCTTATGGGTGTAGCGAAAGCGGCATTAGAAGCAAGCGTGAGATACTTGGCGAATGACTTAGGTCAGCACAATATTCGCGTAAACTCTGTCTCAGCAGGTCCGATTCGTACATTGTCTGCGAAGGGTATAGGCGACTTTAACAGTATTTTAAAAGATATTGAAGAGAGGGCTCCGCTTCGCCGCAATGTGACGCAGGAAGAGGTTGGGGATGCGGCGATGTTCTTGTTCAGTGATATGTCACGCGGCATTACTGGCGAGAATTTGCATGTGGATTCTGGATATCATATTTTAGGGTAACTATAAAAAGCAACTGGCTGCATGCAGCTAGTTGCTTTTTTATTTACATGTTATGGATGTTTTCACTGAAAACCTTGCTACGCTAATAAGGATATGGTTATAAAACCATACCCTTATAGCAGGTAAATTGAAGGACTCCGTATTGCTGTCATTCTATCAGATCGTTACAGTAGTCCCATCAAACTTAGTAAAGGAGAAACCGCTAAAATTTTCATTGAAGGCCGCCTTGTAATCCTGAAGGATCCCGATTGCGACTGCTTCGCCTAGCTTTAGACCCTCGATCCCGTCGGAGCGCCAGTGGACCCCGGCCGTGTCGCGGCCAATAGCGATATTGGCGGCAAGCTTGTTCAATTCCCCGCCTATCGTCAAAGGTGACCCCGAGTAAGAAAGCAACGAGCGACCATCAGAATTGGCTACGACCGGATTAGGGATAACAAACGATTCATTAAAGAACGCCTTCAGTACAGTGACCCCGGCTCCTGCAATGCAGGCATGGCCAGCAGGATAAGCGGGATGAGTGGGACAGCCTTCCGGATAGGCCATAGGAAGCAAATAAGTGTCAAACTTGCTGAAGACTTCAGAAACCGCCTGTGAATTGAGCAGTTCTGAGTGAATCGGGTAGTTGGCGCCGCCTGTCAAACGGTTGTGAACACGGCCCCCGAACTCTTCAGGCCGGAGTCTGCGATGAACGAGAAACTTTTGGAACCAAGCGGCCTCTAGTGCGGCCTGTGCTGTCTTAGCCACCAAATCCAAAATATGCGGGGCGCCGAAAGTGATGAAACCGCCCTGGGTTTTTGAATTCAGGTAGGGGTTGTCCGGATTGAGTGCGCTCTTCCCAAAACTAAGCAAAATCAAACAAGCAGAAAGACAGCCTTGGTAGGTGAAATCCTGATGAACAAATGCAGTCAAATCACGGCCACTGCGGATATAACGGAGTGTGGGGTCGAATAATGGGGCATTCGGAGATGAACCATTTTGGATGTCCAACCATTCCTTATAAGAGGTCATATAGTCGGTGCCAACCGCCGTAGTACGATATTGCTGGACAATTGTTGTAGCTCCGTAGGGGATGTCCTTCCACAGGAACTGGGAGATATAAGGCCCTATGAGATCACCGGGCGTATCTCCGCGGAACAAGGTACCCGCGGCAACGGCCCCATTGACCTTCGGGCCGCGAAAATCCGAAAATCCTGATAACTCAGAAGCAGCCGCTAGGATAAGCGGATTGGTTTCATATTCTGAGAAAGGCACATCGCGAGTCAATGCCTGCCAGTAAAGTTCAGCCATCTCGCCAGCCTCCCAAGCACTGCTGAAGGCTGGCGGCACAGTCACGCCCAGATGATGGCTATCAGGTCCTGTCAGATCATATGCATAGGCGGCTTGGGGATTGGCAAGTTTGACAACACCGCCAAGAGGTATGGATTCAAAATCGTTCGGATTGCCAGTCTTCAGTGCCTGAATCAATGCTTTATAAGCACAGAGGTCAACCTCACCGAGGCAATTATGCGGCAATCCCTTAGAAAAATTCCCGATCTTATTACAAAACAAATTTTCGTCTCCGTTACATGGATGGTTCGGGAGAGGAAGGTTCTTTTGGAAACGCGCTGCTTTGAGACGGACTTGAAATGCCTCTTCACGACGCTTCTGTGCATTTAAAGGTCCGATTTCGCACGATTTTCCTTTGTTTACGTTCATCTTTGCCGCATGGGCTTGCCCTAATTTATTTTCGTGATTCTGATTTTGTTCCATTTTATCATCCTTTCATAATAAGAGATTCATCGGCTCAAAATCGATGAATCTCTAGTAATTGCGTTAAATTTTAAATTCTATTTAATATATTCATTTCTATTTGATTAAGCTACTATTATTAGTGCCTCTTTTTTGTCTATTAAAGTTTATCATTAGTAGTAGCTCATCGAGACTCCTCAACATACCCTAAAACATACAAACAATAAGATCAAAAAACATCACTAGCCGTCAACACAATTACAGAAATGATTGACAGACCCACTTAGTTATATCAAGGCTTATCCGCCTGTTTGTATGCCCATACAACAACAATGCCAATGGCATATAAGTATATAGTATTAACATCTAAGTAAAGGAGGTGCTCGAAATGAATGGCCTCTGTAATCAATTATGTAAATTAAAACCAGGAACTGAGATAGATTTTTTATTAAGAGGAACCCCTAGAACAACAATCCTGACTTTTATAAAATTCGATCCTGAGGATGGCTGTATTACAGGGAAAGATTGTGATGGAATTATTAAGAAATTAAGTTGTGATTGTATTTGCGCGTTTTCACCCCGTCCTCCCCGGAAAGAACTATGCTGTAGAATTATAGTGGAACATAAGACGCAACTGGTGCCTCCTGCAAAAAGGGGGACTGCCAGAGCCACTAAAACTGTAGAGGCTAAAATTGAAAAGGTATGTCCGGAAACGGTTGTCATTTGCGGCGTGCTTCATAAGACCATAACCTATACGGCAATAATAGATGGTAAGGAGTGTCCGAACCATATAATTAAAGACGACATCCCATTTCAATGTCTGATTGAACAAGATGACATCAAGGAAAAGGAAGAGGATAAATTCTGTATTATTCAACAGGATAGCATCAAAGAAGGGGATCGATTCCGTATTACCCAACAGGATATTTTGTGCGAGGTTTTCGCGCATGAAGCGAATTTTGGCGGATCAGACCATTCAATCGCCTTTAAGTTTGTAGAAAAAGATATTATTAAGATATGCGTTAAAAAAGTAAGATAAACCAACTATTGACGGAAATCCCCATCGGTATTCGACTGATGGGGATTTTATTTCACTTGGTAACGGATATTTTTGACTTCATACTTGTTCATAAAAAAACCCTTGAATCATGGCTAGATTCAAAGAGATAGGGAATGTTTCCTGATTTTTCCCAATCTCAAGCCAGTGTAATAAATGAGCGGGATCAAGGGGAATACACCTCTTTGTGTACCCATACAAAAAGAGTGCTGGTGACATAGAGTATAGTATCAATATCTAAGGAGGATTAAAGTAAATGGGATTTGTGACCGATTACGTAAATGAGAGCTAGGGAATCTCGTACGATATTCAGAGATGACTAGTAGGTGACAATGTCCATATTATATAAATCTTATAAACTAGGGATTCACTTGCAACATGAATCGATATTTTATGAAGTCGTACCGCATGATTTAATCATACAGAAAAGGAGAGGGATTATTATGGGATGTAAATGTAGTGGGCATTCTGGACATTTTGGGCATTCTGCAACAGGAAATTGTCCAATCATCAACCCCCGAACATGTTGTCAAATTGTTATTGAATTCAAAACACAGCTCGTTCCGCCTGCATTGGCCTCGGCAGACGTTACGACTAAGGTATTTTTCACGCAGCCTCCTGTTGTGGAAGATGTCTGCCCTGAAAAAGTCATCGTTTGCGGCACGGTAGCGAAACGAATTACGTACACAGCGGTGGATGAACAAGGAAACCAATGTCCGAAAGTCATTTGTGACGAAAGACCATTTCAATGTATCATTGACCGTGATGATGCAAATGAAGGAGACCCGTTCAAAGTTTGTGGATTTACCGTTTTATGTGAAGGTACACCAAGATTGCAAAATAGAGGAACTCGTCCAGGACGTGAAGGAATAGGCTCTGTCGATGTATTCTGGAAAGTTCTCGAAAAAGACATCGTCAAGGTGTGTATTAGAAAATTTAGTTGCGACGATTGTGAATAGTCTCTCTAAGTAAGCAATATGACAGTTGGAGCGACACGGACACAAGTTTATACGATACGCAGACGAATGGACCTATGTCCACTTTATTGACATAGGTCCATTTTAAGGAAAGGAACTTCTATCGGACTGTACCTATCTGCTTTTATCTTATCTTACAATTACGCCATGTAAAAAAATGTTGATTTTCACCCTTTTCGAACGCTTTTGGCGAAAGATTAACACTTAAAAGGGCTGCAGCATAGGTTTTAGTTGATTAAACCATATCCATTGAGGACTATAACGTTGTCTTGCCATTGTTTTCGCGTGGACTACGTGATTTTCACGCATTAGATTGGTAATAATTTCTGCATGTTCTTTCAAATATGCTTCCTCGGAAGGGTGGTATGTTTCGTGGGTATTATACCCAAAATTTCTTGCATCCCACTTCATAAAGTAAGAATTCAATACTTTTCCAACTTCCTCCAAAGCAGGAACCCTTTCATTCAATACAATGAAATTCCCTTTACTTGCCGCTTCTAAAACGGTTAGTCCAAACGACTCAGAAAAAGAAGGACATATAAAAAGATTAGAAAGGGAAAATAATTCTAAAACACCCTTTCTAGGGAATCCATTTTCAAAAGCTTTCATATCTGAAGTAAAAAACATATCATTATGTTCTAAACCGGATGCCGCTCCTTGTGCCTTAATTAAAGCTTTATATTGCTTAGTCCCGATATCCGCGCTTGGAAAATCGCAAAATATGACTTTCACCGTCTTTTCGCAGTTTTTCTTAATGGCCCCGCATAACGATGCGACTTTTTCAAATTTCTTTCCAGGTGTCAGTCTCCCCGGGTAAATGACAAGTATATCAGGGGACATTAAGTCAACTTCCTGTCCGAGCAGCTTGACTTCATCGCTCATGTAATTTAACAAATCAAGGCTGTTATTGACTGCTCGGCAGTTCCCTTCCGGAGCATTGTACTGTTTGGAGAGCGCAGAAATTCCTGATTGGGTAGGATAGATATATAAAGTATTAGGCATGGGCGTAAACCTTGCTGAAAACGGCCATTTAGGATTTGGGGGACGATTTACGGGAGCGGAATGTGTAAAAGCGATAAATTTGACATGCGGCAGCTTTTCTTGTGCTTTTCTCACCGCCACATTGTGGAGTAAATGCCAGCCTTGATAATGAATATCATGCATAATACATGCATCTACATCAGATAGTTTTGTTACCAAATCATCCGCAATCACATCCACTTCCTGATAAAAGGTATCATGTACTTTTCCACTGGCCTGTGTATAGTCTCTCCAATGTATTTGCTTGCCGTTGAGATGATTGGTCACTTTTCTCCATTCAATCCGTTCATCCAAGAAAATTCCGTGCCGCGCATCAAGCGGACAACTTTCACTTACAAGCATGATCGGCTGTTTATGATCATCCAACAACATCCTTATTTGTTCCGCTACAACATTTACTAATGAGTACGTACTATCTAAACCATTAAACATGGTTAGAAGCGCAACTTTCATTCGTCAAGCCCCCTTTTACGAACCCGTTGTTAAAAATATCTACCTTAAAATTTATATGAGTGTTTGACAAAATTATACCCGGTTGTAATCATCGGTCTTACTGTAAAAGAGCTTAACGCTTGAGATGCGTAGATTAGAAAGAGGCTGCGAATGGTCTAGCTAAGAAGTTAATGGAAGGGTTTCAATATTCATATCCGAGTAAATCAATTTCTTTTTTATAATAATGCTGGATTAATTCTTTTTGTTGTTTATTGTAAACCGTTCTATAATGTTGATGATTTTTCCTGAAGTTCCCTTTTGCCCTGGGCAGCCAGCCATCAAAAGGTAAACCGATTTTATTACAGATCATCTTCAAATCATTCTCTAAATTTTCATATTTTCCAATATAGTCAACGGCTAATTGATCATTAATCGTATATATAGGAAAATTATATGAAAGCTGGAACTCCGATGATTTTAAAAAATCATCGAAAGTAACAGTGACCGGATTACTCCTATAGTGATAAAGCGATATAACTTTGTCCCACGGGTTTCTATCAAAGCAAAACTTATAATATGAGTTCCATATTTCCTCTCCTATTAAATTCTTAACGTGTTTTGCCCTAATATGATTATAAAATTTCCCTTGATAGTTTTGTGGTTGTATTCCAAGCTTGGCCCTAATCTCCTCATCAGCAGGACTTATCGGCGTTATGATATCCTTATCACCGCAATATCTTGACAATGAAATTTCGATACTGGTGCCGGCTGTTTTTTTCGTTTTCAAAAAGATAAATTTATGTTTATGAGATATAATCATTTTGCTAGACTAACCTCCTCTTTACTGTTCGAGAGATTACGCGATTTTATATTCGTATAAATTACAAAAATTCTCTAACTCTAATACGATATCCTTATTACAATTTGCTTTTATAAAGGAGAACGTTAGATCAGGGTGGTTTCTTGCGTTTACTTTCCTCTCTATTTTTTCAACTGGTAATAATGATTCTTTATTTTCAAATCGCTTTAGAAAATAAAATAATTTTTCTTCTGGATTTTTATCGATACAAACTTTTAGATTAGGTCTTTGCAGTTCTATTTTTTTATACCAATCAAGAACACTTTTTACAGCTACTTCTACCCGATTTAAACCTTCCAAATTTAGATGTTTTTTACGGTAATCTAAACTTACCCTAGATGGATTTTCTGTAAAATAACTGCTGCTTATAATATCAAGAGGATGTCTCAAATTCATTATAATGTAGTCAAAGGTGAAATCTTTTCGGTTAAGAGTAAGGTCAGTATATACTTGATAATCATCCACTACAAGCATCCAACTGCTAATTCCATCCCTGCCCATAATTTCATGTCCAATTTGATACCCAAATTGCCGAAATAATTTCACCATAAATCCGGTACCGCTTCTTGGATGTCCTAAAACTAAAAATTTTCTATTTTCCATTTAAATTCAGCCTTTCATAAGTGACTTATTAACCAAAAGAAGTTAGATTCTTCTTGTCTAGTATTCTTTAGGTTATTTTAAGTAATGTAAGTTTTTAAAACACACTTAATTATTGAATATGGAAAAATTGTTTCGACTTTAAGGCTATAAACAAACAGTAATCTCTGATCCTATTTATATCTAAATGATCGGTACTCAAATCATCATATTTTCCCGCCGTAAATTGAAACTTAGAAAACATATTATTTGTATGCCAACAGTGTATGTGCGGATGATTATCGATTGATTCTAATGAGGCACTACCATAATCAAGTCTCTTTGGGTCTATTGTAATTTGATCTACAAAATGGTTAGCTGCAATTTCACAACCGTACATTGACGCAACCCCCCGATACCAGCTAGGCCATTTTCCCTCATCACCCTTAAATTCTTCTGTCAAAATATGAGCTGTAATAGTTGTCGCGAGTTTACAAACTTCTCTTACCAACCAGCCATTACCGTAATGAGTCGATCCTAGATTGTGAAGCCCTTGATGACGCAAATGAAATTGTGATGAGATTCTTTTTAAATTGGAGCGTGTTTTTTCATCGTTTACATAACCGCCTCGTCCTACAGTATAGAAAGCAGGGTAAAAGGAATTCCATGCGGGTGTTAAAAATGTGTCCGCATCGGTTCTCAGAATATAATCGTAATGCTCTAAAAAAGCTGCTTGCTCTCCCGCTAAACAACTAATTGAATTAATAAATCGATAACGGAGAAATTCAGGAGGATTACTGGCTAACTCACATTCAACTTTTATACAGTCATCCGGAATTTTTTTTAAGGCTTCCTTTGTTCCAAATACAACAAGATCAGTATCATTCGATTGTATATATTTTAGAGAGGTATATAAGCAACCCAATTGAAGCAATAAATGTTTATTATCCTCTACAAACACTACAACAGCTCTCCGCATTTCACACACCCTTTTTAAATTAATGTACAGAGAAGATATAACTAGAAATAATCTAAAGATTGTTGTGTTTCAAAATGTTCCTAATGTTATTTATATGAAGATGGAAATGGAAGGGTGTACAAATTGGATGGAAATGCCATTTCTATAAACAAACTTGAACCTAGATTTTGCATTTGAAAGCTAATTCTCGCTGTTACTTATGGTAAGATTCCCCTAATCATTTTAACAACGGAAGTGAAGAAAAATGAACAAGCCACCTATCGAACACTAAAAATATATTCACATATAATGTTATCGTATATATTTGTCAACTATGAAGGCATACCAGCATCATGCACAATAAGGAATGATCTAATATACCAATTACTCCTTTTATTTTTTGTATCGCAATGTAAATGTTATATTTTTTTGGTATAACAAAAAATCAAAAATTTCATAGGGGGAAAACCGTGAACTCGAAAAAATTTGTATTCATTTGTGGTCTACACCGAAGCGGCACGACCATTTTATCTAAATTACTTAGGGAACATTATGAAGTAAGTGGTTTCCGTAATACAGGTTCGCCGATGGACGAAGGACAACATTTACAAACAGTATTCCCGCCGGCAAAGCGATTTGGTGGACCGGGTGTTTTCGCTTTTGACCAAGCCTCTTATTTGGATGAACACTCTAATTTAATTACACCTGAAAACAAAAATAAATTATTTTTTGAATGGGGAAAACATTGGGATTTGTCCAAGCCTATCTTGTTGGAAAAGTCACCTCCAAATATAATTAGAACCCGCTTTCTACAGGAGATGTTTCCGAACTCCTATTTTATTGTAATTAAAAGACATCCTGTCGCTGTTTCTTTAGCCACAAATGCTTTTTCAGGGAGAAATATAGAATTGGAAAAGTTAATTGATCATTGGATTTTATGCCATAAGCAGCTGGAAACAGATCTGCCACTACTAAAAAACGTCATTATAATTAAATATGAGGAATTGGCGGCTAATCCAGAAAATATATTACAGTCAATATCTAATTTTATTAAATGTAACCCTATCGACGTCGCACTTCCAATCAATTCAAACACTAATGAGAAGTACTTAAAAAAGTGGATGGAATTACCCGCTACTAAAAGAGCTAATATAGTGAATAAGTACGAAAGGGAAATAAATGCTTTTGGATATAGCTTTAAAGAATTTTTTAAGTAGAACACCGTAGATTCATCATTAACTTCTTTAATATTTGATTTTACTAGATTTCTCATGATGATTCATTTTCTGGAAGCTGACGGGGAAGTATGTTTTTTATGTTTCCCCGTCAGCCTCTTTCTATATTTTTCAAAAGAAATTTGCCCCTCGATTTTCAGGGAATACATAAAGCCAGCCTGCATCAGTGCAAACTATTCACAGTAAACGTTTTAACTCTGAGATCACATCCCTGAATAAAATTAAGTAGGATGTGAACTCAGAGTTAAAAATAAAATCAACAATGAACTTTATTTCATTAAACAAAATACTAAATATATCTTTTATCCATCAAATAGCTAATGATTTGATCCGTACAACTGTCTATTGACATACTCTCCGTATTGACGGTTATTTCAGGAGAAACTGGGGCTTCATAGGGTGAGGAGATACCAGTAAAATCGGTAATCTCACCCTTTCTTGCTTTTTTATATAAGCCCTTTGGGTCTCGTGTCTCACAAACCTCTAACGAACATTTTGTGTATATTTCAATAAACTCGTCCTCTTTTAAAAGATCTCTTACCTTTTGACGGTCTTCTGTATATGGAGAAATAAAAGCGGAGAGGACAATGATTCCACTGTCAACAAATAGCTTGGCTACTTCACCGATACGTCTTATATTTTCTTTTCGATCTTCCTCCCGAAAGCCTAAATCTTTGTTTAACCCGTATCTTATATTATCTCCATCTAATAAATAAGTAGAAATCCCAAGAGAATGCAGCCTTTCTTCCACTTTATTCGCTAAGGTTGACTTGCCCGAGCCTGATAATCCTGTGAACCATAGGACACAACTTTTTTGGCCGTGTAATTTCTGACGGTCTTCTTTTGTTATCGCCGTTTCGTGCCAAATAATATTCTCTTTTTTTGGTTTGTCCACGTGCTTATTCCTCCAAACTTAGTCCTTTTATTAAAGTATCAATTACTTCGGGACGGCTGAATTCCATCGGAGGTCTTTCTCCGTTTCTTAACATTTCTCTCACCTTTGTTCCAGACAAAATGAATCGATCCGTTTCATCATGCGGACATGTCTTTGAAGATGCCATTGCATGGCATTTTTTACAATAAAAACTATGTTCAAAAAAGAGCGGAACAATTTGTAATTCATCTTTTTTAAAACGGTTAAAAATTAATTGAGAATCATAAGTACCATAGTAATTTCCGACTCCGGCATGATCGCGGCCGACAATAAAATGTGTGCAGCCGTAATTTTTTCTTACAAGCGCATGGAAGACGGCTTCCCGGGGTCCGGCATAACGCATGGGGGCTGGAAAAGCGGCTAACATCGTATATTTTTCAGGATAATAATGTTCGATTAACACTTCATAACTATCCATTCGAATATGTTGCGGGATATCATCTTTTTTCGTCTCACCGACCAATGGATGAATCAAAAGGCCATCGGCCGTTTCAAGAGCTGACTTTTGAATATATTCATGGGCGCGATGAATAGGGTTGCGTGTCTGAAAACCAACAACCTTCCCCCATCCCCGTTTATCAAACTCTGCTCTAGTATCTATTGGGTCCAAATAATACTTTTCAGCCACTTTTCTTTTTGGACGTTTCATCATCGTAATCTTACCGCCTGCATAAATCCCTGATTGTTCATAAAGCTTTGCCACTCCGGGATGGTTGTGATCGGTTGTTCCATAAACGTATTCAGCCTCTATTTTTTTATCTGCTTCATATATTTCTTCAATTTCAATAACTCCATAAACGTTGTGGCTATGAACAAGTTTCACTTTAGAACCATGATGGATGGATTGTGCTTCTTTAGTGGAAATCGATAATGTAATAGGAAGCGCCCAAGTCAAACCGCTTTGCAAGCGCATATGATAAAGTACATTTTCATAATCTTCTTTCCCCATGAATCCTTGAAGAGGACTAAATGCGCCAATAGCTATACATTCTAGATTTGCAAGAGTAAACTCATCTATTTCGATTTGCTGCTCGATATCATCTACATTCAAATTGGGATTAAAACGATTGATTAATTGACCGCCGTGGGGGGATATTGCCATTATTAAACATCACCTCTATTAGTAGTTAAAATCTATTATCTCTATAGAGTATGATGCTTTAAAAAAAATGACTAGACATTTGAGGTGAATAGGAAGTGAGTATTGAATTTGTTTTTATCGGATTGCTGGTCGGATGGCTCGTTGGAATGACAGGGGTCGGCGGAGCCGCTTTGCTTACCCCGTTATTGATTTTTATGGGCATTCATCCAACGATCGCCATCGGCACGGACTTTGCCTATAATTCAATTACAAAAATGGTTGGGGCCATCCAACATACGAGACAAAAAACGGTTCATTTTCAACTGGTAAAATATTTGGCCATCGGGAGTATACCGTCTGCTGTTACGGCCAATATACTATTTTATTTGTTTCTAGCTGACTACTATAATGAAGAGTTTGTGAGGCTCTTGCTGGGTTCTATTCTAATGATCATTTCCACTATTACATTGATTCAAATGACTTTTGGTCGTCATTCAGTTAACCGTTGGAAAGTAAAGCCATTAGAAGAAAAACGGCATCTGACCATCCTGGCGGGAGTCATCATCGGAGCCATCGTAGGAATCACTTCGATTGGATCGGGAAGCCTTTTTGCATTGTTTATCTTATATGTTTACAATATGAAATCTTCCGAATTAGTTGGTACAGATGTCACTCATGCTTTTTTGCTTACTTCCATTTCAGGCCTCCTGATGGCCGGATTTGGACACATCGATTATTTCTTAGTGGGCAATCTTCTATGCGGATCCATTCCAGGAGCGATCATCGGCAGTAAACTTACAACAAAGATGCCGTCGAACTATATACGTATTTTCATTATTGTGATCATTTTCATTAGTGGAATGAAACTAGTTTTTTAGAGTGGAACACTTTTTAATGAAAGAAATAATCATGAAGAGCAAAATAAAAGATTTACAATGATGAATGATGAATTCATCCAAACCATTATTACTCTAAGGACATACTATATTTGAGGAAAGAGGGAAAATGTGATAAAGATCAGGTTTTTTCTTTTTTCACATTAAATTTTATTGAAAAGGAGTGTAAAATTTATATGTCAGTAATCGCAATTGTTATGGGAGATGGTCCATGTCCAGGTACCCAACTTTTACAAGCTACCGTTACAGTAAGCATCATACAGAGCGGACCAAATGCCGGTTGCGCAGAAATTGTAGTAGCCAATAGTCCGAGTCCGCTGAGTACAGGTTTCATAGGTTCCTTATGTTTAAATGTGAATAATCCGGGTCCATTTACCCAGGTGTCCGGTCCAGGACCTGAAGGCCCTCTAAGTGGCGGGAATTGTCCTGGTGGTTGTCTCCCGAATGCCAGTATTGTACAAAAATTTGCAGGTCCAGCAGGAAGAATTAATCCAGGTGAGACGGGGACATTTATTATTTGTTCCACTACAGCGTTTACGGAGGCACAGTTCCAAAGCGTTGGATTACATTTCCAAGGTATCCAGGGCTGTCCTTCAGGTAATGATAGTATTTGTTTAAGTGCTCTTTTTACTCCTGTAACAACATCAACGACAACATCAACAACGACAACATCAACAACGACTTCTACTACATCAACGACAACATCAACAACGACTTCTACTACATCAACGACAACATCAACAACGACTTCTACT
>NZ_KE387246.1:175935-305160 GCF_000430785.1 Ectobacillus panaciterrae DSM 19096
TCGAAGTATTCTGGAAAGTTCTTGAAAAAGACATTGTCAAGGTGTGTATTAGAAAATCTAATTGCACCAACTGTCCACCGCTTCCCCCACCTTGTCCACAACCTTCTCCAGAAGTGGAATAGCGTTTGGAGTCGCTTTTAGCGCGTGTAACGTTTCTTCCACTGGAAATGGAGTTGTGACAGTGAACGGTGTTGGAGTTGAAGGAATACCAGTATCTTTCGCAGTAAAAAGTGGTTCAGCATCTGTTTCTCCACTTGCCGTTATTACAGGACCAGGTGGAACTTTTAGTACGAATAGCACTCCTACTGGACCAGGAAATGTAACCATTACAATTACGGCTCTAATTGATGGAATTCCTATTTCCGACGACTTTACCTTTACTTCACCTTGTCTGTAAACTGCTTAAATTAGAAAGGTAGCCTAGAATTAATGGCTAACAAACGGTGCATTAAGTCGCTTTAAGAGAACAATGCGCTAGCCATAGAGACCTCTCGACTCTTTATGATTCTTGAGGTCTTTTTTTATACAAAGACAGAACAAATCTTTGCTTGCCAGTTTAGGCACCATCATGAACAAGACGGGATAGACATCTATGACTTTCGGATAAGGCTATTAAATTGGTAGACAGATGCACATTGTTTATCTTTACAGTCCATTCTCGGCAACTACCCATACCGAATTGTCCGGTTTCACATATTGTATTTTAGGGTTTTAGGACAGTAGCTTATTATCATACTTATTTTTTCCTGATTCCCTAATCTCATATTCATATATATATAAGGAGAGGAAAAAATGGATAGATGTCCAAAGTCCACAACATCAACGACAAGTTCCACAACATCAACGACAAGTTCCACAACATCAACGACAAGTTCCACAACATCGACAACATCGACAACAACGTCGACAACATCGACAACAACGTCGACAACATCGACAACAACGTCGACAACATCGACAACAACGTCCACAACGTCGACAACATCGACAACAACGTCGACAACATCGACCACAACTTCCACTACAACTACAACATCTACAACATCTACAACGTCAACAACAACTGTATGTCCAATTCCAAATCCGCAAACTTGCTGTCAAGTTGCCGTTGAATTTAAAACACAGCTCGTTCCGCCTGCATTGGCTTCAGCAGACCTAACAACGGAGGTATTTTTCACGCAGACGCCTGTTGTTGAAGATGTTTGCCCTGAAAAAGTCATCATTTGCGGCACATTAGCGAAAAAAATTAAGTTTACATCGGTGGATGAACAAGGAAACCAATGTCCGAAAGAAATTTGTGACGAGAGATCATTCCAATGTATCATTGACCGTGATGATGCAAACGAAGGAGACCATTTCGAAGTTTGTGGATTTGCCGTTTTATGTGAAGGTACACCAAGACCACAAAATTTCGGAACACGCCCGGGACCGCACGGAGAAGGCACTGTCGAAGTATTCTGGAAAGTTCTTGAAAAAGACATTGTCAAGGTGTGTATTAGAAAATCTAATTGCACCAACTGTCCACCGCTTCCCCCACCTTGTATGTAAACTGCTTAAATAGAAAGGTAGCCTAGAATTAACGGCTAACAAACGGTGCATTAAGTCGCTTTAAGAGAACAATACGATAGCCATAGAGCCCTCTTGAATCTTTCAAGAGGGCTCTATTTGCAGCAAAATACTAGAATCATAAGTCTCTTTTCTAATTCGACTTATTTATTTTTACGTTTTTATTTTGACCGCATCCACAGCCTCCACTTTGTTTTTTCGTTGTGGTCGATGATGAAGCAGATCCTGCTATGATTGGTTTCTGTCCTTTAATTATCTTCATTGTCACACCTCCTTCTTCATCTCTTAATAGTTTATGAGACAAGATAAAAAACGTTTCTTTCGGATCAGAAAAAGGCTTCTATGATTTTATTCCCGTGAAATTCACTCCTATTGGAGCTGCCGAGGGTTAAGAAGTTTATATCAACGATACAACGAATTGCGTGATACTTATGTACAAGTGAATAAAAAAATCGTCTTTTTATAGTGGGGCGAGAGCATCCGGCGACGTGCAGAAGCGGCCAAACTCTTGTAGTGGCCCATATAAGGGTAAACCAGAGAGAGGAAGTAAGTGCCAATGCCGTTTTGTTCGAAATAGCAAATGAAAACGTCGAAATTATAAATCATTTATAGTTGAACCGCTGTATATCGAACGGTACGTACGGTGGTGTGAGAGGTCGAGGGTTAGTCACCCTCTCCTACTCGATTGCATATCATAGGTGTTTTCACTGAAAATTGACAAGATGGAACAAACGAACTTACCTACAAATATACTAATTAATGTAGAAAAAAGCGACTGGCAGTATACTATTCCTCATTATGTGCAGAAGCGAGGTGGCATAAAGTGGTAAAAAAGGCTGTAATACCGGCAGCGGGATACGGAACAAGAAACCTTCCTATCACAAAAGTTTTGCCCAAAGAAATGTTTCCTATTGCAGGGCGCCCAGCGATTGACTATATCGTACGCGAAGCGGTTGAAGCGGGAATCGAGGAAATTCTGATCATCATTTCCCGTTCCAAAAATATGATCATGGACTATTTCGATTGTTCGTTAGAATTGGAAATGTTTCTGAATCAGGCTCAAAAGTCACACTTAATTCCGTTACTAGAACTGCCAAATGTTCATATTCAGTTTATCCGGCAAGTATATGCAAAGGGATTAGGCGATGCCATTCGTTTAGCGGAGCGATTTGTCGGGGATGAGCCATTTGCGGTCTTGCTTCCCGATCAATTTTTTATAAATGAGACAGCTAACGCACTCCAAAAAACAATCGCTGCTTACAACCAATATAAAGAAACCATCATCGGAGTGAAGGCAGTAAAACAAGAGGATTTAAAGCTTTATGGTGTAATAAAAGGAACAGAACTTACTGAAGGACTATACCATATTACAGATATTATTGAAAAACCCCAAACTGCCCCTCCATCAAATTTAGCTGTAATTGGACGCTACGTTTTTACACCTGAAATTTTCTCTTTTTTAAATGAGACTCTTCCCGGGATCGGTAATGAAATCCAGCTTACGGATGCGATCAAAAAAATGCTTACAAATTATGCGGCTAAGGCTCAAGTACTGGAAATGGACTGTTTCGACTTAGGAAAAGACGAAGAGTACATGACGCTATTAAATTATATGTTTAAAAAATAAATTATAGATGATTTGTATAGTGAAGGAAAACGAACGAAGGAAATGAAAGATATCCCGGTTTTTGATTCGGATTCGTTAGAATGCTTAATAGACTGGAGAAATTAACATGAAGAAAGAGTTGAAATTCACACAGGCGATGCATGTGACACAACATAAACTTCCTGATTTTGGTTTATATTGCAATCAAATCAAGGAAATATGGGATAGGAAGTGGGTGACGAATGACGGGCTTTTACATGAGAGATTTAAGTCTGAATTGAAGCGGTATCTAAAAGTCAGTGAAGCAGAGCTGTTTACCAATGGTCACTTAGCCCTAGAGACAGCTATCAAAGCTTTAGGATTGGAAGGGGAAATTATAACCACGCCATTCACTTTTGCGTCTACTGTACACGCCATTACAAACTGCGGACTTAAACCGGTATTCTGTGATATTGAACCCGAAACATTCAATATTGATGCAGATCAAATTGAAAAATACATTACTGACAAAACAATCGCGATTTTGGCGGTTCATGTCTTTGGAAACCCATGTGATGTCGATAAGATAAGCGAGTTAGCGAAAAAGTATAATTTGAAGGTTATATATGATGCTGCACATGCCTTTGGAGTGGAGATAAACGGCCGAGGTATCGGCAATTTTGGCAACGTGTCCATGTTCAGCTTACACGCTACAAAGGTTTTTAACTCAATTGAGGGCGGACTATTAACATTTCATGACAATACACTAAACTCAAAATTGAAAGCTCTTAAGAATTTTGGCATTACTTCTCTGGAAACTGTTGATTTTGTAGGAACAAACGCTAAAATGAATGAGTTTCAGGCAGCTATGGGTTTATGCAATATTAAAACGATTAAAGAGGATATAAGCAAGAGAAAGAGTATTTACGAAGAATATGCTAAGCACTTAAAGGAAATTCGGCAAATACAATTTTTACCGCAAATCGAGGAAGTAGAACATAATTACTCTTATTTTCCTATTTTGTTGGCTAATAATGTCATGAGAGATTGGTTATTCGAGAAAATGAGAGAGTACAATGTATACACAAGAAAGTATTTCTATCCATTATGTAATGACTTTGGATGCTATGATTACAATTCTGAAGAAACTCCTATTGCAGCCAATGTGAGTGACAGGGTCTTAGCTTTACCTATGTATACTGAGCTGCATGTTAGTGATGTAAAACAAATATGTGAAATTATTAAGTATGAGCTAGATAATTACAATTGAAAAATTAAGATTGCATATATAAAATCGTTTCTGCTTTCTTGGTTGGTTTGGCCGCTCCGGAGCGGTTTTATTGTTGGATTAAAATATGAAAACAGAGGGTGTCCCAAACCTGCGCTGCATGCTTTTGGGGCACCCTTCATAACTTGTAGTTGACATACATTGTGCTTGAGACTCATCCTTAATCTCCGCTTTCATATTCGGCAATCTGTTTTAGACATACTTCCTTTACATCTTTAGATGCTTGATAGGCACGCGTCCACTCAATTACCTTATCAATGGCCTGTTCCAGCTCCCATTTCGGTTGCCAGCCTAATCTGAAATGGGCTTTTGAGCAATCTAATTTTAAATACTGTGCTTCATGCTTGTCTTGGTCGCTTATTATCTTAAAAGATGCTTCTGCTCCCCATTTCTTACAAATGTTAGCTACAATCCATTCCACTGACCGGGCATCTTCGGTTTTTGGACCAAAATTCCATCCTTCTGCATACTTTGCGCCTTGCAAGTAAAGATGCTGAGCTAATATAATATAACCCCCTAGAGCTTCAAGGACATGCTGCCAAGGTCGAATAGCGTGCGGGTTTCTAATTTTTATCTCATCCCCTTTTAGAAGAGAGCGTATACAGTCAGGAACTAATCTATCAGATGCCCAATCTCCGCCGCCAATTACATTTCCCGATCTCGCTGAAGCTGCAGCGACCCCGTGCTTTTGATAGTCTTCGGGATTAAAATAAGAATTACGGTAGCATGCTGTTATCAGCTCTGAACAGGCTTTGCTATTGGAATAAGGGTCATATCCTCCCATTGGATCATTTTCTCTGTAGCCCCAATGCCATTCCCTGTTTTCATAACACTTATCAGAGGTAACGTTGATAACCGCTTTTATGTTTTTCTTTCGCTTAGCGACATCTCTTGTAGCCTCAAATAAATTAACTGTTCCCATTACATTAGTTTCATAGGTTTCGATAGGATCCTGATAGGATGCTTTAACCAGGGGTTGGGCAGCCATATGAATGACAATATGAGGATTAGCATCCATTAGGGCAGAATGTAGTGATTTGATATTCCTTATGTCTCCAATAATGGTTTTCGTATACTGATCGATATGACATAATTTAAAGAGATTAGGATTTGTTGGCGGATTAAGAGAAAATCCTGTAACTTTTGCTCCTAATGAATTTAGCCATAAGCAGAGCCATGAACCTTTAAAACCTGAATGACCTGTGATAAATACTTTCTTATCCTTCCAAAAGTCTTTATCTATCATATTTTACACCTCAGTTATCTACGCCCATATCTTCCATGGAGCTTTATCCTCTTTCCACAATTCTTCTAAATATTTTTTATCACGCAATGTGTCCATGGGATACCAAAATGCATGGTGCTTATATGCCATTAATTGATTGCATTTAGCTAAATTTTCTAGAGGTTCTTTTTCTAAAACTGTATTTTCATCATTTAAGTAATCAAATATTTCAGGCTGAAATACAAAGAATCCGCCGTTAACCCATCCGCCATCACCCTTTAGCTTTTCTTGAAAGCTTTCTACTCTCTGGTTTTCTGCCAGCTTTAGAACTCCAAACCTTCCTGTAGGTTGTGTCGCAGTAAGTGTGGCTAATCTCCCGTGCGCTTTATGGAATTCCAGCAACTTATGAATGTTTACATCGGCTACACCATCTCCGTACGTCAGCATAAATGGAGTATCTTCTACATAGTCCTTAATTTTCTTTACACGCCCGCCTGTCATTGTATCTATTCCTGTTTCTGCTAATGTGACTTTCCAAGGCTCAGCATTGTGATTATGAATTATTTTTTCATTATTATTACTGAAATCAACAGTTATATCGGATTTATACAGAAAGTAGTTTAAGAAGAAATCTTTAATGATATGACCTTTATATCCTAAGCAAATTATGAATTCATTAAATCCGTAAGCAGAATATATTTTCATAATATGCCAAATGATTGGATAGCCGCCAATTTCAATCATTGGTTTAGGCTTTAGGTGTGATTCTTCGCTTATTCTTGTTCCAAACCCTCCTGCAAGAATGACAACTTTCATATTATTCCTTCTTTCCAAAAGCTTTGTAAAGGATCCTGAGCACATAATCAAGCATGCCTTGAGCCAAACTATATAAGTCCACCTTGTTATTCCGACATATCTATCGTTTGCCACGTAGAACAAAAAGGAAACTGTGCTCACTCTCTCTCTATGGTTTACCCTTGCATGGACCACTACAAGGGTTTGACCGCTTCCGCACGTCGCTGGATGCTCTCGCCCACTGTAAAAAGACGGTTTTTATATATTGGGTTTTTATTATCGTTTTGCGACACGCTTATATATCCTTAAATAATTATCTGCCATTATTTCTCTTGTAAAGTTTTCTACTATATATTTATGAAGTAATATAGGGGACGGAAATTGATTTAAATTCACTTTATCAACCATTTCATCAGTGGATTGACACACTAAACTCGGGAACCTTTTTAATACTTCAGGTGCAGCACCATTATTCAATGCTAAAACCGGCGTTCCACAACTCATTGCTTCAATCATTGCCAATCCGAAGGGTTCATCCCAAATGGAAGGAAACAATAAACATTTGGCATTCTTTAATAATTCTTGCTTTCTCTTTCCGCCAACCTCACCAATGTATTCAATATTTTGATTACCTTGTAGTTTGGATTTAAGAACGGAATCAAAAAAATCTGTTTCAAAATTCGGACCTGCCACAATTAGTTTTTGACCGGTTCTTTCTGCAACTTCAACAGCTAAATGTGTCCCTTTATCTTTTGAAATTCTTCCTAAGAATAACAAATAATCTTTTTTTTTCGCACTAAATTCAAAATCGTTAAGATTTAATCCATTATGAACATAATCCCCGGAATTATTTCCATAAACTTTTAGGGCTGCTTCACTTACGTAAATGGGGTATTTCACTTTGGCGGTGGTAGGCATATGCACGGTGCAAACTGTCGGCACCCGTAACCTTTTTTTTCCTATTACAGAATAGTGTGTATGGTCATGAATGATGTCAATATTCCGCGGAAGAGTTCTTTTTACATACTGTATAATCTGATAATTATTGTTCCAAATTCCAGAATGGGGATATGCTAATAAATGGGCACTTGTTTTCGTGCCTTTAGGTGCATATAGAAATACTTCTTCTCCTCTGCTTACCAATTCCTCGGTTAGATCATAAACGACTCTTTCTATCCCTCCATAATCTGGCGGTAAGGGGAATATATTTGGGGCAACTTGAACAATTCTCATACGAACCTCCTCTAGAACAATACGCCAAATAACCTGATGCATACCAAATCCATATTATTATATTTTTGCTGCAAAAATTGGTTACATAATATGACTGACTCAATCTCCCCGCTGTAAAAAACGGGTGCGTTTCTTCAATTTGCTTTTTATTGCATCACTATACAAGCAAATACAAATGAGGTGTGTCATACATTAGAAATAGGCCGTACAAAATGAATGAAAGAAGGCTGGTTTTGTAACACGGACGCTACCAAGTTCAACAGATAAACTAAGGATGCAGTATGGACAAAGGGGGGAATTATGAAGGATTACCAAATCGTATGGAGGGGGCCGGTACTGGATGCCACAGGATATGGAGCTGCAAGCAGAGAATATGCTTTGGCGTTAGACCGCCAAGGAGTCGATGTTAAAATTGAAACGTACACATGGGGTTTTTCGTTCACTGGAGTTGACAGATACGAAAAGAAAAGGTTGCGTTATTTAATAAAAAAAGCTTATGCAAGAAATAAACAGAGGATTTTAATTTATCACACTCCTCCAGGAAATATCGACACAAGAGAAGAAAGGAAAAAGTTCAATTACAGCATTTTGAATACCGTATGGGAAACTCCAAAAATCCCTAATAGTTGGCTGCCGATCATCAATAAATTCGATGCTGTGTGCGTCCCATGCTCACAAAATATTGAGGCTATGATAAATAGCGGTGTAAATGTTCCCGTATTCTTAGTTCCACACGGGGCAGATACGAATAAGTATAAACCTGAAAATGAGAAGCTGCCGTTAGAAGAAGCGGCAGGAAAGTTTATTTTTGTAGCTGTATTTGATTTTCAACACCGAAAGAATCCTGAAACCTTATTAAAGGCTTATTGGGAGGAGTTTACTTCTAATGATAATGTAGTTTTGGTAATCAAAACTTATGGGGACAAGAGTGAAAGAATTACTAATAAGATATTTGAATATAAAAAGAAACTGGGGTTTGGTGATGAAACAGCACCCCTTTTTATTATGACAGGCATACTCGGGGAAAGGCAATTCAGAGGAATCTATACACTGGGTAATGCATTTGTTCTTCCTACAAGGGGGGAAGGAGTAGGATTGCCGTTTATTGAAGCACTATCAAGCGGTATTCCGGTGATAGCTACCGGCTGGGGGGGACAAATGGATTTCTTAAATGAAAAGAATTCCTTCTTGGTCGATTATAAGTTAAGTCATCCGGGAATCAGCATGAATAGTGAATATGCAATATCGACAGTTTATCGCGATTTGTTTGAAGAGGAAGGACAAATTTGGGCTGAAGCTGATATTGACGACTTAAAAAAACAAATGAGATATGCATATGAAAATCCGGATCTTTGCAGACAGAAAGGACTCCAAGGCAGAAGGGATATGCTTCAACTGTCTTGGGATAAAGCCGGCATCGCATTGAAGCAATTCGTAGAGAAGATAATAGGATAATAGGAGAATTTCAAGTAATCGGCCGAAGCCGTCTATTCTATACAAAAATCCTTATAGTTTATCCGAAGATGAAAGCCCAAAAGGCCATCATGTGATTTCACTGACGGCTTTTTTTTATAAAGTAAAGTATAAAATTTCGTATCAATGCTTCCCATTATGTTTCTTCTTTTAAGTACGCTGCTCCCTGCGGCACACAAAAGAATAGACTGCATGTGGAGTCCAATAAACACAGGAGCGGGCATTTTACAGGCTTTGACCGTCACTATACGCGGCAGGCGCACTATGCCCATCTAAAAAGGACTGAACACGGGCGGTGTTCCCGCGCTCAGTTTTTCTTATTGATTACATCATCTATTTCCTCTTGCATGCTTTTAGCGATATTGTGCCATGAATAGTTGTCATTAATATATTTTCGTCCGCATGCGGATATCTCTTTTAAGTGTTCTTTATCAAGGCAAAATTCATTAAGTTTATCTGCGAAGTCTTCTTGTTCCGCGTTAATATAGTGTTTCTTGTCGATAAGGTTTAATCCTCTGACGCCAAATTGCGTAGAGAACAAAGGGATGCCTGCCGATAAAAATTCAAGGGTTTTTAGGTTAACGCCCGCACCTTTAAACATAGGATTGATGGCAATATCGACACTTGCAAATAATTTTAATTTTTCTTTGTTATTGATTCTTCCTAATAGCTTAACATTAGACTTTTTTACCCTTGAAAAAGGGGTACAGCACCCTCCTGCGATAATAAATTCTATGTGCGGGCATTTATCTGCGAGATGATGAATGATGTAATGAACTGATTCGACGTTGGGCGGATATTCCGCTCCAATGAAAAAGGCCCTGGTCTTTGCGCTGAGTGTTGTTGTATTTCGAATCCATTCTTCCGGGTTAATTCCGTTTGGTGCTAACTTTATTTTTACAGGATCCATGTTATACATAGCAGTAAAGCTGTCTCTTTCTTGCCGAGAAGTAACAAATACTAAATCAGCGTATTCCACTAATCGCTTCTCCAGCTCATAAATAGAAGGAAGAAATTCTCTTGCCTTTTTATTTTCCCAAATCTGATCTGCCAATACATATTCATGATTATGGCTGTTATAAACTCGTAGTTTATCATCTAGACCAAGATACTGGTCATATCCTAGTAAATAAGGAGATTCATGAATGATAATATCGCTTTTTTTATATAAGATATCAAAATACTTTTTGTATGAGTTTGAGTATTGTGAAAGCTTAACGTTCATAATCAATGCAAATTCATAATTATTTTGATTTTGCGCTTCCCTGCCAATCTGATTATGCAAGGAATCCCTTTCGGCCTGATATTCCCTAAATGTGGGGGAAAATTCAACAGGATGCAGTTGGTGACGGTACGATTGGGATAATAGAGTAATATCGTAATATTGGCTGAGCTTATGATACAGATGGAAGTATCTCAATGTACCGCCGCTTGTTGGGGGATAAACTGTAGGGAAATGATTTAGGACCAATATTTTTTTCATTAATATATCCCTCCTTAACAAAGAATTTCATAATGGTGCTCTGACTTATTTTAAGTGGGTACAACACTGCGAAAAACATTTAGTGTTTCCTGAGCGCTCTTTTCCCAAGAGAATGCTTTTACTCTTGTTTGGCCTTTTTCTATTAACTTTGTTCTTGTCTGCGGATCCAATACTTGGAGCATTTTTAATGCTATATCTTCAGGGGAATCAGGATCGAACAGCAGAGCAGCATCTCCGGCGACCTCAGGAATACTTCCCCCATTGGAACAAACGATAGGAGTTTGTGTTCTCATTGCCTCCACCAAAGGGATGCCAAATCCTTCAAAAAGAGAAGGGAACACTAAAAAGCTAGCGTTATAGTAAAGATAGGGCATTTCCTGCTGCGGGACATATCCCAATATTTTTACTTGTTTCCCTAAAGTGTGATCCCTCAGGAATTTGACAACAGACTGATAAATCATATTCTCTTTATAGGTATAACCAGTAAGCACAAGGGGAATTGGCTTTTTATGTTTATCCCGAAGATGAATAAGTGCTGTAAGAAGATTGTGATGATTTTTGTGCGGGTTATAACTCGCGGGATATAGCGCGTATACATCAGGTAACTTGTATTTGGCTTTGATTTTTGCCTTGAGTCTCCTGTTTGGAGACTTGCAAAATACGTTTGATGTATCCTGATAGATAGCATGAATTTTCTCTTCGGGAATGTGGAGTCGATCGGCAATCGATTTTTTAGAGAATTCAGAAACGGTGATTACGGCATCGAAGGATGGGGCAAAAGTTCTATAGTATTGATTATTAAATTCTAATCCCCCAGAAACAAACTCGGGGTAAAATGCATGGAGAACGTCATGGATGGTTACCACGGTCGGGATGGGAATATCCGAAAGATATGACCTGTGCAGGGGGCAAAACCATAGGTCTAATTGACACCGGTGTATAGCTTCATAAATTTTCGATGACTCATCTGCTTTCTTTAATATGACTTTCTTTATTTGATTGATCTGATCAGGAAACATGCCGCTGTTTGGGTCAGTAAGGAAGAGGAATAACTCTAATTTATCGTCCTTGTTGGCTAAAAACCAAATTAGATTTTTCAAGTACTGTTCTACTCCGCCAAATCTATCCTGTGAAAGCCCTAATAAGTTAACCCCGATCTTCATATATTGACTCCTTTCCTCTGTTCACGAATACACTATTGTATGTATATTGCATAACGATGACATGGTTACAAGATGATAAATGAAATTGAAGTGTAAATTTCCGAACAAGTATGCTTCTTACGCCTATTTATACACACATTACACAACACTTAAATACAATGTAGGTAAAGTTTTCAAGGCAAAAGGATGTCATATATGAAACTCATATTGTTATCTGGCGGTTCGGGAAAAAGACTATGGCCGCTCTCGAATAAATCGAGACCGAAGCAGTTTTTAAAAATACTTAGAAATAAAAAAAATAATCAGCTTGAATCAATGGTACAAAGGGTATGGAATCAATTAAGGTCAGTGAATCTGGAGAATTCGACATATGTAGCTATCGGTAAGGCTCAAATAGGAATATTACAAAATCAGTTAGGAAGTGACATCCCGATTATTATTGAACCGGAAATGAGGGATACATTTCCGGCTGTCGCGTTGGCTGCTTCTTTCTTATATTCTAAAGTCAATATTCCTTTAGATGAGATTGTTTGCGTGTTGCCAACCGATTCTTACGTTGACGAACAATTTTATATGAAAATAAAGGATTTAGAGAACGTATTGATCGATAGCGGAGCAGACCTAGCTTTAGTAGGTACAAAACCTGCTTTCCCGTCTGAAAAGTATGGGTATATTATTCCCGAACAAAGACAAGAAAGTTTAGAACTTCCTTATGTTACTGTGAAAGGTTTTAAAGAAAAGCCGAGTAAGAACCAAGCCGAAAAGCTAATTCAAGATAAAGCTTTTTGGAATTGCGGGGTATTTGCATTTAAACTTTCTTATGTAATATCTATATTGCATAAGAATGGATGGCCTATTAAATATGAAGAGTTAATCGAGCAATATGGGCAACTGCCGAAAGTAAGTTTTGATTATGAGGTATTGGAGAAATCAAATAATATTGTGATGGTTGAGTACGAGGGAATATGGAAGGATTTAGGGACATGGAATACGTTGGCAGAAGAGATAGATGAGTGTCTATTAGGAGAAGGAATGATTCATCATTCTGCCAATACAAATGTCATTAATGAATTAAATACACCTGTGGTGGTATTAGGATTATCAAATATTATTGTTGTAAGAAGTCCAGATGGGATTTTAATTTCCGATAAATCAAAAAGTACAGAATTAAAGGGACTCATCAAATATGCAGATGAAAGACCAATGTATGAAGAACGCCACTGGGGTTGGTATCGTGTACTCGATTATTCTAAAATTGAACCGGGAAGAGAGGCATTGACTAAGAAAATAGCCATTCAGAGTGGAAAGAATATAAGTTACCAGTCACATAATAAAAGGCGGGAGGTATGGACAATTATTTCCGGAGAAGGAGCGTTTGTCCTTGATGATAAATTATTTCATGTAAAGCCGGATGATGTATTAGAGATTCCAATAGGTGCAAAACATAGTATTAAAGCTATTACTGACCTTGAATTGATTGAAGTGCAAATTGGAAGTGAATTGATAGAGGAAGACATCTCTGTAATTTGTGTATCTTGGGAAGAGATAGAGGAATATTTATCTTTTGTAGGCGAGAGGACCCCATCCTCAAGGAATGAGAAGGGCGCAGCCCAATGAGTAGGGTGGGGATGAATCGCCTTCAGACAAGGGATGGCTATGTACCATCCCGATTGTCTGACTGTTCGAGTTTTGTTGATAATGGTATAGAAGAGCTCTCTCCCCTCTTTCTGTTGTAAAGAAGAGGGGGAGTTATCCAACCAGTTGACAAAATTATTTTTCAATAGTCTGGAAATAGACCGCTTGAAGCGGTCTATTTGGCATGGATTGAGCAGGTACAATGGTTTAACAATGGTCTGGTCTTGTTCACATAACATATTTAACTGCTCCTTACATAAATTAGAACAGGAAGGTTATGAAATAAGCTAAGGGAGGATGGAAATGTCAGTATTTAATAAGGCGTACTTTCAATGGCAGCATCTTGCTGCTTTACGTTCAGCTGAAGAAGTTGTACCGGATATTATTAGGCTTATTCAGCCTAAATCCGTTATTGATATTGGGTGCGGTATCGGTTCTTGGCTAAGTGTTTTTCAGAAATACGGTATTGAGGATATTAAGGGCATTGACGGACCTTACATTAATAAAAATTTGCTGCGAATTCCAGAAGATAAATTTATGAAAATGGATTTAACAAATCCTGTGACAGCTGACCGATCTTACGATTTAGTTTTATGTCTGGAAGTGGCAGAGTGTCTCCCATATGAAGGCAGTAAACGCTTCATAGACTATCTTGTTCAACTGGGACCGGTTATCCTTTTCTCGGCTGCAATTCCATATCAAGGAGGAATAGGACATATAAACGAACAGTGGGCTGAATTTTGGGCTAGATACTTCTTGATTTATGGATATGAACCAGTAGATTATATTAGGGAAAAAGTATGGAATAATCCTCGAGTTGACTGGTGGTATGCACAAAATATGATTTTATATGTACGGGAGGATTATTTACATCAACATAGCGAGTTAAAGCAAGCGTTTAAGCGTACCATGTTCCATCAATTGACAAGGATCCATCCCAAAAACTATATAAGATTTATTAATAGTCAATAAATAGTTATTTGGAGGTGTTTATTATTATTTATTTTGTAATTGTGGCTTACAGAAGCGAGGAAGTTCTTAAAGAGCAAATTGAAAATGTAAAATATTATAATCCGGGTTGTGAGGTGGTTTTATTCAATGGGGGGGAAGATGAAAACTTTGCCAAGCATTTAGGGGTTCCAATATGTCCTTACAGTAGAAAGCTTGTTTACGGAAAAGCAGCTGCCTTTTTGTATTTTACTATGAGGTGGTTAAAAGAAGAGAATATCGAATTTGATTATCTTGTAAATCTTGATCCTGATATGATTTTTATAAATTATGGATTTGAGGAGTATGTGCGAACCTATATGGACGGTTATGATTGTATGGGAGGGCACATGAATATTTTAAATACTCCGCATGATACACCGCATATACAGCCAACTGATGATATGTGGAGAGAATGGGATTATTGGAAGCCCTTTTTTAATACGGAATACTTTGTAAGATATTTAAATCCAGGGCAGGTGTATACCAAGAGTATTTTGGAAAAAATCTTGCAATCTACCGATTTGAATGTGTTAGAGAAGATGTGGAGCGAAACGAAAGTACATGCAATTGAGGAGATGATTTGGCCAACTTTAGTGATGGCACTTGGAGGGAAATGCAGGGATTATCAGTTTACCTATGATTATCCTCTTGACCAAATACGATGGAGGCCGTATTTCAGTATTGCTGAAATTTTGGAAAAACAAAAGCTTTCTTTCTTTTGGGTCCACCCAGTTACAGAGAATGTTCTTTTGGAATATTGTAAATGGCATATGAATAATGAAAGGCCCTTGTGAAGCTCTAGGAACTTCTCGATGTTACTTATTTTTTCTGTAGATACATTGCCTGCTCTGATGATTGTTGTTTCTGTCATACGTAAAAGTTCAGAAGAGGAATGTGAGCCGGCCCTGCCACGCCTGTAATAAGAATTGTTTTAGCCAAACTATTCATCTCATGTTGGAAAGTCGATAAATACAACATCATAACCATTATATATAATTTATAGCTAGAGGTGAGAGCGGAATTTTACGAATACTCTTTCTTGCAAAATCATACATTCCGTAGTAACTACCCACGTTGTATATTTAAATCCAAAGGGGAAGTGACAGGAGTGGTTTGATGATTTCAATCATTGTATGCACAAAGCGTGAACGTGCTATGCAAAATGTTTTTGAAAACTACGAACGTCAGCAATACGAGGAAAAAGAGTTAATTATTGTACTGAATTATGATCGCATGAATATTAATAATTGGAAAAAAGAGGCGGATAAATATAAGAATGTTTCTGTATTCCAATTGCCACAGCAAACTACCTTAGGAGAATGTTATAACTTTGCTATACCGAAAGCCCGCTATCCTTATATTGCCAAGTTTGATGATGATGACTACTATTCTCCTTATTATTTATCAGAAGCTGCCAGAGGATTCGAAGAGAGTGGTGCTGCTGTGGTAGGAAAGAGCACTGTATTCATTTACTATATTGGCCGGGCTTTCCTCACTATTTTCAACGAAGGCAAAGAATTTGTTCATATACGTGGAGAGAAAGAATTATATAAGAAATATTTGCCCGGAGCTACACTGGTATTTAAAAAAGATATTTACCCGGCAATTTCATTTGAACATATAAATGTCGGAGAAGACACAATGTTTTTAGAAGCATGCTTAAAGCAGGGGCTTCCGGCGTATAGTACTTCAAGATACAACTATGTATATCTTCGTTATCCGCAAACAACTCATCATACCTCAACGTTTCAGGAATACAAGCTGTTTGAACGGTCAAAACCACTTTGTCAAACAAGGAATTTCCAGGGGATGATTACCTCTCCTGTTGATGACATTTTTAATAAAGGAGAAATGTAAGAAATATTTTTTTCTTTATGCAAGCATATATTGTATACAGAATTAAAGGATGCAGGAGGGAGAGACATGGTGAAAAAGGAAAACAGCCGGGCTGAACGAGAACCGCTTTTGTATATTACACAGCCTGAGTTTCAAAAAGCAGGGGCCTCTATGCAACAGTATTTCGTTATCAAGGCAAATAAGACTGAAACCTCACAAGAAGAGCAAAATGAGGACCTATCGAAGCAAGAAGCGGAGAGCGAAATTGAGGCAGAAGTTCAAGAGCAAGTAATCCTGCAGCAGGAGGAAGCGCAAGAGGACGAGGAAGAAGTTGTGTTACAGAGTGCAGCAACAGAGGCCGTGGAAGAAATATCAACTGAGATAGACGAGGAGGAAGAAGAGGAAGAGGAGGAGGAGGAGGAAGAAGAGGAAGAAGAAGAGGAGGAAGAAGAAGAAGAGGAGGAAGAAGAAGAAGAGGCTTATGTCACCGAAGAAGAAGTTGTGCTGCAGAGCGCAGCAACAGAGGCCGCGGAAGAAATATCAACTGAGACAGACGAGCAGAAGGAAAGCGAGAATGTAATCCGAAAAGCGTTTAAAGATTTAGATAATAAACAAAGGATTCATTATATATTGAATCGGCCGCATTACATCCCGAGAATATTATGCGAGGTTAGAACAGAGACCAGGATTCACATCGGGTACATCACCGGCTTTGAAAATGAGATTATGACATTCAAAGCCTATAACAAGTTCTCTGTAATAAGAATTCCTTATGTAGAAATCATAAACATTCAAATGAGAATGCTTTAGTAAATAAAAGAGCGGTAGAAATACCTACCGCTCATAGTTTTTTAAGTTTACATGAGTTAAACGCCAGAAACAAATGTGTCCTCAATACATGCGATTGCACAGAAGCAATTTAAATCAACAATGATACATTGGGCAGTTGCTTCGAATTTGCACATTGCCATGTTGCCTTCGTTGACTAATCGTAATACTCGTAGTACTGCGCAACAATCGTCTACGCTTTCTACGCGGAAGAATGGAGAGGAATCAGGTTCGCAGCCATTTATGAAGAAGTCAACTTCAAACCTTTCACCTTCTGACGTGTATAAAGAGAATACCCGAGTGTTAGGTCTCATGCCGTTTTGGTTGGATGTGCCAAGTACTGGATTTAAGCAGTTTGAAGTACAGCTGAAGTCTGTACTTACATCTTGAATTTCGGCAATCATCTGTACTACATCGCATACGCAGTTAACCTTGCTGAAATGATGGTTATCGTTACAGCTCATTTATGTCACTCCTTATCATTAAGTTTTGTTTTACACTATTAGAATATTGAACTGGGTAATAATCGGTTACTGTACTTGGGTTGCTTTTTAAGAAATGGGCATGTGTCAATTCAGGTTGTTTGTACTGGCGGGACAGATGATGTATAGACGAGGAGGGAGCCAATGCTTCCGTATAGCTGGTTCATGCTGTTTCTATTTGCATTTGCATCTTTTCGGTTAACGAGATTGCTTGTATATGATAAAATTACGCGGTTTATACGGGCTCCTTTTATTGACGAGATCCAGGTGCAGGAGGAAGACGGTTCGATCACGACTTATACTAAAATCAAGGGGAGCGGACTTCAGTATTGGATCGGAGAGCTGTTGAACTGTTATTGGTGTACGGGAATATGGACAACGGCCTTTTTACTTCTTTGTTACTATTGGATGCCGAAGCTGACGGAACCGTTATTGTTTTTGCTTGCCATCGCCGGGATAGCGGCATGTATTGAAACAATTATAGGCAAGTGGACAGAAGCATAAAAATAGGAGCACGGGTGCAGAAGAAGGGTCATATAGTAAATAGAGCAAAATTTACACAACAAGGGGAGAGACATAATGAAGAAACGCTCGTCATATAATTCGCATGCTGCAAATCAATTGAATTACCAATTGCATCATCAAATGCTGCAACAAGGCTATAAAAAGAAAAAAAGCTGCAACTGCGGTAAGAGAAAGAAAGAACAGCGAGAACAGCCAGAAAATCAAGACGAAAACAAATAAAAAGCAGAGCGCACAGAAGGCTCTGCTTTTTACTGTAATAAACCTTTTATAAACCGAGACGGATAAGCAGTCCGGCCCCGCCGCATGCTTGGAACAGATACATAGAGTGTTTCCTGCGCACGCGTAATCGCCACATACGTAAGCCGCCGTTCTTCTTCAAGCGGTACGCTGTCTCCTTCCCGGAAGGAATCTAGCGAAAAATCGTGCGGCAAGGAGCCATCGACTGCCCCGAGGAGGTATACGTGCTTATATTCTAGCCCCTTAGAGCGGTGAATGGTGAGAAGTTGCACAGCGTCCGTGTACGTTTTGCTGAGCTTTTTCATTTCTTCGTTCATGGCAATCATATGGTCAACGTGTGCTAAAAAAGCAAGGACGGTCGTGAACTTGCGTGCAACTACCTTTAAGTCGCGCAGATCGTCTGAACCTTTGTCCATCGCGTTTCCTTCGTTGCCGCGTTTTTTAATAAAATCGGAAAATCCCATTTCCCGTTCGATGATTTCAATCGCAACGAGAGGGGGTGCGTCTTTTAATGTACGAAACAGCGGTACCATTTTCTGCAGCTTTTTTTGTTGAAACGGCTGTATGTTTGTCAGCTTGCTGAGCGCGCGTACGAGCGAGCAGTCCTGCAGAATACTGATAGCCTTTAAGTCTTGCAGCACAGATTGTTTTAGGAAAAGAGCTACGAGCAAATCGCTGATTGCATTCACATTGTCTTCATCCACGCTCAAGCGCAAGTATGCCAGCAGGCTGCGTACGATGCGGCGCTGATAAAA
Organism: Ectobacillus panaciterrae DSM 19096; assembly: GCF_000430785.1. Lineage (GTDB taxonomy): Bacteria > Bacillota > Bacilli > Bacillales > Bacillaceae_G > Ectobacillus > Ectobacillus panaciterrae. The sequence goes on from NZ_KE387246.1 coordinate 195,035, forward strand.
GGAATCGGCATCCCTTTCAATGACAAAGGGGATGAAGGATTGCGATAATCGTTCAAAGATAGCGCGCGAAGCGGAATGCGTTCGATACAGGATCGCAAAGTCAGAGGGGGTTGCGCCCTTTTCAATGCGTTCTTTTATGTCCGTAACAATCATGGTTGCTTCCTCTTCTTCATCGTATGGAAAGAAGAAGGAAGGCGGTGAGCTGGAATGAAACTGAGCCTTCATTTGCTTCGGGCGCCGCTGTTTGTTTAAGCGTATGACCTTGTTTGCGACGGTGACGATGCTGTGAGAAGAGCGGTAGTTTTGGCTTAATGTCACAATTTCTGCATTTGGATAGTCCTTATCAAAATGCAGGATAAAAGATGGGTCGCTCCCGCGAAACGCGTATATGGATTGATCGTCATCACCGACTGCGCATACGTTGTTTGTCTGCTTGGAGAGCAGCTGCATGATTTTATACTGCACTTTGTTGATGTCTTGAAATTCATCAATCAGAAAATAACGGAAGCGGTTCTGATAGCGAGCCAGCAGCTCTTCATTCGTCCGCAGCAGCTCATAGCAGCCATATAACATATCATCAAAGTCAAACAAACCGCGTTCTTGTTTCATCTGTTCATAACGCTTGTACAAGTATACTGCCTTGTCTTCCCACGGACTGGCAGGCGTAATAGAGTCATAATGTGTCAATGTGTTTTTCCAGTATCCGATTTGCTGCATGGCTTGGTCATACGGAAATTCTTTCTCATCAATGCCGATTTCCGCGCCTGCTTCCTTCAGTATCCGATCGATTTGCCAGTCGTATTTCAGCAAGTATTGCGATGACCATCGTTCCGGTTCATGGTGCATCAAGATGCGGTAGAAAATACTGTGAAAGGTTCCGACCAATAAAGAGTGTAACGCTGTTTTCGGTAAGCTGGAGAAGCGCTGCAGCCGTTCTTTCATTTCGTGTGCCGCTTTGGCAGTGAAGGTAACGAGCATAATTGATTTTGGGTCTATTCCTTTTTCCTGAATCATGTAAGCGGTCCGGGCAGTCAATACTCTCGTTTTTCCGCTGCCGGCTCCGGCTAAAATGAGAAGCGGTCCTTCTGTGCATGTGACGGCTTTATATTGTGAAGCATCAAGCGGAAACTGTTCTTCGTTTAAGATAGAGTGCAGGGTTTGCTCGTTTTGCTTCATAAAGTCGGTAATGCCTTTGGCGGGCTGAACTTCCTTCCAAAGAGAAACAGACCGTTCTTCTGTAATGCTGCGCGATTTCGGGATGCGAAATCCGCCTTGCTCCGCGTATTGTGCGCTTGCAGTCACCAGCGCTTTCTGCTTTTCTTGCGCGCGGGTATGTACGGCAGCTTCACAAGCAAAGGTTGTTGTTTCCGTTGTATGATAAAAATGAGGGCGCTGTTGAATGCCTAAGTACAATTTAACGGGCTTTTGGCACGAAATGCACGTAACCTCATCGCGAAGACTGGCTTCATAGAGCATTTGAAAGCTTTCGCGCGGATAGTATTGCAGGTTGATTTCTTTTCCGTTATAGGAGGCAATCTCCATGGGACGGGTCTCCCTTCAAATCTGTTTTTTTCAGTACTTTTCATCTTATCATACCTGTTTCTAAAAAACGAGACGCATAACGAAAAGAAAGGACGGTCAAATGACCATCCTTCTAAATTGCCTTCACCATGACAACATGCGGTATATTTGCTTCCATAAATACGTCGGAAACCGTTTTGTAGCCTAGCTTTTGATAAAAGGGCTCTGCATGCGTTTGTGCGTGAAGCTTCACTTTGTGAAGGTTTTTCTGCGCAGCGAGCTCTTCAAGCGCCTCCATGATCAGACGGCCTGCGCCTTTGCCGCGATGAGAGGAGAGGACGCAAATGCGTTCCATTTTGCCGATATCCTCGACTTCTCTTATGCGTCCGGCTCCGACAGGAACGCCTTCATCATACAGCACGACATGATTTGCAGTTGCATCGAATTCATCGTATTCTTCTTCTGCGGATACTTGCTGTTCTTCTACAAATACAAGCTTGCGAACGATAAAAGCATCCTGCAATTGTTGTTCATGATTCACTGCCAGTACGTTCAAATTCCTTATTCCTTTCCTAAATGGAATGTTTCGTATACAGTCCATGCGCCGTTATCCAGTTGATACAGAAGGTGGAAGCGGTCAATTGGCTGCTCATATTGGAAATCCATCATTTTTAAATGGCCCAATACGTCAGCATGCTCGGCATCGGACATTTTTTGTCCGATTGTAATATGAGGCACGAAAGCATATTCCCGCGCTTGCTTGAAATAGCCATTGTACAAATGCTCATTTAGCGCTTCGAGCTCCGGCTTTTTTTCAACTTTTAAGTAAATTACGTTATTTACAGGAGAGAAGGAGCTCACTTTCTCTACCTTTAAGGTAAACGGCTGCACTTGAAAAGCAATGGAATGCAACTGATTTACAATGCTTTCAATTTCTTCCTCAGGAGCTTCAAAAGCCGATTTTAACGTAATGTGAGGCGGAATAAGCGCGTAATGCGGATCGTAGCGCTTACGAAGGTTGTTTGCTCTGTCTTGCAATGCTTTAGATGGGAAAATAACAATACCAAATTTCATGCTGTTGCCTCCTTTTTATATACCTCTCTTATCTATTATATCAAATAATTCTGAAATCTAGGAGATGTTATTTCAACGAGAGCATGACAGAAAATGCGTGAGGAAGATTTTTCTGCCAATGTTTCCATGTGTGATCTCCTTGGAATTCCTCATAATAGTATGGAATGCCTTTATCTGAAAGCAACTTATGCAAATCGCGGTTCGGCTGCACAAAATCTCGAATTGTGCCGTCTGTCGTTTTTACAGCCGTTTCTTCTGTCCCGATAATATGATACAGCTCCAGGCTGTTTGATGCGGATAGGCTTTGCGCTTTATCCATCACCGTATCATTCACAAAAGGAGACTGCATGATCACTTTCCCGAATGTATGCGGATACATAAGCGCGGTCATAAACGATACCGTGCCTCCAAGCGAATCGCCTACTAAGACGCGGCCGCTTCCCACTTGATAGGTAGGATATTGTTCGTCCAGATACGGCACAAGCTCGTGTGCCAGAAAACGTACGTAAGCGGCGTTCTGTGAGCCGTCCGGATGGTATTTTTCTTTGCGGTCGAACACATCTTTATATGGAATGCCCACAAAGATGGTGCGGTCGATCGTTCCTTCCTCCTGCAACTTTTCCAGTACGCGGGCGGCTCGGCCGAACCGCAAATAATCGCTGCCGTCCTGTGCGATCACAAGTGTATGCTTGAGCAGCGGAGTGAAGCCCGAAGGCAAATATACAAGCAGAGAAATGTCCTCTTGCAGCGCTTGACTGTAAAATGTTAACTCTTGTAGGTTCCCTTGTGCCATATGCTGATCTCTCCCATCGAAAATGTTACACCTGTATCTTACCATAAGAGAAGAGTAGGTAGTCAATTTTGCTAGATTGGAGTGCGGCAACGGATTATAATGAATCATAAAGTAAAAGAGGGGGGGGAAGAGAACTTGAATCAAGAAAAATCTATTGCGCTGCCGCTGGCGGTTTCCATTATCGCCATTTCATTTTCAGCTATTTTCGTTAAGCTTTCGAGCGCTCCTTCTTCCATTTTGAGCATGTATCGCCTTTGGCTGGCGAGCTTGCTTCTCGTGCCAATCGTGTGGAAGAAGAGAGAAGAGTTTCGACATATTACGAAAAAGGATTGGCTGTTTTTAGCGTCATCTGGCTTTTTTTTGGCGCTTCACTTTTTGCTTTGGTTTGGTTCTCTGAAGCTTACGACTGTCGCGAGCTCGACTATTATTTTGGCGCTGCAGCCGCTTGTGGCGCTGGCGGGAGGCTTTTTATTTTTTCGTGACCGGACAACGCTTTCAGCTGTCGCAACGATGACAATCGCCATTTTCGGGGTGGCAATGATCGGCTGGGGAGATGTCGGCTTAAGCGAGAACGCCATTTTAGGAGACGTATTGTCCTTTCTGAGCGTCATCGCGGTTGTCGGCTACTTGCTGATCGGCCAAAGTACGGTAAAGAAAGTATCGCATTGGATTTATAGCTTTTGTGTGTTTCTGTTTGCCGCAAGCTTTTTGACCGTGTATAACATGGTGACGGCGACATCGTTTCTCGGGTACTCAGCTTGGGACTGGGGGATGTTTCTTTTATTGGCGATAGTGCCGACATTGGCGCACATCATTCATAACTGGCTGCTTAATTACGTGAATGCGACTACGATTTCTATGAGCATTTTAGGCGAGCCTGTAGGAGCCACCATTTTAGCTGTATTGCTGCTGGGAGAACAGCTGACAGGTGTGCAAATCATGGGCGGCGTCCTTGTGCTGGCCGGCGTATTCTTCTTTTTAATGCAACAGCAAAAAGCGGTATATAAAGAGATTTCGGAAAGTATCTAATCATTTGTTTGTAGTTAAGTAATCGTGTACGGTTACAATGCACAGGTCGCGAAATGAGCCGTCTTCCGCCGCTGCGATGATGATGGTTTTTCCGGCCTGTTTTCCTTTTATAATAGCTTTATTCTCATTAATTTCTAAATCTGCTACGGATGGATCGGTAATGCTCCATGTAATTGCTTGATTCGCTGCATTGTCTGGAAGAACGGCGGCCTTCAGTTCTTCTGCTTGTCCCACCTTCAGCTTGAGCTTTGCTTTGTTGAGATGAACGCCGATGACATTGATGGATACAGGCGCAAGCGAAAGGTACGGCTTTTCATCTTTTTTTTCTGTTATAGAAGCAGGAGCGGTATAGGCGAATACAGCTCCGCCGCTTTTATAATCTTTATGTCTTATAATCACGAACAATCCCCCCTTTTCTGTATTAATCCTTATCTTTATCTTACAAGAGGAGTGTTATGGTTCAGTTAACAAAAAATTAAGGAAATATTAAGATTAATTTAGAGGGAAATAGAAAAAACAAGGAATTTGTCGAATAAAAAAATCGTCGAAGCTTCATGCTCCGGCGATTTTTTTATTATGCTATTTTGGGGAATTCTTCAAATTGCTGCTCGGCAGCTGGGGAAGGTTTTGTCAGTAGGCTGACGGCTATAATCGTGACCAAGCTCACCGGGGATCATTTCATATAAACCAGTAGCTTTTAACGAAGGAACTTGTGCCCATGTAATAACAGTGACCGCAGCGTATCATAACAATTTATATTTTATTATTTTTTGTATTAAAAATAAATAAAATATAAGAATTTTCTAAATGTAAGCATTATACTTACGTTTTATAATTTTCTTAATATAACATAAGTGAGTGAAAATGTGCGTTTGTTAGATTTTTATGCTATTTTTAAAAACTAACTATGTTAAGTTTCGAAAAATATTATATGTATAAATATACGAATTTGCGCGTGCTGGAAAAAATTATTTGCGATAAAGTTCTTGACGAATCGATTTTGCATATACTACAATAAGTTCAAATTTACTGACGACAAGCGCAGATGAAGAAGAGTACATATTACGGACATTACAGAGAGCTGATGGTTGGTGCAAATCAGTATGAAAGTAGTATGGAATGGGCTTCGGAGCTTCCAAACCGAACTAGGAGTAGGCTTTGGCGAATAGTCTCATCGTTACAAGAGACACGCATTCGAAAGAATGTGTAAAGTGAGTTACGTATGTAACTAATGAAGGTGGTACCACGGGGTCTCTCGTCCTTTTTGGATGAGGCCCCTTTTTGTGTTTTTTAAAGAAAAGCGGAACCGGCTCGTCCAGCTCCGGAAGGCAGAGATTCTCTGACGGGAGGAGCTAGACGGTGAAGCTAGACATACTTCAAGATTTTATCATTTCTCAATTTTTTAATAACTTAAATCGCTGAGTAAGAAAAGTACGTATACGGGAGGCGTTCCAGAGAGCCGGGGTTAGGTGGGAGCCCGGCGCGATACCGTATACGGAATGGGCTTACGAGAGGTCTGCTGAACATTGCAGTAGGCAGACCCGGGTTCCGCCGTTATAAGGATAGGGTATTAAGTTGTACCCGAAAAAGAGGGATTTTTTTAAAATCCAACCAGAGGTGGCACCGCGGTATTCATATATCGTCCTCTGCATGAGTTTTCTCATGCAGAGGACTTTTTTTATACCTAAAAAAGGGTTTGGTTGAATGAACAGCAAGGCCGTATATACAAAAAGGAGGAACACGAGATGATTACAAAAGAGCAATTCCAAGAGAAACGAAACAACAACGAATTGTTTTTCATAACAGACGAGATGGAAGGAGACGAGGTGACACCGATTGTTCTGTATCAGCGGCTTGGCGGGAAGAAGAAATTTTTGCTTGAAAGCTCGCTCGTTCATGAAGACAAAGGCCGCTATTCGTTTATCGGCAGCAATCCATATTTAGAGGTGAAAAGCAACGGCGAAGAGGTGCAAATCGTTTCAGAAGACGGAACGGAGAAGAAGACAGGAAAAGTGCTCCATGTGTTAGAAGAGCTCATGTCCTTTACACAAGCTGACAGCCCGTTTCCATTTGCCGGAGGCGCGGTGGGATATGTCGGATACGATGTGATTCGGCAGTACGAAGTGATAGGAGAAGAAAACATCGACGAATTGCAGATGCCGGAAGCTCATCTTATGTTCTATCAAACATTCGTTGTCTATGATCATAAGCAGCAAAAGGTGACATTCGTATATGTATATCGCCCTGAAGAGAAAACATCATACGAGGAAGTGCAAAACATTTTGCGGCGAATGAAAGAACAGGCGATGCGTCAAACAGCTCCGGCTGTACCGGCAGCCCGGCTGAAAGCGGATTTTACATCAAACGTAACGCAGGATGAGTTTTACGGCATGGTGGAAAAAGCGAAGGAGCATATCCGCGCCGGCGATATTTTTCAGGTTGTATTGTCACAGCGGCTGCGCACGAAGTTTGAAGGAGATCCATTCGGACTATATCGGCGCTTGCGTATAACAAATCCATCTCCATACATGTTTTATGTTGATTTTGAAGACTACACCGTACTTGGTTCTTCGCCGGAGAGCTTGCTGTCGGTAAGAGGGAAAAAAGTGACGACCAACCCGATTGCCGGAACGCGGCCGCGCGGTGCAGGGAAGGAAGAGGATGAGCGGATTGCAAAAGAGCTTTGCGAAAACGAAAAAGAAAAGGCAGAGCACTTAATGCTTGTCGATCTCGGCAGAAACGATCTTGGGCTTGTCAGTGAAATCGGCACAGTCGAACTGGAAAAGTTCATGGTAATCGAACGATATTCTCACGTCATGCATCTTGTTTCGGAAGTGTCCGGAAAGCTTCGCGAAGGGATAACGTGTTTTGATGCTTTGCAATATTGCTTACCTGCGGGAACTGTATCCGGAGCTCCGAAAATTCGGGCCATGACCATTATTGATGAGCTGGAAAACAGCAAAAGGGGCGTATATTCCGGAACGGTCGGTTACATCTCTTTTACCGGAGATATGGATATGGCACTCGCGATCCGGACGATGGTTGTGAAGGACAGTCAAGCTTACATCCAAGCCGGAGCCGGCATCGTATATGATTCCAAGCCGTCTGACGAGTATATGGAAACAATTAATAAAGCGAAAGCATTGCTGGAGGTGCTAAAATGATTTTACTAATTGATAACTATGATTCGTTTACGTATAACCTGTATCAGCTTATTGGCATGTGTGCAAAGGAAGTGCGTGTCATTAGAAACGACAAGCTGACGCTTGAAGATATAGAAAAGCTGGAACCGGAAGCGATTATTCTTTCGCCGGGGCCGGGAAGACCAGAGGATGCAGGGATTTGCACAGAGGTCATTCAACGATTTTATAAAACGATTCCTATTTTAGGAATCTGTCTTGGACATCAAGCGATTGTGCACGCATTCGGGGGAGAGGTTATCCGGGCAAATCTTGTGAAGCATGGAAAAACCTCGCTGCTGCGCCACAGCGGCACAGCGATTTTTCAATACGTGAAGCAGCCGTTTACAGCGATGCGGTACCACTCGCTTGTAGCAAACAAGCAGACGCTGCCTCCTATGTTTGAGGTGCTGGCCACATCAATGGACGACGGTGAGATTATGGCGATTAAGCATCATTATTATCCGCTCTACGGACTGCAGTTTCATCCAGAATCCATTGCAACTGAGGAAGGGAAAAAGCTAATCGAACAATTTTTATTGGAGAAAAGGGGGAGCAAGCATGAATCAGTATCTACGCAAGCTTATTGAACGAAAGGATTTAACAGAGCAGGATGTGTATGAAGCGGGGCTGCAAATGCTTGACGGCACCGCAACAGAAAGTGAGATTGCTGCGTTTTTGGTCGGCTTAAAAACGAAAGGAGAAACGGCTGAAGAAATATACGGACTCGTTCGCGCTCTTCGGGAAAAAGCCGTACCGTTTTCTAAAACCATTGTCGGCGCGATGGACAACTGCGGCACAGGAGGAGACGGAGCGCAAACGTTTAACATCAGCACGACGACCGCATTCGTGCTTGCCGGAGCAGGCGTGAAGATGGCGAAGCACGGCAACCGCGCCGTTTCGAGCAAAACAGGAAGCGCTGATGTGCTGGAATTGCTTGGCGTGAACATCGCTTGTCCGCCGGGGCAAATTGAATATTTACTGGAGACGGTGGGAATTGCGTTTTTATTTGCACCTTCCGTTCATCCGAATTTGAAACGAATCATGAAGGTCCGAAAAGAGCTGAACGTTCCGACCATTTTTAATTTGATTGGTCCGCTTACGAATCCGGTAGAGCTTGAGACGCAGCTTGTCGGCATTTACAAACGGGAAATGCTTGTGCCAATTGCAGAGGTTTTACACAAAGTCGGCAGAAGAAGAGCGGTTGTCGTGAACGGAAACGGCTTTTTGGATGAAGCATCCTTGCAGGGTGAGAATGCTATCACACTTTTGCATGATGGGGTTGTGCAGGAGATGAAAATCCATCCGGAAGAGCTTGGGTTGCAAGTTGCGTCAAACAGCGAGATTCGCGGCGGAGCGCCGGAAGAAAATGCAGCGATTACGATGAGCGTACTAAAGGGAGAGCTTGGCGTGTATAGAGATACAGTGCTTTTGAATGCCGCGCTTGCTTTATTCGCAAATGGAAAAGCAGCAACGGTTCAAGAAGGTGTAGACATGGCGAAGGAAAGCATCGATTCAGGACGGGCGCTAGCAAAGCTTAGGCTGCTTATAAAAGAAAGCAACCAAGCGGCAGAAGGAGTGAGATAAATGACAACGATTTTAGATAAAATTTTAGATCAAAAGAAAATAGAAGTAGCAGCACTCAAAGAAAGAAAATTTCAGTATGAAGAAATGAGACCGCATGTTTCTCTTGTAGAAAAGCTGAAGGAACAAACGATTACTATCATTTCCGAGATTAAGCGGGCGTCACCTTCTAAAGGGGATTTGAACATAGGAGTAAATGTAGAAGAGCAGGCGAAAACATATGAACAGCTGGGTGCAGGCGCTATTTCCGTTTTAACGGATGAACGTTTTTTTAAAGGATCATTCCAGGATTTAGGGAACGTTCGCAATGTCGTAAGTGTGCCGGTTCTGTGCAAGGACTTTATGATAGATGAAATACAAATTCAAAAAGCGAACGAGGCGGGAGCGGACATTATTTTGCTGATTGTCGCTGCTTTATCAAAAGAACGTTTAGCAGAGCTATATGCATACGCGAAGAAGCTTGGATTGGAAGCGATTGTTGAGGTGCATGACGAGGAAGAGCTGGAAACGGCGCTTAGCATTCATCCGGAAATCATCGGGGTGAACAACCGCAATCTTAAAACTTTTGAGGTGAATCTGGAAACAACAGAGCGCTTGGCGAAGCGAGTTGTGGAAGCGGGCGCGTTTCTTATAAGCGAAAGCGGCATCGGTACGCGAGAAGACGTACTGCGGGTGCAAAAAGCTGGAGCGAGCGGCATTCTTGTCGGAGAAGCTTTCATGAAAGCACCGTCGCTGCAGGAATTGTTTGGAGCGCTGCGTGTATGAAAGTAAAAGTATGCGGGATTACCGATGTTGAAACAGCTAAAAAGGCATGTGAGTACGGAGCGGATGCCATTGGGTTTGTGTTTGCGCCCAGCAAAAGAAAGGTAACACCGGATCAAGCGCAAAGCATTATCAAACAGCTTCCGAACGGTGTTTTGAAAATCGGCGTATTCGTGAATGAGCAGGCTGAGCGGGTACAGGAAATTGCTGCGTACTGCGGTCTCGATTATGTGCAGCTGCACGGAGATGAGGACGCTTGTTACTTACAGCGACTGAATCTTCCGGCTATTAAAGCGTTTGGCGTTGCTTCAGAGGAAGATGTGCAGAAGGCTCTTCAATATGAAGCGGAGTATATATTGCTTGATAGTCCAAAAGGAGCGTATCACGGCGGAAACGGAAAAGTGTTCCCGTGGGAGTTATTGGATAATCTTTCCGAAGAGCAAAGAAAAAGAGTGATTGTAGCAGGCGGTCTCGGCTCGCATAATGTGCAAGAGGCGATTCAGCTCGTAAGACCTTACATGGTCGATGCAAGCAGCAGCCTAGAAACGGACGGAAAAAAGGATGTACAAAAAATAAAACAATTTATTCAAACTGTGAAGGAGTGTTCCTAATGAGTAAGTACGCGTATCCAAATGAATCAGGTCATTACGGAATTTATGGGGGACGTTACGTCCCGGAAACGCTAATGCAATCTATTCTGGAGCTAGAAGAAGCGTATAAGGAAGCGATGGAGGATCAGGAGTTTCATAAGCAGCTGAATCATTACCTTAAAACGTATGTAGGACGAGAAACACCGCTTTATTTCTCTGAAAACTTAACGCGTATTCTTGGGGGACCGAGAATTTATTTGAAGCGGGAGGACTTAAACCATACAGGCGCTCACAAAATCAACAACTCGCTCGGGCAGGCGCTGCTTGCGGTGCGTATGGGCAAAAAGAAAATTGTTGCAGAAACAGGCGCAGGTCAGCACGGTGTCGCAACCGCAACCGTATGTGCATTGCTCGGGCTCGAATGTGTCATCTTCATGGGAGAAGAAGATATTCGCCGACAAAAATTGAACGTATTCCGAATGGAGCTGTTAGGTGCAAAGGTAGAGAGCGTATCTTCAGGAAGCGGAACGCTCAAGGATGCGTGTAATGAAGCACTGCGTTACTGGGTTACACATGTACAGGACACGCACTACATTATAGGATCTGTATTAGGAGCGCATCCGTTCCCGCAAATGGTGCGTGATTTCCAAAGCGTGATCGGAAAGGAAACGAAAAAGCAATACATGGAGCTTGAAGGAAAGCTGCCGGAAGCTATCATTGCATGCATAGGCGGCGGCAGCAATGCGATCGGTATGTTTTATCCGTTCATCCAAGATGAAGAAGTGAAGCTGTACGGAGTAGAAGCTGCGGGTGCAGGTGTGCATACAGAAAAGCATGCGGCGACATTAACAAAAGGAAAAGTCGGCGTACTGCATGGTTCCATGATGTATTTGCTTCAGGATGAGGACGGCCAAATTCAAGAAGCGCACTCCATTTCCGCAGGACTCGATTATCCGGGGGTAGGACCGGAGCATTGCTTGCTGAAGGACTTAGAAAGAGCGGAATATCACTCTGTAACGGATGAAGAAGCGCTCGAGGCGTTCCAGCTGCTTGCAAGAGAAGAAGGAATTATCCCTGCACTGGAAAGCTCGCATGCCATTGCGTATGCATTAAAGCTGGCACCGACGATGAAAAAAGAAGAAGGCATTGTCATTTGCTTATCCGGACGCGGTGATAAGGACGTAGAGAGCGTCAAATCATACTTAGGAGGGGAATAAAATGGGAGCACAACGGATTCAGCAAGTATTTGAAGAGCTGCAGACGAAGGGCGAAAAAGCATTTGTACCTTATATTATGGCAGGAGACGGAGGAATGGAGAAGCTGAAGGAAAACATCCGTTTTCTCGACGAGGCAGGGGCAAGCATACTGGAAATCGGCATTCCGTTTTCCGATCCGGTAGCGGATGGACCGACGATTCAACGAGCAGGAAAGCGTGCATTAGATAACGGCACAACATTGGAGGGGATTTTTCAGGCGCTGACAGAGGTGCGACCGCAAGTGACAGTTCCATTCGTGTTGATGACATATCTGAATCCGATTCTGGCGTTTGGCATCGAACGATTTGCAGAACGCTGTCTCGAGGCAGGCGTAAGCGGGATTATTGTTCCGGATCTTCCTTATGAAGAAAAAGCGATTATAGACGGCGCCCTGCAAAAAGCAGGCATCGCGCTTATCCCGCTTGTGACGCTGACAAGTCCGCTTGAACGCATCCAAACAATTACAAAGGATGCAAAAGGATTTATTTACGCTGTTACAGTTACAGGCGTAACGGGGGTAAGAAGAGACTTTCAGCAAAGCCTGTTCGATTATTTACAGCAGGTAAAAGATGTGTCATCCTTGCCGGTGCTTGCTGGCTTTGGCATTTCCACGCCAGAGCAAGTAAAAGAAATGGGAAGTGTTTGTGACGGGGTCGTTGTCGGCAGCCGCATCATTGAACTCTTGGAGCAGGAAAGTCATGCAGAGATTCGGGAAATGCTGCAGGCTTCCAAATCAGTGTCTGCTAATAGATAAGAACGTCCGGCTAAAGCGGGGGTTTCTCCATTCATGCTTAAATATATACAACTGAATAAAAAACCGTCTTTTTACAGTGGGGCGAGAGCATCCGGCGACGTGCAGAAGCGGTCAAACCCTTGTAGTGGTCCATGCAAGGGTAAACCATAGATAGGAAGAAAGCGCCAATGCCGTTTTGCTGCACACAGCACATTGAAATGTCGAAATCATAAATCATTCATATATAGTTGATAAACCAGCTGTGCTTGAAGTGTATGTATTCTCTACTGAAATATGATAAAATAGGGACAAGGCATGGATATTTTTCATCGTTCAGAAAGGTGAGGAATATTCATCATATCCCTATAAACGATTAAGGAGAGTCATGATGGAAAAAGTACTTATTTTCGGCCATAAAAACCCAGACACAGATACAATCTGTTCTGCCATTGCGTACGCTGAATTAAAAAAACAACTAGGCATGAATGCTGAGCCTGTTCGCCTAGGCGATGTTAATGGAGAAACTCAATTCGCGCTGAACTATTTTCAAGTGGAGGCGCCGCGCTTAGTTGAAGCAGTTGCAGCTGAAGCGAGCAGCGTTATTTTAGTAGACCATAACGAGCGTCAGCAAAGCGCAGACGATATTGATAAAGTTCGCGTATTAGAAGTAATCGACCATCACCGTATCGCTAATTTCGAAACGAGCGACCCTTTGTATTACCGCGCTGAGCCAGTTGGATGTACAGCGACAATCTTAAACAAGTTATATAAGGAACACGGCGTAGCAATCCGCAAAGAGATAGCTGGATTAATGCTTTCAGCAATCATCTCTGACTCCTTATTGTTCAAATCCCCGACATGCACAGAGCAAGATGTGGCTGCAGCTCGCGAACTGGCGGAAATCGCTGAAGTGGACATGGAGAGCTATGGATTGGATATGCTGAAAGCGGGAGCTGATTTGAGCGATAAAACGATCGAACAGCTGATTTCTCTTGACGCAAAAGAATTCCAAATGGGCAGCAGCAAGGTTGAAATCGCGCAAGTAAACGCAGTGGATACAAATGATGTACTTGCGCGCCAAGAAGAATTAGAGGCGGCTCTTTCCCAAGTAATCGCTAAGAAGGAATTAGACCTATTCTTATTGGTTGTAACAGATATTCTAAACAACGATTCAGTTGCTTTGGCGCTTGGCCGTGCAGCGAATGCTGTGGAGAAAGCTTATAATGTTACGCTTGTGAACAACACAGCCGTTCTAAAAGGTGTTGTATCACGCAAAAAGCAAATCGTTCCTGTGTTAACTGATGCTTTCAATGCGTTGGAAGCTTAAAACGAATACTTACATGTAAACAGCTCATTATGATGAGTACAGCACCGTTCACATTATGAACGGTGCTGTTTTTGTTTATAAACATAAGAAATGATAAAATTCAGCACTAATATGTTCCTGAACTTGTATTCATAATTTTCAGGTTATTATATAATAGCTTATATTCATACAAAAGCATATTCATAAGGGGATGATGTTATATGGAGGTTCTTCTCGCGCTTTGTCCGATTCTTAGTATTTTCGTGTTTTTATTTATATGGAAGCAAACGTCGCTCAGGTCATCCGTACTTGCTTATGTTGTAACCTTGGCTATCGTATGCTTTTATCCTTCTTTTTCATTACAGGTAGGAAGTATTGCGCATGCGACGGTAAAAGGGGCGCTCATTTGTTTTATTGTCGGCTACGTGCTGTTTTTCGGCATTTTATTATTTCACCTGATGAACAAAATGGGCAGCATTGCTTCCATCGCTTCTTTTGTATCGCATGCGACTAGTGATAGATTGCTGCAGACGCTTCTTCTTTGCTTCGGTTTATGTCCGCTTATTGAATCGGCAAGCGGCTTTGGAATCGGATTTATGGTCGCGGCGCCGATTTTTCTTGCGCTCGGCTATCCGCCGCTTCAAGCCGCGCTTTTATCATTTATCGGTTTGCTTGCAAGCTCATGGGGGGCGCTGGCGACCGGAACGATTATCGGTTCGCAGCTCATTGAAATGCCGCTTGCGAAAATGGGAGCCGGTACAGCTGTGTTAAGTACGCCGATTTTTGCATATTTCATGATTGCTGCTCTATACATAGTCGGCGGCTGGGGAGCTGTCAAGCAAAAACGGAAAGAAGGAGTTGTGTTCTTTCTTTTATTCTCAGCTTCTATTTTCCTCTTCAGCAAATATGTAAGCGTGGAGCTGGCAGGTGTTTTGGCATCCATTCTTACAACAGCCTGCGGGCTTGCGATTGTAAAGAAAGCAGTGAAACAAGAAGCATATTCCCAGCATGCCGCCGCTTTAGGAGAACGGGAAAGTATTTTTAAAATTTTAAGTCCGTATTTGTTTTTAACAGTCTGTATTCTCATATCTCGTTTAATGCCGTCGCTGCAAGATGTATTTCAATCGTATGCGGTCTTGGATTTGCCCTCATATTCTTATAAGTTAGCTTTGCTATATTCACCAGGCTTTTGGCTGGCAATCACTTGTATATTCACGATTGTGCTGTTTCGCATTCCCGTGTCTATTATTAAGGAGTCGTTTCATCAAACCATCAAGCAGTGGATTCCGTTTGCGATTACGACAACGATGTTCATCGCTGTTTCTGAAATTATGGGAGCGGCAGGCATGCATCAATTGCTTGCAAGATTCGCGGGAGAAGCGTTCGGGAGCTGGTTTATTATTGTCGCGCCGTTTATCGGAGCAATTGGAGGATTTTTAACAGGCAGCAATGCCGGCTCCAACGCGATGTTCATGAAGCTGCAAATGCAAACAGCGCAGCATATCGGATTGCCGTGGGAAGCGATTACGATGAGCCAAAATGCAAGCTCATCCGTTTCCACTATTGCCTGCCCGTCTCGTATTACACTAGGGGCGTATTTGTGCAAAATACCTTTTCGAGAAAATGAGCTGCTGCAAAAAACGACGCTTCTCGTTCTTGGGGCAGTGCTGCTTGTCGTGATCGAAACAGGGATTTGGAGTTTTTTCTGGTGATGGATGATCCAGGCACATCGTCATCAAGTTAAGAAATTTGTTGTTCCCCAAAACGAAAAAAATGAACTGAATTTTCATGGATAACTGTAGAAAGATAAAATTTTCGTTTTGGGGATAATTATATAACTGACTATATATGAGGGAATGATAAATTCGACATGCCCATGTGCTATGTGCAACGAAAAGGGAGTATGGTATGCTTCTTCTCTCTGGTTTACCCTTGCATGAACCACTACAAAGGTTTGACCGCTTCTGCACGTCGCCGGATGATCTCTCCCCACTATAAAAAGAAGGTTTTTTTATTCACTTGTATATAACTTGGACCATTTACTATCCAAACTTCCATTTTATTCTGAATCTATAAGTCGGTTATATATAGGATATCAAAGACTATCTTCACTGAGTTCTTTCTTCTTTTTCTGTAGTAAAAGCTATCGCATTAGAAACATAGTAGAAGAACAAATGTAATTCTTCCGAAAGCAAAAATCTATGAAAAAACGCTATTCTACTGAAAGAGTAGCGTTTTTTCGTTTTTGCGACAGTTCGTTTCGTTAGCTTGATAGGCTACTCCTATCTGAAATTGCTTTGGGGTCTATGACAGTGCGCCTGTCACTGCGCCCTATAAGTTCTTGAGTGATGAATCATGGAAAGTATTAGAATATTTTTCCTTAGACAACCCATACTAAAAACATATTCTTAAAGCAAATGCAGAAAGGGACGGAGTTCATGTTTTATTTTCTGAAGCTTTTAAAAGGCCGGCGCTCTTCTCGGCACCATCAAGCAAGCAACGATTCTAATCTTCAGAAAAAAAACATAGAAGATTATGTCCTGTACTCTGATTTATCCCAAAATACAGAGCAACTTCAACAGCTGTTTTCTCAAGCACCTGATTTAGTAATTCGTCGCTTTCAAATCGCCGCGAGTAAATTTGAGGCTGCTGTGGTGTACTTGGCTGGATTAACGGATAAAAATTCTATCCATAATCATGTTCTGAAGCCTTTGATGCATAGCTCCTTCGATCCTAATAAGGAACTGCCAATCACATTAGGAGAGGTAAAAATCGTCGATACGTGGAGTCAGATCGAAAATGCTATTCTAGAAGGAGATAGTGTTTTATTGATCAACGGGCAAATCACAGGGTATCGATTAGATACGAAAGGATGGCCGCAAAGAGAAGTTAAAGATCCGCAAAACGAAATCTCTCTAAAAGGTGCTCATCAAGGGTTTGTAGAAACAGGAAGTCAAAATATCGCATTAATTCGGCGATATATTCCCCACCCGGAATTAATATTGAAAGAAATGACGATCGGTATTCGAGGAAAAACAAAGGTTTCCATTTTATATTTGAGAGATGTAGCTTCCGAAGACGTGCTAAAAGAACTGGAAACCCGAATTCAAAATATTAAAGTGGACGCTATCATTAATACCGGCGAACTTGTTGAGTTTATTGAAGATAATCCCTATTCGCCGTTTCCGCAATTCATCTTGACCGAAAGACCCGATTCCGCTGTATCCCAAATTCTTCAGGGAAGATTTGCCGTTATTGTGGACCGTTCTCCGAGCGTATTGATTGCTCCGACAAATTTTATATCGTTTTTTCAGGGTGTGGATGATTACGGTACACGTTGGTTAGTCTCTTCATTTATCCGAGTACTGCGTTTCATAGCCTTTATGATTTCCTTATTTTTGCCCGCCACTTATGTTGCGTTTATTTCCTTTAATTTTGAGGTCATCCCTATGGAGCTTTTCTTATCGATTGCAGAATCAAGGACACGAGTTCCACTTCCCCCCGTGATGGAAGCGATGCTTATGGAAATGACCTTGGAAATGATGAGGGAAGCAGCTTTGCGGCTGCCCACTCCTATCGGTCAAACAATTGGAATTGTGGGCGGCATTATCATTGGGCAAGCGGCTGTTCAGGCGGGAATTGTAAGCAACATCATGATCATTGTCGTTGCCGTTACAGCCATCGCTTCTTATAACATCCCTAATTATGATATGGGTTCGGCAATTAGACTGTTGCGATTTCCTATGATGCTATCAGCTGCCATGTTTGGAGTTGTAGGGCTTGTTATCGGATGGATGACCTTAGTTGCCCATCTAACAAGTCTTGAATCATTAGGCACTCCTTATGGAAGTCCATTAGCTCCTTTCCGATTTGCCGATATGAAGGATGCGTTTATGCGCCTTCCTTTATGGTCAATGAGAAGCCGTCCCAAAGGCGCCGGGGCTGTGCAATCTATTCGACAAGGGAAAAATCGCACTAAAAGGTGAAACTATGAAAAAGTATGCCTATAATGAAATCACTCTCATGCAGTATATTTTCTTGATTAATGGAGCACAGGTAGGAACGGGCGTTCTATCTATCCCGCGGATACTTGCGGAAAAATCTGGAACGGACGGTTGGATAGCTATACTTATTGGCTGGTGTTTCTCCGTGGCAGCCAGCATTTTTTTGGTTAAAACAATGGAAAGATACCCGAATGACACCCTTTACGAGATTCTTATACGATTATTCGGAAAAATAGTTGGGAAAGCAGCTGTCATTGTTTACATGATGTACTTCGCTTTTTACGCTTGGACTGTTCTTGTGAACGGCTTTCTTTATATCAGGGGATGGCTTCTGCCTAAAACCCCCGACTACATCGTTTTACTTTTGTTTTCGATTCCCACTTTTTTTGTTGCCCGCAATGGGATTCGCATTATAGGCCGATACTCCGAACTAGCCTTTTACATGACGATATGGATTCCGCTGTTTTTCTTGATACCGCTCAGGGATGGAAACTGGCTGCACTTTCTTCCTCTGTTTAAAGAAGGATGGAAACCTGTATTATCAGCTGTGCCGTCCACTGTTTTTTCCTTTTTGGGATTTGAAGTTGCGTTCTTCTTGTATCCCTTTTTACAAAAAAAGCAACATGCGGTTCTCGGAATCACTATTGCTAACACCTTAACGATGTTGTTTTATTTATTTGTAACTCTTGTCTGCTTTGCATATTTTAGTCCCGATGGGATTGTAGAATTTAATCAGCCGGTACTGAATTTACTTAAACTAATTGAATTTCGTTTTTTGGAACGTTTTGACATGATTTTATTGGCTGTTTACCTGATTGTTGTTTCCACAGCGTGGATGCCTTGTGTATACATTGCTACATTTTGTTCCAGTCAATTGCTTGGAAAACAGGACCACAGTCATCACGCAGTTGTTTTATTATTATTAATTATTGGATTCGTATTTTGGCTCCATCCTACTTGGGATGAATCTGAAAATTGGCAAAAATGGGTAGTTAAGAGTGGGTTGCAATTAGCATATGTAGCTCCTGTCTTTTTATGGATCTATAGCTGGATATATGAAAAGTACCGCCGGAGGGAAACACATTGAAAAGGAAAATACTATGTTGCATATTGCTCTTGACTACCATGATGACCGGATGCGTTGATCAAACAAATGTTGAGGATGTTTCTCTTACACTTATACTTGGTATAGATTTGGACGATGACGATAATTTATTGGTGTACATGTCAAGTCCGGTCTTTAACAAAGAAGCAAGGAGGAAAGAGGAAAAAGTCGGCGTGAAATCTGTTACGGTTCGAAATTCTAGAGAACTATTTGATACTACGGTAATGGCATTGACATCGGGAAGCAAAACCCAGATATTCTTAATCGGGAAACGGCTGCTGAAACGAAAAAACTGGATAGATTACCTCGATCCCTTCTATCGGGACCCGAAAAATACGGTAACCACGCGAATCGTCGCTGTAGATGGACCTGTTTCGGACGTAATCTTTTATAAGCCAGAAGACAAGCCTCGTCTCCCCTTGTATTTAACAAAATTAGTTGATACAGCCTACAGAAGAAATATCACGGTAAAAACATCTCTTCAAGAATTTCATGAGCAAACGACGGAAAAAGGGATGACAGCAAGTATTACCGAGATGAAAAAAACGAACAAAATAAAATTGACAGGCTCAGCTTTACTGGATGAACAGGGCAGATATAAGTTAACTATAACGCCGCATGAAAACAAATTATTACGCATCATGCAGCACCAAAAAAAAGGTGAATTTCCATTTACAATTGCAGTCCCGTTGCAATCGCATGACCGTGATAAACATTGGTTAAGCTTTGCTACTCAGGGTATCAAGGTAAAGACAAAGGTAAGGCATGACGGGCATTTTATATTTGACGTGAACGTAAAAATGAGAATTGCCGTTACAGAACGGCTTTTTCCATTCAATGTAAGGAAAAACGCATCGAAACTGCAAAAGAGCATTGAAACGAAGCTGAAAGCAGATTTTGAGCGCTTAATAAAGAAAACACAAACTGCTAAAATTGATCCTATTGGATTTGGTCTATATGCAAGGGCCTACACGTACCCAGAGTGGAAAAAAGTCCAAAATCGATGGGGAAAGGCCTTTTCAAAGGCTGATGTAAACGTCAAGGTAAGTGTAACCATTGCCGGGATGGGAACGATTAAGTAACATAAGACAATGATGTTCTATTTTGAACGGTTCATTTATCCCGTATAGGCAGTAAGACCTCCATTTCAAAACTTAGCGTATACAAAGAAGTGTAAGTGAGGGATAAACCCCCACTGATGAAAGTTTCGCTTTATAAAATCAGCTATTCCTTTTGGACAATGATGACATAAGGGATAGCTTTTTTCTGTTTAGAGATATCCGGAAATTCGAACTTGATAGACATATGGCAGACTTCAGCTGGAGTGAATGTAAAAACAAAGAGATAAAACCTATTAGAATCGAAAATAACAAACACTATAATGAAATGTTTGTTGTTTTACAAACGTTAATAAAAAACGTTTGCTATTTGGTAAACACTATAATAAAATGTTTGGTATATACTAAACATAATAAGGAAGTGTTTGCTTGATGAAGATTTCTGAACTGTTTTGGAACGCATCGTTGGAGGAGCTTAAACGCGGATATATGCAAGAGGCGGATCATTATATATGCCTGCTCTGCGGTGAAAAAATTGAAAAAGGAATAATCTACCCGGATGACGGTATTCTCTATGAAGCTGAAAAGTATATGCGTGTTCATATCGAGAATGTCCATCAATCGGTGTTTGAATACCTGATCCAGCTTGATAAAAAACTCACAGGTCTTACAGACCATCAGAATCGTCTCCTTCGTCTTTTTCACCAGGGAAAAAGCGATGCAGAAGTTCAAAAGGAAATGGGGATCGGCAGTGCGTCTACAATTCGGAATCACCGCTTTGTATTAAAGGAGAAGGAACGTCAGGCAAAGATGTTTTTGGCAATGATGGAACTTTTAAAAGAAAAGGACCAACATGCGCCGACCTTTTTACCCCCTCATAAAACGGCCAGAATGGTGGATGACCGTTATAATGTTACGCAGGAAGAAAAAGAGGAAATAGTAAAGAAGTACTTTCCTGAAGGCAAAGATGGCCCCTTGAAAACCTTCCCGCCAAAGGAAAAGCAGAAGCTGGTCGTCCTCCGGGAAATCGCAAAGCGCTTAACAAGCGAACGAACTTATGAGGAGAAGGAAATCAATCAAATATTGAAAGCTGTTTATCATGATTATGTCATTTTAAGAAGATATTTGATCGAATACGGGTTTTTAGATAGAAAGTCTGATGGGAGCCAATATTGGCTGAAAAATTGATATAGGGAGAAAGGGGAAAAGAAAGATGGATCGGAAAAAAGAACTGAAGCAGCTATATAAGGAAACCAAAATTGAAGCTGGTGTTTACCAGATAAAAAACACTCAAAACCAAAAGATTTTCATTGGAAGCACAAGGAACCTGAAGACTTTGAACGGCGTGAAATTCACGTTGGAAATGGGTGGGCATTTGAACAAAACACTCCAAAATGAATGGAAGCATTTTGGAGAAGATGCTTTTATTTTTGAAGTATTAGAGATTCTGAAAAAGAATGAAGCTGGATATTTCAACGAGAAAAAAGAGCTGGAAAAGCTTGAAGAAAAATGGCTGGATCAGCTTCAGCCATATGGAGAACGCGGATACAATCGGGAAAAATCCCGATAAAAAGGGGAGATGAAAATTGAAATCAAACCAAGATATAAAGAAAGAAGATACGAATTCGCAGGGTAGGGGAATAAGCAGCCAACCGATATGGCGTTCCATGTTCATGTTTCTGATCCCTCTGATTCTTAGCAACGCGCTGCAATCGGTCGGTCAGTTGTTTGGCATGGTCATTGTCGGCCGCTGGCTTGGCGTAAATACCTTAGCGGCAATCTCGGCTTTCTTCCCATTGTTTTTTCTGCTTGTTTCTTTCATCATAGGCATAGGTTCAGGCAGCGCAATCTTGATCGGTCAGGCATATGGGGCACGTAATGAAGAACGTTTAAAGGCAATCGTCGGAACAACACTCACGTTTACTTTCATTGTCGGCTTGGTTCTGGCAGTGATTGGAAGTACATTCGCCTGGGATATACTGGGCTTAATAGGCACACCGGAAAATATCATTGCCGTTAGTGTTCACTATGCGCGCATCCTATTTTGGTCTATGCCGATTATGTTTTTATATATTGCATATACCACTTTTATACGCGGTACAGGTGACTCCAAGACACCGTTATACTTTCTGATTGTCAGCACAGCGCTCGATGTGGGATTGTTGCCGCTTCTGATTTTTGGTTGGCTGGGCCTGCCAAAGCTTGGTATCTACGGGGCAGCGTACGCATCCGTAGTATCAACGGTACTAACATTTGTCATCATGCTTATCTACCTGCGCAAAATAAAGCATCCATTACAATTCGATGCATCCGTTCGCCAGCACCTGCGGATGGATTGGGGATTGTTAAAATTGCTGTTGCGTCTCGGCATTCCATCAAGCATTAATATGATACTAGTATCACTATCTGAGATTGCTGTCATCACATTCGTGAATCGTTTTGGGTCCGATGCTACCGCAGCGTATGGGGCAGTGAATCAAGTAGCGAGTTACGTAACGATGCCGGCAATAAGCCTAAGTATTACAGTCTCCATATTTGCCGCACAGTCTATTGGGAGAAATCAGTTTGATCGACTGAAGCAAGTGATTCGGGTGGGCGTGCTGCTTAACTATGTGATCGGCGGCGTTTTAATCATACTTGTCTATGTATTTTCGAAGGAAATTTTATCCTGTTTCCTAACAAATAAGTATACACTTGATATCGCACATAGTTTGCTAATGATCACACTGTGGAGTTATTTGATTTTTGGGCATGCAATGATCATTACCGCTACAATGCGTGCGAGCGGAACTGTACTGTGGCCGACCTTGTTCAGTGTTATATCAATCTGGTGTGTTGAAGTTCCTGTGGCTTACCTACTCTCACATTTCAGCACCCTTGGCATAAAAGGGATATGGGTCGGGTATCCAGCCGCTTACATCGTCAGTCTTGCTCTACAATATTCGTACTATCGATGGTCATGGAAGAAGAAGCGGATCGTGCGTCTCGTCCATTAAGAAGGTTGGTTATTCAGAACATTTTTTTGATGCTAAAACATGCAACTCCAACATGCAAGTTTTCATAAAAACAATGGCATAAAATTTGATTATTTAATATACTTGATATGTGATAATATTCCATTTAATTGGTTGTACTTTCACCTTGAGGGTTTTATTTTATGCTTTCTACTAGCATCCCGACTATATTGAGTAATTCAATGGTGAGGTGATGGAATGAAAAAACATAAATTAGGTCCTGCAGGGGGGCCTTTAGGTTCACAGAGACCACTAGGTGCACAGGAGCGACCAGAACCTGTAGAGGAATCAGAGGGACAGCCAGGTCCTATCGGCCCACAGGGACCACCAGGGGCAGAAGGACCAATAGGACCAGAAGGACCTCAGGGCCCTTCTGGTGGATTATCCCAATATGGGTACATTTACAATACAGGTGCTCAAACGGTAGCAATAGAGGCAGGTATCAGGTTTGATACAAACGGGATTATTACAACTGGAATTAAGCATGATCCTGGAACCGCTGGTATTTCAATTACTGCTTCGGGTGACTATGAGGTGACTTTCTCGGTTTCGGGGAGAGAGCCGAATCAATTCGCACTATTTTTAAACGGCAAGCTGGTTCAGGGAACTTTATATGGTTCAAGCGTTGGTAAACAGCAAAACATAGGGCAAGCTATAATCAAGATAGCATCCGGAGATGTTCTTACTCTGCAAAATCATTCTTCTATTGCCGGGGTTACTCTCCAGACTTTGGCTGGAGGCGTAAACGCTTCTATCGTTATCAAAAAATTAAATTAGTTTTGAATGGATGTTATCTAAAAAATATCAAATATACTTTAAGCATTCGCCGAGGTAGATGGTGTAAGGCTTTGCCTAAGGAATTCATGTTCCAAGAAGGCGTGCAGCTAACTACCGCCGCCTCTAATACTTCTGTACTCAGGGATATGCCAAAATACTAAAAAGAACGGGCATCCCGTTCTTTCTTAGTTATTTTTTACAACTATATCCTCATATAATCGGTCAATCGTACTGACAATCCCCATTACTTCGTTCCGCTCCAAGTAAATGGGGGAACCGTCCGCTCTTAACAATACGACCACGTTAGAGCTGTGAACAAACAGTGTACCGTATTCCCACTTTATATACAGCTTTTTCTCTTTTTCTTCTTCAAATAAAATGCGGACAATTTCAACCGCTTTTGCATCAAGTTTTCGCAACAAATTTTCATAATCATCGCGCGCTCGTTCATAATCTTCAACCTTTACTTCAAATGCTTCCACCATAACCATCCTTTCTCCGCTGTCCTGTTTATTATAAAAGGAGGAGGCATAGAAACTGCTTTTATCATCAGAGTGAAGCAAAACTGTAAAATTCCTGTAATTTTTCTGTTGTTCCTGTAAAAGTTTAATAAAAAAGTGCTATGTACCATACAGAGCAGTGATGAAACATGAAAATAGCCTATTCTACATAAGAAACTATATAGGATATAATCTGTAAATTTTTTATGGAGAATGTATTGTATTTTATGGTAGTTTATAGATGTCTGACCTTTCAGTAAAGATATTGTAAAAATAGCACAAAGAGGAGGTTGTTAGGATTGTCGAATTATGCCGAATCCGTTAAAATAATGGTAGGTATGTGAAATAAAGGAGAATATAACGTGGGTAAATGGAAAATAGTAGTTTATTATATGGGGTTCAGTATCGTATGGCTTGTTCTGACAGATGTATTCATGAAAACATCCGCGCCCAGTATTCGGAACTTTTTGATACATAGCCGTTTGGAAGATATTTTATACGCAATGATTTCCTGCTGCTTTATGTATTACTTTCTGGCAAAGCAAAAGAAGCTGGAGGAGATTGAAAAAGAAGAGCATCGTTTAAGCACTTTAATCGATTCTATGGTGGACTTCGTAAACTTTAAAGATGGAGAAGGGCGCTGGATTCAGACGAATGATTTCGGACTCAAGCTTTTTCAGCTGGAGAATGTGGATTATCGAGGGAAAAAGGACTCCGAGCTTGGGGAGTATACGCCTTTTTATAAAGAAGCGCTTACATATTGCGAGGGTTCAGATGAGGAAACATGGCAGGCAAGAAAGATTACTAGATGTGAAGAAGTAGTGCCGCTGCCGGATGGCGGAGAAAAAACCTTTGATACGATTAAAGCTCCGGTGTTTCATGAAGATGGCAGCCGGAAAGCATTAGTTGTCATCGGACGCGATATTACAGAGCGCAAAATTGCGGAAAAAAGGCTGGCAGAAAGTGAACAACGCTATAAATCACTGTTTGAGTACAATCCTAATCTTGTCTATATGATTGATGTCAATGGAATCGCCACAAATTTAAACCCGCAGTTTGAAGTGATAACCGGCTATAGTCGTGAAGAGTTTATTGGGAAAAATCTGTTGTCGCTTATTGATGAAGCGAGCAAAGAACGAGTATGCCAAGCTTTCCGCAAGGTTTTGAAAGAAGGAATCGCCTATAGCGGGCAAGAAACAAAAATCATTCATAAGGACGGAACGAGACGGATTTTAGTATGTACTTCTGTTCCGATGATTATTGATGACGAGATTGTCGGGATTATCGGCTACAGT
Source organism: Ectobacillus panaciterrae DSM 19096 (assembly GCF_000430785.1). Classification (GTDB taxonomy): domain Bacteria; phylum Bacillota; class Bacilli; order Bacillales; family Bacillaceae_G; genus Ectobacillus; species Ectobacillus panaciterrae. The sequence goes on from NZ_KE387246.1 coordinate 220,615, forward strand.
CAGGATGTAACGAAGCTGATGGAAACTGAAGAACGATTGCGCAGATCAGAAATGCTTTCAACAATCGGCGAGCTTGCGGCCGGTGTAGCACATGAAATCAGGAATCCGCTTACCGCGCTGCGCGGATTTGTGCAGCTCTTGCAACAAAACGATTTGAAGCAGGCGCATTACTACAACATTATGCTCGATGAGCTGGACCGCATCAATAACATTGTAGGCGAACTGCTTGTACTTGCAAAGCCGCAGCAATTGGCGTTTGAACAAGGTGATATCGGCGATATCCTCGAAGATGTGATGGCCTTGTTGGAGCCGCAGGCAAACTTTTACGGAATCGAAATGTCGCTTCAAACGGAAGAATTGCCGCTCATTGCTTGTGAGGGGAATCAGCTTAAGCAGCTGTTCATTAACTTAATTAAAAATGCTTTTGAAGCAGGCGCATCAAAAGTCGATGTAAAGCTGACGAAAAAAGATGATCGGTACGTTTCCATCCAAGTAAAGGATAACGGCTGCGGCATACCGGATGACCGCATAAAGAGTTTAGGAGAACCGTTCTTTTCTTATAAAGAGAAGGGAACAGGCCTCGGTTTAACAGTCAGCTATCGTATTGTGGAATCTCACGGAGGAAAAATTCAATTTACAAGCAAGATGGATGAAGGAACCGCCGCTGAGGTGCTTCTTCCGCTGAAAAGCCATGTCTCTGTTTAAGGGGCATGGTTTTTTTATGAGGTAAGAAAGTATTTGAACGAGCCGTCTTCGCTTTTCGTGATGTCTAGCTCCGCCGGCTAGGCGCTGCCACCAGAGAACCACGCCCACACAAAAGCAAAAAAGCGCTTTTGAGGGGCGAGAACCTCTGGTTCTGCGCCTGAACGAGCCGGCTCCGCCTTTCTTTTTAAGATTTTTCCAAAAATAGGTTTACAAAGTATTTCTGATTGAATATAATTGGAAATGTAAGAAAAAAATTCCAAAAGGAGGTCGAATGACATGATGAAAGCAGTAATGAACAACTCTACAACATCATACGGATTACCAAGCTATTCGACCAAATGGATGGAAAACTGAAACGTCGCTCATTTATGTAAACCATTCAGCCGCAGGTACGAATAGTTCCCTGCGGCTTTCTTATGCTTGCTGCAGGGATGTTCGGACACCTGCGGCTTTTTTGTGCGATTTTTCAGGATAAAGGAGGTTTTTATATGACACTGCATGTATTGTTTTTCACCATCATCGTGAAAAAGAAAAAGCGTACGGCGGAAGAAGCGAAGCATAACTTGCACGTACAGCAAATGATGGACGAATTGAAAGAACGTCAAGCGTATTACTGTTAGTCGGGAAGGGGAGATTTTGTATGACACTGAACTTATTGTTTATTACGATTACCGTACAGAAGCAAAAACGTACGGCAGAAGAAGCGAAGCACGATATGCACGTACAAGAAATGATGGATGAATTGAAGGAACGTCAAGCGTATTACTGTTAAAAGAAGGGAGGGTTCTGTATGACACTCAACCTGTTATTTTTCACGATTACTGTACAAAAACAAAAACGTACGCTAGAAGAAGCAAGCCATGACTTGCGCGTGCAGCAAATGATGGACGAATTAAAAGAGCGTCAAGCGTATTACTGCTAAATAAGCAGCGTTTCTATTCAAAAAAGAAGGGAGTTGGAGAAGATGTTGATGAGGAGAAAGGAAATGATCTGGGTTGTGGAGGTAGATTCCGTATAGCCATAGAGAAGGGGCTTCTATGAGAGGTCCCTTCTCTATAATAAAATTAGGAAAGCATGAAATTTTGGGGCATGTCTAGCGCCACCGGCTAGGCGCTGCTTTTCTTTTAAAAATGCGGCGTTAGGAGCGGGAAGATGAAAAAAGTAGAGGTAGCAATAACCGAACAAATTTTACATAAAGCTGGGCAGCTATTTGCAAGCGATGGAAAAGGATTCGAGAAGCTCACAGAGGGTTATCAAAACCTCATATATGCATTTGAAAACAAAACGGTGTTTTAACGATTTTCGATTTTGATGATTGCGCCTTTAGCTGGTATGCACAAGACATCGCCGTGTCTTTTTACCATGCAGTTTGGTAAGGGATGTCTGTAAATCCCGATAATGATGATTTTCCATACGCATTTATGAAAAGCTTTTTAGAAGGATACAGGCAGGAAAATGAGCTCAATGAAGAGATATTGAAGCAAATTCCGCTGTTTCTCAAATATCGTGAAGTATTTTTGTTTACGCTTTTTCATGAAGTATGGGATTTTGCTCATCTGCAAGATTGGCAAACGTATACGCTGCAGGATTTGAGACATCGGATTAAACATCGTGTGCCGTATACTGATGTGGATTTTTCTGCTCTCTTATAAAAGAATGAGGCAGTTTTGTATGTAAGGCAGAGATCACCTTTTGGCAGGTCTGCCCTTTTTATGTTTAGCAATCTGTCTTTAATTGGAAAAACTATCTTGTAAAACAATATAGGTAATGCTACAATCAAGGTATCTTGTAAAACAATATAGAAAATATACAGTTAAGTATCTTGTAAAACAAGTTAGAGGGAAGGAATTATGCGATGTCTTCAACACAAATGCTGAAAGGAATACTGGAAGGGTGTTTGCTGGCGGTCATTTCAGAAGGAGAAACATACGGGTACGAGATGATTGAGAAGCTGACGAAGTACGGCATTACGATGGTCAGTGAAGGAAGCATTTATCCGCTGTTGATTCGGATGCAGAAGGATGGACTCTTAGATAGTGTCATGAAGGATTCGCCAAGCGGACCGAAGCGGAAATATTATACACTGACTGCAAAAGGGAAAAAAGAGCTGCAGGAGTTTATAAACCGCTGGCAGGATTTATCAGGAAGTGTAAACCGACTTTTACAGGGAAAGGGAGAAAAGGAATGAACCCGAAAGAGCTCATTGCATTAAATAATGAAAAGCGCAAGCAGCTAACAAAGGAGAATGAAGAGATATACGGCGAGGTTTTGGTGTATGTAAGGATGTCTAATATTTCTGAAGCGGATGCTGAAACGGTTTTAATGGAGCTGTTAGATCATCTCCTTGATGCGCAAGCGAATGGAAAGACGGCGCAAGAGGTATTTGGCAAAGATCCAAAAGCATTTTGTCATGATTTAATCGAAGCGCTGCCGAAAGCGAAATTTAAAGAGAATGTAAAGATGTTTTTTCCGGCTATTTTTATGGGATTGGCAATGTGGATTCTTATTGATGGAGGAAACGGGAAATTAGAGTACTCCCTTATATCTCTTATTGGGGTATCTATCGTTATTCTGTTGTATATTAGTTCAATGATTTATGGTTTGCGCCTTACTTCCTTTCAATCAAAAAAGAAAAGTTTTGTGATTTTGTATGTCATTTGGGTTATCGCAACACTTGCGCAGGTGGCGATCATGCTGCTTGAGCGTTTCTACGGGGAACCGATTATCGTGTTAACTGGTGTTCCGTTTTATATTTTTATGGGAGTTATCGGAATCGCATTACTTATCGTAGACTACCGCACGTTTGGCGTGAAAGGTGTATTGTTCTCCATTTTCTTGCTTGCATCTCAATGGGTTGGAAATATTCCTTTTGTGGAGAATCATATAAAACTTGTATTAGGTTTGGTGTTTTCATTAATTGCATTTCTTGTGATGATGAAGGCTGGGCCGAAAGAAGAGAAGAAAGTGCCGAAAATGCAATGATGGAGAAGAGATGTCTTAAATCAGGACACTCCTTCTTTTAAACATCGCAATATACGGCATATAAAAGAATAAACCTGTATACTTAGTTAAAAGACACGGTCAAGGGCGTCTTACAGGATTTGGCTGTTACTAGATTCGGCAGGTGCTCTATGCCCATCTAAAAAGAACGCAGCACGGGAGAAATCCGTGCTGCGTTCTTTTTTATTTTTTGATGTTAAAGACAGCGCATAACCTGATTCCCAAACTCCCGTAAATAATGAAGATAGTTGTCTCCCCCATAGTTATAGCGCTTGTTATACATTCTCGCCACAACTAAATTATGCTCCGGAATTACTAATAAAAGCGGACCGGTCACGCCAAGGATTTGATACGATCCGTTTGGAACATGCTTTCCCATTTCATTGAATTTCGTGTCGCAATCCTTTGTGTACCAAAAGAACCCGTTTTGCGGTAAATCCTTGTTGGCAAGAGGCGGACTTTGTATGGATGTTGCTAAGTCGAAAATTCCTGAGGGAACAATTTGCTTTCCGTAGATGTTCCCTTTCTTTATATGCAGATAGCCCCAATATGCCAGCTCTCTGGCGGACACGAATAAGTTTTTCTCATGGCCTTCATCGCTTATGCCGAGAGGGATTTCATCCTCCGTTTCTGTAATAACAGAGACGAGCTTATTGTTCGCTTCTGTTTTCCAGCCTGTTTCTGTCAGCGCAAGCGGGTAAAACACATGCTCGCGAAGCAGCTCTCCCACGCTTTTTCCCATCGTTCTTTTTACAATTTCTGCAATCATGGTGACGTTAATATTGCGGTACGCCCAAGTCGTCCCCGGTAAGAATTCGCGATAAATCGTGCCATCCTCCCGTTCATTCAGCCCATGCGTATGAGTCAGCAAATGTCTGATAGTCGTTTTGGAAAGAAGCTGTGAATCTAGCTCTGGCAGATACATAGAAACAGGATCATCTAAACTCGTAATGCTCTCTTCGTAAAGAGCCAAAGCGGCTGCAAACCCAATGTAGCTTTTTCGTGCCGAAGCAATATGAAATTGTGAATCTGTCCCAATCGGCCTTGCACCTTGTCTATGCGAATGGAAACCGCTGTAATGCTCGGTTACGATACGGTCTTTATGAATGATCACAAGGGCAGCGGCAGAACCGCCGTTTCGTTCTCTAATATCGTCTGTATAGTCTGCGAGGCTGCTAAACTGATGAGTAAGCTTTTTAGGAAGATGCAAAGGTATCAACTCTTTTCTTAATTAATGTCCAGCGCCTGAACGAGCCGTCTCCGCTTTTCTTATGTATTAGAAGAAAACCTCTGCAGAAACAGAGACTTTACAGTAAAAAGAAGCCAAACCCAAAAAGCAGCAGTCCGAATACGCCGATGCTGATGGCCTTGCTTTTATCGTGCTGGATCCATAGATCGATCGCGTGCAGGATATCCATCAGCCCTAGGCAAAACAAAGAAGGGGAAATCGTGTTCTTTTTCAGCACCAATAAAATAATAAAAATCGCTGCCAGCACACCGAACGCAATGCGTCCGTAGAAGAAAACGGAGCGGTTTTGTAAGTTTAAGTTCATAGAAGTTCTCCTTTCTTTCCTATTATTATTAAACCTTTTCATAGAAGGGGAGTCAATGTGAAGCTGAAGCAAGCTTGTGAAACAGTAAGCAAGCTGTGGACTTCATTTGCCGCATGGGGAGAAGAACGGGACATTTATCTGCAGGATGATGCATTAAACGAGATATAGACAAGAAACGTTTTTATGTCGATTTTTTTAGTTGCATTTATATAGAATTATTACAGCGGAATTTTATAATTTCAAAGAATAAGGAACCGCTTATAAAACAGGCGGTTCCTTTAAAATTCGCTATGCAAAATCATCTCCGCAACCTTCGGTGGTCTTATGTCCAACGAAGGAAAATCCTTGATAGGAACCCATAAGGGCTCATATGTGCCCCGATACGTATTTGAAAATTCCTCACCTTGACCGGTTCCGAACTCGCCAGACACGATATCGGCGTAAAAGTAATATTGCTTGCCTTTAGAATCAAGAATCGTCAGCAAATCGCCTATGCTCACCTGTACGCCCAGTTCTTCATAGGCTTCTCTTTTTGCTGCTTGCTTCGGCGTTTCGCCTTTTTCAATGCCGCCGCCCGGAAATACATAATAAATCTTTCCATTCCAATTCCTTCTAATTAAAGCAACTTCATGATTTTGTATTAACACGACAGATCCTCTATTTCTCAATATATATCATCTCCTCTCATAGAGTTTTTCCTGTTATCTGATGAACGGTCTTTGCTGTCATGAAAGCAAGTCTGAAAATTCCTGCTTTGTACATCCCACACGACCGGCAGCTCGTCAAAGGAAAAAACTGCAGCTGCAAGGATTCATGATCATTCATATGAAGCAAACCTTCAAAATCTTTACATATAAACATGATTTTCACTAGATTGTTTTTCTTCTATCATATCATTTTTACATATGTTAGGGATTGCCATTTTTTTGATAATGCATGCTTGTCCCTTTCTTTTTTAAAAAATTTACATATTATACCATGTAACATTAATGGTTTGAGAAGGGAGTGGTTATAGTGCCTGATGAACGCCGTACTAGATTTTTCCGTACCAGAGATAGAGATGGTCGTAATCTCTTTTTCCGTACTGGAGGCAGAGATGGACGTGGCCGTAGTAGATTTTTCCGTACTAGACGTACAGATGGTCGCGCTAGATTTTTCCGTACTAGTAGAGATCGCAGAAGAAGTAGATAGGTAAAGAGACCTGTTTATTTCGGGGCTGTTGACAAATACCTGTTCCAAAAAAAGAAGATGAAGCTCTACAAAATGTAGTGTTCATCTTCTTTTTTTACTCATTATAATTGACGCACTCGTTATATAAATGATACCTTGTTTTTATAAATTTTCTCATATTTTTATAAGAAAAAGGAGCGCGCTATGCACGTATATGACAATATTACACAGCTTATCGGAAATACACCTGTCGTGAGACTGCGCCGCATCGTATCGAAAGAGGCGGCAGATGTGTTCGTAAAATTGGAGATGTTCAATCCATCCCGCAGTGTGAAGGACCGGGCAGCATATAATCTTATTGCGACGGCAGAAGCGGAGGGGATCATTCAGCCGGGGGATACAATCATTGAGCCGACAAGCGGCAATACCGGAATCGGCTTAGCTATGAACGCAGCAGCGAAAGGGTATAAAGCCATTCTCATTATGCCGGATAACATGTCAAAGGAACGAATAAACCTGTTGAAAGCTTATGGTGCCGAAGTGGTGCTGACACCGGCTGCGGAGCGTATGCCGGGAGCAATTCGAAAAGCAGTTGAGCTGCAGCAGGAAATTCCGGGAAGCTTCATTCCGCAGCAATTTGAAAACAAAGCAAATCCCGATGCGCACCGTATGACAACCGCTCTTGAAATTTTGGATCAAATGGACGGATACCTTGATGCATTTGTGGCGACAGCTGGTACAGGCGGAACAATTACAGGCACAGGAGAAGTACTACGTGAGCATTTGCCGAACCTGCATATTGCGGTAGTAGAACCAAAAGGATCTCCTGTCTTATCTGGCGGACAGCCCGGACAGCATAAGCTTGTCGGCACAAGTCCAGGCTTTATTCCGTCTATTTTAAACCAAAACATTTATGATGAAATCATTCAAATGGCAGATGACGATGCGCTGAAAACGATGCGCAGTCTTGCTCGCGAGGAAGGGATTTTAGTCGGGCCGTCCTCCGGTGCATCCGTTTTTGCGGCAATGATGATCGCGGAGCGGCTCGGTGCAGGGAAAAGAGTGTTATGTATAGCGCCGGACACTGGGGAGCGTTATTTGAGCATGGATTTGTTCTGATATAAAAAGCTCTTTTCTAAATGATTGTTGGCGAAGTTAATCAGTGCTTTAGTTGAATCTCTAATGAATTATGCGAGAGAGACACTTGCTCTTGTTTAGTTGACAGAAAAAGCAACAAAACTTGCATATCCAGCGGAATCGGACGGTTCCGCTTTTCGTGATGTCTAGCTCCACCGGCTAGGTGCTGCCACCAGAGGTTCTTCGCCACATAAAGGCAAAAGGCGCCTTTAAGGGCGAAGAACCTCTGGTTCTGCACCTGAACGAGCCGGCTCCGCTTTTCGATGATGTCTAGCTCCGCCGGCTAGCTCCTCCTGTCAGAGAACCCCACCCATAAGATGAAACTTCATCCGTGGAGGTGATTTTTCCTCCATGGATGTTAGTTGAATCAATCGGGCTCTTAGCGTCCGTTTGTTCATCTTGTCCAAGCGGCGCTGTTACGGACGCTTAGAGCGGGATAAAGGCAAAAAGTGCCTTTTTGGGTGGAGAACCTCTGCCTTCCGGAGCTGAACGAGCCGGCTTCGCTTTTCTTGATATGCTACTAAAGTAGCAGAAAAATAAGGATGTCCGTATCTAGTAAAATAAGAAGTTTAGTTATAAAATTAATCTTGTTAAATAAAAAGCGTACGTACGCAGAAAGGAGCGGCCTATGGAGGCAACAAAGAAACAACAAGCGCTTTCCGCGTCCACGATGTACCGGATTTTATTTGCCATCAGCCTGGGGCATTTGCTGAATGATTCCATGCAGGCTGTAGTGCCGGCTGTATTTCCGATTTTGGAGAAGTCGATGAATCTTTCGTATATGCAGGTCGGCTGGATTGCGTTTGCGTTGAATATGACTTCATCCATTATGCAGCCGGTGTTCGGTTTTTATACCGATAAGAAGCCGGCTCCGTACTTATTGCCGCTCGGGATGCTTTCGAGCATGCTTGGTATGATTGGTCTGGCATTTGCGCCAAACTTTTATTTTATCTTGCTATCTGTGTTGTTCATCGGTCTCGGTTCCGCTGTGTTTCATCCTGAGGGGGCACGCGTCGCGTATATGGCTGCAGGAGCGAAGCGCGGTCTGGCGCAATCCATTTATCAAGTCGGAGGAAATACAGGGAATGCGCTTGCGCCGATATTTACGGTGCTCGTATTCGTGCCGTTCGGCCAAAAAGGCGCTGTTTCCTTTACAGGTCTTGCGGCAATAGGAATTGTTCTATTGCTGTATGTCTCAACTTGGTACAGAAAAGAACTCGCAGCAGGGGCAACCCGTGTGAAGAAGAAAGCGGCACAAGGCGTGGAAAAGATAAGTGCGGAGATTAAGTTTGCCATTATACTACTGATTTTCCTTGTGTTTGCCCGCTCTTGGTACAGTGCAGGCATCGGCAATTTCTATCAGTTTTACTTAATTGAGCATTATGGGTTAACGATTAAGCAAGCACAATATTATGTATTTGCGTTCATGATTGCAGGCGTGATCGGCACGTTCTTTGGCGGTCCGATCGCCGACAGATTCGGAAAGAAAAACGTCATTCTCTTTTCCATGATCGGCTCTGCACCGTTAGCGCTGCTTTTGCCGTATGTTTCGCTCGCTTGGGTCGTGCCTTTATTTATTGCCATCGGTTTCATCATGTCCAGCAGCTTCAGCGTAACGGTTGTGTACGCACAAGAGCTGCTGCCGGGCAAAGTCGGCATGGTGTCCGGCCTGATTGTTGGTCTGGCTTTCGGCATGGGTGCGCTGGGAGCAGTTGCGCTCGGAAAGCTTGCGGATATGTACAGCTTAGGCTTTATTATGACCGTATGCAGCTTCTTGCCGCTGCTTGGCGTGCTGTCGTGGCTGCTGCCGAACGACAGGAAAGCTGTGTGATGAGGAGAAGCAGAAGCCGCTATGCGGCTTCTTTTTTTGTATAGGCTGTTTTCAAATCGGTGAAGGTCACCCGTAAGCAATATAAAATACAAGGATTAAGTTAAAGGTATTTTGCACCTTGTTATAGAATTTCTTTTTATACAGATGAAAATAAAGGAGGTTCCAAATGATTATTCGAAAAGCAGCCGAGCACGATGCTATGGGAATCGCTCGTGTTCATGTAGATAGCTGGAAAGCGACATATAAAGGAATTATCTTTGATGATTATCTAGAAAAAATTTCTTATGAAGGCCGATACGATAGCTGGCAGAAGTCTTTAGCAGATAAAAATCAAAACACATATGTAGCTGTTGACGTTTACGATAGGATTGTGGGATTCGCTTCGTATGGGTCCAACCGATCTGAAAAGCAGCGTTCTCGCTATCAAGGAGAACTATACGCTATCTATATTCTGAATCATTACCAGCAAACTGGTGTTGGGAAAGAACTGTTAAAAACAGTGGTGGAAAACTTCCTTGCTGATAATATTGAGTCCATGTCTGTCTGGGTATTAGCGAATAATCCTTCTCGATCTTTTTATGAGCATTTCGGCGCCAAAGTAATTGAGAGTATTCAAATTAACCGTGGGGAACAGGAATTAGAAGAAATTTCCTATGGGTGGGAGGATTTAAATCAATTACTATCCAACCATTATCCTACCTTAAGTAAGTGATATACAAGCTATATCATAGACGATAGAACACATATATGATACATCTCTTTATTTTTGCAACAGAACCGATTATATTCCGTATACAAAAAAAGGATAGTGTCCTATTATAGGACATTATCCTTTTTTGCTTACATAATCCAGATTACCAGTAGTTGCAGAATTATTGTAAAGGGATGGGTTTATCTTCGATTGAAACGTAAAGATTCCAAGTAGCACCTTGTGAAAACAAGTTTTTGTATACCATGTATGTATGGTATGATTTCCATGGAATGATAGAAGAGAGGTGATACTATGTGGAATGATTTTAAGAAGTTTGCGCTCAAAGGCAACGTCTTCGATTTGGCAGTCGGCGTTATTATCGGCGCAGCGTTTGGAAAGATTGTAACCTCGTTAGTTAGTGATATTATTATGCCTATTGTCGGATTATTATTGGGTAAGGTCAGCTTTGCAGATTTGAAGATTGAAATCGGGAATTCCGTCATTAAATACGGGAGTTTTATTCAAACTGTTGTTGATTTCTTCATTGTGGCATTTTCCATCTTTTTGTTTATCCGTCTCTTCCAAAGGCTGAAGAAGAAAGAAGAAGTACAGGAGAAACAAGAAAACCCGAAGCCAAGCAGAGAGGAAGAGCTGTTGGCAGAAATTCGCGATTTGCTGAAAACGAGTGCGGCGAAGGACAACTAAGGAAAACCGTCTCTGATCAAGGGACGGTTTTTTCGCGTGGTTTGGTCAGCGAGATGCTGTTTTCTATAATGAGAGTAGCAAAGAGAGAACGAGGTTACATATGAAAGAAAATTATTTTTAGTTCGGGGCAGAGTGCTGCGTGAATCGTATCATTATCCAACAGAAAAGGTCATTATCGGCTGAAGCGCATGAGAGTATCGTGCGCTTTTTTGTAAATTTGAGAGGGGAATTGTAGAAATATTGTGCATTTATGGTATCTTTGAATTAGAATGTGTTGGAATGGAGGCGAGAGGAAAATGAGAGAACAAACGTATGAGAATAACGTAAGCATGGATCTCATAAAACAACAGGGCGGAACAGTTATCGCTGTCACCTCCGGAAAAGCGGGAGTGGGTAAATCCACAGTTGTTGCGAATCTTGGCTATTGTTTAGCAGAAATGGGCAAAAAGGTTTGTGTGGCGGATGCGAACTTCGGTATGCGAAGCTTGGATTTGTATTTGGGGCTGGAAAACCGCATTGTCTTTGACTGGATGGATGTTATCGAAGAACGCGCTCAGCCGTATCAAATGATTGTTAAAGCAAGGAACATCAAGATGGAGGAAAACTTACATCTGCTTCCGACGTCCGGTATTCCTGCACATATCGCGAAAACAGCCGCACCGGAAATTCTCCCTATTATAGACGAGCTGAAAAAAGTGTACGATTATATACTCATTGACGCACCATCCCTTACAGAGCACGGCTTTGAAAATATCATTCATCAGGCAGACCGGGTCATCCTTGTGACAAAGCCTTCCATAAACAGCTTGCGGGACACAGACCGCTTGATCGGATATCTTGATGATGAAGAAAATCTTTCCTTTATTTTAAACGAATACAACCCAAAGCTTCCAAAGCGTAAAGTGCCAAGCATAGAAGACGTGACACACACGCTGGCCATTACACTGCTGGGAGTTATATTGGAAGACGAAGACACATACATTGCTGGACAAATAGGAAAACCGATTGTAATGAATCGCTCCTCCATTAACGCCGCGGTATTCCGCAATATCGCCAGACGCATTACAGGTGAAGAGGTGGAAATCTTTGAGTCTATTGAAAAGCAGGTAAGAAAGCGGGGGAGACGGGGATTGCTTTCGTTTTTGTAAAATAACGGATCTTTTTGCAAAGGTTGTTACTATAGATAACTGACTTATAGATTTAGCATAAAATTGGAGTTTGGATAGTAAATGGTCCAAATTATATACAAGTGAATAAAAAACCGTTTATAGTGGGGAGAGATCAAAAGACGTGCAGAAGCGGTCAAACCTTTGGTTCATGCAGGGGTAAACCAGAGAGAAGAAGCATACCATTACTCCTTTTTGGTTGCACATCGCACATGGACATGCCGAAATTATCATTCACTCATATATAGCAAAGGCGAGCACATAATTGCAGAGGGAGCCGGACATTCCGTGAACCTAGATCGCCCGGATGTAATCATCAATACGATAAAACAACTCATATGATAAGTCCATAAACGAAAAAAGCGAACCCAAAAAGGGTTCGCTTTTCCTATAAACATTGCATGATACACCAAGCATCCTCAAAGCGCTCATTCTCCAGCGCCTCATGGGACATACAGAAATATAACATCCCCATGTCGCCCCACTGCATCTTTAAATGCTCCCAATCAGAATCAATTTGGAATAAAAGTGTGAATTCTTGGGCATTTGTTTTTGTATAGTACTCCATTTCCTCAAACACTTCGCCTTGTACGGAAAACGGTACGCCGAACATTTGGTGGTTATCGTAGCGGTCAGGCATTAATTCTTCCAGCATTTGCAGGAATCGGTCGCTGTCTGCCTCGTCTTCAATAAATAATTCCGGAATTTTATGTGTTATTTCAAAGGAAATGGAGCATTGGGCATATGTACGATCTGCTTCTGCTCTTGGCTCCAATTCGTCAAGTGCGCCCCCGTAGTAAAGAACGCGCCAGCCGTCTTTTTGTTCCGGTTCGCCCCATACCCCTTCTTCTGCATCATCGAGATAAAAGAAATACATCAGGCCTGTTTGTGGAAGCTTATACGAGAAGCCTTCCTGCGGCAAATCTGACAAATCGATCTGCGCTAGAAAATGGAGCGGCTTATCTTTGTAAACCGGATACTCCCAGTCTCTAGGGAAATCAGGAACGCCGCCCATTTTTGAGCGCCCGGGCGGCATGATATCTGCCTGCTGCGGAATGACTTTTATGCATGGAAATACAGTGGGCATAATGAAATCCTTTAAATGGGTAAGCTCATATCGTTCAATCAATGCTTCAATGCGTGCCGTCATATGTGTAGCTCCTTCGATTTAATCAGTAGTATCACGTAATTATTATACCATTGGAAGCGCTTTACATAAAAGAGAGGACGTATATGAAAAAAATATTTGCAACGAGACGCAGGTAAGGGGATAATAAGGCTTATATATTTAAAAATACAGACTATTCTTGCATTGGTGGAGATAAGATGAAGGTTGTAAAATTCGGCGGCACCTCGCTGGCCTCAGGAGAACAAATTGAAAAAGTGTTTCACATCGTTACATCCGATACGGAACGAAAAGTAGTTGTTGTTTCAGCACCTGGAAAACGTTATAAGGACGACACGAAAGTAACGGATTTATTGATTGCATGTGCACAAGCGTATATAGCAAACGGCAATGGTAAGGAACAGTTCGAGGCTGTGATGGACCGCTACCAGGACATCGCAGATTATTTGGAGCTGTCGGCCGATATTATCGACCGTATTTCTACAGATCTTTTGGAGATTGTGAATGGAGATACAAGTAATCCGGATAAATTTATGGATGCGGTAAAAGCAAGCGGGGAGGACAACTGCGCGAAGCTCGTGGCAGCTTATTTCAATAAGCAGGGCGTGGAAGCGCACTATGTGAATCCAAAAGAAGCAGGGCTTATCGTAAGCGACGAACCGGGAAATGCACAGGTTCTGCCGGATTCGTATGAAAACTTGCGCGCACTTCGAGATCGTTCCGGTATCCTTATTTTCCCTGGATTTTTCGGTTATTCTGAAAATGATGAAATCGTGACTTTCTCACGCGGCGGGTCTGATATTACAGGGTCTATCCTTGCAAACGGCATACAGGCAGATATATATGAGAACTTCACTGATGTGGATGCAGTGTATGCGGTCAATCCGAATTTTGTTTCAGAACCGCGTGAGATTAAAGAGCTTACGTATCAAGAAATGCGCGAGCTTTCCTATGCCGGCTTTGCAGTGTTTCACGATGAAGCGCTCATTCCGGCGTTTCGGGCAGGCATTCCCGTGAATATTAAAAACACGAATAACCCGTCCGCTCCGGGAACGAAAATTGTGAACGAGCGTAAAAATACGAATGGACCGGTTATCGGCATCGCGAGCGACAATGGCTTTTGCAGTATTGACGTCAGCAAGTATTTAATGAACAGAGAGGTCGGCTTCGGCCGCAAATTGCTTCATATTTTAGAGGATTACGGTTTGTCCTATGAGCACACACCGTCCGGCATCGATGACATTTCTGTCATTGTACGCCAACATCAGTTGAATGAAGAAACAGAAGCTCAAATTGTAAAGCGAATTCAAGAAGAGCTTACGGTAGACAGCGTCATAGTGGAACACGATCTCGCGATGATTATGATTGTCGGAGAAGGCATGCGCAGCAACGTCGGAACCATGGCAAGAGCTGCGGCAGCATTGGCGAGGGCCGGCGTTAACATTGAAATGATTAACCAAGGATCATCGGAAGTCAGCATGATGTTTGGCGTAAAAGAAGTTGAGGAGCAAAAAGCGGTTTATGCTTTGTATGAAGAGTTTTTTGCTGTAAGTGTTGTGGAGAGATAAGGAGACGCCTTTGGCGCCTCCTTTTTTAGTGTCTCGATGGAGACTGTATGTGATTTTTATAGTTCTATGAAATCTTGACATGTGCATTTATCTTATATAAAATTAATTTAGTTTAATTAACTAAATTAATTATAGAGCCTAATTGGAGGATCATAATGAATCAAAGTTTAAATAAAAAGAAACCGCTGCTTTATAAAATAGGAATCAGCCTTGTTGTTTTTTCTTTTGTCATTTGGTTCACTCCCTTAATAGTGCCTTTTCTTCCTGTGACAGCAAGCACAAAGGCGGTCTTGGTGACAGGGGCCCTTATTTTGGCCGAAGTGACATTTTGGATCGGAGTCGCTATTGTCGGAAAAGAAGTTGCCATGAAATTCAGAAGCTATTTCAACCCGCGCAATTGGAAAAAAAGAAAAGAATAACGTGTGCAGGAAGGAGGCATTCATGATGAAGTATGAAGAAATCGCGGAACAAATCAATTTAACGTTAGAAAACATATGGATTTTGTTCGGAAAACAAGAGAGGGAAATGACCGATTTTCAGTTGACCAATCAACAGCACGTATTATTGACGCTGATCATCCGTAATATGTCCGTTACCCCGACCGAACTGGCCGAGAAGTTGGATATTACGAAAAGCGCAGTGAGCCAAATGCTCAAAAAGCTCGAAGAGGAAGGCTTTATCGTAAGAAAGCAGCATCCGAAGGACAAACGCGCGGTCATACTCGAATTGGGAAAAAAGGGTTTGATATATAGAGCCGAGGTGCGGTTGTTCAATAAAAAGATGGTAGAGAAGTATTATTCTAAACTGTCCCCCGAGGAGCTTTTGCAGATGTTGTATTCCTTTCAAAAATATGAGGAATTGATGGGACAAAATTAACAGCAGTATTCGTTATAATAAATAACGGCATGTAAGTTTAGAAGAAAATCTGAAAGTTTTAAGAGGAAGATTTATGATTGTAAAAGTTCTATGGTTTTTGTATGTAGGTTTCGTGATTATATCTGCCATTGGTTCTATCATGAACGGCAGATTCAAAACAATCCGCCAAAAGTTAGATTTGTTCGTTTCTGTTGTCGTATTGACAGGCGTAATCGGTTATATCATGGGTATTGAACTTCTTGCATCGGTGATTTGGAAAGCCATTTTCGTTTTTGGCCTCATTTGGGATCTTCTTTTTACGATTGTTTGGTACGACTATGAAAAAGAACTTCCTTTGCCGGCAAGAGCAATAGGATTGATTGTAATTGTGCCTATGTATTATGCATTATTTCAATATGCGTTTTAAAAGACAGAAGCCTGTTCAAACAAACAGGCTTCTTCTGCTTCTTTCTATTCTCTGATTTGCCCGTTCCCGCGAATGATATATTTCGTAGAAGTCAGAGCAGGCAGCCCCATCGGTCCTCTTGCATGCAGCTTTTGCGTACTGATGCCGATTTCGGCGCCAAAGCCGAATTCAAAGCCGTCTGTAAAACGAGTCGAGGCATTATGGTACAGAGCTGCGGAATCTACAGATGTGAAAAACTTTGTGACATTCTCTTCGTTTTCTGTAAGGATTGCTTCGGAATGCTTCGAGCTGTAAGTGTTGATATGACGGATTGCTTCTTCAACAGATGACACAATCTTGACTGCCAGCGTCAAAGACGAAAATTCCGTTGCCCAATCTTCCTCTGCAGCCGGAACAAGAGAGGAATCAAGCGCAACAGCTTTCTCATCTCCTCGTAATTCCACATCTTTTTCCTGGAGTAATGCAAACAATTCTTGCCCGTACTGTGCTGCCCACGCTTCATGAAGCACAATCGTTTCGATGGCGTTGCAGACAGAAGGACGCTGTGTTTTGGCGTTCACGATAATATTAAAAGCCATTTGTTTATCAGCTGTTTCATCCACAAATACGTGACAATTTCCAGCTCCGGTTTCTATTACAGGGACGGAAGCTTCTCTGATTACCGTGTCAATCAGCTGCTTGCCTCCCCTTGGAATGAGAACATCCAAATACTCGTTCAGCGTGAACAGCTGTTTGGCGCTTTCGCGAGATGTATCTTCAATAAGCTGTACGCTGTCCGGCGGCAAGCTCGTTTTTGCAAGCGCCCTATGAATGACATTGACAATTGCTTGATTAGAGTAAGCAGCGGAAGAGCTGCCGCGCAGAATCACGGCGTTTCCGGTTTTGAGGCAAAGGGTAGCGGCGTCTACTGTCACGTTCGGGCGCGCTTCATAAATCATGCCGATTACGCCGAGCGGCACACGCACTTCTTGAATAGCTAAGCCGTTTGGCCGCTCCCATGCCGCAATGCATTCTCCGACAGGGTCGTGAAGCTCAATCAGCTGTCTGATGCCTTCTGCCATATCGCTAATACGCTGTTCGTTCAGCATAAGCCGGTCTACTAAAGAGGAAGAAACGCCCTTTGCCTGTGCTTGTGCAATATCTCGCTTGTTTTCCGCTATAATATAATCCGTTTCCTCGAGCAGCTGTGTTGCGATCGCTGCAAGCGCCTCGTTTTTTTGCTCTGTTGATTTTGTTACTAATTCACCCGCGACTTCTTTTGCTTTTTTTCCTTTTGCCAATACCTCATTCATTTCATATGCCTCCTTATTTAAATGATGATAAGAAATTATAAAATTTCACGGCAGTGCTTCCCGTTCCTTTCCTTCTTTTGAACATCATGTTCGCAGGTCAAAAGACAAAGGCGAGGGCGTCTAAAAGGCTTTGAGCGTTACTGCACTCGGCAGGAGCTCTGCCCGCCTAAAAAGAGTTTTGCACGGATTTCTCACGTGCTGAGTTTTTCCTAGAGAGATATCCAATTATCCCTGTGAATCGCTTCGTAGCTTTGTCTTTCCCCGCTCAGTTTGATTTCGGTGCTCTGCTTTCCTTTTAATGCGCTTAGCTCCTCAGCGTTATAATTGACCTGTCCTTTCCCGATCACACGCCCTTTTTGATTGATGACTTCAACCACATCTCCAGCTTGGAAGTTCCCTTGAACATCCGTAACACCCGCAGGAAGAAGACTTTTTCCGTGCTGGATAATGGCTGCGGCTGCCCCGGAGTCGACTTCAATTTGCCCGCATATGAGCGAATGGAGCGCGATCCATTGCTTATTCGTTTTTATGCCTTTTTGCACGGCGTTTCCAATATAGGTCCCATCTCCTTTTCCTTGCAGCACATCAAGGAACTTCTCTTCCCCGGTGCCTGTTCCGATAAATACGCTGACGCCAAGAGATAACGCCGTTTTTGCTGCGTCAATTTTCGATTTCATCCCGCCTGTGCCAAGCTTTGAGCCGGCACCTCCGGCAAGTGCAGCGATTTCTTCTGTAATGGAAGAGAGAAAATGGTACTTCTTCGCTGTTGGATCGCTTTTCGGGTTTCGATCGTACAATCCGTTCACATCCGTAAAAATCATAAGCACATCTGCGTTCACAAGCCCGCTCACTAAAGCTGACAGCATATCATTATCACCGAAGGTTAATTCTTCAATGGAGACAGAATCATTTTCATTGATGATGGGAAGCGCAGAACGGTCGAGCAGCTCTGATAAGGTCGCATAGGCATTCGTGTATTGTTCTTTTCTGGAGAAGTCATTTCTTGTGAGCAGAAGCTGTGCGGTAATGATATCATATTTGCGGAATTCCTCTGTATACGTCTGCATTAACAATCCTTGTCCGACAGCGGCGGCAGCTTGTTTTCCTTTGATTGTCACAGGACGAACGGGATATCCGAGAGCGGAAAAGCCCGCCGCAACCGCACCGGATGTAATGAGCACAACTTCATGGCCCGCTTGCTTGAGCCTCGTCAAGGCAGCGACATGATCTGTAAGCTTTTCCTTACAAATTCCTCCTTGTCCGGTTGCCAAGGAGCTGCTTCCGATTTTCACAACTATGCGTTGCTTTTTCAAATTTGGTCCCTCCATTGTTATGACCGGGAAGGTTCATCCCGCTCATATGAATTAAATCAGTTAGGGTCACAGGTGAAAGAAGGCCGGTAACGCAAAAAGACCGTTTCATCCTTTAGAAAAAAGGACGAAACGGTCATCGTTCCGCGGTACCACCTTCATTGATATGATTTTCATATCCGCTTATCGCCTGTAACGAAGGCAAACGCTTAAGGTTTTTACTTAAGACTCGGGGATAGGTTCAATAGCTTCTTTGCGAGGAATCTCTCAGCCTGCGAATTCCACTCTCTTGCGCAAGAAGGAGTATTTACTAATTCCCTTCTACGTTTTTTCTTAATTTGTAACACATTATGCAATATAATCTGTTTTTATGTCAAGAGATATTTTGCGGAATGAACAAGTGTAGGATGTTTAATTTCTGGAAAGTAGGGGGACTGTAAAAAAGAAAAACTGAAATAAAGGTGCTAGATGCTATGAAGGTATTGATTACGGGAGGAGCCGGCTTTATCGGCTCTCATATTACAGATGCAATAGCAGCCGAAGGTTATGAAACAGTCGTTGTTGATAATTTAACAACCGGCCGCAAAGCTTTTCTGCCTTCCGGTATCATGTTTTATGAACAAAATATATGTGAACCAGGTTTACAAGCTGTGTTTCATAAAGAAAAGCCGGACATCGTTATTCATCAGGCTGCACAAGGAGCTGTGGCGAAATCTATGAAGCAGCCCGTCTTTGATGCCGATGTAAATGCGATGGGAACAATCAGACTGCTGGAATTAAGTGCCCAGTACGGTGTGCGTAAATTTATTTTCGCATCTACAGCTGCTTTGTACGGCATGCCAAAACGGCTTCCGGTGCAGGAAACCCATCCGGCAAACCCCGTTTCCTTTTACGGACTTTCCAAATGGACTGCGGAGCGCTACATTCGACTGTATGCCCATATCGGCTTATCGTATTGTATTTTACGGTATGCGAATGTATATGGGATGAGGCAAAATGCAGAGGGAGAAGCAGGGGTTATCTGTATGTTCATGAACCATTTATTAGAGGGCAAGCCGCTGCACATTTTCGGAGATGGAGAACAAACGCGTGACTTCGTATTCGTCAAAGATGTGGTACAGGCGAATCTGGCAGCGATGAGAAGCAAGCATAATGGTGTATTCAACATCAGCTCGGGCACGCAGCTTTCCTTGAATCAGCTGATCATGCTGCTGGAGAAGACGGCTGGGGTTAAAGCAGAGGTTCAATATCAATCGGAAAGACAAGGGGATATCAGGCACAGCTATTTGCATAATCAAAAAGCGCTGCGCCTTTTGAAATGGCAATGCCAGCATTCCATTATGGAGGGGCTGGCTGAGACGTTTGCGTATTATAAAGCACAAAAAGAAGAAATGAGTAAACGGAAATCTGAATCGAGCGCCGGTTTCAGAATGAACCATTAGGAGAGAACGAGCTATGTACCATCGACAGGACAGGGCGATTCGAAAGCTCATAGAGGTTGTGATTGTGTTTCTTGCTGTTTTTTTTATAGATTCTCTCATCGCAGCAGACGTACGAAATCAGCCGAGTCCTTTTATCATTATTATTTTGCTGTTCAGCTTGCGATATGGATGGAAAACAGGTCTGCTTACTTTTCTTTTTACGCTTGGTTATTATGTGATTGCTGAAATACAGAACGGGGGAGATGTTCTCCTCCTCTTCTATAACACAAGCGAAAGCAAATGGTTTTTCTTATATTTCTTTCTTGCGATTACGGCGGGTGTGATGAGAACGGCATGGCAGGAACGATACGAGGATCTTCATTTTATAAATGAGGAAATGAAGACCGAGCTTTCATCCGTCCAAAAAGCAGCTGCTCAGTTAATAGCAACAAATAAAGTGCTGGAGCAGCGCTTGCTGCAATCGGAAACGAGCATATCTTCCGTGTATCAAATGATGAAGGCGCTGGATCAGGAAAATATAGAAATCGTGACGAACGAAGCCATCTCCATCTTATCTTCGTATTTTCAAGCGAATGCATTCGGCATCTATCATGTGGACAGCTCGCAGCGCACGCTTCGTATCAAGTTAAGACTGGGAAATCTGCCGCAAACGATTTTCATGGATGAAGCGAAGACATTTTATCATCGTCTGTTTACCGAAAAGAAAATTACTGTGAAGCGCTCGACAGATGAGGCGGCGGCTCCTGTTATTGCAGGACCGATTGTGATTCATGGAAGAATCCGGCAAATATTAATCATTTGGCGTATGGATTTTTATCATCTGACAGAGCATAATCTTCACCTGTTATATTGGCTGCTGCAAATCATTTCCGACAGTGCGGAGCGTGCTGAGACGAAAGCGCTTGTGAGAGAGCGGAGGAAATACTATCCGGAAACGTCCATTTATTATAAAAAATTTTTTGATGAGTATGCAGAAATTGAACAGCAGCGGTATGAGCAGTACGGTCAGCCGTACGCGACATTCGATTTGCATGTTGGAACCATCCATCACGATGATTTGGTGAAAATCAGCAGTGTGGCCGAGCGGTATTTGCGTGAAGTAGATAAGGTTGGATTTGAAGAGGACAGGTTGTTGTTTTTGCTGCCGGGCACAGAGCCGGAATATGTGGAGAGCTTGAGGCAGCGCATTTGGGGAAAGCTGCGGGAAGAGGTGAATCTTTTTCATGACGCTTAGTATCTATACAATCCCTGTGCTTGTGTTTTATATCATTCACGCGATCATTGTTCTGCTTGTTATCAAGGTGTTTGAGAGAAAGAAACAGAACGGCGTATACAAATGGATCGGTCTCATTAGCGTCTTCGTTCCTATACTGGGTACCATATTTGGATACTTAGCTTGGCTTTTATCTAAGTTTGTTGCAAACGATATCGTCCATTCTTATGATACATATACTGATTTTCAATTTTTCAACTATGATGAAGCAGCTATAGAAGCACGAAAGGATATGGAGTTAATGCCGTTTTTGCTAGGTCTTCACTCAGAAAAAACAGCTGTGCGTAAAGATTTGATTGTCCGATTGATGGATACATCCATCGAAAACCGCGGCAAATATTTAGACATGGCGCTGCACAATATGGATACAGAAACGGTTCATTATGCGGCTACGATAATAAATTATTTAAAAGAAAGCTATGAAAAGAGAATCGAACAGCAGGAGGGTGAGCTTTCCGCTATCAATCCGAGCAGCTACCTTCGTTTATGCGATACGTATCAACAATATCTTAACAGCAAAGTGGTCAACAGCTTTATGGAAGAGAAGATGTATGAGCAGTTTCAAAGAGTGGCAGAGGAAGCCATATTGTACTTTCCCGGTTATATGGAATTTTGGAATTATGCAGCGGTGGTGTATAAGAGATTAAATAAGCAAGAAAAAGCGCTGCATACGGCAAAGCTGATAATAGAACGATTTCCTGACAGATACGAAGGATATATGCGTGTATTAGAGCTGTATTTTGAACAAGGAGATTTTGCAAGCATTCCAAAGGTCTATCAGGCATTTATAAGAAATGTGAGCCAGGAAGAAATACCGTCCTCTTTAGAGCCCTTGCTGCAGCAGGTAAGGAGCATATGAGTATGAAGAGAAATTTGAAAACGATATGGATTGGCACAACGATTACGCTGCTGTTCTTCATTATTTTGTTTCAGCTGCTTCGGATGGATGTGCTCAATCGAATATTCACTGTACAGGAAAAGCCGCAAAAGAAAGTCAGCGTGATGACAAGCAGCAAGGCAGGTGCAGGGGAGCAGCTTATGGTTACGATTCTGGCGAAGCCGGAAGATGCCGCAAACGATTTAATTTTAAAAAATATCACATATGCTTTTACGTACGCAAAGGTGCCGTTTACATTCAAACGTCCAGAAGAGCTTAGACAGATAAAACCCTCCCCCTATCATGTAATTGTGACGACAACTGAAGCGGCAAATCAATGGCCGTATGATACGATTCGCAGCTTCGTCGAACAAGGAGGACGTTTGTACATCGCAAACCGCTTTTTTGATCCGAAATGGAATGACCTAACAGGCATTCAAGAAAATAACGGCTTTTTTAAAGAAGATATGTACGGACTATCCATTGAGAAGCCGTTCTTTCCCGGGTATAAAACGGTTGTTGATAAGAATGGTGCGATGCCGAACAGCATGATGAATGTCGTGCTGAAGGAAAACGCGCAAGTCTATGTAAAAGCTGAAGGCGTGCCGATGCTTTGGACATATGCGTATGGGAAGGGGAAAGTCGTATATTGGAATGCGACGTTTTTATCTACAAAAATGACACGCGGGCTGATCACACAGGCATTAGGCTTGGCGGTGCCGAAGCTCGTTACTGCGCAAGCGGCGGTGAAGGTTATGTTTATTGATGATTTTCCGGCACCTATTCCTTCAGGAAATACAGCTGCTATTCATCGCGATTATGACATGAGTACGAAGGCGTTTTTTGAAACAGTATGGTGGGATAACATGAAAAGCATTGCCAAGACGCAAAAGATCCTGTATACAACGGGATTTATCGGTACATACCGAAATGATACGTCGCTGCGAGCGTCTGATCTGATTAAAAACTCTCGCGATCAAATGGTGCGTTTCGGACGGGAATCGCTTCATATGGGAGATGAGCTTGGTTTTCATGGCTATAATCATCAGCCGTTGGTCACAAAGGAAGAACCGATAGACCCGGGACTTGGGTATACCCCTTGGCAGTCGCAGCAGCAAATGGAATACGCTATTGCCCAGGCGCGTACATTATTTTCGCACTACTTTCCAAAGCAAACGATTCGAACTTACGTACCGCCGTCCAACATATTGCGTGAAACCGGACTGCGCGCGCTGATGAAAGAGCTGCCAAGCTTAAAGATAATTGCTTCTGTATACGACGGCGCAGGTTTGCCTGGCGTGTTTGAGCAGGAATTCGGGCTGGACGATAATGATTTGTTTCATCTTCCGCGCATATCGAGCGGTTACGGTCAGCTGCCCGTAATGGAATTCGTCATCATGGACGCCATCGCAAACTTTGGCGTATTTTCTCATTTTATTCACCCCGATGACGTATTGGACGAGAGCCGTTCCGGCGGAGAAGGGTGGAGGGAAATGAGAAAAGGATTTGACGATCTTATGACGCGCGTGAATAAAACGTATCCGTATTTAAAGCCTTATACCGCTTCGGAAGCGCGAGAAAAACTGATGCGGTATAACGAATCCCGATTAGATGTGTACTATGGCGAAAATGAGATTGCAATTTCAGGAAAACAAATAGTCAATCCGTCAGATATTTTCATTCGGGTTGAACAGGGAAAGCAGTTAGATACGGGATCATTTGACGGCTATACAGTGAGAAAGCTCGGGACGGTATATGCGGTTGCCTTCACAAAGCCGTTTCTCACTATTCGCATGAAGGATGTGAAGTAGCTTGAAAATTGCGATTGTGGCAGAAGGAAACTATCCGTTTATTCGAGGCGGTGTCGCAAGCTGGGTGCACATGCTCATATCGAGCCTGCGGCATATTGAATTTGAGATCATTTCTATTATGCCCGAAGACTTTCAAGGGGATAAAGATTATAAGTACGATTTGCCGCGAAACGTGAATTACGTTTGGCTGTATAAGCTCAGAAAGAAGCCGAAAGGCCAATTCCTTCAGCCTAACTTATCGAAAGAGGATAAAGAAGCGGTATCGCGATGGCTTACGTTCGGGCACACGGCAGGAGAGGCTTTGACTATACTGGGAAATTCCTCGCGCCTCGGAACAGGAGAAGAGTTTTTGCACAGTAGAGATTTCTGGGAAATTGTCAAAGGCACATATGAAGAATCCGGACTGGCCAGCTCATTCATTGACTACTTCTGGATGTATCGTTCCATGTGCGCAAGCGTCATTTCGCTTCTGCAGCAGCCATTTCCAAAGGCAGACCTCGTGCATGCGGTGTCTACAGGATATGCAGGGCTGATTGCTGCACATATAAAGGAGCAGCAGAACATTCCCTTCATCTTGACGGAGCACGGCATCTATTCACGCGAGCGGGAAGAGGAAATATTGCGCGCATCCTGGATTCCGAATGTGTATAAGCAGCGCTGGATTCAATACTTTCATCATTTATCCCGGCAAGCATATAACAGCGCTGATGATATCATTACGCTGTTTGAACGGAACAGCCGTTATCAGGAAGAACTGGGAGCGCGGAAGGAAAAGCTGTATATCATTCCAAACGGTATTCACTATGACCGTCTTAGTACAGTTAAACGTATCGAGTCATCCAAAATATTAGAAATCGGAGCCATTGTCCGCGTGGTGCCGATTAAGGACATTAAAACAATGATTTATGCGGCGAGAATACTGGCGGATGAGAAGGTGCCATTTCGGTTGTCCATTTTAGGACCGCTGGATGAAGAACCGGCGTATGCCGAGGAGTGCCTAGAGCTTGTAAAGCGGCTCGGCGTAACACAATATGTCAAATTCCTCGGCCAAGTCAATATTATGGATTATTTGCCGCAGTTTGATTTGCTATTGCTGACGAGCATATCGGAGGGGCAGCCGCTTGCGGTGCTCGAAGGAATGGCGGCAGGATTGCCGTGGATTGTCACAGATGTTGGTTCGTGCTCAGAGCTCATTTTCGGAAGCGAAGGGGATGAATACGGACAAGCTGGTTTTGTTGTGCCGCCGGTCAATCCGAAAGCAATTGCCGAGAAGTGTAAATGGGTATATGAAAATCGTGAAGCTGCCGCACGATTCGGGCAAAACGGAAGGCTGCGGGTGAAGAGTGAATATCAGTGGGAGCACGTTGTTCATATGTATCGGACGCTCTATGAAGAAAGGGTGAAGTATAGTGGCCGGAATTGGTTTTAAAATGCAGAAGCTGTTCAAAGAGGATTATTTTTCATCCCGCATACGGGCATACGGCTTTGCCGGCCTTGTAACCGCCGGTCCGTGGCTGATTGTTGCTTTGTCCATTACTGTCATGCAGCGGCTCATTCATGCAATTGGGCTGATTGAGAATGTGCGCGAATTATTCATCATTTCCATTTCCTATTGCTTTATCTTCTCTCAAGTCATCTTCGGCACCCAGCAGCTGATTGTAACGCGTTACATAGCGGACGTCTTTTACGAGAAACGAACGGAAGACATTTATCCTGCTTTTCTAGGAGCTTCTAAGACTGCGGCTGCGGCCGCATTTCTTCTATGGGGCGTCTTTGCCCTCTATTCACCGCTGCCGTTTTTATATAAGCTGCTGCTGCTCATATTGTTTGTGATCATGAACCTCATTTGGATTTTATATATGTTCTTAACAGCCGCCAAGTATTATCAGCCGGTTGCCTACAGCTTTATTGCCGGGGGAATCGCCGGCATTGCAGCAGTTGCAGGTATCGTATCCAAAATAGATTTGAACAGCTTTCCCCGGCATGTCAGCGCGTTTTTCCTGCTCGGGGCATTTACGCTCGGCATGCTCATTACGTTATGCGCTTTGTTTTTCTCTTTGCTCATCAGCTTTCCGAAACGAGGAAGCAGCAAGCAATTTTCGTATTTTCAATACTATGATCGATACCCGTCGCTTTTTTGGACCGGGCTGCTGTATAACATAGGCGTTTGGGTGGGCAATTGGGTCATTTGGTTTGGCGAAGGCTCATCCTATATGGAAGGCTCGTTCCGTTACCATACACTTTACGATACCGCTATCTTTTGGTCGTATTTATCCATTGTTCCAACCATGATGATCTTTGTCATTTCTATCGAAACGCGCTTTTATCAAAGATACCGTACCTTCTACGGCTATATAAACGAGGGGGGGTCTTTGGGGCAAATTATGAAGGCCAAAGAGAACATGCAAATCGTATTGCGCCAAGAAATGGAACGGCTGCTTCGAAATCAAGGATTGTTTTCCCTTGGTTTGCTTGCTGTCATCCTCTATTTTGCCGCAGATTTGAGACTAAGCGAGCCGTTTTTAGGCATGTTTTGTCTTACTGTCGTCGGGGCGTTTGCCAACGGAATGGTGATGGTAATCAGCTTGCTGCTCTTATATTTTGAAGACCGCAAAGGAGCCTTATATACGAGCATCTTATTCTCCGCTCTTAATCTGATCTTATCGCTGCTCTTCTTACCGATGGGCTTTAATGGATACGGTCTGGGCTTCGCGCTCGGCTCTGTATTGACATTCAGCTTCTCAGCTTGGAGATTGCTGCAGTATGTAAGCGATATTGATTTTCATGCATTTACAGGTCAAGGCGCAATGAAACTCTCTGATAAGCGTATATTTGGAGATATCGGCAAGTTTTTAAATAAACGAGTGTAATAAAATCCTGTAAATTCCCTTATTGTGTAAAGTATGGATGATCCAGTAAACTGAAGATGGAACTATATACAAGTGAATAAAAAACCGTTGATAGTGGGGAGAGATTATCTGGCGACGTGCAGAAGCGGTCAAAGCTTTGTAGTGGTTCATGCAAGGGAGAAGAAGCATATCATATTCCCTTGTGGTTGCACATAGCACATGGACATGTCGAAATTATCATTCACTCATATATAGCATAGGTGATGGGCAAACTTGCTGAAAAGTCTGCGGAACCACCCATCCCCCCAAAAACGCAGGAGGAATTTATAGTGAAAGCAGCAAGGTTTATTGCATGTTTGATGTTTGCATTCGCAGCTTTTTTGCCAAATGGAGCAAGGGCGATGGAAACAGGAAATATGCCGAACGTATTGAACAGTATGAAGTCTTACAAAATCTTCTACAATGCGCCGAACAGCCAAATCATTTCTCAGCTCGGTACATATGATTTTGTTATGATTGAACCATATCATTACACAGCTGAACAAATTCAGAAAATCAAAGCAAGCGGCACACGGGTTTTCGGCTACATTAGCACGATGGAAGCGGCAAACTGGAACCAGCAGCTCATGGCGCAGTTTGAGCCGCAGGACTACTTCTACCGGGACGGGGAAAAAGTTCACTTTGCCCAGTGGGATTCTTATTTGATGGATATCGCATCTCCTCATTACCAGCAAATACTGATGAGTGAAATAGAGAAGAACATTGCGGCTAAAGGCTTTGACGGCATCTTTCTAGATACAGTGGGAGATATCGATAACGAGCATAGCGGGACTGTTTTGCAAACGCAGCGAGAGGGCATGAAGATGTTTCTGAAAGGGATAAAAGAAACATATCCCGGTATGGCGCTCATCCAAAACTGGGGCTTTGAAACGTTGAAAACAACGACAGCCCCGTATGTGAACGCGATTATGTGGGAGGATTTTAACTACAGCACTGTCGCGAAGGATCAGTGGTCGCTTGACCGTATACAAGATTTGCAAACATTACATAGTCAATACAACATTGAGGTGCTGACTGTTTCATGTGCTGAAAAAACGAAAAGCACACAATTAGCGCAAAAATATGGGTTTATTCATTATCATACGAACCGCGGGTATGATATTTGGTAGGGAGCAGGGCTTTAGAGCCTTGCTTTTTGTTTGGAAAAAGGCAGATCGGAAAAAAGCCAAAAAGAAATTGGCTTTTTCCTGTAGTGCTTATTGGGAATGCTGTAATCCTGCCGACCTCTGTAATCGTTCTGCGACTAACGCTTATGGGGTGCAAACTCTTCCGACAAGTTATCCAAGTCCAGAACCGCGCCTCATCAAACAATAGGATATATAATTCGTTTGTGTAAAGAAAAAAGGAAAGCAGATGGCTTTCCTCGAGAAATAGCATGATGAGTCAAACAGATGAGTGTTAATACATCCATGTGTGATGCATAAGTTCAAGTGGAGATGTTACATACCATGGATTCCAAGGGATTGAAGCAGGATAAGAAGGAAGATATGGCGTTGGAGAAGAACTAGTTGAATATATGGAATGTGAATACATGGGATAGGAGTGCTGCAGCGATTGGTGAACCGCATGAAGTGTCGCTTGTCCGGCACCCCATAGGATAGCGCCTGTTTGCCGTGCGTTGTTAAAGTATGGCATTACCATAATAATTCGTTTTACCTCCTTTATCTTTTGTAGGCGAGAAGACCCCATCCTCAAGAAATGGGAAGGGCGCAGCCTAATGAGTAGGGTGGGGATGAATCGCCTTCGGACAAGGGATGGCTATATGCCATCCCGATTGTCCGACTGTTCGAGTGCTGTTTGTAGAAGATACAGTATCATTTGTGCACGAGTGCCAAACTCTTTCTGTTCTTTGTAGAAATCTAATCTTTCCAATCGTGTGTTTGTAGGGAATGGAACATTCGTTTGTTTTTTCTCTGATTTTCCTTCTTTTTCCAATTTATGCGTGTTATACTACCTACATGGAAAAAGGAGGTGAAGTACCATGTTAGTCAACAAGGCATACAAGTTCCGTATCTACCTCAACAAAGAACAATCCACCTTAATCAATAAAACAATTGGTTGCAGTCGCTTTGTATTCAATCGCTTCCTCACCCTATGGAATGATGCCTACAAGGCAACAGGTGAAGGTTTGACGTACAACTCTTGCTCGAAACAGCTCACAGCGCTTAAAAAAGAAGTGCCATGGCTGAAAGAAGTAGACAGCGTTGCCTTGCAATCCTCCCTCAAGAACCTTGACGATGCGTTCAAACGCTTTTTCCAAAAACAGAATGACGCACCGCGATTCAAAAGCAAACGAAACAAAGTCCAATCCTATACCACAAAGCATACAAATGGAAACATTGCGGTAGAGGGCAATTACATCAAGCTCCCTAAGCTGGGCCTTGTTCGTTTTGCCAAAAGCCGTGAAGTGGAAGGACGTATTCTGGGTGCAACAGTAAGACGAAATTCATCTGGCAAATACTTTGTGTCCATCTTGGCAGAAGTGGATGTACAACCAAAACAGAAAACGGAATCAAGCGTTGGCATTGACTTGGGATTAAAAGACTTTGCTATTTTAAGTACAGGAGAGGTATTCTCCAATCCAAAATGGTTTCGTATATTAGAGGACAAATTAGCGAAAGCCCAGCGTGTTCTGTCCAGACGCACCAAAGGTTCTGCTAATTGGAACAAACAACGCATCAAAGTTGCTCGTATCCATGAGAGAATTGTGAATGCCAGAACAGACTACTTGCAGAAAATCTCTACCTATGTGGTCGAAAACCATGACCTCATCGGCATTGAAGATTTGCAGGTGTCAAACATGCTGAAGAACGGCAACCTTGCAAAAGCCATCAGTGAAGTAAGCTGGTCGCAGTTCCGCACGATGTTGGCGTACAAAGCCAAATGGTACGGCAAGCAAATCGTCGCTGTGTCCAAGACATTTGCAAGCAGCCAGCTATGCTCATGTTGCGGCTACAAACATAAAGACGTGAAGAATCTCAATTTGCGTGAGTGGACATGTCCATCTTGCGAAACATATCACGATCGAGATTTGAACGCAGGACAGAACCTTAGAAATGAAGCGATTCGTCTCTCAACCGTCGGAGCGACGGGGGTAGCCTAATCCATAACTGGCCGATAGGCTGGTGTTCTTAGGAATCCCCCACTTCAAGGAGCGTTAGCGAGTAAGTGGTGGGTAGTTCAAGTGAAAAAGAACCGTGCATGCTGTTTTCCGTTTTTATAAACGATTGGTTAGTTCTCTTTTACATGTTATGTCGATGTCCTGAACAAAGAGCTTATTTCATTGAGATTGATTGCTGTTTCAGGATGTTTATATAGGATTTTAAGTAAGTGTATTCACGTTGGGATGAGGTTTTTAATATTCGGCTGTACTTCCGATAATCTGGGTTATGTGTACAAAGCTCATATTTAACAACAAGATAGCCAAAGTACATTGAAAAAGGAAGATTTTTCTCTTGAATCCAGAAAAATGAATACTAGTTTATAGTTTCGTGTAATAAATCGATACATAGTTATTGTTTACAAAATACACCAATCGGTCGCATAATTAACTCTATTAATTATTATTAGAAGGAGAGAGGATTATGGCAAAAGTTCTTGTTTTCAACTTTCCGGGAGAAGGGCATATTAATCCAACAATTGCACTTGTAGAAGAATTAATACAAAGAGGCGAAGAAGTCATTTACTACTGTGTAGAAGAATATAGAAATAAGATTGAGAAAACAGGAGCCGCATTTCGTTCTTACGAAAACTTTCTATCGCAGATAGATATTATGAAAAGGATGAACGAGGGCGGAAATCCTCTGGAAATGGCATTGCGTGTAGTGACAGCTATGGATAAAATCATAGCTGATATTTTAAATGAAATAAAAGAAGAAGTGTATGATTATGTCATCTATGATAATAATTTTGCTGTAGGATGGATCGTAGCTGATATATTAAAACTACCAAAGATTTGTTCTTGTACAACATTTGCTTTCAATGAATACGTATTCTCTGGTTTTATGAAAAATCGAGGAGAAATAGATAAGAAATCTCCTATGTATCAGGCCGTTGTAGATATCTTAAAGAAATGGAAAGCTACATATGGCATCGTTTTCAATGGTATTCAAGATATAATAAACCATCCTGGAGATATTACTATTGTATTTACATCAAAACTTTATCAGCCGCAGGCGGAAATGTTTGATGACTCATTCATATTTGTCGGTCCATCGATTGCAGCACGTAAGGATGTAGAGCATTTTCCTTTTGAAAAAATTCAAACAGATAAGCTGATTTATATTTCTATGGGAACTGTATTTAATCAACAGCCGGAATTATATAATACGTGCTTTGAGGCATTCCGGGAAAGTCAAGCTACTGTCGTATTAGCTGTAGGGAAAAAGACAGATATTAGTCAATTTAAAAATATTCCTTCTAACTTTAGAGTATATAATTATGTACCTCAGTTAGAAGTGCTGCAACGTGCTGATGTATTCGTTACACATGGGGGAATGAATAGTTCCAGTGAAGGGCTATATTTTGGTGTTCCCCTTGTAGTCATTCCGGTTATGGGAGATCAGCCAGTAATAGCGAAACGAGTAGAAGAGTTAGGGGCCGGCTTACAACTGGATCGTAAACAACTTACTGCAGACGTATTGCGTGATGCAACAGAGCGCGTATTACATAATCCTCTATTTGCAGAAAATAGCCGTAAAATCGGAGATTCCTTGCAGAAGGCTGGAGGATATAAAAAAGCAGCAGATGAAATCTTTAAGTTTAAACAGCAAATTCAAATTTCATCTAAATAATGAGTCTATCTTTATAGCTTTTATCATAAATTAGGCGAGAATACCCCCACTTCAAGGAGTGAGTAAGTGGGGGAGGTTCATATGGGTTATATTATTGTACACCGTATTTAAAAAGAACCTATATTGATCAAATGAAATCGAACTTGTGTTATGTGAGATGACTATATGTTGATATTTATGAATCGAATAATCTCGTTGCCACATCGAAATTTTCGCCAAATGGTTAAAAGACAGCTTTGTAACTAAATTTGTCAGATAGGCTGATTGATTTGCTCCCGGCTTTCTCTTTTTATTTAGAACATGAATTATTTGTTCAGCTGTTCCTATTCCTATTCCATGTCCAAAATATGTACCATCTTCAAGAACAACGGCATTTTCTCCTATCCACTGAGGAGTTTGCGGATTAAAGTCCGGGTTATTAAAATATACAACATCTCCAGGTAAAACATAGTCAGTATAATTTGTTTGTAATCCGAGGTCAGGATCAAAATGCCAGCTGTATAGATAGATGTTGTGGAATAATTGATTAAAAAAATATGTGCCAATTACGTTTAGGACCGCATGGTAATAGATAATGAGCTTCGCCGTTGCACATTCAAACGCATATTGTGAACTGTTCATGTAAATGTCTTGAATCGCATCAGATGGTTTTACCCCATACCGCAGCAGGAATCCGCCGGTACTCGTCAAATGCCAGTATTGAGGATTGCAACTGGATTTTTCAAATACTTCAAACCGCACTTTGCTCCGATTCAGAGCTCTTGCACTTAATATGATATTTTTTCGTAACTTAAGCTCAAACGATAATTCATTTATGGACTGATACGAATAAACGACTTGATCTTCATTTATCCGTTGCATGATTACACTTTCAATGCTGTCAGACGGCCACATGTCACTTTGTTGAAAGGGCATCCCCAATAGTTGAATCATAATATAGCTCCTTCCAAGCTTAAGTATTAATTCATATTATTACCCAGCATATTCAAACATTGCTCTGATATGTAATTTTCACAAATAAAACAACCCGTCATTTTTTAGGCAGAACTCCTGTATTTTCTCGTTCCATCGCTTATACTTCGATTCTTAAAGGTATATTTCACTCTTCAAAAGGATAGATAAGCTTTAAATGAACTGCCCAATAATTTTAAGCTCTGCTTATGCAGAGCTTTTTTATTTTATTTCTTTAGATTGTTCTATTTCCCATAGGTGAAAAATTAAAGAAAGTAATCTCTGTATACTTAGATTCAACTTTCAATTCTTCTTCGAATAAGCTTTCGACCAGGCACTTTGTCCAAAACTCAAACAGCGCTCGCCCGAATTCACCTTCATGTCTAGTGGATGACATTTCTACTCCTGATTCGTCATTTTCGTAGTTGTATTCTAAAACTAAGTTGTCAAATGCAAAAACAGCGTAAATTTTCCCATTGTATTTATGAAACTCTATATCTAAAACCTTAATGGAGGTTGATTCTATGTATGTCTTTACTGTGGAGCGAAAAGCGCTTTCAAACCTTTCAGCTAAATGTTCAGTATCTTTTAAAATACTTAATCCAACATGACCTTCAATTCTATTTAACAAATTAACCCCTCCTTGTAATTTATACCTAAATTATATAATAGAAAGAAGGGTTCTGGCACAAACCTCGAATGCTGTCAAAATATATACAAAATATGAATATATTTCCGAACATTTAAGTATATTGAAACGTGGAAATTAGGAAAAACATACAGGATTCCGAATAAATGTTTCATTTGACAGAGTAATATTCAGGTTACATTAATTGTCCAATTCTTTTTGCACCAGAACCCTCTTCAACATATATTGAAGTACATACTGCTGCAATTGTAGGTAATGCTCCAGAACGTATTGCTGTAGAGGTTTAGAGATTTTTCACTTTTGATAATCACATGTTATGTAACCTTCACCAGTAAAGGTGGAGGTTTTTTCAATAGCTGAAAACGAATCAGCTAATTGTACATACTATCTTTCAGGTCAGATAGTACGTTCAGGTTTTTTGGTAGCAGCATCTAGCCGGTGGAACTTAAACATGCCCCCAATTTTATCCTCTCTTAATTACATGAAAAAAGAGTAGCCGAGGCTACTCCATTTTCAACGTTGCTGCTGTTCCTTCCACAACCAAGTTATCATATTGATTGTAGACGTTCGTTTGCAATGTAATAATTTTTTTGTCATCTCGTTTTTGAATCACTTCCACAATGACACGGATTGTATCTCCGATTTTCACTGGTGATATAAAGCTACATTTCTCTTATCTCACCGAAAGGACTACTTGTTTAGCACTTTCTTCGAATTTCTTCACCAAATCGAGTTGCGTTGCTCGCAGTCCTTGTAAAAAATCTTCCATTTGTTTTTGTACATCTTCGCGTTGCTGCTGTTGCTGGGAAAGCCATTGCTTCATTACGTCTTCAAATTGTCCGCTTGTTTGAGAAAGCAAGGACAAAGATGATTTTGCAGGGGACGAGGAGATATGCTCCATTTGCTGGGATAGTTCATTCCATTTCTCTTGCCACTCATCGATTTGAGAAGCGAACTGTGTGCCTGCAAATTGCTTCATATAGTCTGTATATTGCGTACTCATTTGAGACGTATATTGCTTCATTTCCTGTTCCATTGCTTCTAAGCCTTCTGTCATTTTATAAAATGCTTCTTGCTGTTGCTTCACGGTTTCAATTGTAAAATCTTCCATTTGTTTTCCGACAGAAGTAAGTAAAGAAAGAGAGTGCGACCAGTTGTTCCAAAATGCTTCGACTATTTCATATGTTTTAGCTTCCATGACGTACGTAACCCCCAAATATTTATTTACATATTGTGAATGCAGATTATTCTGCAGAACCACCATTCTGTTTGTCTTTTTCTTTGGTGCTTGGAAATGGAAAGAATGCGCTGGTGTATAATCTGAAGAACGTGCCCAGCATGTTTTGGTACTGTTCAAATGAATAGGCAGAGGTTTTTAAGTATTTCTCACCGTACTCTGTTAAAGAGTAGATGCGTTTAGCTGGACCGCCTTCGCTCGTGTCCCATGTAGAGGAAATCAAATGATCCTTCTCAAGCTTTCGCAGCGTTCGGTACACGTTACCCTGGTCGATAGAAGAAAATCCCATGTCTATCAGCATTTGAATCAGTTTGTAGCCGTGAAGACTCCAATCTTTTAGGCAGAGAAGCAAGAAAGGAACAAGGAAGTTTTTCGGCATCGAGTTTAGCGTCTTAGCTTGAACTTCTTCAAGAAGTTCGTCCTGTTCTATGTCATTTTTTAGCATGATTGTATATCACCTCATGAACAACTTAGGAAATGAATAGTAATTATTCCTTATATGTGTAATCTACACCTATATGTTTCAAAAGTCAACGTAAATATTTGAAGATAATAATGACTCAATTTCAAAATTAGTTTTTTTAAAGCTTATATTTGTGGAATTTCGTGAAATAATTTTTGAAAATTCTTGATGTCCATCTGTGTAGTGGTAAAAATCAACACTCATGAACTGCATTATTTTGGATCCCGATGTCAAAAATGACTACACACAACACTAAGCAATTTGTCCCGAAAGTCAAAGATTTATTACATACTTGGGGAGCTTGATGGCGATACCCCAGTCTATAAAACACAAAAGACGAGGTCGATTCCTCGTCTTTCATGTGCATATGATTACATTTCCTAATTAAAGATTAGCAAATGTAGGTTATTTTCAAATGGTTTGTTTATGAATTTTATGTAAATTTCACATGAATACAGTATACACTGTTATATATTAAAACCTCCTTGTAAGAAAAGAATAACTTTAGTATTTTGTTATCAAAATAAATAAAGAATTCTATAAGTAGAGGCGGTTTTACGGTGTTTCATAAAAATAAAATCATAATAGGCTTATTTCTGGTTTTAGTATTAATTATTATTGTAAACATTACGTTAAATAATAATTTGAGGATAAATTCGAATCCAAAAATAACTACTATGGCTAATGTTTCTCAACAAAGTAATTGGCAATTGATTAAAGAAGTAATTGGAAAAGACGGAGAAATAAAAACAGGGAACGTATATTATATTAGCCTTCCAAGAACAGACCTAAAAGTTGAAATTAATGGTATCCCATTACATTCTTCTTTTGCACTTGGATCTTGGCTCGCATTTAAAGAGATAAACGACGGGGTAATGGTAATGGGCGATCTCGTTCTTACCGAAGAAGAAGTTAATCTAGTTATGAATGAGTTGATAAAAGGTGGAATAGAAGTGACTGCTTTACATAATCACCTACTGGGTGAGTCACCTAATATTATGTATATGCATATACAGGGGCATGGAGAAATAGTCAATTTAGCAAAAACACTTCGTGCCAGCCTAATCAAGTCGAATACACCATTAAAAGACAGTCAAGCTCATTCAACTGGAGAATTTAAATTAGAAAAAGAACAGATTGACAACATTTTTGGTAAAAAAGGAACGATAAGTAACGGTATCTATAAAATAAGTTTTCCACGTGTTGAAAATATTATTGATAAAGGTATGATTATTCCTCCTTCAATGGGCATTGCAACAGCAATCAACTTTCAACCAACTGACAAAGGGAAAGCTGCCATTACAGGAGATTTCGTGTTAACGGCAAAAGAAGTCAATTCTGTTATACGTACCTTAAGGAAACATAATATTCAAGTAACAGCATTACATAACCATATGTTGTATGAAAAACCACGTCTTTTCTTCTTACATTTTTGGGCAAATGATAACGTAATAAAGCTGGCAAAGGGGCTACGAGAAGCTATTGAAAATACAAATTCAATAAAGGGGGAGGAACAGAAAAACGCGGATTTACCACGCTAAGGAGGAAAAGTGGTCAAAAGGACGATTTTTAACCACGTTAAGCCATTTTCATAGGATTGCTGGTCATATTCCATAAAGGTCTATCTTTTCGAACAGATGAACTTCTGATAACACTGATTGTGTAAACACCCCCTACCTTTTTCAGATAGGGGGGAGATGTATAACACATGTAAAATCAATCTCTACCTAGCTTACTATAAATATAAAAAGGTTTCCTTTTCGCAGGCAGCTCTGAATAAATAGAATTATTTTGAAATATAGGATATCAATTCTTCAAAAACATCAATTTGGTCTGTAATAAGGAAAACAGGAAGGAACAATATAGCTAAGGCTACAACCAGATTGGACCCAATACCAATCCTACAAAACTTTTTTAAGAAATTCATAGTATATCCCCCCTGTGTATTATTTTTATTAGTATAATCGTTATTACGTTAAAAATCTACAATATTTAAGAAAATTAAGAAAATTAAAATAAATCAGAACGGATTTTGATAATGATATTTGCACCAGAACCGTATAGAAAAGCAAGTTTTTCTCTCTATTTCCGTAAAGAAAAGGATGTCTTACATATGCTGTACCAGCATCCAAGACATCCTCTCTTAAGACCATTACTTCCGTCCAAAGTCCGCTTTAATCTCACCCAATCGCGCCGTATCCCATTTCAAAATTTTATTCGAATACGTATTTTCCCGCAGCCACTGCTCGGCGCGCTCCACTAAAGTCCAAACCTGCTCTGTGCTCTTGTCTCGCCGTAAAGACGTATTCGCCTTCTTATTCCGCACCCAAGACAATGCCGTTTTGGAATCCGTATAAATCGTCGTCTGCAAGCCTTTTTGCTTCAGCATGGATAGCGCATGCACAATCGCAAGAAACTCCCCGATATTATTCGTTCCAAGCGCCGGACCGAAATGAAACAACCTCGCACCCGTCTTTGTATCCACACCTTGATACTCCATCATCCCGGGATTTCCGCTGCACGCCGCGTCAACGGAAATGCTGTCCTCCTCAATCGTATCAGCTGTATCAAAAAGCTGTATTTGCTTAGAAGCAGCCGGCTTTCGTGCAGCAGCAGAAGGGGAAGAGGATGCGCCGTTTTTATATGCCTCATTTGCTTCTGCCAGGGAAGGGAAGGACTTGAACCGCGCACCGGTAAAGCCTTTCGTCTGCGCCTCGCATTCAGCCCAAGTGTTGAAAATGCCTGTTTTTCGTCCTTTCCAGACGACGTAGTATTTTTGTTTTGGAGCCATAGAGGTTCCTCCTTTATATATTCTCGTACCATAGACTTCTACTAGTATAGCGCATTTCTTATCTGTTTCTCCAATATGAATCTTCCCAACTTCCTTGCTTACGCGATCCGTAGATACGTTCTCTTTGTTTCTTTCGGGATATGACGCATCTCTCCGTACAGTTCTTTTGCCAAGATGCTGCATGCGCTATGAATGTCCCGGTGTTCTTCGTATTTCTACTATGGTATAATTTGGAGAATAATTGATATGGGAGGTTATTCCGATGACAAAGATATTCTTTGGCATATTGATGGCACTTGTTCTGTTTGGAGAGCTCTTCTTTTGGTTTTTAGCAGGTATGGATTCGGGAAGCAATCGCATTTCACTTAAACAGAAGGCAGGGCTGTATGCGGTTCTGCTTATCGTTTCAGGCGTTGTGTACTTTGTGTTGTTGGATAATAGGGGGGCATAATCTTTCCCGCCAGAGACGGCGGGCTGTTGCTGTTACCTTAGAAAAGGGGGAGCAAAGTGTGGTTATTGGATTTGATTATCATTATATTCAGTATAGTGGGATTTCGTGCTATACGCTCCATCTACTCTTTACCGTTACACTGGGCTACTCTGTAAAAATATATTGACTGGACACTTGTGCGTTTACCATTTGTTGTTGAAGGTTCAGAAACGGGTAAAGTAAAGGAAAATTTAACCGATATGCCAGGCGCAAAAATTACTAATGCAGATATAGCAAATTTTATCATTAATCAGGTTAATGATAGAAAATATGTAAGGAAAACTCCATTTATCGCAAACTGACTGATATTAATGGTTTGAGAAAAAATATTCTTGTTGACAGTTGGATAAGCATAAGAGACTTACAAGTGTGGAAGTCTCTTTCTTTTATAAAAATCAACAATAATTTTTAACAGCCTTAAAATACGTTATTGAAGCTGTATCGTT
Organism: Ectobacillus panaciterrae DSM 19096; assembly: GCF_000430785.1. GTDB lineage: Bacteria > Bacillota > Bacilli > Bacillales > Bacillaceae_G > Ectobacillus > Ectobacillus panaciterrae. Next base: position 259,283 of record NZ_KE387246.1, read on the forward strand.
CTTCGCTATAGAATTTCTTTAATTAGCTATGAGATAGGAAAATCATTGTAAAGTTATCACTTTAGCAGTTACGATCTTACCATCTCTGTGAAGTTCCAATCTGTAATCTCCTTTTTCAACTGTACTTGTATCAAATTCAGTACTGTAACCTGAAACTCCATAAGAATCTTCATATACTTTTTCTAGCACTATTTCCTTTGTTGATGCCTTTTTCATAATTAAATGTGCACTTTGTTTTGACGGTTTCTCCACCATTTTTGTATATGTAACAACTATTTGAACTGTTTCGCCTTTCTTTACAACATCTGTAGAATCATTTACTTTTTGAGTTTCATCATCAATAGTGTGCCCCACCTGAATTTCATCCTGTTTTACTACAAAGGCTTGATTAAATTTATAAACAAATAGGGAAAATAAAATGATTAAAATTCCTAATATTAAAATTAAAAGTTTTACTTTAAATATCTTCAACTCTCTCCCTCACTCAGTCTATTTTGTTGATATCCATAAATCAAAATGAATACATAAACACACCCGCTTAAAAAATATAATATGGTGCTACGTTATAGTCAATCCTCTCTTATTTTACCAACTGGCTGTCTTTATTAAGCTATCTAGGGCTTACGTCATGCTTATTGGGAAGTTACTATATATCCTAAATGAATTTTTAACATGAAGTTGGATTTTATCCATATTTTCGTTTTATACAACACAACATAAACATTTTTAAAACACGATTTTTTTAACGGGTAGCATTAGTTGAACGAAAAAACGGATAAATCCTTTTGGATATATCAGCTAAATTACTTATATTTGGTTGGTTTCTGTGAAAAATTTGGAGAAACGGCGGATGCTCATAATAAATCTCCTCTCCTTCTAGGGATAAAATCATGATTAAAACAAAACAATAAGTAGCAATCATTTCTGTAGAATAAATGTTATGAAGATGAGGGATAAAAAAACGTCTTTTTATAGTGGGAGAGATCATCCGGCGATGTGCAGAAGCGGTCAAACCTTTGTAGTGGTTCATGCAAGGGTAAACGAGAGAGAAGAAGCATACCATACTCCCTTTTCGTTGCACATAGCACATGGACATGTCGAAATTATCATTCACTCATATATAGGTGGTGAAGAATATGGTGTGGCAAGATATGGTGATTCGTTTATGCATAGCTATATTTGCAGGAGCATTTATTGGAACAGAACGTCAATGGCGCCATCGGATGGCTGGTTTAAGAACTAATGCTCTTGTTTCATTAGGTGCGTGTTTATTTGTCTTATTGTCAGTCATGGTAGTAAAAGAATCTAGTCCTACACGTATTGCTGCTCAGGTTGTTAGTGGAATCGGCTTTTTAGGCGGTGGAGTAATTATTCGAGAGGGGTTTAGTATTCATGGATTAAATACAGCCGCTACCTTATGGTGTGCAGCCGCAGTAGGGACCCTTGTAGGATCAGGATTTCTTACAGCGGCAATTTTAGGCTCTTTTGGAGTTTTGTTAGCTAATATCTTACTTCGTCCAGTAGCATTATTCATGAACAAAAAATCAACAGGTCAAATGCCAGGTCATATGAACTATGTATTATCTGCAACTTGTTTAGATAAAGATGAATCACATATTCGAGCTTTATTAATGCATATGGTAAATACAGAAGGGATTGATTTAAAGGAGTTGTATAGTGAAGATATTGAATACGGTAAAAAAGTAACAGTACGAGCGTCGTTGCATTGTGATGCAACAAAAGCTGTTCTCATCGAAAAACTAGTAAGCCAACTTAGCTTAGAAGCTGGTATAACAGCCATTGGATGGAAATCTCTTCCTGAACAAGAAGCTGAGTAATGCTTGCGCAAACAACATCATTTCGGATAATAAGTGGTGCAGTTTGAGAGATGCAGCGTGAAACGTTAAAGAAACTATATATAACTGAATAAAAAAATTGTCTTTTTATAGTGGGGCGAGAGCATCCGGCGGCGTGGAGAAGCGGTCAAACCCTTGTAGTGGCCCATGCAAGGGTAAACCATAGAGAGGAAGTAAGTGCCAATGCCGTTTTGTTCGAAATAGCAAATGAAAACGTCGAAATTATAAATCATTTATACATAGTCAGTTATATATAGGAATGAAAAAAGGACTGAGCGCAGATGATTTTTTCGTGCTCAGTTTTTTTAGGATCTGTTAAAGCACAATGTTGATTTTCGCCCTTTTCTTGTTCAACTGACGGATCAGGTTAGTTACAGAAGGGAATTGAGTGTAATCGACTTTTAAAATTGTTTATTGTTTCAACACAAACTGTGATAATATTATATCTTTCATCATACTTGGTTAATAACCGAGTATGATGGATAAAACTAACCAACGATAGATAGCTCAATGTACAATAATAATGGAGTGATTATATGAGTAAAGCTAAGGGTAAAGGCGGAACAGGTAGAGGAACGGGCAAGAAGGGCTGGAGTCGATGGCAAGCTAGTGCCAATAAAGCAAAGAGCGCCAAACCTTATACAAGCAAAGGAGTTAAAAATTCGGATGGCGCAAAGACCGCCAGCAATAATAAAGATGACAAATCCGGAATATAGCAACTGCTGAATAAATACCATTTCCTTAATGAACGAACGGGTGCGTTAGTTGAAGAAGACGTACAAAAGGACCAAAAAAATTGGTCCTTTTCTTTTTTTATAAAATATCAACAATAATCTTTAACAGAGCCTTTTTAAAAGATAAGTTATAAAATTCCATACCAGTGCTTTCCGTTACGTTCCTCTGTTTGCAGCTCATTGTTATCTTAGAATCCAAACGAAACGATATAATTAGTGAAAAGACATAGGAAGGGACGCCTTGAAGGCAGCGCTGCCTTCAAGGCGTCCCCCTAAAAAATTTTACTGGAGTATTTGAAAAACAATAGCAGGGGTATGAAACTTAGTCGGTTATCACTTTCCAATTATGATTGACGGTCGCCTGAATCGTGCCTCTTTCTAAAATATAGCTTGTAATTAATTCAGACATGTCCATCGGAATATCTTTGATCACGGGCTTGTTTTGATACATCATATAGTTTCCGCCCCCGCCGGCACGGTAGTTGTTCATCACAACATCAAATTCTTGTTCTAGATGTATAGGCTGTCCTTCATATTGCAAGGATACAACGCGCTCTCCAATGGGCTTGGATATATTCAATGTGTATACAATGCCTTCCCACATATCATAGTTATAGTGCTGGGGCTTCGGTTCCGTGAAAGAGGGATTGACGGTAATCGCTCCGTTATTGTCCAGCATGAAGTATTGGGCCGATTGCTCAAGCGCATCCTTTATGTCTTGGCCAGTGATGCGGATGACCTTTAGCGTATTCGGATATATATAGTTCGAAACAATATCTCGCATCGTAATATTGTGCTTGAACCCAGGAGAGGCATTATCAAATAGTGCCGTGTTTGAAATATCGACGCCTGCTGTATGCATTTGCACTTTATTAATAAATTCGATCAAGGCATTATCTTGGATACGGATTTGCATAGGATCCTCAACGAGCATATTCCCCTCAATCGTTCCGATAGGCTGATCGAGCCAATGTTGGGTTTTGTCTTCATAGACAGCTGCCAATGCAAGAACAGCTTCATCCGCTTCGATACCTTCTACTGATAATAATTCAGAATAACAGTCTTGTATCAACCATTGATTATCATCATACATAAGGGCTATATGTACTTTTCCTAAAGAGCGGCCATTGGAGCCAGGCTGCAGAACTGTTACACCGTTCACTTTTTGATTGACAATCGAGCGGTGCTGGTGACCTGTTAGTAAAATATCGATACCTTCCACTTCAAAGCACATGGCATATCCTTGATTTTCACCGGTCAAGATTTCAGTCGGTTCTCCCGTTTCTAAATCTCGCTCGAATCCGCCGTGATAGGAAACAATCAATACATCTGGGTTTTCATGCTCACGGATGTACTGCACCCATTTTTTTGTCGATGAAAGAGCATCTTCAAATACGAGTTCTTCAATATGATCGGGATTTTCCCAATTTGGAATGTAATGTGTCGTTACCCCGAGGATTGCGATACGAACACCAGCTTCGATAGTCTGAATGATATAAGGGGTTCCAAAATATGGATTCATCGTGCTCTTATGTAAAATATTTGCTGATAGATAGGGAATTTGTGACTCGGTAACAGCTGTATGTAATACATTCATGCCATAGTTAAATTCATGATTTCCAAGCACTGCACCGTCATAGCCAATATGATTTAAGATAAGAGATAGGGGGTTTTTTTCCTGCCGCATATATTTGGCATAATGGTAGGTTAGCGGTGTACCTTGTATGAGATCTCCGTTATCAATGACAATAACATTATTGCTTTTGGCACGTTCCTGCTTGATCAGCGTGGAAATTTTCGCTATTCCAGCTTCTGCCGCTGTATTATCTCCGTAATGGAGGGGATAAATCGCACCGTGTATATCGCTGGTTTGCAAAATGGCTACATTGATATGCTTATTCAATTTTCTTCACCCTTTTTTAGAAAATTTTTCATTCATTCACATGCGAGCTATTATGAGGAATGATAGCAAGAAACAAAGGCAAAGACAATATATTAATATTGCGTCTTATTATTATAAATTTTCGGTAAATTAAAATGAAAGAATTTGTAATTTATGTTACATTTAGATATGTAATTTTAAGTATTTGTTTCTAAATACATACAAAATTGGAGGTTTTTTCATGTTCAAAAAAGTTGCAACTATTGGAGCATCTCTTGCTGTAGCGGTCGGTTTGTTAGCTGGCTGCGGCACAAAGGAAACTAGCACAGAAACGACCGACAAAGCAAAAGCAAGCTATGTACCAAAAACTTTGACAGTTCAATTCGTACCATCCCAAAGCGCGGATACACTCGAGGCAAAAGCAAAGCCTTTAGAGAAGCTGCTAAGCGACAAGCTTGGCATTCCCGTGAAGGTTAGTGTATCAACAGACTACAACACAATCGTTGAAGCAATGGCTTCTAAGCAAGTAGATGTAGGGTTCCTGCCTCCAACTGCCTATGTATTGGCACATGAAAAGAACGCAGCAAACGTTGCTCTGCAAGCGCAGCGTTTAGGCGTAGATGATGCTACAGGACAACCAACAAAGGATATGGTTGACTTCTATAAAACTGAGTTTCTAGTAAAAAAAGATTCTAATATTAACGATATCAAAGATTTAAAAGGCAAGAAAATCGGTTATCAAAACGTAACATCTTCCGCTGGATATGTATGGCCTGCCGCTGCATTAATGGATGCGAAAATTGACCCATTAAAAGACGTACAGCCGGTTACGCTAAAAGGTCATGACCAAGCAGTCATTGCTTTATTGAATGGCGATATTGACGCTGCCGTTGTATTCCAAGATGCGCGCAATATTGTGAAAAAAGACTATCCAGACGTATTCGATAAAACAAAGGTTATTAAGTTCACAGAAAAAATTCCAAACGATACAATTTCCGTTCGCTCCGATATGGACAAAGCTTGGGTAGAAAAGGTTCAAAAGGCATTTATAGAGATTGGTAAAGATGAAGAAGGCCATAAAATCATCAAAGACGTATATTCTCATGAAGGATATGTAAAATCTGATGATAGCAAATTTGATATCGTTCGCGAGTACGGTAAAAAAGTAAAGACACAGTAATATAATAGGTACTCTATTACATTTGCTAACTAAAAATGGCAAGCCAGTCGAGTGATTATACTATATTCGATATGGCTAGCCATTTTTTCAAGATACAACTTTTAGAAAGTAGGTAGAGCTTGTGATCGAGTTTCGCAATGTTTCCAAGGTATATCCAAACGGTACAAAAGGATTACATCACATTAATCTATCCATTGATAAAGGAGAATTTGTTGTGATTGTTGGTTTATCAGGAGCGGGTAAATCTACCTTGCTTCGTTCTATCAACCGTCTTCATGAGATTACGGATGGAGAAATAGTGATTGATGGGCAATCCATTACAACTGCAAAAGGAAAAGAATTGCGCCATATCCGTCGTGATATCGGAATGATTTTTCAAAGTTTTAACTTAGTGAAACGTTCTTCGGTTTTAAAGAATGTGTTATCAGGACGCGTGGCATATCATTCTACGCTGCGCACGATTCTAGGTTTATTCCCAAAAGAAGATGTGCAGTTAGCCTTTGATGCATTAGATCGCGTCAATATTTTAGAAAAAGCGTATTCACGCGCGGACGAATTATCAGGAGGACAGCAGCAGCGTGTTTCTATCGCAAGGGCTCTTGCGCAAGAAGCGAAAATTATTTTGGCAGACGAGCCGGTCGCTTCACTTGATCCGCTTACAACGAAGCAGGTTATGGATGATTTAAAACGAATCAACCAGGAGCTAGGAATCACAACCGTTGTCAATCTGCATTTTATTGATTTGGCTAGAGAGTATGCTACTCGCATTATTGGCCTGCGCGGGGGAGAAGTTGTATTTGATGGTCCGGTAGAGGAAGCGACAGATGAGAAGTTTGCAGAAATTTACGGCCGTTCGATTCAGAAGGATGAGCTTTTGGGAGCGACTGCAGAATGAAGAACGCAACAAAGGTGACAGCCGTGCCAACTCCTCCAAATAAGCTCAAACATCTGTTTACTGCCATTCTCGTTCTTGCATTATTTTGGGGAAGCGGTGTAAAAGTAGATGCATCGCTTTCTAAGTTTGCGATCGGGCTTCCTAATATTCTCGATTTGTTAAAAGAGATGGTACCGCCGGATTGGAGCTATTTCTCGAACATTACAAAAGCTATGCTCGACACGATCCGTATGGCTGTAATTGGAACTACATTCGGTTCTATTCTTGCTGTACCGATTGCTTTGTTATCGGCAAGCAATGTGTTCCCATCTGCCTTTTTACATGGTCCTGCAAGATTTATTTTGAACTTAATTCGAACTGTACCGGACTTATTATTAGCTGCTATTTTCGTGGCTATTTTTGGGATTGGACCATTGCCGGGTATTTTAGCTCTTATGGTTTTCTCGATGGGACTTGTAGCGAAATTACTGTATGAATCCATCGAATCTATTGATAAAGGACCACTCGAAGCTATGACAGCGGTAGGTGCAAATAAAACGCAGTGGATTTTTCATGCGATTATTCCGCAAATTACAGCTCATTTCGTATCATACGTACTATATACATTTGAGGTTAACGTGCGGGCGGCGGCTGTTCTAGGTCTAGTAGGAGCAGGAGGGATTGGTTTGTATTATGAACGGACACTCGGCTTCTTACAGTATCAGCAAACCTCCTCTATCATCGTTTATACGCTAGTCGTAGTCTTGCTTATCGATTATATTAGCACTACATTACGGGAGAAGTTATTATGATCGCACATACGAAAGCAATTCCAAAGCCAAAGAAAAGTAATTTATATCGTTGGATTATTGTTGTTGCGTTGGCAGCTATCTATATTTGGGCGTTTTCCGGTATGCAGATTGGCGGGATCAAGCCTACTGCTGGCCAAATTACGAAATCCATCCTATCAGGTATTTCTCATCCGGATTGGGAATATGTGTCACAGCCAGATGGAGAAGATTTACTGCACGGTTTAGTAGATACACTTGCGATTGCAGTACTAGGCACATTTATTTCTGCTATTCTTTGTGTTCCTTTTGCATTCTGGTCTGCTAAAAATATGAGTAGAAAGAAGACAATCTCAGGCTCCGGTAAGTTTATGCTAAGCTTTATTCGGACTTTTCCTGAACTTGTCATGGCGCTTATGTTTATTAAAGCGGTAGGCCCTGGCTCTTTCGCAGGGGTATTGGCTTTAGGGCTTCATTCTATTGGGATGCTGGGGAAATTGTATGCAGAATCCATTGAGAACATGGATCTAGGTCCAACAGAAGCATTGGTAGCTACAGGGGCAAATCGCTTTCAGGTTCTCTGGTATGCCGTATTGCCCCAAGTATTGCCAGATTTTCTGTCTTACACCTTGTATCGTTTTGAAATTAACGTTCGGTCCGCAGCCATCCTAGGGGTAATCGGCGCAGGAGGAATTGGGACGCCGCTTATCTTTGCGCTCAGTTCCCGAAATTGGCCGCGTGTAGGAGTCATTCTGCTCGGTATCATTGTAATGGTTACATTAATTGATTTTATCTCTGGTCGTATTAGAAAGAAAATTGTGTAAGCAAGAAAATTCATATATGTATAATGGAGTTCAGAATAATCCGTGACTCATAAAAAATAAGGCCAAGCTGTCAAATATTGCTTGGCTTTTTGTCATTTCCAAAACAAAACACACATTTATATACAAGTGAATAAAAAACCGTTTATAGTGGGGAGAGGTCATCTGGCGACGTGCAGAAGCGGTCAAACCTTTGGTTCATGCAAAGGTAAAATTGTGAGAAATACGAAACAAATGCATCATTATTATACGTGTTTGGCTGCTGTTTTTCTTGCTGATAGATCGAAAAGCCAAATTATTCCCCAAATCATCAAGGTAATGGCTGCAGGTAAAATAAAGTGTCCGCCTGCATGTATGACTAACAAGACAAGCCATACATGACTAAGAAGAAAATGGATCGTACGCATGAACTTATTGCGAATCCGTTTAATAAACCAACCGTACATAGCGAGAGTTAACAGGATTATAAAAGCGGCAATTCCTGTGAGTGTAGAAGGATTATTAAAATCTTTGATGATATAGTATGTCCCATGTGCAACGACAAGGATTAATGCAGCCCAACCTACATAGGTATGAACTTTGTACAAGAGCTTGCCCATTTTCTTGATCAAATTTGACGAGGATTTCATTTTTCTCTTAAGGTAAAACCATGAATAGCTGATAGCTCCGCATATAATAGCAAACGTTCCTAATTGTTTAAATGTCCCGCCTAATCCTCCTTTTCCTTCTTTTTCACCTGAAGGAGGGCCAGGATGGTCACCGCCAGTAGGAGGAGGACCATGATGACCACCGCTTGGCGTAGAATAAAAAGAATATAGAACAAGCAATAACCCAATAACAGTTACTATAATGGCAGGTATAAAAACACGGCGATTTTGTTTCATCACACACTCCTATTACTGATAATGTTGTTACAGTGAATATTACTAATTGTTTCTTAAGAATTCCTTAAAAAGTAATAAAACATGCTCGTTTTAATATTGGCTTTTTTCGCAAAGAGTATTGCCAGTAGATGAATTGGGCATATGCATGATTTCAGGCAACGTTGTAATCTAGGCGGGAAGGAAATGGGAGTTGAAGAACTACTTCATTTTGTTTATAGAAGCATAAAATACTCCCTTTTGCTTGCACATAGCACATGGACATGTCGAAACTATCATTCACTCATATATAGTTGCGCTATGTGTTTGGTTAAGTCAAAATGCAGCTCACACATAAAGACTGCCCTTGCTTTTTTTCAAAACTTCAATATAATAAACAATATCTATAAAATTCGACAACATAAAAGTACTGATAAGGACATGATTTATTTTTTACGATTTTCAGAGAGGGAAGCCTTAGGCTGTGAGCTTCCTAATACGGGAAAATAGTTTACCACCTTTGAACTGCAGCAATGAACGAATATCTAGTAATCGCTTGCCGGCAACAACCGTTATTTGAAACTTGAGCAATTGGAGAAAGGTATCTATTTTTCAATTGGAACAAGGGTGGAACCGCGAATAAAACACTCGTCCCTTTTTTAGGGGGACGAGTGTTTTTTTATTTTGTCTTATTTTGTTTTGTTTTGTCTTATTTGCATCACACTAGAATTAGAAGGAGGAAACGTAATATGCATCACGATGACAAAAATAAAATTGGCCTATGGGTCGCACTATCTATTGTTGTTGGAACAATTATTGGCTCTGGCGTATTTATGAAGCCGGGCAGCGTATTAGCATATGCAGGAAGTTCTAACATGGCAATCTTTGCTTGGACAGTAGGTGGTATTTTAACCTTAGCCAGCGGGTTAACTGTAGCAGAAATTGGAGCACAAATTCCGAAAAATGGTGGTTTATATACGTATTTAGAAGAGATTTATGGAGGTTTTTGGGGCTATTTGTCTGGATGGATGCAAACAATTGTGTATGGACCAGCAATTATTGGAACGTTAGGATTATATTTTAGTTCTTTAATTTCTAATTTTTTTCATATTGATAAAGTATGGAGTTTGCCGATTGCAATTGGGACAGTTGTTTTTCTTGGAGTTGTAAATAGTATTGGTACAAAGTATGGGGGCATTGTCCAAACGGTTACAACGGTTGGGAAACTGATTCCCATTGTACTTATTGTTGTGATGGGATTTTGGAAAGGAAGTAACGATGTATTTAACGTTGTTGTTCCGGAATCAGCACATCAAAGTATCGGGATGGCAATTTTAGCAACATTATTTGCATATGATGGCTGGATGTTATTAGCATCTATCGGCGGTGAGATAAAAAATCCAACAAAATTATTACCAAAGGCCTTAACAATTGGCTTATTAACTGTAACAGCAGCATATGTGTTAATTAACGTTGCCTTGTTAAAAATATTACCGGCTGCAAAAATTGTTGTTCTTGGTGAGAATGCAACAGCGACAGCTGCGCAAATGCTATTAGGAGAATATGGTGGAAAGCTCATTAGCATCGGTGTCATTGTTTCGATCTTCGGATGCTTAAACGGGAAAATTTTAACATTCCCGCGCATTCCAGTATCTATGGCAGAACGTGGTCAGCTTCCATTTTCCAAATTTATTTCAAACATTAACGATAAGTTTAAAACACCAGCAAATGCGATTTTTACTGAGCTTATACTTGGTATTATTTTAATGATTATTAGTGATCCGAATAAACTATCTGAGATTTCCGTATTCAACATTTACATTTTCTATGTAATGACATTTATCGGGGTGTTTATTTTACGAAAACGAAATGCAGGAAAAGAGCGTGAATATAGCGTTCCATTGTATCCAATCGTACCAATTTTAGCAATTTTAGGATCATTATTTGTACTCGGAAGTGCGATTATTAACGAGCCGCTTAGCTGTTTCTTATCGATTGCAATAGTAATTACTGGATTTCCGGTTTATTGGTATTTAAAAAAGAAAGGGCAAATTAGCTGATAAAGCAAAACGTCCATTTCTATCTAAAAATGACAAAAAAGATGTTTACTAATAGGGCTAGTAAACATCTTTTTTGTCATAATAAAGCTATATAAAATTGAATAAAAAAATCGTCTTTTTATAGTGGGGCGAGAGCATCCGGCGACGTGCAGAAGCGGTCAAACCCTTGGTCCATGCAAGGGTAAACCAGAGGGAGGAAGTAAGTGCCAATGCCGTTTTGTTTGAAATAGCAAATGAAAATGGCGAAATTATAAATCATTTATATATAAATTAGCCATTCAGGAGGCCTAGTCAACGTATATACCAATATTAGCTTTCACAATTATATCTCCATCTACAGAAGCGTGACATGCCCCAAAAATAAATCCTTTTTTGTTTCGGATTACTTCATAATAAAGATCCACTCGATCGCCAGGGCGAGCATATCCCAAAAATTCGACCTCTTTTAGCGAGGAAAGAAACCCTAATCCGTTTGCCCCGTCTATTTTCGTAAAAGCACCCAATTGTGCAAGTGCTTCGATGATCATCATTCCCGGCATATAAGCTTGAGATTCAGTAATAAACCATTCGTTCCATGTCACATTTTTATAACCCCTTGCCCATTTTCCCGGTTCGTTTTCTAACACGCGATCAATCATTAAAAAAGGATACCTGTGCGGCAGTACGCTAGGAATATCGAACATGTAAAAATCACCTCTTTTAACCTAATTAAAACTGTTTTATATGAACTATATACAAGTGAATAAAAAAACCATCTTTTTACAGTGGGGCGAGAGCATCCGGCGACGTGCGGAAGCGGTCAAACCCTTGTAGTGGTCCATGCAAGGGTAAACCATAGATAGGAAGAAAGCGCCAATGCCGTTTTGCTGTACACAGCACATGTAAATGTCGAAATTATAATTTACCCATATATAACTTATTTCTTTCAACGCTTGAGAAATGCTAGTTTTTCTCTGATAAATCCCATTTTATGATAAGACCTAAATGCGTGAGCCCTCCCCCGAAACCATAAAGCAGGATTGTATCTCCATTTTTCACTTTTTGTTCTTCTATTCCTAAATGTAAAGCTAACGGAATGGAAGCAGAAGAGGTATTCCCCATATATGCAACACTAGTTAATGTTTTTTCCATTAGGAATCCTGACTTTTCACATATAGACTCAATCATCCGTAGGTTAGCACTATGTGGTACAAACCAGTCCACATCGTGAATTTGCAGCTCCGATTTATGTAATAATTCCTTTACACCTAACGGTACAGTACGGGCAGCCCATTTATACACTTCTCTTCCATTTTGGACCATCTTTCCATTTGTGTTTAACGTTTGTTCATGCATAGTAGCAGCTAAACTTGTTCGATATAGATGCATTCCTCCTTCTCCGTTTGTTCCTATATGAGCGGCTATAAAACTTGAATGCTCTTCGTCACGTTCCACTAGGACAGCTCCAGCGCCGTCGCCAAATAAAATACAAGTTGTTCGATCACTATAATCTGTTACTTTTGATAAAGTTTCCGTGGCCACCACTAAAATTTTCCGATGGAACCCAGAGGTAATTAAACTATTAGCTAAATGTAAGCCATAAGTGAAACCGGCACAGGTGGCATTTAAATCAAAGGCGCCGGTATGAGGGATTTTAAAATAATCTTGTATTTGACATGCTACGCTTGGAAACACATAATCAGGAGTTGTTGTTGCTACAATAATACAATCGATATCTTGTAAGTCCTTATTATATGTTTCAATCAGATTTTCAATGGCTTTGAAAGCCAGTGTTGATGCATATTCTTTGTCTCCTGCAATTCTTCTTTCCTTCATTCCTGTTCTTTGCATAATCCATTCGTCACTAGTATCCACCATTTTCTCTAAATCTTCATTCAATAATCTTTTATGAGGTACATAAGCACCAATGGCTGTAATACGAGCTTTTGAATTCATTGAGTTATCCCTCCACTTTGTAATTAACACTTGGGAATATAACCTAATATTAGTACCAGGTGATAAATTTGTCAATGTTCAGTAAAGTATTTTTTGTCAGTTCACTATCGATATATGGAGAGTTATATTCACTTTATCTTTTAAAGGAATGTAGAGGATTAGGTATGGGAAGACAACTTGTTTCAGCTGTTGTCAACCATTTTAAAGAAAGAGGTATTCGTTCTATGCTGGTATGGGTAATGGAACAAAATGAATCTGGAGTAGGATTTTATAAACGTATGGGGGGCAAGGAGTATATTCGTAGAACAAGCGAATTTGGAGGAAGCGTAGTAGATGATGTTGCGTATGGTTGGAAAGATCTATCAGTATTATGTGTTGAGTGATAGTAACGAAGATTTATATACATTATACATAAAAGAGAAAATAATTTTTTTAGATCGTATTCTTTATTCACGTATTTAATGAATAGTAGTAACATTCAGAAGATATTCCTTGTTTTAGTGGTTAAAGTATTTTAATCTTTATAATAGAATTATATTTAAAAAAAGAAAGAAGGAAGCTTATGTGGCTTTTTGCAGCGTTGATGACAACCATCAGTTTTGGATTAAACAACACCATTTTTAAGTGGAGCACAGTACAGGGAATATCGAAAGTAAGCATTCAATTTTTCTTTTATTCTATTGCTTTTTTATTAACCCTCGGTTATGGAGTAGTCATGCAGGCTTTTCATCCTAATTTAATTTCTATTTTTCTAGGTGCGCTTATCGGTATATTAAATGCTAATGGAAATGTTCAGATGTCCCGGGCTTTTGAAAAGGGACCGGCCAGCTTAACCTCACCATTAATTGCAGCTAATGCTATTTTTCCGATCCTGGCTGCAGGACTTATCTTTCATGAGCACATCTCACCCATTCAATGGATCGGGATTTTATGTATGATGGGATCTGCAATGGTCATTCAGTATACACCTGGTTCGAAAGGAAATGTAAACTATGTACCATGGGTTGTTCGAATCATACTTGCGGTTCTTTCTTTTGGAATTCTTGGAATTTTAATGAAAACTTCTTCTTATCTTCATATCAACCCTTTAGATACGCTTGTGGCGATGTATGGAGGCGGGAGTATTTATCTAGCTCTTTGGTTTAGGAAAGAAAAAACGCAATTGCGTGAAATAAAGATTGGCGCTTTTGTTGCTGTATTAAGTGTAGTAGGCTTTAGTTGTTATTTTTACGCTTTACGGACAGGAATGGCTAGTATTGTATTTCCTGTTGTTAGTTTAAACTGTCTAGTAGTTGTGCTTGCAGGCTGTTATATGTTTAAAGAGAGATTAAGGATGTATCAAGTCTTTGGCATTATTTCTGCGTTACTTGGACTTATTCTTACAAAAGTATAGTCTCTCCTCTAATTTAAGGATAGTGCCCCCTTTGTAAGTATTAGTGGTAAAGGGGGCTTGTTTCATGTTTATAGGCTTTGTAAAAGCAACAGGATCTAACATTTAGTTTGACCTTAACAGCGTTTTTACACATTCAATAAACTTTTTGGCAGCAGGAGAGATTTCCTTTAGAGATGTTACAGCGATGCCGATAGATCGATGCTGTTCTGGCTCTAGACTAAGAATGGTAACGTTATGCGGCAGACCTTGCAGAACTAATTCAGGAATGACACTTACGCCTAGTTCATTTTCCACCAAGGCTATAATAGCTTGGTCATCAGCCATTTCGAATTTGTTTTTGAGAGTAACACGGGTCTCTTTAAATATACGTTTTATATCGTGGTCATAACCGGACTTTTGTATGATAAAGGATTCATTCTCTAATTGTTCCATACGGATCTTATCTTGATTACCAAGAGGATGATTGTATGGAAGGATACAAACCAACCTGTCTTCTTTTAGAGGTATCGTTTCAAAACCTTCTAATGTAGGTAAAGTAACAAAACCAAAATCTACAACTCCGTTAGTAATCCACTGTTCAATGTCCTGATAGCCTCCCTGTAGAATCTTAATTTCTATAGAGGGATGCTCTTGTTTAAAATGCTTCATACATCTAGGCAGCCATTGAATACAAACACTTGTAAATGCCCCTATCCGAACTGTACCAACTTCAAGTCCGTTGATAGAGGCGGCTTCTTGCTTCATTTTTTCATTCCAATGTAGAATAGTTCGTATATATCTTAAGATTCTCTGTCCATTGCTTGTTAAAGTGATGCCAGACCGGCTCCTAATCAGTAAAGAGAATCCAAGTTCAGATTCAAGATTTGCGATAGAATAACTAACAGCAGATTGAGTTAAATTTAAAGCTTCCGCAGCTTTGGTTAGATTACCCAGTTCGACAACAGTGTTAAAAACCTCATATTTCGCAAGGCTCATTTTTATCATTCCTATCCATAAATTTTATTCATGTTAAACATTAAAAACTTTGATTTTATTTATATGTAGTTTACCCCTATAATTTGAGAAACCACAACTATATAGAAATGGACAGGTGAAAGAAAATGATTTTAATGGGGGCTTTAGTAAACGGAATAGGTGTAAGTATTGGTACTTTATTAGGTAGTCTACTTCGTCGTATACCGGATAGTATGAAGGACACTGTTATGAATATAATGGGTTTAGCCATTATAGTCTTGGGAGTACAAATGGGATTTAAAAGTGAGAACTTCCTTATCGTGATTTTAAGTCTTGTCATTGGGGCAGTAATTGGTGAGTTATTTGCCTTAGAAGATAAAATAACTAGCCTAGGAGGTTGGTTAGAGAAAAAAGTCGGCTCAAGTAAGGAGGGAAGTATATCTCAAGGATTTATAACAGGTACTTTAATCTTTGTTGTTGGAGCAATGGGGATCATTGGTGCTTTAGATAGCGGCATTAGGGGTAATCATGATGTGTTATACACGAAAGCTATTATAGATGCATTTATAGCGTTAATATTAACTACAACATTAGGTATTGGGGTCTTATTTTCTGCAATTCCTGTCATTTTATATGAAGGTTCAATTGCTATTTTTGCAACTCAAATTGATCGGTTTATTCCTGATGCTTTAATGAATAATTTTATTATAGAAATGACAGCTACCGGTGGGATTATGATCATTGCTATAGGTTCAAATTTAATAGGGATCACAAAAATCAAAGTAGCTAATCTTCTTCCTGGAATATTAGTGACTGCACTGCTTGTTTCAATTATTTACGGTTTTAAATCGTATTTATAAATACAAGTATATTTAATTTAATAAAATTCATAATTCAAGTTTTCCAAATTTTAAACAACTAAATATAACTGACTTATAGATTCAGCATACAGTTGAAGTTTGGATAGTAAATGTGTGAAATTGGATAGTAAATGGTCCAAGTTGGATAGTAAACGGTGCAAGTTGAGAGATGCAGCATGAAATGTTGAAGAAACTAGTCAGTTATATATAAATAGGAATCCTAACTACTGATAACATTGATTATGTGAACAAGAAATCCCTTCAGAACACAGGGTCTGAAGGGTATTTTTATAGTGGCTGAGGTTTTTCTTCAACAGAGCAGGTTATTGCAATCTGTTCATCTCTAATTAATGAAGAATTTAAGGTATTTTCATTGGTTTTTAATGTTAAAAGAGTACAGTTTAAATTGTGTCTCAATAAAACTCTTGTTTTCGTGAACAATTCAACATATATGCACGATCAAGTAACCAATTATCAATCCCAAAAGGAAAGAAGGATTCATTAATGGAACATTGCGAGCAAATTCAAGACGATAATAGGAGAATTCGACAGATGTTGAATAAAGTTCCGGAAGTTACGATCTTTTTCTGGATCACTAAGGTACTGACCACTGGAATGGGCGAAGTGTTTTCTGATTATCTAGTCAAGCATCTAAATCCGATAATTGCGGTAGCTCTCGCGGGAATTGGTCTAGTAGCCTTGTTGGTACTGCAATTCTCAATACACCGATATGTAGCATGGATCTACTGGTTAGTTGTCATTATGATCAGTATATTTGGCACGATGGCTGCTGATGTTGTGCATGCTGTGCTGGGCATCCCGTACCTTATATCAACCATGTTCTTTATGATGGCGCTAACCATTATCTTTGTAATCTGGTACAAGATCGAGAAAACTCTGTCTATACACAGCATCTACACCCGTCATCGTGAGGCTTTTTACTGGTCCATCGTAATGGGAACGTTCGCGCTCGGCACCTCTGCGGGAGACATGACCGCGTCAACCATGCACTTAGGTTACTTCTCTTCAGGGGTTCTGTTTGCCATCTTGCTTGCTATCCCTGCTCTGAGTTATTGGTTGTTTAATCTAAATAAGACTTTTGTTTTCTGGTTCGCTTACATCATGACACGTCCGGTAGGAGCCTCATTTTCGGACTGGATCTCGGTACCTCATAGTCGCAATGGTCTTGGTCTAGGCGAAGGTCCGGTCAGCCTTGGTTTAACGATTATTATCTTTGTCCTTGTCGGCTATCTAGCGGTCAATCGCAGAGATGTTAAGGACGAACATGCTGCGGCATAGACAAAGAGTATCGAATATGAGACTGTTGACAAACTAAAAAGGCTAACTACAAAGCACATAATATAGTTCAGTAAAAAAGAAGATGAACACTACATTTTGTAGAGCTTCATCTTCTTTTTGTTTGGAACAGGTATTTGTCAACAGCCCGAATATCGATGCTCTTTTTGCTGATTGTGCTACATGGACGGCTAATGAGTCCTAGTGTTAAGTAAACCACATATATTTACTTCCAATAATGATGAGTTGTTTATTTTCAATATTTCAACAGGTACTGCTTAACCCCCGCTCAGAGGAATGAAAAGAAAGATACAGCAACGAAGAAATGATTCCATCATTTACTTTTAGAGTCGAGGTACTTTACGTTTAGATAAATGGTTAATACAGACCCAACTAAAAAGATCAATTGACCAGAAAGTGAACTAGGAGAAAGGTATTCCAACATGATTAAATCACCATCCCACATATGTTTTTAAGGTGTAAACAAGCAAAGGAATATTCATTTTAGTTATAAATAAAAGAAAGAGTGTACGGCCTTTATGAAATGCACAAACTGATGGAAAGAATCATGATAGCAGATTTATTCTCCTTTATTTTTATCGTATTACGATATAAATTTATATTTTTATTATATCGTGTTAAGATATAAATATCAATCATAAATAGAAAAGAGGTCACTTATTTTGAACTCACTTTTATCCAAAGAAGTTTATGAATATCTAGGGGAGTTTAGATATCAGTTAAGAAAGTTTCAGAAATTCAGTGATTCTGCCGCACAACAGCTAGGTTTAACACCTCAGCAACACCAATTGATATTAGCAATTCAAGGCTATCCGGGCCGTGACTTCGCTACCCCAAGAGAACTAGCGGAGAGACTGCAAATAACGCATCATGCCTGCGTAGGCCTGATTGACCGATGTGAACAGCTTGAATTCGTTTCACGACGGGAAAATCCGGAAGATGGTCGGAGTGTATTAATTGAAGTAACCCCTAAAGGGATTCAAATTCTTGAGAAGCTATCTGAAATTCATCTCGAAGAAATAAAAAAAATCGGTTTGTTTAAGGATTTTTGATAAAACTCAATGAGAACTCTTGCCGACAGAACACGGATATTAGAGGAACTTCCTCTAAACATGATTATGTAAAGAAGCCAACGAGATCTGAATCAGGTCTCGTTTTTTGTTAGCTATTCAAACAAAGAGAGAAGAGCAGAAGGAGTTTTTGTCTCCATCTAGAAAAACCATGGGTACATAAAAGTTGCAACAATGTCTCTAGGACTGTTTGCCTAACTGCCGATAACACTGATTATGTCAACACTTGCACCAGAACCCGAAATAATGTATTTACTATCCAAATTGCCATTCTATGCTTCTAGTGAACTATTTTTGCACCGGGATGTAGTGAAAATATTTAAAATATTTTCACTACTGTTTGTAGTTTTTTGTATTTTTCTGTAGTTTTTATTTTAAATTAAAGATATGTTGTTCTAGAACAAATGTGAAAGCGCTTAAAGATGTTTGGTAGATTTCTTCTGGTTTTATGGGAGAATAGGAGATTCACGAAGTAGTAAGAAGCGAAAGGGGACAAATATGAAGAAATTAGGATTAGCTTGGCAAATTTTAATTGGTCTTGCAGTCGGTATCGCAGTAGGGGCCGTATTCTACGGAAATCCAGCTGTATCCACATACTTACAACCAATTGGGGATATTTTTATTCACTTAATTAAAATGATTGTTGTGCCAATTGTTGTAGCGAGTATCGTAGTCGGAGTAGCGGGTGTAGGGGACATCAAGAAGCTCGGTAAGCTCGGCGGCAAAACTATTCTGTATTTTGAGATTATTACAACCATTGCTATTGTTGTAGGCTTGTTGGTTGCAAACGTATCCCATCCAGGTACAGGTGTGGATATGAAGCAGTTGAAGAAAACGGATATTTCCACTTATGTAAGTACGACTGAACAAGTACAGCACCATTCTTTTGCTGATACATTTGTAAATATCGTTCCTACAAATATCATTGATTCATTAGCAAAAGGCAATATGCTTGCAATCATTTTCTTTTCTGTATTGTTCGGCCTCGGAGTGGCAGCCATCGGAGAAAGAGGAAAGCCGGTTCTTCACTTTTTCCAAGGTGTAGCGGATGCCATGTTTTATATAACAAATCAGATTATGAAATTTGCTCCGTTTGGTGTATTTGCGTTAATTGGCGTAACGGTTTCTAAATTTGGTGTAGGATCACTGATACCCCTCGGTAAGTTAGTAGTAGTAGTATATGGTGCTATGTTTTTCTTCGTAATTGTTGTATTGGGTATCGTAGCGAAACTGGCTGGAGTTAACATTTTCCATTTTATAAAAATCCTAAAAGATGAACTGATCTTAGCCTATTCTACAGCAAGCTCAGAGACGGTTTTGCCAAAGATTATGGAGAAGATGGAGAAATTCGGATGTCCGAAAGCCATTACATCGTTTGTGATTCCAACAGGCTATTCCTTTAACCTTGATGGTTCGACATTATATCAAGCAATCGCAGCGATGTTCTTAGCGCAAATGTACGGGATTGATATGCCGATTTCACAGCAAATCACATTATTGCTTGTGTTGATGCTTACTTCTAAAGGGATTGCCGGTGTACCGGGTGTATCTTTCGTAGTATTGTTAGCGACTCTTGGATCTGTTGGTGTTCCTGCAGAAGGCTTGGCGTTCATCGCTGGTATCGACCGTATTCTTGATATGGCTCGTACAGCCGTAAACGTAGTAGGAAATTCCCTCGCAGCGGTTGTAATGTCCAAGTGGGAAGGCGAGTACAACGAAACACAAGGTCAAGAATATTTAAGAGAAGTGCAAAAGGCATCTTAATGATGTTGAAGAATGCATCAGATTTAAAATACGTTATTCTTTCTTTATAACTCATAGTTAAAAGAGCCACGCTTATAAAACGTGGCTCTTTTTGTATTTGTTGAGCTGCACCAAGTATATTTTGAATGCTAACGCTGTTCGTTCTTTTTCTATATATGAGTGAATTAATTATCTGATTATGGTGTCCAAGTAGTAGATGAGAGTTTCATTAATATTTGGAAATATATCCAATGCAGCCGGTAGCTGCTCAAGGTCTGGTTTTCTGGGGAATACGCTCATTAATTGGTGAAGACATGGTAAAAAAGGTAATAGAAAGTGTTCAATCCGTTGGGCAAGGATTGAAGCCGCAAAACATGTAAAGAATAAAAATCAGACCGAAACTCGGGTCTGATTTTTTAATTTAGAACGATTTGACCTGTTGGCTAAAAATCGTATTGGGACAAAAACACGTAATTTTTGTACGTACTTCCAATCATGTGAAGTTATATAAACTTCACATGATTGGAAGTATGCATGTATCTTTTCAATTAACAGTAATAAAGGGTACTTAATCAAGAGACGTTTTTATATCTCGTTTTACCCGAGTAAATGCAATAAAATCACAAATCTCCTCAGCCGTTAGAGGAATCTCATCTAGAGAGAGCACCATATCTTTGGAATGTAATAGTTCAGTTAGTTCGAGTTTCGGTTGGTTATCATCTGTCCGATTCAACATATAATCAACCGTTGTGTCAAATAAATCCCCGATTTGCAACAATGCTTGCAAAGAAGGCTCTCTATATCCAGATTCGTAGCCGGCATAGGTACTTTTCGCGATTCCGAGACGATCGGCTGTTTCTTGCAAGGACCACTTCCTGCTCTTTCTAAGATTTACTAATCGTTGTAACACTGTATCCCTACTCCCATGTTAATTTTTTTTGATTATAACATGTGAAACATTCATATAAAAGAAAAAAATGTACGCGTAACGAATACAAATGTTGATTTATGTCCGGATTTGATCTTATAATAGACTATAATAATATGCGTTATGCGTACAAAAGGATGAAAAATAAACTCGAATGGGAAGGTCAGCGATGAAGAAACTATTATTAATTGCAACAGGTGGAACAATTGCATCAGTTGAGGGGAAGGAAGGACTTGTTCCTGGATTGTCTGCTGAGGAACTACTGGAATATTTTCAGGACACATCTCAGTCAGTTGATGTAACGAGTCAAATTCTTATGAACAGAGACAGCACGAATATGCAGCCGGAGCATTGGGTTGAAATGGCTGAAGTGATTGCTCAAAATTACGAACAATATGACGGATTTGTGATCACTCATGGGACAGATACGTTAGCATATACTTCAGCGGCGTTATCCTATATGCTGCAAGGTTTACAAAAACCCGTCGTCATAACGGGCTCGCAGGTTCCCATCAGCTTCAAAAAAACAGATGCGAAAAAGAATATATCTGATGCACTGCGCTTCGCATGTGAAGATATTGGCGGTGTCTTCGTCGTATTTGATGGACGCGTGATCATCGGTACAAGGGCTGTCAAAATGAGAACAAAAAGCTACGATGCGTTTGAAAGTATCAATCATCCATACGTTGCTTATGTGGACGCAAAGGAAGTGCGATATCAATGGAAACCTGCGTCCTCTTCTGACGAATTTCTAGTGAATACTAGCTTGTGTCCAGATGTATTCCTCATGAAATTGTATCCTGGAACGAAACCAGAGATATTTGATTGTCTGAAGGGTTTGTATAAAGGGATTATTATTGAAAGTTTTGGTAACGGTGGATTGCCTTTTGAGGGGCGAAACTTGTTGGCGAAAATTCAAGAGCTTACGGAAGCTGGTATTGCCGTAGTTATAACCACGCAATGTTTGGAAGAAGGGGAAGACTTGCTTCTTTATGAAGTAGGACGCAAGGTAGCACAACATCGCGTTATTTTATCTGGAGATATGAACACAGAGGCTATCGTCGCCAAGCTGATGTGGGCTCTTGGACAAACCAATTGTATAGAAGAAATCAAGGAGATTGTAGAAACTCCTTTGGCAGAGGATTCGACTGCTGGATTTGAAAAAGAAGACTAGTCGTTAATAAGGTCATTTTATATACAAGTAAATAAAAAAACCGTTTATAGTGGAGAGAGATCATGCGGCGATGTGCAGAAGCGGTCAAACCTTTGGTTCATGCAAGGGTAAACCAGAGAGAAGAAGTATACCATGCTCCCTTTTGGTTGCACATCGCACATGGACATGTCGAAATTATAATTTGCTCATATATAGGCTAATCATGTTTCTGTTAAACAGTCAAATGTTGCTTATAAAATAGAGGGGGAAATATCATGTCAACTATCAATGAAACAAACCAATATATGCGAATTGAGAAAGATTTTTTAGGTGCTAAGGAAGTACCTGCCGAAGCTTATTATGGCGTTCAAACACTGCGTGCTGTCGAAAACTTCCCTATCACGGGATATAAAATACATGAAGAATTAATTAAAGCGATGGCGATTGTGAAAAAAGCAGCTGCGCTTGCTAACATGGATGTAAAACGTCTATATTCCGGAACAGGGGAAGTAATTGCGAAGGCTGCACAAGAAATCATTGAAGGAAAATGGCATGACCAATTTATCGTTGATCCAATTCAAGGCGGAGCGGGTACATCCATTAACATGAATGCGAATGAAGTCATTGCTAACCGTGCCCTCGAATTACTTGAGAAAGAAAAAGGGGATTACCTTCATGTAAGCCCGAATAGCCATGTCAATATGTCTCAGTCCACAAACGATGCATTTCCGACAGCTATTCATATCGCAGTATTGAATCTTCTAGACAAATTGTTAGATACAACGGAATATATGCATAGCGTGTTCGAGCAAAAAGCAAAAGAATTCGATCATGTTATCAAAATGGGACGCACTCACCTTCAAGATGCTGTACCGATCCGTCTAGGTCAAGAATTTGAAGCGTATGGACGCGCAATCGAACGTGACATCAAGCGAATTAAGCAATCACGCCAGCATTTATATGAAGTGAACATGGGAGCAACAGCGGTCGGAACAGGATTAAATGCAGACCCGCGTTACATTGAATCAGTTGTGAAGCATCTTGCAGACATAAGCGGATTACCGCTTGTTGGGGCTGCGCATCTTGTAGATGCAACGCAAAACACAGATGCATACACAGAAGTATCTGCTGCGTTGAAGGTATGTATGATGAATATGTCTAAAATCGCGAATGACTTACGTTTAATGGCTTCCGGCCCTCGTGCAGGATTAGCTGAAATTACATTACCGGCTCGTCAACCTGGCTCTTCTATCATGCCTGGTAAAGTAAACCCGGTTATGGCAGAGGTCATTAACCAAGTAGCTTTCCAAGTGATTGGAAATGACCATACGATTTGCCTTGCATCGGAAGCGGGACAGCTTGAATTAAATGTAATGGAGCCAGTCCTTGTATTCAACCTGCTCCAGTCCATTAGCATTATGAATAACGCATTCCGTGCTTTCACAGACCATTGTCTAAAAGGAATCGAAGCAAATGAGGAAAGATTGAAAGCATATGTAGAAAAGAGTGTGGGCGTTATCACAGCAGTTAACCCGCATATCGGTTACGAAGTAGCTGCTCGGATAGCGAGAGAGGCTATCTTAAGCGAAAAACCTATTCGGGAGTTATGTCTAAAATATGATGTGTTGACGGAAGAGGAGCTAGATTTAATTCTGGATCCGTACGAAATGACGCACCCTGGTATTGCAGGAAAAGCTCTTTTAGAGAGAAACTAAACCTGGACAGGTCTAAATAATTAAAAATGATCTTTGTTCAATGAAAAGAGGGTTTGTATTTTTGCAAACCCTCTTTTTTGCAATCTTGCCGCTCTTACCATCAAAAGAGGTAAAAGTTCAGGCGTAATTGAACAGAAGGTCTCACTATTCGGAGCCTGCCCCCCCATAATCTTTAATGGTTAATTTTACGTTGTACTTGATTGGAGCCTTACTAAACGTTCGGTCCCAATCTTTTTTGACCTTTTTCCATACTTTAGGGTGCTCAATTCTTAAGCGGTTTCCGAAGCCGGCAACGTCTGCTTTGTATTCCTGTTGCGTTTTTTCTAATGTATTCTTCACCAAGCGCTTCACTTCTTTTTCAGCGGCTTTTTCTGCCCTTTTTAGAAATGTATTTTCAAAAGAACTTCCCGAAAGCACCCAATTTTCAGATAGACGGCCCTCTGATTCGATGTTCACATCAAAAGAGATCTTCTTTCCATCAACATGAGGTGTGATTTTGCTTTTCATTGACTCTATTTCGTAGATCATGAGCTGCCCTGTCTTTTTATCAAAGCTTTTCACTAAACCGCCTTTCCCTTTTCCCGTTATCCACGTTAATCCATCTAATTCCTTCTCATTCAAAAAACCGCGCAGCTTTTTTGTCTTTCCATTGATCACGGCAGCTCCGGCAAATTTTACTTCTCCATTTGCCGAAATCACATTTTGCAAAAGAAAACTGGATCCTGATTGTAGCTTGCCCTCTAATTTAGCGAGCGGCATAGAAGGCAAAATCCTTGTTGTTCTATATTGATTATCTGCAATTCCAATCAAACGAAACGATGGAAAGTCTCCTGTTTCCTTTGATTTCAGCGTCTCGCTGGCTCGCCCCTTGCTAATTAACACAAGACAGCTTAGTCTAGGCGCATTACCACGAAAAAAAAGATCAAGTAATTGTTTCAAATTATACGTGCGTACTAAATCCTCACCGATAACGATCACTTTTAAGTGTGGGCTGAACATGGGGCCGTCCCTTCTCAATGAAAATTCACGAATCATTTGATGGACAGAATCACCGGTTTCAGAAGCATTCATGTAAGGTTTTTGTTGCCCTCCGCCCCCTTTACCCTTCGAACCTGATGCTTGTGGATTAACAAATTGATAGGTCAACGTCATGATGTTTCTTTCGGGGTATCCCCCTCCTCGTTCCTTTAGCTCTTTCTCAATTGTTGACTCCTTGCCTTTATCTAATGCCAGACCTACACCTAAACCTCTCTCTTCAATTTCTTGACTGCTCCAACACCCTGTAAGAGACAGGAGCAAAAGAACCGACAGCGAGACCAAAAGGAACCGTACATTGTTAAGGCTTTGCTTCATGCTTTCCCTCCTTCAATCTCGCGATAATGAGAAGCAGCGGTGGCATTACACCAAACAAAAACAACGCGATATCGCCGACTATATCCCCTAGTTTAAATAGGTCATTTATATTTTTGGGAGTCATGGCGATGATGTAAATAACCGGAAGCAAGCCAAACATAAATGGATGAATATTCTTTTTGAAGAGTTGAGCCAGTCCCAAAGAAGCGATATAGAGGCTGATAGCATAGGTAGCAAACATTTGCATAATCCATATTACGATTAGCAAAGACTCAAACCGTTCAAATAGCAAACCGGGAATTTCAAAACTTCGCATGAGAGTAAGTGTCGGCCATGTTCTCGTTACTACTCCATCGATGGATAACGCTCCGATGACCATCACGACAGTTATCACGTAAAAGATCATCGGGATGAAAATTCCAACTAGAACGGCTTTTACTGCTTTGTTTGGCTGTTCCATAAATGCCACAAGGAGCAACATGACCTCAGGACCTGTATACGCGAGAGCCGTTGTCTTTATCCCTTTTAGTACCGGCATGACTCCCAACCCTAATACGGGGCGGAGATTATCTATCTCAAATATTCCGAAGCTCATAAAGGCAACCAGCAAAAAAATGCCTATCGTAATAGGGTATATGATATCAAACAGACGGGCGATCGGGTTTATTCCGTCAATAACCAAATAGAGGCCCACCCACAAAAATGTCATGATGATGGCCCATTTCGGGGTGCCTTCCAGCAAAAGGAAACTCGTTACTTCAGTCATTGAACGGGTTTGAAATCCACAAGTCATAATAAAATAACATACAATAAGCAGACTCAGTAACCCGCCCACCCATTTTCCTACAATTTCTTGGCTATATTGATAAAAGGTTTTCCTTGGAAACTGTTGGCCTAATTTGACGATGATAACTCCGGCCATCATCGCAATGAGACCGCCTAAAATCACGCTTATCCATACATCTGGTGTTTCTACCACTTTCACAGATGCTCTGGGCAGGGTGAGGATCCCTGTTCCAAGGATAGTATTGGTGACGGCAACAGCTGCTTGCGCAGTCGTAATTCGGTCTTTGGGCCTGGTAATCACCGTGGGTCACTTCCTTTCGTCGTGAGCTATCCTTTGCGTGTGGGATTTTTCGTATGCATCATCTTCGGCCGGCGTTTCATCATCATGAGCGGCATGCGAACCATAAAATCTTTCCAGTCGTTTAATCGATAAGGAACGACCGGACTTGCATAAGGCACGCCAAAACTCTTCAGTTTCACCACATGACTGCAAAGCAAGAGGAAAAACAGAATGACCCCGTACAATCCAAACACGGCCGCGCAAAACATGGCCGCGAAGCGAAGGATGCGCAACGTAATCCCTGCGCTATACTGCGGAATGGCAAAGGAAGAAATGGCGGTAAGCGCCACAACGATTACCATAATGGGGCTGATAATCCCTGCTTCTACGGCAGCCTGGCCAATGATCAGACCGCCGACAATGCCCATCGCCGGGCCAATCGGCTTAGGCAGGCGCAACCCGGCTTCCCGTAAAATTTCGATGGCTATTTCCATAATCAGTGCTTCTATAAGGGCAGGAAATGGAACACCTTGCCGCGTTCCCATAATGGACATGGCTAGCTTGGTGGGAATCAATCCCGAATGGAACGAGATAAAGGAAATATACGATGCAGGAGTCAACAACGAAACAAAGGCTGCCCCAAAACGCAATAGGCGGAGAAGCGTGCCGGGGATCCAACGCTCATAATAATCTTCCGGCGATTGCAACAGCATGCTAAATGTAACTGGAACGATCAAAGCGAAAGGCGTCCCGTCCAGCAAAATCGCCACCCGTCCTTCCATCAAGGCGCCAATGACGCGGTCAGGGCGCTCCGTACTCTGTACTTGCTGAAAAGGACTGAGATAATTATCTTCGATGAGCTGTTCTACATAACCTGATTCCGGTACATTATCTATATCGATTTTCTGAATTCTTTTCTTGACCTCTTCCACTAATTCCGGGTCAGCAATATCGTTGATATAGGCAATAACCAGATCTTTTTTTGCACGTTTTCCTACTTGGAATTTTGTTAATGATAAGGTCTCGTTTTCACCATGGCGTCGCAAAAGGGCGGTATTATCGCTTAAAATTTCAGTGAAACCTACCCGCGGACCTCTGACCAATGCCTCTGATACTGGCTCTTCAATATTCCGTTTGTTTGCTTTGGTTGTACCAAGAATGAACACATCTGATGATCCATCAATCAAAAGGGCTGTCGAGCCTGTCAATACTTTTAACATCAACTCTTTTATGTGATGGACTTCTTTTACTTCACTAAGGGAAAGAACTTGATTTTTAATAAACTCTTTTGAAATGGTCCCTTTCACATAAGATGATTCCTGTTTATATTCGTCGAAAAAATCAACCATCAATGATTTCATAATATGTTTGTCGATGAGCTCTTTATCTGACAGTCCTTCCACAAAAATGATTGCCGCCCGAATGCCTGTGCGCCCAATATCAAACTCCCGAAAGTGCACATCCGAGTTATGACTGATTTCTTGCCTGACAAGTTCCAGATCAAAGGTGAAATCCCCCGTAAAATGACCTGTTGAATCTTGAAAAGGCTTATATTCCTGCGTTTGATCACTTTGAATGGCTTGTTTTTGCGATTGTTTGATTTTTGATTTCCACCATCTCATTCTCATCACTCTTCCTCTGATGTACGGATCCAACTAAAAAATTTTGCGATAACATACGGAATGAAAAATACAATTAAAGCTTGCATAAAAACTTTCCAGTCTGGAAGATAGGAAACCATCGTTTTCCACATATTAATCACCTTCATACCCCATGCCAGCAGCTGACACCAGGAGCAAACTTCTGTAAAATGTTATTATGTAATAAAAAAGTTCAGCATTTCTTAGAGAGTATAATTCCCTCATATATGGAAAATTAATCAAAAAGGAATTTTTCTATATATTTCCATGTGTTGTCAGTTACATCGATACAACAAGCGTCCAAAACGTTCATAGGATACGGTATGATACCTCGTACTCCTTGTATTGAGATATCATGTAGATATGAGTGAATGATAAATTCGGCATGTCCATGTGCGATGTGCAACCAAAAGGGAGTATGGTATGCTTCTTCTCTCTGGTTTACCCTTGCATGAACCAAAGGTTTGACCACTTCTGCACGTCTTTTGATCTCTCCCCACTATAAAAACAAACATGACTTCTCAGTCACATCCCCCGCATGAAAAGGGGGTTAGTAACAACTAAACCTTACTATACTGATAAGTAATGACGGACAGCCAAGTACGGGCATTTACTGGAAGCCTGTGTTTAACATCTTAGAAGACTATTTTGATGCCAATGCGCAACGTATTAAAAACGCGCCAGGGTGCAAGACAGATGTAGCGGATGCGGAGTGGATTGCCAAGCTGCTTCGATATGGACTCATTGAAAAATGAGATCTTTCTCCTATTCTTAGGTCCCTTAGATAGAGCATTACATAAAGTTCTTTTCACAGAAAAGACGTTTTTTTATTCACTTGTATATATATAAATGATTTATAATTTCGACATAGGACCTGCTATACAGAACAAAAGACAAGCCTGCACTCGCTTCCTCTCTTACCCTTGTATGGGGCAGGAAAAGGATTTGACCGCTTCTATGCTCCGCCGGATGCTCTTTCCCCACTATCAACGGTTTTTTATTCAGTTGTATATAGATATAATGCCAATGTGAATTTTATCAAGCTTATTATTTCGCTGGAGAGCATACTAGGTTATGATTGGAGCAGAGGCATCGCTTACAAGGAAAATTTTAATTTTGCAGGATATGAATACTAGTTACCGGCATGTGGAAGCTCTAAGAAAGGGATACAATGTTATAAAATCACGGGTTTCAAGAGAGGTTGGGGGAAGGACTTATGAAGGGAAGGAAATGGAGCCTGCAAATGACCATTACGTTATTGGTCTGTGGGGTCGTAGCTCTTTCTTTGCTCGTAACGGATATACTAACCAGTAGAACTATAGCTGCGAACATAGAAAAGAGCCAGGAAGAAAAAGCGACAAATGTGGCGCGCATGGTGGCACATTCACAACTTGTAATAGAAGCTTTAGGCAAACAAGATGAAGAGAGGTCTATTCAAGATTTTGCAGAGGAAACCCGTCGTTTCACCCATGTGCAATTTGTTGTAGTGATGGATATGAATGGGATTCGCAAGTCACATCCGGATCCTGCCAAGATTGGAAAACGATTCGTCGGCGGGGATGAGGGGATTGCCTTAAAAGGAAAAGAACATATTTCTATATCAAAAGGAACTTTAGGAACATCTCTTCGTTCTCTAACACCAATTTTTGACCATACTGGCAAGCAGTTAGGAGCTGTAGCGGTAGGCATTTCCTTAAATGATGTTCAAAAAGCGGTAAGTCAAGGTCGTAATAATATCTATACGGGAACCTTACTTGGAATAGTAGCGGGTATTTTGGGTGCTGTACTTTTGGCAAGGTATATCAAGAGAATTCTTTTTGGACTGGAGCCCTCAGCTATAGCTAAGCTGCTTCAAGAGCGAGATGCTATCTTGCAATCAGTCAGGGAGGGAATTGTAGCTGTTGACCAGGAGTCCCGTATTACACTGGTAAACAAAGCGGCTTTGCGTTTATTTCATAAGGCAGGGTTAGCTCAAGAGCCGCGGGGAATGAAAATGGAAGAATATTTGTCGAACTCAAGACTGGGCTGGGTATTGAAAACTGGGCAAACAGATCCGGACCACGAGATGGTTTTAAACGGTATCACCTTGGTGGTAAATCGTGTGCCAGTCTTTTTGAATGACAAGATAGTGGGAGCTGTTTCGACATTTCGGGATAAAACAGAAATTCAACAGCTGGCTGAGCAATTGACTGGCGTGCGTTTATATGCAGAGGCGCTCCGTGCCCAGTCTCATGAGTTTATGAATAAACTGCATGTTATTTTAGGAATGTCGCATATGGGATTGTATGACCAACTGACAAATTATATAAGTGAACTGGTAAATCATCGAAACAATGAAATCGGTGCCATATCCAGAAATATTAAAGATCCTGTCTTGGCTGGATTTCTGATAGGGAAATTAAGCTATGCGCGTGAAGCAGCTGCCGAATTACATATATCGAGCGAACGTGAAGTACCTGAGCCGCTGCACTCCTACATGTCTCACGAGCTAATTACCATATTGGGAAATTTAATTGACAATGCTCTAGAAGCAGTATCTAACTGTCCTCGCAGGCAAATAGAGGTGCATTTCGACTACGGGGATGATATCTTAACAATTGAAGTAAAGGACACCGGAGTCGGGATCGAAAAGGAAACGCAAAATCATATGTTTGAAAGGGGATTTTCTACTAAGGGAGAAGACAGGGGATTGGGACTCTTTTTAATTAGCCAAAGCTTGGACAGGCTTGGCGGAGAAATAGAAATCTCCTCAAAGCCGTCTCAAGGAACGAGATTTGTTGTTTATATACCATACGATTGCAAGGGTGATATAGAATGATACGTGTGCTCATCGTAGAGGACGATCCGATGGTCGCGGAGTTTAACAAGCGCTATCTGGAGCAAGTAGGAGGATTTCAGCTGGTTTCTGTTGTTACTTCTGTAGATGCTGCGTTACATATATTGGAAAAGAAGACGATCGATTTAATTTTACTGGACATCTTTATGCCGGGGAAGACTGGGTTGGAGTTGTTGATGCATATTCGAGAAACAGGGAAGAAAGCTGATGTGATTTTTATTACAGCTGCTTCGGATATGGAGAGGATTCAAACAGCTTTGCGGTACGGAGCGGTTGACTACTTAATGAAGCCCTTTGAATTTGACCGATTTAATGAAGCCTTATCAGCCTATCGAGAGAAATTCATGTTTATGAAAAATCAGCAGGTATTAAGCCAGAAGGAGTTAGATCGGCAAATCCTTCATAAGGAACCAAGAGCAATAGCAGAAGAGCTGCCGAAAGGGGTGACAAAGGGTACGTTACAAGTGATATGGGAAACCGCACAAAGTATGGGAGAGTCTCCTTTTTCAACGGAAGATATTGCAGGCCGTGTTGGTATCTCAAGAGTATCGGTAAGAAAGTATTTAAAATTTTTGAGCGATATAGATGCCCTTCATGTTAAAGTTCATTATGGAACGATTGGACGACCCATTTACCAATATAAGTATAATAAAGCAAAAGAAAACATAATAAAAAACTTTCTGTAAGCGGTCTATATAGACCGCTTACTTATTTTAGTTACAAAATGCGTTATAAAAATTACGAAAACTATTAAAGGGCTTACAAAGACAGTAAGATGAGAGTACAAAAAGACAGGGGGTATTTGTGTGCAATCTGTAAAAAGAATGGAAACGCTTACGCATCCGGAACCGAAAGATAATATTTTTTCTAAGTTCCTGAAAACGCAAATCGGGGTAATACCTTTACCTCTTTACTTAGTTTTAGCGGCAATTATTTATTCCGCATCTGTTTATAATCAGCTTCCTGCTGACATGATCGGCGGCTTTGCTGTAATTATGATTATGGGGATTTTCTTGGGGCATATTGGAGCGAGAATACCGGTGTTAAAGGACATTGGTGGACCTGCTATTTTATCTCTTTTTGTGCCATCGATCTTATTGTTCTTTCATTGGATGAATCCGGCTTCGATGAAAGCGGTTACTACTTTAATGAAAACGTCAAACTTCCTATACCTTTACATTTCCTGTTTGGTAGCAGGAAGCATACTTGGTATGAATCGTAAAGTGTTGGTACAAGGGCTTATGCGCATGTTTATCCCGCTTGTGGTCGGCACTATTGCTTCAGTTGTTGTCGGAGTCACAGTCGGTCTCCTTTTCGGTTACGAAGTGAAGAGAACTCTTTTCTTCATTGTTGTTCCTATTATTGGCGGAGGGATAGGAGAAGGAATTTTACCGCTTTCCATTGGATATTCTGAAATTTTACATCAGCCTGCTGAACATTTTGTATCCCAAATGATTCCAGCCGCTGTTATCGGAAATGTTATTGCCGTTATTGGTGCAGGTTTAATGAAAAAGTTAGGTGAAAAAAAGCCGGAGCTTACTGGAAACGGTGTATTAGTAAAAACAAATGATGATAAGGAAATTAGAGAAGCAAAAAGTATGGACAAGCCTATTGATTTTTCTCTTATGGGCGCAGGGCTGCTCATTGCTTGTAGTTTCTTCGTCTTTGGAAACGTAGCGCATAAATTCGTCGGAATACCAGGAGCTATACTTATGATTTTTGCCGCAGCTGTAGTGAAATACACAAACATTATGCCTGCAAAAATGGAACAAGGGGCTTATCACTTATACCAGTTTATATCTAAGAATCTTACATGGCCGCTGATGGTCGGATTAGGATTGCTGTATATTCCTTTAGATAAAGTCGTAGATGTTGTTACACCTGCTTACGTTATTATTTGTGCATCTGTTGTAGCTAGCATGGTAGGCACAGGATATTTTGTCGGAAAGCTTATGAATATGTATCCTGTTGATGCCGCTATTGTGACTGGCTGCCACAGCGGTTTAGGAGGAACTGGAGATGTGGCCATCCTATCAGCATCGGGCAGAATGGAATTGATGCCATTTGCACAGGTTGCAACAAGACTTGGCGGCGCTGGCACTATTGTATTGGCTACTTTATTAATGAAATTGCTAAGCTAATCAACAACAGAGAGATAGATTATAGAGAGATTATGAAAAGCCCTGAGTAAATAGGAAAAGATTACTCAGGGCTTTTTGCTTCAACAAAACAGACTTTCCTAAAGAAACAACATCTTCTTCAGGAAAGTCCTTATATACAAGTGAATAAAAAAACGTTGATAGTGGTGAGAGATCAAAAGACGTGCAGAAGCGGTCAAACCTTTGGTTCCAAGGGTAAACCAGAGAGAAGAAGCATGCAATGCTCCTTTTTGGTTGCACATAGCACATGGTATAATTCACTTATATATAGATAGACGCCTGTAATCAGGCGCAACAAATCATTAGGAACATTCAGGGTTTTTGTATTGGGGGGATCGAGTTGGCTATTGCGCTGACTATGTTTGTGATGGGAATTTTATTAGGATTTGTCGGAGCGGGAGGATCAGGCTTTATTATCGCTATTTTAACTGTTCTCTTTGGGGTTCCGATTCATACTGCTTTAGGTACCTCGCTTGCAGCTATGGTGTTTACTACGATGTCAGGTGCTTACAGTCACTTTCGGCAGGGAAATATTTCTGTAAGGACTGGTCTAATCGTAGGCGGATTTGGGGCCGTTGGTTCCTATCTTGGTTCAAAGACTGCCGGATGGATTCCTGTGCATTCTTTGCACTGGCTAACAGCGGGGATGTTATTTCTATCCGCGGTTATACTGGTCATCCGTTTATTTATGGTACAAAAAATAATAGAAAACAGTGGAAGAGAGATTACTCGTAACACGCTTCTAATTAAAAAAGCAGCAATAGTAGGGCTTAGTTCAGGAATATTGGCTGGTACATTTGGGATCGGTTCCGCTCCTTTTATCCAAATAGGATTGCTTGCTGTATTAGGGCTTTCTATACAACAATCAGTAGGCACAACGATGCTTGTCATTTTACCAATCGCTTTAGCGGGAGGAATCGGATATTATTCCGAGGGGTATTTAAACTTTGTACTGTTAGTGCAAGTATTGGCTGGAACCATGATCGGTTCTTATGTTGGGGCTAAGTTTACAAACTATGCTCCTCAAGGCTTTTTGAAGGGTGCCATGGTTCTAACGCCTGTTGCAGCTGGAGCTGTCATGCTAATAGGCTAGCTTTATAACAAGAGACTAAGAGATTGTTTGCTGCAGCGTATCAATGTTTTCCTTGATTTTCTAAATTCTAAAAGCTATAATCTATTATTGAGAATAAATATCATTATCAAAAAATAGATGATACTTTAGGTTGTATTCTAAAATGCTGTTGCTATGGGATGAACTCTCGAAAGC
This sequence comes from Ectobacillus panaciterrae DSM 19096, assembly GCF_000430785.1. Taxonomy (GTDB): domain Bacteria; phylum Bacillota; class Bacilli; order Bacillales; family Bacillaceae_G; genus Ectobacillus; species Ectobacillus panaciterrae. The sequence continues at coordinate 293,727 of NZ_KE387246.1, forward strand.
TTCGTGCCGCAGCAACAATCCATACGAACACAGCCGTATTTTAAAACAAAGGATTAATTCAGATGAAGTTAAAATGGTTGAATAAGTATTTCATAAAAACCTTTACAGCTCGTTCGAGCGTTTCATTATTTTGGTTTGTAATGATTTTGGCGGTGTTTGGATTATTATTGTCCATGTTTTTGGCGGTATCGTTTGGAGCGAAAGATATTACGCTGAAGACGGTGTGGGCGGCGATTATAAATTATAATCCGACATTGACAACGCATCAGATTATTCATGAATTACGGCTGCCGCGTGTGATAGGCGCTGCTGTAATAGGAGCGGCTTTTGCGGTTGCGGGAGCTTTGATGCAAGGAGTAACGCACAATCCGTTAGCTGATGCAGGAATCCTGGGAGTTAATGCAGGTGCGACATTTATGGTTGCGCTTAGTTTTGCAATTTTCCCAAATATACCGTATTCGGTTTTAATGCTGCTTTCGTTTACCGGAGCTGTGTTGAGTACGTCATTTATCTTTTTGCTTAGTTCAGCAGGCGGTTTAACACCTTTACGGCTAACCATCGCTGGTGCTGTAGTGTCGGCATTATTGCATTCCATCAGTTCCGGGATAGCGATTTATTATGATTTGAGTCAGGATCTGGCTTTTTGGTATGCTGGCGGTGTTGCAGGGGTAAAGTGGTCTCATTTAAGACTGCTGGTACCGATACTATTGATTACAATCGCTTGGTCATTGGTACTGGGGCGTTCCATTTCGTTAATTTCAATGGGAGACGACGTCGCTGCCAATCTAGGCGTGAAAACAAAGAGGATTCGAATTCTCGGAATGCTCATTGCGGTGATACTTGCCGGGGTTTCTGTTTCGGTTGTAGGCTCGATAGGATTTGTGGGACTCGTGATTCCGCACATTTCGCGCAGACTGGTGGGAGTGGATTACCGGTTTATTATTCCGGTGTCTGCTTTATTAGGTGCAGTGCTGCTCGTTTTGGCCGATTTAGGCGCACGGATGGTGAATCCGCCAAGAGAGCTGGCGATTGGTGTAATGGTGGCACTCGTCGGCGTTCCTTTCTTTCTTTATCTTGCCCGTAAAGAAAGGAGGAATTTATAAATGAGGAAACACGTGCAAGGCATAGGGAAGAGAGTGCTTACTGTTAGCATATCCTTGACCATTATTTGTCTGGGCGTCATTATAATCAGTTTGAATACAGGCACGATTCGGCTTTCGCCTTTAACTGTTTTACAAACCTTCCTTGGTTATGGTAGCCCGCAAGATGCAATGGTTTTATTCGAATTTCGGCTGCCTCGTATTTTGATTACCATGTTAGCGGGAATTGGTTTAGGGATTTCCGGGGCAATTTTACAAGGGTTATCCCGTAATGCATTGGCGGATCCTGGTATTCTAGGTCTTCATGCCGGCGCTTCTCTCGGTCTTATTGTCTTTCTTACCTTGTTCCACTCGATGAACGGGGCATCCTCACTTCTTATTCCGCTGTTTACGTTTGCAGGCGGTGTAGTGACTGCTTTCTTGATTATTATGGTAGCGTATGATCGTTATAATGGGCTGCTGCCTATTCGATTGCTTTTAGTGGGAATTGCGATTGCGGCTGGTTTCAACGCAATTACGCTGTTTTTATCGCTTCGTCTCGATGAAAATACTTACAGCTTTGCTTCAAGATGGTTGATCGGGAATGTGTGGGGACGGGATTGGATACATGTGTATGCGTTGCTTCCATGGATAGTAATCTTTGTTCCGTATGCCCTTTTCCGTTCCAAATCATTAGATGCTTTCTCACTTGGCGATGAGGTGGCGGTTAGCCTTGGGATTCCTGTACGCAGACAGCGTTTGCTGCTGTTGGCGACTGCAGTTGCTTTATCATGTGCCAGCGTATCGATGGTGGGAGGAGTTGGCTTCATTGGCTTGGTTGCGCCTCATCTTGCGCGTCGCCTTGTTGGGCCCTTGCATCAATATTACTTGCCTATTGCAGGGCTCGTTGGTCTAGTTATTCTGGTAATGGCTGATACAATTGGCCGTTCTTTGTTTCAACCGAATGCCATTCCGGCAGGTGTGGTAGTGGCCTCGGTAGGCGCCCCTTATTTTCTTTATTTACTTATAAGAACAAAATAAACGCATGAGTAGAGGAGACATTATGAAAAAGAAACTTATGATTTTAACAAGCATTATTTCCACTCTTTTCATTCTTGTTTTATCAGCTTGCAATCAAACAGATTCTAAACAAAGCGCAGCATCTGGCGATCAAAAACCGGCAAGCAAGGATCCTAAAATTGCGTCGCTTTCGATTCATTTAACGAACGACTTGCTTGCGCTCGGTATTACTCCTGTCGGCTCCGTTATGGGAGGGGATTTAAAAGCTTTCTTGCCTCACGTGGCGGATCGCTTAAAAGACACGAAAAAATTAGGAGTAGCAGCAGACCCTGATATGGAATCGCTGTTAGCATTAAAACCTGACGTAATTTATGCCGACGAGCAATACGCGGGAAAAGACCTTACAAAATTTAAAAACATTGCACAGACTCAAGTATTTAACCTTGATGACGGGACATGGCGAGACCATTTGAAAAAGATCGGAAAGCTTGTTAACCGTGAACAGCAAGCCGAAACCTTTATTAATGACTATCAAGCTCAAGCGGAACGCGTAAAGCCTCTTATTCATAACAAAATCGGCAACAACGGTAAGGTGATGGCAATCCGTGTTACAGCGAAAGAACTGCGTGTCTTTGGGATGAAACGTCCTATGGGACCTATCTTATTTAATGATTTAGGCTTAAAACCGGCAAACGGCGTTGAGAAAATTAATAAAGCCTATGAAGTGATTTCCCAAGAAACGCTTCCGGATTTTGATGCAGATGCTATCTTTGTAATTGTCAATAAAGAAGACAAAGCACAAAAGGTTTTCGAACAATTGAAAAGTAACCCAATTTGGCAAGGATTAAAAGCTGTGAAAGAAAACCATGTCTATATCATTGAGGATCAACCATGGCTTGATTATTCAGCACTAGGCAATAAAATGGCACTAGATGCCGCAGAAAAAATCTTTGCGAAATAACCAATTCGATTCAAAAACCGATGCTTGGTTAAGTAAGCTGCTCGGCATATAAGGGCAGCACATGCCTATCAAGCAAGGCAAAAGCATATCTTAAAAAACGCTATTCTTTTTGTGAAATCATGCAAAAGGAATGGTGTTTTTTTTGAATCTTTGTATCTCAGACGATCTTCTTATACCGTTATATCTCATCCCTTGCTCTCGAACAATAAGATAAGAAGATAGGGACTTCTTGAAGGACAAAAGTTGCCTATAAAACGAGCAGCAACACCAAGTGAAATAGCTGAAGTTATTCCTTTCCTTTCTTCCGATGCTTCTAATTACATCTTAGGAGAAACAATAAATATTAGCGGTGGAAGGTAAAAAAGACATGTATAACTAAGATAAATACGAGCATTCTATATAAATGCAACTAAAAAAATCGACATAAAAACATTTCTTTTAGGGGGGAGAGAGCATACGACTAAGCATAGAAGCGGTCAAACCCTTTTCGTGGCCATGCAGGGGTAAGCCATAGAGAGGGAGCGAGTGCAGTTTCCCTTTTGTTCTACGTGGCAAACGATAGATATGTTGGAATAACACAAAGTGGACTTATATATAATGTGAGAGTTTTAACCGTCTCACACTCCCTTGCGCTAACTAGAAATATCGCAACAAACAAAAAGGCTTCATCTTTCTCTGAAGCCTTTTTGCCATGCTTGCTTAAAGTGTCCGTAAAGGTTTACTTTTACAGACACATCTTGAAATTAGTGGTGTTAAGCGAATACTATCCTTTGATACATATATTTTTTAAAATCTATATACAAGCTTTACATTTTATTAATGTCATTTAAAATAAAAATTCATGTCTGGTTGCTATTGTATATTAAGTAACTTTATTAAAAAAATAGAAACAAGGGGAGAGTTTTATGAAGAAACTGAAGTTGTCCAAGTATTTTAACACCTTAAGTGTTGCTGCATTAAGTTCTTTTTTAGCTGTAGCTCCTATTGCGAATGCAGCTGAAAACAATCTGCCGCAGGAAACGAAAACGTTGATCAAGCAAGGCTATTTTAACCAAAAGCTTTTCCTAGACCCAGTAACAGGCGAAAGTAACAAAGGTCAATCTATTCAATTATCCAGGAACGAGGATTCAGTAAGTAACTTAAACAAAGCACATTCCGTAGGGAGTCTAAGAATGATTGGGGAACAGAGAATTCCGTTAAAACAGGAATTTCAAGGAACTATTGTGGGCGGTCTTTCAGGAATTAGCTACGATTCTAAAAGCAACACCTGGGCAATGATAAGTGACGACAGATCAGTTAACAGTCCTGCACGTTTTTATACAGCCGAGCTGAACTACGATGACAAAAGTTTTAGTTCTGTTCAATTGAACGGGGTGAAATTTTTAAAGCAGCCTGACGGTACCAATTATCCTAATCAAACGCAATACACTACTCAAGGCGGAGAAGTTCCAGATTTTGAAGCTATACGCCTGGATCCAAAGGATGGAAGCGTTTGGTATACAAGTGAGGGCAATCGCTCTCTTGGCTTAAATCCTTTTGTGAGACATGCGACTATTGATGGAAAATACTTGTCTGCTTTACCTTTGCCGGAAATATTCAAGGTGTCGCCAAAAACAGAGATTGGATCACGCGATAATTTGACCTTTGAAGGTATGACGTTTGCACCTAACGGTAAATCGTTATGGGTTTCCATGGAAGCTCCTTTATACCAGGATGGACCTGTACCTACCGTAAACTCCGGGGCATTTTCACGGATCACGCAATACGACCGCAGCGGAAATATGCTGGCCCAATATGCATACCCTATTGAGCCTATTCCAGCAGCGCCAGCCCCTGGTAAATCTGCAGATAATGGTGTGTCGGATATCCTGGCGGTAAACGACCACAAACTGCTAACAATTGAACGCGCCGGTGTGCAAGGTGCGGATGGAAGCTATAAAAATTTTATTCGTATTTATGAGATTGATACGCATGGAGCTAGTAATATTAGTAACATTTCGTTACAAGGAAGCAAATTCAAGCCTGTCAAAAAACGCCTAGTGCTTGATTTAACAACATTGGGCTTATCTAAGCTTGACAACATCGAAGGCATCTCTTGGGGCCGCAAGCTTGCAAATGGACACGACAGTCTGGTGCTAGTATCGGATGATAATTTCAATCCTAGCCAGGTGACCCAATTCTTAGTATTTGAAGTATTGCCAAAATAGACTCTTACAACAGAACCTCTACAAGAAACAAACATAGAGCTGGCATTTGACCGGCTTTTTTTGTTTTGTTGTCGATAAAAAAAGACAGAATCTCTATGAAAGAGCATACTGTCTACACCATTATAAATTATTGAACTTTTCTTATTTGACCACGAATTTCGCCATTTGGATGTCTTTCCGTATGAGCGTTCGCGTAAGTATTGCCTGTTTGCATCTGCCTTGCTAGCTCTGATAAAGACATTCCCTGTAAAGGACCAACAAGGTCTTTTTCTGTGATTGTCCCAGTTACGACTCCAGTATCGACGCTGATACCACGTGTTACTGGTCCAAAAAGGAATACGACAACTGGTCCATTTTCGCCTCTCATTCCTAAATGAATATGAGCAACAGTAAACTTTTCTAAATCATTCACAAATAATCTAAAACGAAGTCTTGTAAAATCATCGTTGAATACAAATTCTGCTGAACCAAAAGCATCTGTTCTTACAGACGGAACTTCCTCACGACCTGTTAACCTAGCAAAAAACCATACAGCCATAGATTCATTCACTTCCCTATCAACTTGATACAATAGTATATTCCTTTGACAGAAATAGGTTCGTCCTTTTTAACTATTACATTGTTTTTAAACATATAATTAGAGATATGTACAAGTATATACAACTGAATAAAAAACCATCTTTTTTAGTGGGGAGAGATCATCCGGCGACGTGTGGAAGCGGTCAAACCCTTGGTTCATGCAAGGGTAAACCATAGATAGGAAGAAAGCGCTAATGCCGTTTTGCTGTACCCAGCACATTGAAATGTCGAAATCATAAATCATTTATATATAGTAGGTGATTAGCTTCTTGTTCTCTTTAAACGGACTTTTTCAGTGCCATCGTTCAAAGCTGAGGGGGTTTTTTATAGAGTTTGGTATGCATTTGGTAAGGGAATTAATATATAAACTAAGATTGTAAGCAGGAACTTTTTGAATTAATATGTAATTATCATGCATTAAAATTCAGAAATAAGGAGACTAGTGCCATGCAATTAGTTTACGAATCGCCGAATTTAGATGATTACTTAAAAGAATTACCTGAAGTAGACTTTACTCATCCTTTAATACAACAGAAGGCGCATCAGGTATACTTGGATTCTAATCATAACCAAGTGGAGTACATAAAAAATGCATATGAATTTGTTAGAGATGAGATTCCCCATTCCTGGGATATTCAAAGTACAAGGGTTACTCAAAAAGCTTCTGAAGTGTTACAGGAAGGTGAAGGTATTTGCTATGCTAAGTCTAACTTGTTAGCAGCATTGTTACGTGCAAAAGGAATTGCAGTAGGCTTTTGTTATCAACGGCTGATGCTATTTGATACACCGGAAAAAGGGTATAGTATCCATGCTCTTAATGCTGTATATATTGAGTCTGAAAATAAATGGATTCGCTTAGACGCAAGAGGAAATAAACCTGGAGTACAGGCTGAGTTTTCTTTAGACAAAGAAAAACTAGCTTTTCCAATTCACCCTGAGTTAGATGAAGTTGATTATCCTGTGATTTATTCAATGCCTAATGAAAAAACCATGAAGGTATTATCTGAGCACACAGATTGCTTAGATATGTATTTGAACTTCTTACCAGAAAGAATTGGATAGACTTATATAGTTACTACCGATAACGATGGGGTATGTAAACAAAAGAGCTCGTCAGAATAAAGTCTGACGGGCTCTTTTATAGAATGTTAAATACGTTGACTTCCGACATATCTATCGTTTGCCGCATAGAACAAAAGGGAAACTGCGCTCGCTCCCTCTCTCTGGTTTACCTTTGCATGAACCACTACAAAGGTTTGACCGCTTCTGCACGTCGCCGGATGATCTCTCCTCACTATCAAAAGACGGTTTTTTTATTCACCTGTATATAGTTATTCTAACCTCTCTAAAAATTTAATAACGTATTTTTTCATTTGATTCATACCTGGTTGCTCGATTGGAAAATGTCCTGCTCCTTCTAAAATCACACATTTTTTTTCACAAGCCAAACGGTTGAAAAAAGGTTCACTGATAGAAAACGGAGTCATTGGATCTATCTCAGGATGAATGAGTAAAACCGGGCATATATTAAAATGTTCAGGTTCAACTTCGGGTTTAAAGTTCAGGAAGGTTCGCAGTAAGCGCAGAGGGATTTTTATTCCAGCTGCATGTGGGTCATTCATAATTAGTTTGGTCAAGTCTGAGTTATTTGTAATTAAGTGCATTCTCGAAACAGCAGTAATAGGAATACGCAGAGGATCAAGCCCAAACGATAACAAATCCATCAAAATTTTACCGAAACGACTAGTGAATGTATTCGGAGCCAATTGATCTCGAACTTTTTGACTTCTAGTATCGATAAATGTAGTCGCAATGAGTCCTTTAATTTGCTTGCTCTTTACGGCAGTGTGATAAGCTAACATTCCTCCAATACTTGTACCGAGTAAGACAATAGGCTTACCATCACGTTGGATTTCGTATTGGATGAAATCTGAAAGAATTTGAATCCAAAGCGAATAATCTGTAAATTTTGCAGATTCGCTATAACTTAGACCATAAGGTGGGAGATCAGGGGACACTACTTCATATCCGTGTTGCTGTAGCATCATTGCATATGGTGCCAGTAACCTTCCGTTTCCTCCAGCACCGTGAATCAAGATCACTTTTATTTTTGAATGTATAGCCTGCATTCGATCGACATGTATATGAAAACTATTCCATTTCCACCATTCTTCTAAGGGTAAATTTTTTTCATCCAAACGTATTTCTTCAGGTATATAGTTTTGATATTGTCTCCAATATAAAACGGAGTTATTATACGTTAAACGCCGATCTGTTGTTTCCAATATTCCCTCTCCTTATTCCTTATATATGAGAATCACTATCATTTGATTGTATTCTATTTCACTCTTAACTCTCAGTCAAGAATATATGTGTTTTATTTTATATATAAATTTATAAATTATGAATATGACAGCCAAATTCATCGATGATCAATTATATCCTATCTCAAATTGAAGCAATAAACTATTCTTTCTATAAATAATGATGAGAGATTTGTTATTAATGATTTTGTAAACTTAAAGGAATTATATATATCCTAAATGAATTTTCGACAAAATCCATGTCGAACTTATAAATCGTATTTATATAGGTGAAATAATTGATTCCTTAGTACAAAGAGGTTGGATAATCCATAGAAAAAACACAGATGAACATACAACAGAACTCGAGCTTACTCAATTCGTACACCTTTCTTTCTCTTAAGAGTCACCGCACATTAACTTTACTATATAATCCCTAGATATGGGAGGATATAGTAAACGGAAAGAGAATGTAAGAAAGAACTAGGAAGGGGGAATTTATATAAAAAAGGTCAATTTCTTATTAATTGGATTCATAATCATTTTCGGATTGATATGGTATACAATTGATTCAAATAAACCTGCTCATGGCTCAAATGAGTCTAAATCCCCACAAAAAAAGGTCACTATGGTAACAACCCAAAGGGATCCAAATGCTACTCCTGTTTTTTTTGAACAAAAAGAGATAAAAGATATACATGTTGAATCAATAAAGACCAAAAAAACAAGAACGTTCACAGAAACAAATGATTTGAAAGCATTTACTGTCGGTATGGAGGCGGCAGAAAAGGGAGATTTACTGTTGGATGAAGATGGTTCTGATCTTATAGATTGCGAGATGTGGATTACTTTTCAAGATGAATCTTATAAAAAGTATTTCATTTGGATAACTGATAAGGAGGGTAAAGATGTTATGATAGCTTATCAGAGAAGCCGGGAAGAAGTAAATCTTAAGTTTTACCAGTTAAATAAAGATAATTCTGAGAAAGTATATAATTTATTAAAAGAAATACTTTGACTACCGATAACCCTATATACAAGTGAATAAAAAAACCGTCTTTTATAGTGGGGCGAGATTAAAAGACGTGCAGAAGCGGTCAAAGCTTTGGTTCATGCAAGGGGAAATCAGAGCGAAGAAGCATACCATACTCCCTTTTGGTTGCACATCGCATATGGACATGTCGAAATTATCATTCACTCATATATATACCAATAACCATGATTATGAAAATCTTACATAACAAACAGAAATATGAAGCACAATTAGATAAGTTTATAGATTCCATTGACACTTAAGGGATGGCGGAATAAAATTTACTTAGTTATCAATTGATAAAGATTATCATTTTCACTTTATGAAGTTGGAGGGAGAACTCATTGTTGAGAAAAATTTTTAATCTTAAGACCATCCTTATATCGGTTTCTTTGCTGGTGGTAATTGGTGTCATAGTATGGCAGGGAGTGAATTATCAAGGGAATCCTGATCCTACTGCTAAAAATTTAACGCCAGGTGCTGCCGTGATAAATACGGCTATCCTTATCTTTCGTGAAGGATTAGAGGCTATTTTAGTATTATCAGCGATTATTTCTGGCTTAGTACGTAAGAAGCAAGATAACTATTGGAAGCCCATCTCTGCGGGAGCAGGGGTATCCTTCTTAGCTACGATTGCTACCTGGTTTATCGTAGTAGCGATTATTTCTTCTGTGAATGCATCGGAGCTTCATATTCAAGCCGCAACAGGAATTCTGGCTGTTATTGTTTTATGTATTATCATGAACTGGTTTTTTCATAAAATTTACTGGACGGGTTGGATTAACCTCCATAATCGCAAAAAACAAAAAATAACCGGAAATAACAGTGAGAGTGTGGCAAAGAGTACGTTTTGGTCTCTTTTCCTGCTAGGTCTTACATCGGTTTATCGTGAAGGGTTTGAAGTGGTTCTTTTCCTTCAAAATTTACGATTAAAAATGGGTTCCGATGTCATCTTACAAGGAGCATTGATTGGGTTAGCGTTAACGATGATAGTGGGAGTTCTCACCTTTTTAGCTCATCGCCGTCTTCCTTATAAAAAAATGTTGGTATTTACAGGTGCTCTCTTAGTTGTTGTCTTGGCTGTAATGGTGGGAGAAACAGCACAAGAGATGCAACTAGCAGGATGGATTAGCACAACTACGATTCCTGTTCATTTCCCTGATTGGATGGGAGTGTGGTTCTGCGTATTCCCAACAGAAGAGACGTTATCCTCTCAAGCTCTAGCTGTTATCTATGTAGTAGGTTCTTACTTAGCTGCTCATTATTTAACAAAACGGAAAGCAACTAAACAACGATCCCAAGCAGCTTAATGGAAAAGTCTTTTCCTATAATGTTACGCAAAAATATATAGGCGCTACCCAAAAAAGCTCGTCAGAATAAAAAATCTGACGAGCTTTTTTATAGAATGTTGGATACATTATCGAATTTGATTGCTGTTACAGCAACGGATTCCAACGATAAACTTGCATCATTCTCCAATTTTTCCAGCATTATTGTTAATTCTTCTATTAATTCCTCTTTCTCTAAAATGTTTGCTTTACCATATACATGGACGGCTTGATAATTCCATGTTGGAACTTCTTCATGCCCATACCAAGAGGAAGAAATGTAAGCGTTCGGTCCCTGAAACATAACAAGCATATCTTCACAGGTCTCAAATGTTCTCCACTGAGGATTTCCATAAGCCATATGTCCAGTAATATAGTAATCATCACCTTTTTTATTTAACCCCAAAGGCAAATGAGTGGCAATTGGTTTCCCTTGTTCTGTTGTGACAATCGTACCAAAAGAGTTTTTTTGAACAAAATCCCAAATTTCATCAACATTTGTGACCTTAAAATATTTTGGAATATACATAATAATCCACCTTTTAAAAAAAGTTATATGAGTGTTTTGGTCATTATAAAGTCTATTTGTTCTTCATCACCCATATAAAAAGAGTGGGCTCCAGTTTGAACAAACCCCATTTTCTTATAAAAAGCAATCGCATTTTCATTTTTTTCCCATACGCCTAGCCAGATTTTCTTTTTATTACGTTCCATCGCAATTTCCATAGCTTTATTTAGCAGATATTTACCAAGCCCATGTTTTTGAAATTTGTTCTTTATATAAATCCTTTCGATTTCAAGTGATTCATCACCCATTTCTTCAGACTGAGCATCATTGGTATTGACCTTTAAATATCCAGTGACTTCATTATTAAAATAAACAAAAAAGAATTGCGAAGAAATATTGGATAATTCTTTTTCTAA
>NZ_AUMR01000003.1 GCF_000430785.1 Ectobacillus panaciterrae DSM 19096
ACCTTACCAAAATAGGTAAGGTGAAGGACTATTCCTCACAATTTCTTCTGTATGTTATTCTATTTTATTATTTTGAAACAAATCGTTCTTTTAAGAAACGAGAAACCCTTTGGGTTTCTCGTCACTCTGAAAATAACAGCCCTCTGTGAGGGCTGTTATTTTGTTTTACTTGAAATGCCTGGAATTCTTCTTTCGTTGCCGGCACTTTAATTTTACCGTTTATAATTCTTTGTTTAAATTCTTCTACAGTCATTTTTTTCTTCATAGCAGCAAATGCTAATTCCCCTTAGCATTTTACCCCGTTGTCCCTTCAGGCTGCTGAAGGGATTTTTTTGATTTATCATAAATTAGGCGAGAATCCCCCACTTCAAGCGTGTGAATGGTGTAGTGTAACGGTAAGTGGGGGAGGTTCATGATTGTCGCTCATTTGAGAAGGAAGTGAAATGGCGTTTGTGCGAAGCCTGTATGTGAAAAATGCTAAAGATTCTTGAAAAATCATTACCCTTTTCTCAAATCGTCATGATATAATCGTTGAAAACAAAGGGGAGGGAGTACTTTGGTAGATGCATTGGATGTAATGACTAACCTGGACCGGGTTCTTCCTTATTATCAAGCAATCTTCAGTGCTGACGAACATACCATTATCGGATATGAAGTAGTTGGACGGATGGAAACGGAACAAGGGGTTCAAAGCTTAGGTTCTTTTTTTCAAGATGATTCTGTACCCGATGAATATCGGCTAGAGGCAGATAATACAGTAACTGAAAAAGCGCTGCAAAAGGTGCTCGAAACCGATCAATCATTTTTATTGTTTTTGCATCGGGATGCTAGGCTGCTCATGAATGACACCGATGATACCTTTCTCAATTTGCTGCTCTCGTATGAAAAGAAAGGGCTTAAACTCCAAAATATTGTATTGGAAATTACAGAGCACGAATTGAAAGACAATGTGGATCAGCTGAACCATTTGTTGGTTTATTATCGTACATATGGCATTCAGTTTGCAATGAATAAGTTGGGAGCAGGGATGAGCAATCTTGAACGAATTAGTTTGCTCAGTCCAGATGTTTTAAAAATTAATTTAATAAATTTGCGGCAAACGGCACTTCTTCAAACGTATCAAGATATCCTGTATTCGCTGTCTTTGCTCGCGCGGCGCATTGGCGCAACACTTTTATATGAGGATATTGACGCATTTTATCAGCTTCAATATGCATGGCGCAACGGCGGGCGGTACTACCAAGGAAACTACTTAAAAGAGCCGCTTCCGGAAATGCTGCCCGCAGATTTGCTGAAAGAGCGCCTCCGTAAGGAATGTCATGAATTTATTGTGAATGAGAAGCGCAAGCTGCAACACTTATATAATTTAACAGAGAAAATACAGACTTATATTGAAAGCGTTATAACAAAGCATCGCAAAACAGAAGATTTAAACAAATGGCTGTTTGCATGCAGTCAGGAGGTAGCCGATTGCAGCTTTCGTTTGTATGTATGTGATGAAGACGGATTTCAGCAATGCGGCAACGTTATGAAGCAAAACGGAAAGTGGGAGCTTCTCCCTGACTATTACATGAAAAACTGGAGCTGGCGTCCGTATTTTTTAGCTAACATTATGCAAATGCGTTTGGATAAAAAAGGGAAATTGTCCGATTTATATGCAGATATTGAAACAGGAGAGATGATTCGAACATTCAGCTTTCCTATTGACGATCATCAATACTTGTTTATTGACTTAACCTATGATTTCTTATTTGAGCAAGATGCACTCTTATAATGCGCGGACCTATGGTTCGTGCATTTTTTGTTTATTTCTAGAAGAAAGTGGAAATAGTGATACGTATCAGCAAAAACCGCTGCGCGCGCTGTCTATCGCTGTAGGGATTTTGCGAACGAAAGCTTCCCCGCGCGTGGGATAGGATTGCTACAATGAAGCTAGGACAAGCTGAGGGAGGAGAAAAAATGAGGAAATATGGAGCATGGCTCGGATTTTGTTTGTTGCTTGCGTTCATTATCGGACAGAGCGTGGCGTCCGCTATCGGAAAAGAGGAGAAGATAAATAAAGAAGAGGTTTTTGAAACAATCCGCAAAGGTTATGAAGCGCAGTATTCCATTCGCGGCAAGCACTTATCCGTAGAGAAAATGTACGATATACTGACTCCGTATATTACAGATAACTTCCTCCAAGTGTTTACTGATGAAAACAGCAGTGATACAAAGGGCGGCGGCAGTTATCTTCTCGATAAAAAACCTCCATTTTCTTTTAGCGCTTCCACAAAGATCGGATATGATAAAGAAAACGGACTTCTATATGTATATGAGCGTATCAACAAGGAAACACCGGTACATGAAGTGATTATTCTTCAAAAGGCGGAAGGAAAATGGAAGGTTGGCGGGTATAACTCGTATGAAACACTGCCAGCTGAAATTCAGAAGCTGGAAAAAGCGTAAATAAAAAAGACGGGAGCGCCCGTCTTTTTTATTGTTCAATGTCTAATAATTGCTGTAAACGCTCAATATCAAAGCCTATTACTGCTTCGCCGTCTACTATCACTGTAGGCGTGGAATAGGAGTTATAATCATGAACGAGGCGATTTTGCGCCGTGCTGTCGGTTTTTATATTATATTCTGTGTACGGAACGGAATAGTGGCGCAAAAATTTCTTCACAATCTGACATGGTGGGCAATCCGGCTGCGTATAAACTTCAACTTGTTTCATAGATCCTGACTAGTTTGAAATGTATATAATCATTTCAAACTAGTCATTCCCCCCTTCTCATTTTTATTTCTTTAAACTATATATGAGTGAATGATAATCGAAATAAAATTAACTGTTCATAGCTCCTGTTTGTCTAAAGTTTATTATGTATTATATTATAGTTAGGAGAAGCAGACAACGGATGAAGGATGGTTTCACCAAAATCAGAAGCTGAGGTGAAAGCATGAAACAGTATTGGAATGTATTTTGGACTGCCTTTCGATTAGGCTGTACATCATTTGGAGGGCCGGCTGCCCATATCGGTTATTTTCGCAATGAGTACGTAACAAAGAGAAAATGGCTGGATGAAAAGAGCTATGCCGATTTGGTGGCATTGGCCAATTTCCTGCCCGGCCCTGCCAGCAGTCAAGTCGGAATTGCTATAGGAACGATGAGAGCCGGAATAATAGGCGGTTTTTTCGCTTGGCTTGGATTTACCCTCCCGTCTGCGCTGGTGCTGGCGCTATTTGCCATGCTTGTAAAGACGTATCGGCTTGACGGAGCGGCTTGGATTCACAGCTTGAAGCTTGTAGCGGTTGTTATCGTAGCGCAAGCGGTATTTGATATGGGAAAAAAGCTGGCGCCAGACCGCATACGGCAGACGATTATTCTCGGAGCCGCCGCTGCTGTCTTATGGTTTTCCACACCGTATATGCAGATTATTGTATTGCTTTTAAGCGGAATCATCGGCTATATGGCGTATAGGAAAACAGCAGATACTACGGAGGAGAAAGTTTCGTTTGTACTTTCTAAAAGAGCCGGAGGAATTGCATTTTTTTTATTTTTTGCGCTGTTATTTTTGTTGCCTGTGGCTGGCGCGAGCATTTCTTCTCCTATGCTGCAGCTATTTGATATCATGTACCGCACAGGGGCGCTCGTGTTTGGAGGAGGCCATGTTGTGCTGCCGCTGCTTGAAAATGAAATCGTGCGCACCAGCTTAATGAATAAAGAGATTTTTTTAGCCGGATATGGATTAACGCAGGCGATGCCCGGCCCCTTGTTTACCTTCTCGAGCTACATCGGGACGACAATGTATGGAATTGGAGGAGCTGCAACGGCTGTTATAGGGATTTTTTTGCCGGCCTTTTTATTGATTATAGGCGGTTTGTCCTTTTGGAACACAATGCACCATAATAAGATAATTCGTACTGCTCTTGTTGGAGTAAATGCGGGGGTTGTCGGAATCCTGCTCGCTGCCTTATATGACCCTATTTTTACAAGCTCTGTTAAAACAGTCATAGATGCTGTTCTCGTACTGGTGTATTTTGCTTTATTCAGTATTTGGAAGCTGCCGCCGTGGGCGTTGGTGCTTGTTGCTCTGCTGTGCGGAGTTGTTGTTCTGTAACTTTTTTCGACAAATTTATTGAGTTTCTGTGCACGAACCGTTATTCTAGAAACTGAGGCAATTTTTCTGTTACAGACGGATAGAATCAATGCTGTTGTAAAAGCTATTTACAGGAAGATTAGAGAAAGGGGAGATATTTATGTCTCTGCTCCAAGGAATTTTAACTCGTCTTGTCAGTCTGAAAGAACAAGCGGCAAACGGAGAAGTAGCACAGCGTTACTTTGAAGTGAACGGCGAGCGTAAATGCAGTGTGAAATATTTTGATAAAAACGATACGTATGAGCTAGAGGTGTATCAACCGGGCGAGAAGCCGCAAACGTATCAATTTGACAATATTGATATGGTTGCCATTGAAATTTACGACATGATTTCCTAGTTAATACATAAAAAAACAGTACCTGCTTTTTGGGTGCTGTTTTTTTTGTATATTCTTCCTCCTTTTTATTCAAAATGAATAGGAAAGGAGGGAATATATGCTCCCGATTGTAATTTGCCCCGACTGCGGACAACAAGCAGAAATGGATCAAGTGTTAACGGCACAATCGAACCAAAACGTGATTTATATTTGTCCGTCTTGCAGCTGTGTTATTCGCAATATTGAGACGAACAAAGGGTAATAACGAACAGTTTTCTCCCATACAATGAGAATGGCGAAGTCTGTCTATAGAAAGGACGTGACGATATGGGAGAATACTGCTTTTATAATTTGTCGGAGCGGAATATGGATTTTGACACAGTATTTTTGAGAATATGTGAATTTGTGCGTGCTGATCCAGTCAATGTGTATCGCCTCTCCATCGGTACGGATTCCCAGACCCATCAAAACGCAACACGCTTTATTACTGCCATTCATCTTCATAGAGTCGGTAAAGGGGCATGGGGCTGCCTGCGAAACCAAACGATACATAGAAGGCTTGAGAGCCTCCGGGAAAAAATTCATTTAGAGACGTACTTTAGTCAAGAAATTGCTTATTTATTTACGCCAGAACATCTGGGTACTTTGCTTGAAACGTTATATCCGTACCAAAAGGAAGGTGCAAAGCTTTCGATGGAGATTCATTTAGACATTGGAAATTATGGATTGACAAAAGAATTTATCCTCGATATGACAACCCGCATTACAGCAATGGGGCTGACAGCCAAAATTAAGCCTGATGCATATGCCGCCTTCAGCTACGCGAACCGATATACGAAATAAAGGAAATTTTAAATTTTTCATCTATTAAACTGAAAGAATATTTTATATAATAGTATATAGGGAATGAACAGTAGGGGAGAGTCGGGAGCCGTATGAAGAACAGTCATTTGTATTTGACGGAGGAAGAGCGAACTCTATTACTCAGTGTTCTGTTTCAGCAAAATTACGCATCAGAAATTCTCGCATGCGAATTGGCTGATATCGAAAGTGGTTTAAAAACAACGGATATAGGACATTACAAAAAGGTAACACATTTATTTGATCGCTTAAAAAATGAAGACCTATGACTGCCGTGATGGTAGTCATTTTTTTCGCTTATATGATACAATAAGAGATGGTTGTTTCATAAAAGAAAAATTTGGGGACACTCCTAAAGTGAAAACGTTATCATAACTTAGAAATAGAAGCTGAAAAGACTAAGAAAATGGGGGAAACAACAATGATTAGTCTTCCGACAGAAGAGTTTAAACAAATTTTTGTAAAAGATTTGCTGATTTCATCCGAAAAGGTTGCGCACGTCCAAGTGGCCAATAGTCTCGAGCATGCGCTTCTCTTGCTTGTGAAGTCCGGCTATTCTGCAATTCCGGTATTAAATTCAACCTATAAACTGCATGGTCTGATCAGCACTGCGATGATTCTCGATAGCATTCTTGGGCTTGAGCGTATCGAGTTTGAGCGGTTAGAGCACATGAAGGTGGAAGAAGTGATGAATCGGGATATTCCGAGACTAAAGCTTGATGATACCTTTTCAGAAGCGCTTGATGCTGTCATTAACCACCCATTCATATGCGTGGAAAATGGAGATGGATATTTTGAGGGCATATTGACGCGCCGCGCTATACTGAAGCTTCTCAATAAACAAGTGCGCCGCTACAATAAGTGACAGCAAACGTGCAGCTTCTTAGAGAAGCTGCACGTTTTTACAGAAAGGGGATACGGTTTTGCATCTCGACGATTTTCGAATGATGGTTGTATTGGCAGAAGAATTGAATATGAGAAAAGCAGCAGAGCGTTTGTTTGTATCGCAGCCGGCGCTGAGCCAGAGACTGCAGTCTATGGAAAAGCAGTGGAGCATGAAATTTTTTATCCGCTCGCAAAAAGGGCTGACGATTACACCTGCGGGCGAAAAAGTCGCGGCTTATGCAAAGGGAATGCTGCTGCAAGAAGAAAATGTTAAAAATGAGCTTGCCTCCCTGCAAACAAAAACGCACGGTACACTCAAAATTGCGGTTGCTTCCATTATTGCACAATATTGGCTTCCGAGTGTGCTGAAGCAATTTGTGGAAAAGTATCCGCTTGTCCAGATTTCTATGTTTACTGGATGGAGCAGTGAGGTACAAAAGCATTTTTATGAGGGAGATGTTCACCTGGCCATTTTACGCGGCTCACAGGAATTTCCGGGGAATAAATGGCATTTGCTGTCGGATGAACTGTATTTGGTGGATACAGAAATTGCAAATGTAGATATGTTAAGAGAGACGAACAAGCCGTTTATTCAATTTAAAAGCGATTCTACCTATTATTCACAGATTCAAGGCTGGTGGTACGGTATGTTTTCGCATCCGCCAAAGCGTACGATTGTGGTAGATCAAATCGAAACATGCAAGCAGATGGTGCTGCATGGCATCGGTTATGCGATATTGCCCTCAAGTGTACTGCAAGCAATGCCGCCTAACGTTTATAAGATGCCTTTGTCTGTGAATGAGAAGAGGGAAACGTGGCTGCTTGTCAACGACACGGCGCTTGAGCTGAAACAGGTTGGAGCCTTCGTCGAGTTGATGAAGCAATTTGCCGCAAAAAAATAGCTATTCATTCTTGCCGATAATGCTACTCTCTGATAGAGTAGCATTATCAACTAATTAGGAGGAAATTCAACAATGAAAATGATGGATGCAAATGAGATTATTTCTTTCATTCAAAAAAGCGAAAAGAAAACTCCCGTTAAGGTGTACATAAAAGGACAACTTAAAGATATTGAGTTTCCGGAAAGTTTACAAGCGTTCGTTTCTAAAAAGACGGGCGTATTATTCGGGGAATGGTCTGAAATCAAAGCTGTATTGGACAAGCACAGCGATGAAATTACAGATTATGTGGTTGAAAACGACCGCCGTAACTCTGCAATTCCACTATTGGACTTAAAAGGAATTAAAGCGCGCATCGAGCCCGGTGCAATCATTCGTGACCAAGTAGAAATCGGCGATAACGCGGTTATCATGATGGGCGCGGTCATCAATATCGGTGCAGCAATCGGTGAAGGTACAATGATCGATATGAACGCGGTGCTTGGCGGACGCGCGACAGTGGGGAAAAACTCCCACATCGGTGCAGGCGCGGTGCTTGCTGGTGTAATTGAGCCGCCTTCTGCAAAGCCTGTAATAGTAGAAGATGATGTTGTTGTAGGTGCAAATGCTGTTATTCTTGAAGGTGTAACAGTCGGAAAAGGCGCAGTAGTCGCAGCAGGTGCAATCGTGACAGAAGACGTGCCTCCGTACACAGTAGTAGCAGGCATGCCGGCACGCGTGATTAAAGAAATTGACGAAAAAACGAAATCTAAAACAGAAATCAAACAAGAGCTTCGTCAATTAAATCCGGAACAATAAGAAAAACGAAGCCTTCGAAGGCACAGAGACCAAGGTTCTCCGCCCTAAAAGGCGTTTTTTTCCTTTTTGAGGCGGATGGTTCTTGGACGGCAGTGCCTAGCCGGCGGAGTTAGACAAAGAAAAACGGAGTCGGCTCGTTCAGGCACAGAGTATAAGGTTCTCCGCCCTAAAAGGCGCTTTTTGCCTTTTTGAGGCGGAGGTTCTTATGCGGCAGTGCCTAGCCGGCGGAGTTAGGCAAAGAAAAACGGAGTCACATACTGTTGTCTTCATAATAATAAGAAAGCGTAAGCGCTGCTTCGGCGCTTACGCTTTTTATAAATGGCGGTGATGATAATGGAATTGAATCGATTCGTTCAAATACGAAGAGATTTGCATCAAATTCCTGAGCTTGGATTTCAGGAGTTTAAAACACAGCAATATATTTTAAATTATATAGCAACGCTTCCAAAAGAACGCATTGAAGTGCAAACGTGGAGAACGGGTGTGCTTGTAAAAGTGCACGGACGCAATCCGGAAAAAATGATTGGCTACCGTGCAGATATTGACGGTTTGCCAATTGATGAGGAAACCGGTTACTCCTTCTCTTCTTCGCATGAAGGGTTCATGCATGCATGCGGACACGATGTTCATACAAGCATCGGATTAGGCGTATTAACCGAGCTTGTTCAAAATTCGATTGACGACGACGCTGTTTTCATTTTTCAGCCGGCAGAGGAAGGGCCCGGCGGAGCGCAGCCGATGATTGAAAGCGACGAGTTTAAAAAATGGAAGCCTGACGTCATCGTTGCACTTCACATCGCACCGGAATATCCGGTCGGAACCATTGCTACGCGCGGAGGCTTATTGTTTGCTAACACATCGGAGCTGTTCATTGATCTAAAAGGAAAAGGCGGTCACGCGGCATACCCGCACAATACAATTGATATGGTCGTTGCTGCAAGCTATCTTGTGACACAAATGCAGTCCATCATCAGCCGTAACATAGACCCGTTAGATTCTGCGGTTATTACAATCGGAAAAATCACGGGCGGCACAGTCCAAAATATCATTGCTGAAAAAGCGCGTTTGGAAGGAACCATCCGAACCTTATCTGTAGAATCTATGATAAAAGTAAAAGAGCGCATTGAAGCCATCGTGCAAGGAATTCAAGCGGCGTTTCAGTGCACGGCGGTAATTGATTACGGCTCCATGTATCATCAAGTATACAACCACGAGCAGCTGACGCAGGAGTTTATGAACTTTGCCAGCGAGCAGACGGACATGCAAGTAATTGAATGTACGGAAGCGATGACAGGCGAAGATTTTGGTTACATGTTAAGAGAAACGCCAGGCTTTATGTTCTGGCTGGGTGTAGAATCAGAGTACGGCCTTCACCATGCACAACTGCAGCCAAACGAAGCGGCAATTGAAAAAGCAATTGCATTTTTAGCGCAATATATGAGATTCAAAGGAAACAGATAGGCATGCCCTGTCTGTTTTTTTGTTGAGAGAATGTCATAGGAGCGCAATCATAATGAAAGATAACCATGATATACTAGACGTCCATAGACATAGAAGGGATGACACGATGGAAAAGGAAACCTTTTTACGATTGATTGAGCAAATGAATGCAAATTTGGATGAGTTGGAAGAACGGCTGAATGAGGTTTTGAATAGGGATGAAAAAGATAATGAGGGCAGAAACGGGTAACTATAGTGTCGCCTTTTTTATTTGTGCATATTTTTTGTAATTCCAGCACAATACTTTATAATGGTAGTTGGGAGAAGCATTGAGAGAGGTTTTTTGTTTGTAATAATTCTTACATAACATTGACTTTAAATCACTTCTTCTTATATAATTACAACTGTAAACAATAATTAACGGAGGTTGATACATATGGCAGAACGTATGGTAGGCAAGCAAGCTCCTCGTTTTGAGATGGAAGCTGTGTTAGCGAACAAAGAATTCGGTAAAGTAAGCCTTGAAGACATCATGAAACAAGATAAATGGACAGTTCTTTACTTCTATCCAATGGATTTCACTTTCGTATGCCCGACAGAAATTATCGCTCTTTCTGACCGCTACGATGAGTTCGAAGATTTAGATGCGGAAGTAGTAGGCGTGTCTACTGACACAATTCACACACACTTAGCATGGATCAACACAGACCGTACGAAAAATGGTCTTGGCGACCTTCGTTACCCATTAGCTGCTGACACTAACCATGTTGTGTCCCGCGACTACGGCGTATTAATTGAAGAAGAAGGGATCGCGCTTCGCGGTTTGTTTATCATCAGCCCGGAAGGCGAATTAATGTACCAAGTTGTACACCACAACAATATCGGACGTGAAGTAGATGAAGTATTACGCGTTCTTCAAGCATTGCAAACTGGCGGACTTTGCCCTGCAAACTGGAAACCAGGTCAAGCTACTTTAAACGTGTAATAAACGCATAATTTCATTAGGAAGGTCTAACAATTATGTTAGGCCTTTCATTATTAAAGGAGGAACAATCATGAAACTACGTGAGCCAATGCCTTCCTTGGAAGGGGCAACGACAGTTTTAAATGGCGAAGTGAACCGTGAGGTGTTAATCGGCGATAAGCCGACATTGATTCATTTTTGGTCTGTAAGCTGTCACTTATGCAAAGAAGCGATGCCAAGCATCAATCAGTTTCGTGACGATTACAAAGATAAGCTGAATGTTGTAGCTGTTCATATGCCTCGTTCTGAAGCTGATCTTGACTTGAGTGATATTCAAAAAGTGGCAGAAGAGCACGGCATTACACAGCCGATCTTAGTGGACAACCAGCACAGTATTACGGATTCGTTCCAAAACCAATATGTTCCTGCGTATTACGTGTTTGATAAAAGCGGCGTGCTGCGCCATTTCCAAGCAGGCGGCAGCGGTATGCAAATGCTGACAAAGCGTGTGAACCGAGTGCTCGATGAAGCTGCACAGCAAGCAGAATAACATCTTGAATATAAAGTGAAACTTCCATCAGTGGGGGCTTTACTGCCCGTTAAGGCGTGATAAATAGAAAGAGGAGGCTTTATGGGTCTTCTCTTTTTATATAAAAAGCAGGAAATAGAGAAATATATCCAAGTGAATAAAAAAAACCGTCTTTTGATAGTGGGGAGAGATCATCCGGCG
The DNA here is from genome assembly GCF_000430785.1 of Ectobacillus panaciterrae DSM 19096. GTDB lineage: Bacteria > Bacillota > Bacilli > Bacillales > Bacillaceae_G > Ectobacillus > Ectobacillus panaciterrae. The sequence continues at coordinate 11,033 of NZ_AUMR01000003.1, forward strand.
ACGTGCAGAAGCGGTTAAACCTTTGTAGTGGTTCATGCAAGGGTAAACTAGAGAGAAGAAGCATACCATACTCCCTTTTGGTTGCACATAGCACATGTAAATGTTGAAATTATAATTCATTCATATATAGATAGAGAAGTAAATGATATTCTCATATTTGTGAATAATGTCACAAAAAAGTCGCGAATTCGTTTCGAAATAGTTAAAATTTCTTATCCCTGCATATCTTTTGCGATTTACACTATAAGTATAGTGTAAATGATATAACGTTTATAGGATGAGTTCATATACAGGGGGTACAAACAAATGGATTTTGACAGTGTAGCGTTGGCAAGGGGCTTAACTGAGCTTACACTTGCGTTCCATATTATTTTTGCCACAATCGGTGTCGGATTGCCGGTCATGATTTCCTTTGCGGAATGGTACGGTATTAAAAAGAATGATCCGCACTACATTTTGCTTGCGAGACGCTGGACGCGCGGATTTACGATTACAGTAGCTGTAGGGGTTGTAACAGGTACATGTATCGGTTTGCAATTATCATTGCTGTGGCCGAGCTTTATGAAGCTTGCCGGTCAAGCAATCGGATTACCGCTTTTTATGGAGACATTTGCGTTCTTCTTTGAAGCTATTTTTCTAGGTATGTATTTGTATACGTGGGACCGATTTAAAAATCCGATTCGCCATTGGCTTCTTTCTATTCCGGTTATTATCGGCTCTACCTTATCTGCATTCTTCATTACAACAGTTAATGCTTTTATGAACACGCCGCAAGGCTTTAAATTGGAGGATGGAAGAATCATAGATTTACAGCCGCTTCTTGCAATGTTCAACCCGGCAACGCCAACAAAAACATTGCATGTGATTGTTACAGCTTATTTAACATCAGCGCTTGTGTTGGCTGCTATTACTGCTTTTATGATGTTAAAAGGAAGATGCGGGGAGTATTACCAAAAGGCATTGAAGCTTACGATGATTGCTTCTCTTGTCTTTGGCATCGCCACAGCTATTGCGGGTGATTTATCAGCTAAGTTCTTGGCGAAATATCAGCCGGAAAAGCTGGCGGCAGCCGAATGGCATTTTGAAACAGAAAAAGGGGCAGATCTCATTCTGTTCGGCGTGTTGGATGAGAAAACAGACAAAATCAAATATGAAATTCGTATTCCAAAAGCGCTCAGCTTCCTTGCATTCAGCAATTTCAATGCCGAAGTGAAAGGGCTGAATGAGACACCGAAGGACCTTCGTCCGCCGCTGTATGTCCATTATTTATTTGATTTAAAAGTAACATTTGCAGGATACATGATTCTTCTGTCTCTTGCCTACGTTCTTATATTGAAGTTCAAAAAAGAATGGACGATGAACCGTCTGCTTCTTCGCGGTATTCTCATTGCCGGCCCGCTCGCAATGCTGACAATTGAAATCGGCTGGTTCTTTGCGGAGGTAGGGCGTCAGCCTTGGATTTTACGAGGCTATATGAAGGTTGGCGAAGCGGCAACTACTGCGCCGTCTGAGCATGTCGGCCTCATGTTCATTCTCTTCTTGGGCCTGTACATCGTGTTAGGGTTTATCTCTACTAAAGTGTTGACTAAGATGTTTAAGTCTAATCCGGCAGAATTAGAGCTTGAGAAACATCTTGATTAAAAGATTCGATAGGGGGAGACACAATGAGTATACCGCTTCTCGGTATTACGGTTCTCTGGCTGTTTTTGTACGGCTACTTAATTGTGGCTTCGGTTGATTTCGGTGCCGGTTTTTATGCGTACTATGCAAAATGGAAAAAGAAAGACCCGAAAATGGTAAAGCTCATTAACCGATACTTATCGCCGGTTTGGGAAGTTACGAATGTATTTTTCGTTTTCTTTTTCGTCGGTCTTGTCGGCTTTTTCCCGGATGCAGCATACTACTATGGTACAGCATTGCTCATTCCAGGGAGCATTGCGCTCGTTTTATTAGCGATTCGCGGATCCTTCTATGCATTTGAAAATTATGGATCTAAGCAAAGCCGTGTGTATATGTTCTTATACGGTGCAACAGGCTTGCTGATTCCGGCGGCTCTATCGACAGCGCTGACGATTTCAGAAGGCGGATATTTAGAAAAGCAAGGCGATACGGTTGTATTTCTTGCTGATAAGCTTTTTACAAGCTCCTACTCTTGGAGCGTTGTATGTTTAGCTGTTGTTTCCGTACTGTATATCAGCGCTGCGTTTTTAACGTATTATGCAGATCGTGCCGGAGACAGTGAATCGCTTGAAATTTTGCGGAAATTCGCTTTGTTTTGGGCGGTTCCTACGATTTTGGCAAGCTTGTTTGTCTTTCTTTCTATACGTGCTCACAACGCGCGTCACTTCAACAGCATGCTGGAATTGGATACGATTTGGATGTTCGGCTTATCTCTTGTATGCTTCTTGGGGGCAACGCATTACATTTTCCATCGGAAGCGCTACGGACTGGCGTTTTTGTTTGTCATGTTTCAATTTTTCTTTGCTTTCTTCGGATACGGAGCAGGACACTTGCCGTACATTTTAGACCCGTACATTACGATCTACTCCGGTTTCACAAACGAAACGATGGGAATGGCCCTTGTAGTTGTATTTATTTTAGGGCTGCTGCTTTTAATTCCTTCCCTATACTTATTGCTTCGTCTTTTCTTGTTTGACGCAAACTATGTAAAGGGAGAAAAGTAAGGGAAACAGCTTTGTTCAAATGAGCAAGGCTGTTTTTGCTCGTGTTTCGTCTTTGTCATTGGCGGCGATGATGAAGTAGATCGCTTTGAAGATTTTTTAACTAAATAATTTTTACATAAAAAGAGACAAGACCCATTGTAATGGCCTTGTCTCTTTTTTATACTTCCATAATGATTGGCAAAATCATCGGTTTGCGTTTTGTTTTTTCATATAAGAACGGAGCCAATGTATCTGTAATTTCATTTTTGATTTCAGACCATTGTGTTGTTTTGCGCTCCATAACTTTGCTTAAGTGAGTTGCGATAAGAGATTGCGCGTCATTAATGAGATCACTGCTTTCTCTCATATATACGAAGCCGCGGGAGATAATATCCGGTCCGGCAGCAATTTTGAATTCTTTCATATCGATGCTCACTACAACGATAACAAGACCTTCTTCTGAAAGAATACGGCGATCGCGAAGCACGATGTTTCCGATATCGCCTATACCGTTTCCATCAATATACACAGAACCGGAAGGAATCTTTCCTGCAACAGCCGCTTCATCTTCACGAATTGCCAATACGTCACCGTTATCCAGTATGAAGCAATTTTCTTCTGGAATACCGCATTCAACCGCAAGATTGGCATGCATACGCTGCATACGGTATTCTCCGTGAATCGGCATGAAGTACTTCGGCTTAATAAGACGAAGCATTAGCTTCTGCTCTTGCTGACCGCCATGTCCGCTCGTGTGAATATCCGCCAGCGGCCCATGAATTACATCGGCACCTGCACGATACAGCATGTTGATTGTGCGGCTCACGCTAATTGTATTGCCTGGAATTGGAGAAGAAGAGAACACAACTGTGTCGCCTGGGATAATTTGAATTTGACGGTGCGTACCGTTGGCAATACGGGATAATGCAGCCATTGGTTCTCCTTGGCTTCCTGTACAAAGAATGACAACTTGGTGAGCTGGCAAACGATTAATTTGTCCTGCCTCTACAAACGTGTCCTTTGGACAGCGAATATAGCCAAGGTTTTGACCAATCTCCATCGCCGCTTCCATACTGCGTCCGAACACAGCGATTTTACGGTTGTTTGCTACCGCTGCTTCCACAACCTGTTGAAGGCGGTGAATGTTAGAAGCGAATGTAGCAAAGATAATACGTCCGTCCACTTTGCGGAAAGTATCATGAATGCTGTCTCCTACGCGGCGTTCAGACAGTGTAAAGTTAGGAACTTCACTGTTCGTGCTATCTGATAATAAGCAAAGCACGCCTTCTTTTCCGATCTCAGCCATTTTTGTTAAGTCAGCAGGCTCACCGACTGGCGTAAAGTCAAATTTAAAATCTCCTGTATGAACAACTTGTCCTTGCGGCGTTTTTACAACGATTCCGTAAGATTCTGGAATGCTGTGAGTCGTCCGGAAAAAGGAAATCGCTGTTTTTTGAAATTTAATTACATCATCTTCCTGAATTTCATACAGCTTTGCTTTGCGAAGCAATCCGTGCTCTTCTAATTTATTTTTAATAAGTGCGAGCGCCAATTTTCCGCCGTAAATAGGGATATTGACCTGACGCAACAAGTAAGGGATACCGCCGATGTGATCTTCGTGACCGTGCGTGATAAATAGTCCTTTAATTTTTTCTTCGTTTCGTACGAAATACGTGTAGTCTGGAATTACATAATCGATTCCTAGAAGCTCGTCTTCTGGGAATTTGATGCCGGCATCAATAATTATGATTTCGTCTTGGTACTGAACCGCGTATGTATTTTTTCCAATCTCGCCTAGTCCTCCTAAGGCAAAGACGGCGGTTTGGTCATTTTTTAAAAATTTCATATGCTATACGTTCTCCGTCACTTTGAAATTTTCGTTTTGTTTTTCGTATTCAAGGTGAGCACCGGCAAGCTCTTGAATGAATTCGATATTATAATTAAATGGCGATAGTTTTGTACGAACATCTCGTTCTGATTCTGCTTCTACATAAAGTACCTTTGTTTTCTCACGTACAGGTACCTCTAAAGCAGAGTCTTGATAAAATACTTTAAAAATCATGGTAAAACCTCTCCTTGTCTCTATTTTTCGCTGCCTTTAACCTATTATAAAGGAAACGTGCTTCATTTTCATGTTTTTTCCGCAGAAAGAAGAAAAAAGCTCGCATTAGGCTATTCTTTTTTTACGAAGCAGGCCGTTCCAATATAGCTTTAGTTTTTCTTTCAATTTTTTAATCATTATTAACCTTCCTTTCCCGGTTTCAAACATGCGGTCTTTTTTATAGTATGAGAAGGAAGGGGGAAATTCATGTATGACACAGGAATTTGTCAATTCGTATATAATACTTAATGTGATGAATTATGAGGAGGGGAACATCATTGAGGAAGCTGTATAGTGCACTGCTTACATTAAGCATCATTTGGGGAACTTCATTTTTGTTTATCAAAATGCTTGTGCCTGAACTTGGAGCATGGGGGGTTGTGTTTTGGCGCTGCTTCTTTGGCATGGTTACACTTGTTTTTATACTGATTGCCAAAAAGGAAGCTGTATCTTGGCGTACATTGCCGATTGTTTGGATTCTATTGGTCGGCTTTATTAATAATGTGCTTCCGTTTGGTTTTATAGCGATTGGAGAACTGAAGATATCGAGCAGTATGGCATCTGTGATTAATGCGATGACCCCAATTTCGACAGTTGTAATCGGTTATCTCTTTTTTTCCGTGCGTATGAAGGGAATGCAGTGGTTCGGCATTTTGCTCGGTTTCTTCGGTATTTTGATTCTGCTTCAATTTGATGTAAGGCAGATCATTTCGGGCAATATGAACGGGATGGCGATGATTCTGCTTGCGACTCTCTGTTATGCGCTTGGAACACAGCTGTCACGCAAATTTCTCGGCCAATTATCTGTACTCGTCTTATCAGCATCCACGCTGCTGTCCTCGTGCATCATCAGCTTTTTTATGATGACATTTGTAAGCAAGGAAGGGTTTCGAGTCATACATTCTTATGATATGCTCATGTCTTTAATAGGGTTAGGCGTGCTCGGATCCGGTATCGCATACCTGCTTTTCTATTACATGGTAAAAGAGGGAAGTGCAGAATTCGCTTCGTTTGTCACTTATTTAGTTCCTCTTTCAGCCATGATATGGGGCAGCTTGATTTTAGGAGAGAAAATTACATATCATATGATTATTGGATTGTTGCTTATTTTCGGCGGTGTATATTTGTCGACATTTACGAGACAAAAAATAAAGCGAAATCAAGAAGCGGCATAAGAAAGGACTTTTGCAATGAATGATAAAATTGTCTTTTTTGATATTGATGGAACTTTGCTTGACCATGAAAAACGCATCCCGTCCTCGACAAAAGAAGCTGTGAGACGTCTGCAGGAAAAGGGAGTGCATGTTGCGATTGCTACGGGGCGCGCGCCTTTCATGTTTGAAGAGGTACGAAAGGAATTAAATATTCATAACTTTGTCAGCTTTAACGGCCAATATGTAGTGTTTGAAGATGAAGTGATTTATAAAAATCCGCTTCCGGCAGATAAGCTGCATGAGTTTACCATGTTTGCCGCCAAGGCAGGCTATCCTCTTGTATACTTGAATGAAGAGGAAATGAGGGCGTCTGTTGAAAGCCATCACTTTGTGAAGGAGAGTTTAGGGAGCTTGTTTTTTGATCATCCTTCATTTCAGCCTGATTTCTATCAAAACCGGGATATTTATCAAACGCTGCTGTTTTGCGAAGCAGGCGAAGAGCAAGCGTTTTTGAACGATTATCCCCAGTTCCATTTTATTCGCTGGCATGCTTATTCTATGGATATTATTCCAAACGGCGGCTCAAAAGCGAAGGGAATTGAACGTTTTATTGAGCGCTTGGGCTTCAAGCATAATCAAGTATATGCTTTTGGCGACGGTTTGAACGATATGGAAATGATTCGCGAAGTCGGAACGGGCATTGTCATGGGAAACGGTCACGAAGATCTCAAAAAAGCAGCAAAGTACGTAACAAAAGATGTTGCAAAAGACGGTATTTTTCACGGATTAGAATGGGCGGGTTTATTGTAAGCCTCTCTTCAATGCGCTGACAGGGTCTTACGAGTATGTAAGAAAAAAGAAGGGTTGTACATGATTAACGTCGTACTTGGTGCGTTGATTTTTAGCTATGCGGGATATAGTCTTACAAAGTGTATTAAAAAAGGAAAATGCGCAGCATGTTTTTTAAATAAATCTTGTCCGAGCAGCTGCAATGTTATCGAAGAAAAGTAAAAAGCAGGTGGCTTGCCTGCTTTTTTATCTTTCCAGAGGTGTTGCATTTTCCGGTATAGCAAAAGGATCATCCTGGTTAATGTGGTCATAGAACATAACCCCGTTCAAATGATCAATTTCATGCTGAAATACAATAGCGGGCAAGCCTTTCAAACGAAGCTTGACTTCTTCGCCATCCACGGTTGTCGCCTTTACGGTAATGCGCGCATATCGGGGTACATAGCCAGACACGGCACGATCAACAGAAAGACAGCCTTCGCCACCGGACAAATATGAGCGTTCTACGGAATGACTGACAATCTTTGGATTGAACAGTGCATAACTATATAGTTTTCCATCATGATCTGCAACATGTACCGCAATCATCCGCTTGGGCACACCGATTTGCGGTGCCGCCAATCCGATGCCGGGACGCAGTTCGTATTGAGCAGCGATTTCAGGGTTTTGACTGTTCATGACAAATTCAATCATGCTGCGAAGTGTATGTATATCTGCTTCTGTTGGCGGAAGAGCAACTTCATTTGCTTTTTGTCTGAGTACTGGATGGCCTTCGCGTACAATGTCTTTCATCGTAAGCATGTAACATCTCTCCTTTCTTCCTTTAGTCTATCAAAGGTTATACAAAAAGTCATGAGCAGGAAAAAGAAAGGGCGGCCGCCCTTCCTTTTTGGAATAGTTTGTTCATTTGCATTAACGAATGCAAGCCGCACCAACAATAATTAAAAGAATGAACAATACAACGATTAAAGCAAATCCGCGTCCAGCACCGCAGCCGCCACCATAACCATAAGCTGGCGCTGCGTAAGTTGGATAGGATGGGTAGCAATAAGTGTATCCGTACATAATCTTTTACCTCCTTTATCGTTCCCGCGAATGCTGCGGTTACTATAACGTATGAAGATTTTCAAAATGTGTGTAGTTATATGCCCAGTGGCAAGCGAAGAGGCAAACTTTTTTATCGTGCAGATTCCGCCGTACGCTGCCAAGAATAAAAGCAATGCAATTAATGAATATTGGTGAAAATATAAGCAATAACATTTATGAAACTTAAGGGCATTCCATAAATGGGGATGAATGGTAAAGCGTTTACATATTATTCTATGATAGCACTAATGGGAAAGAGGGAATAATATAACAGGAGGTTATTGTTTATTAATACAGGTTTTACAGAAAGGAATATTAAGGAAATAATAATCTCCTCTATTTTTCGAAAAAATTCAAAATCAAAGTGATTGACAGGTTCATTTGATAGTTGTAAACTAAAAAACGTGAATATTATTGTATTAATTATTTGATGAAAAAAATTAGTACAGATTGTTAGGGTTCCAAAATCTTCAAAAACCGACGAAGTTCGGTCCACTTTATTGGCACTTTCGGAGCTGCTGTTAAAGCGCTCCCATGAAAGCGTTTGAGAATATGTTCATAAAAGAGGAAGAGGTGAACGGAATGGGTACTAAAACTAAAAAGGCCCTGTTTAATGTGGATGAGCAATTTAAAGCAATTGAATCGACATTTCAAACAATCCAAATTTTAAATGAAGAAGGCGAAGTTGTTAATGAAGCAGCAATGCCTGAACTAACTGATGATCAATTAAAAGAGCTTATGCGCCGTATGGTTTACACGCGTGTGTTAGACCAACGTTCTATTTCTTTAAACCGTCAAGGACGCTTAGGTTTCTATGCGCCTACAGCAGGGCAAGAGGCTTCTCAATTAGCAAGTCATTTTGCTCTAGAAGCAGAAGACTTCGTATTGCCTGGCTACCGTGACGTTCCGCAAATGATCTGGCACGGATTACCGTTATATCAAGCATTCTTATTCTCCCGCGGTCACTTTATGGGTAACCAAATCCCTGAAGGTGTAAATACGATTTCTCCGCAAATTATCATTGGTGCGCAAATTGTACAAGCTGCCGGTGTGGCGCTTGGCATGAAATTGCGCGGCAAAAAAGCTGTTGCTGTAACTTACACAGGTGACGGCGGTGCATCTCAAGGTGACTTCTACGAAGGTATGAACTTTGCAGCTGCGTATAAAGCTCCTGCAATCTTTATCGTTCAAAACAACCGTTTTGCTATCTCTACTCCGGTAGAAAAGCAGTCTGCTGCTAAAACAATCGCACAAAAAGCTGTGGCAGTAGGTATTCCTGGTATTCAAGTAGACGGTATGGACCCATTAGCGGTATACGCAGCAACTCATTTTGCTCGTGAGCGTGCAGTAAACGGCGAAGGTCCTACATTAATCGAAACATTAACATTCCGTTACGGTCCGCATACGATGGCTGGCGACGATCCTACTCGTTACCGTACAAAAGATTTAGAAAACGAATGGGAAAAGAAAGATCCAATCGTACGATTCCGCAAATTCTTAGAGAACAAAGGTCTATGGTCTCAAGAAGAAGAGGAAAAAGTAATGGAGCAAGCTAAAGAAGATATTAAAGAAGCAATTGCAAAAGCTGACCAAGCTCCTAAGCAAAAGGTAACGGACTTGATGAATATCATGTACGAAAAAATGCCTTATAACTTACAAGAGCAGTTTGAAATTTATACAGAGAAGGAGTCGAAGTAAGCCATGGCGCAAATGACAATGATTCAAGCAATCACAGATGCGTTACGCGTCGAAATGAAAAACGACCCTAACGTATTAGTGTTCGGGGAAGACGTGGGTGTAAACGGCGGTGTATTCCGTGCTACAGAAGGATTACAAGCTGAGTACGGCGAACAACGCGTATTTGACACTCCGCTTGCAGAATCAGGTATCGGGGGCCTTGCAATCGGTCTTGCACTTGAGGGGTACCGTCCAGTTCCTGAAATCCAATTCTTCGGCTTCGTATTTGAGGTAATGGATTCTATTTCCGGTCAAATGGCTCGTATGCGTTATCGCTCCGGCGGCCGCTACAATGCACCAATTACAGTGCGTGCTCCGTTCGGCGGCGGCGTTCATACACCAGAATTACATGCAGACAGCTTAGAAGGATTAATGGCACAACAGCCTGGATTAAAAGTGGTTATTCCTGCTACTCCATACGATGCAAAAGGGCTTTTAATTTCTGCAATTCGTGATAACGATCCGGTTATTTACTTAGAGCATATGAAATTATATCGCTCTTTCCGTGAAGAAGTACCAGAAGGCGAATATACAGTTGAACTTGGAAAAGCTGATGTTAAACGCGAAGGTACTGACGTATCTGTAATTGCTTATGGTGCAATGGTACACACTGCATTAAAAGCAGCTGAAGAACTTGAAAAAGAAGGCGTATCTGTAGAAGTTGTAGACTTACGTACAGTACAACCTTTGGACATCGATACAATTATGGCTTCTGTTGAGAAAACAGGCCGCGTAGTAGTTGTACAAGAGGCACAAAAGCAAGCGGGTATTGCTGCAAACGTTGTAGCTGAAATCAACGACCGCGCAATTCTTAGCCTTGAAGCTCCAGTTGTCCGCGTAACGGCAGCTGATACAGTATTCCCGTTCTCTCAAGCGGAGACTGTATGGCTTCCAAACCATAAGGATGTCGTAGAAGCAATCCAAAAAGTAACGAACTTTTAATTGTGAAGTGTAAAAGAAATCAGTTTTGTTGATTTCTTTTACACTGTCCGTATAAAATTGTACATTTCAAGCGACGATAAAGACGACAAATAGTACAGGGAGATGAATTCCGTGGCATTTGAATTTAGATTACCAGATATCGGTGAAGGTATCCACGAAGGTGAAATCGTTAAGTGGTTTGTAAAACCAGGCGATGAAGTAAATGAAGATGATGTGCTTCTTGAAGTACAAAACGATAAAGCAGTTGTAGAAATCCCTTCTCCAGTTAAAGGAAAAGTATTAGAAGTTCTTGTGGGTGAAGGTACAGTAGCAATAGTTGGAGATGTTCTTATTAAGTTTGACGCTCCAGGATACGAACACCTGAAGTTTAAAGGTCAGGAAGAAGAAGCGCCAGCAGGAGGAACTGCAGTAGCTGTAGCAGAAGCTCCGGCAGCGGTAGCAGTGGCAGAAGCGCCAGCGGCAGTAGCAGTGGCAGACGCACCAGCAGCAGTAGAAGTTGATGAAAATGCACGTGTAATTGCTATGCCATCTGTACGTAAATATGCTCGTGAAAAAGGCGTAGACATCCGTAAAGTGCAAGGTTCTGGCAAAAACGGACGAGTGGTAAAAGCTGACATCGATGCATTTGCAAACGGTGGACAAGTAGCTCCAGCAGTAGCAGCACCAGCAGCAGAAGTTAAAGCAGAAGCTAAAGCTGAAGCGCCAAAAGCACAGCCAATTCCAGTTGGCGAATATCCGGAAACTCGTGAAAAAATGAGCGGTATCCGCAAAGCGATTGCAAAAGCAATGGTAAACTCTAAGCATACAGCTCCACACGTAACATTAATGGACGAAGTAGATGTGACTGATTTAGTTGCACACCGCAAAAAATTCAAAGATGTTGCTGCACAGAAAGGCATCAAGTTAACTTACTTGCCTTACGTTGTAAAAGCATTAACGTCTGCATTGCGTGAGTTCCCAATGTTAAATACTTCCTTGGATGACGCGTCACAAGAAGTCGTTCACAAACACTACTTCAACATCGGTATTGCAGCGGACACTGAAAAAGGTCTTCTTGTACCGGTTGTAAAAGATGCAGATCGCAAGTCCATTTTTACAATTTCTAATGAAATTAATGAGCTTGCAACAAAAGCGCGTGAAGGCCGCTTAGCTCCTAATGAAATGAAAGGCGCATCTTGCACAATCACAAATATCGGTTCTGCAGGCGGACAATGGTTCACTCCGGTTATCAACCACCCAGAGGTTGCTATCCTTGGTATCGGCCGTATCGCTGAAAAACCGGTTGTGAAAAATGGTGAAATCGTAGCAGCACCAGTATTGGCGCTATCTCTAAGCTTTGATCACCGTTTGATTGACGGGGCAACTGCTCAAAATGCGTTGAACCAAATTAAACGTTTATTAAATGACCCACAATTACTTGTAATGGAGGCGTAATTTCAAATGGTAGTAGGAGATTTCCCAATTGAACTAGATACAGTCGTTATTGGTGCAGGTCCTGGTGGATACGTTGCGGCGATCCGCGCTGCTCAACTTGGTCAAAAAGTAGCGGTAATTGAAAAAGCAACTCTTGGCGGTGTATGCTTAAACGTAGGGTGTATCCCTTCTAAAGCATTGATCTCTGCAGGTCACCGTTATGAGCATGCAAAACATTCTGCTGACATGGGTATCGTGGCAGAAAACGTAACTGTTGATTTCTCTAAAGTACAAGCTTGGAAAGACAGCGTTGTTAAGAAATTAACAGGCGGTGTAGCAGGACTTCTTAAAGGGAATAAAGTAGAAGTCATCAGCGGCGAAGCGTACTTTGTAGATGCAAATACTTTACGTGTAATGACTGAGTCTGCTGCTCAAACTTACACATTCAAAAACGCGATTATCGCAACGGGTTCTACACCAATCGAAATTCCTGGCTTTAAGTTCTCTAAACGCGTAATTGATTCTACTGGAGCACTAGGCTTATCTGAAATTCCTAAGAAGCTTGTTGTAGTCGGCGGCGGTTACATCGGTATGGAATTAGGTACTGCATATGCAAACTTTGGTACTGAAATCACGATTTTAGAAGCTGGCGATGAAATTTTGGCAGGCTTTGAAAAATCCATGAGCTCTATCGTAAAGCGTGGTTTAAAGCAAAAAGGCAACGTAGAAATTCATACAAAAGCGTTTGCTAAATCTGTGGAAGAGAACGAAAACGGTGTAACAGTAAACTTCGAAGTAAACGGTGAAATGAAATCCGTTGAAGCTGACTATGTACTTGTTACAGTCGGTCGTCGTCCAAACACACAAGAAATTGGTCTTGAGCAAGTAGGCGTAAAAATGACAGATCGCGGTGTTATTGAAATCGATAAGCAATGCCGTACAAGCGTAGCAAACATTTATGCAATTGGTGATATCGTTCCTGGACCGCCTCTTGCACATAAAGCTTCTTATGAAGGTAAAATTGCTGCGGAAGCAATCAGCGGCCATCCTGCTGAGATTGACTACATCGGAATTCCAGCTGTATGCTTTACTGATCCGGAATTAGCATCTGTAGGCTATACTAAAAAGCAAGCTGACGAAGAAGGAATGGCAGTAGTCGTTTCTAAATTCCCATTCGCTGCAAACGGCCGTGCATTATCTTTAAACAGCACAGACGGTTTCGTGCAGCTTGTAACGCGTAAAGAAGATGGTCTAATCGTTGGTGCACAAGTTGCCGGTGCAGGCGCATCTGATATCATTTCTGAGCTTAGCTTAGCGATTGAAGCTGGTATGACAGCTGAAGATGTTGCACAAACAATTCACGCTCACCCGACATTAGGTGAAATTACAATGGAAGCTGCAGAAGTAGCTCTTGGAATGCCAATCCACATTGTGAAATAATAAAGAAAGAAGCACCCGAAAAATGGGTGCTTCTTTTTTGTTGTTCTCCAAACTCGAAACCTTCATATAGTAAGAATAGGACTAGCATATAAGGAGTCGAAATTATGAAGAAAGAAACTCTTGTGATAATCTTCCATACGTTCATATGGATGGGATTTTCTGTTGTCGTGTGGCTCTCTCCAAGAGATAAATTTCAGTCAAAGATAATCTTGTTTATTGTTTTTTTTTATCTTGCTTACATAGTGGCTTATATGCTTTTGCAAAGAAAACGAAACGCTTTGCTATCTGCTGTTTGGAACAGCGCAGTTTTCATGTTTGCAAAATATATCATATTTTTATTTTTTTAACGTTTATAAAAGCACATAATCCGCCCGTTAAACAGCTCCAATTGTCCATCAAGTTTTTTTGCGAGAAAACGACAAAATTCGTTTGCTTTTCCTTTGTCTCCATAGGTAGCGCTTTCAGGAAGTGTAATCTGTATAAAGTGCTGATCCTCATCTGTGCCCACTCCCACAAAAATAGAATGGTACCGGTCATGCTTTGATTTAAGATGAATGGTTGCATCTGAAGTGTCTATCATTTCGTATGGAAACGCCGATTCCGTATATTCCCAAGAAAGCTGTTTACCTGTTTGTGATGTAAGCTGCTTATAATATGTGAACAAATCCTTTACTTCTCCAATAGTAATGGATTGTTGTGCTGATTTTGATACAAGTTTTATAAACGCGTGTTGCATGGCAAATCCCCCTGTATTTTCAATATAACATCTCTATTGTATCATTATTATAAATTTTTTGACAAATATAACTCATATTTTCTCCAATATCTTCATATATAAAATACGACTATCTTTTAAGGAGGGAGAGATCCAGATGTTTGAAAAACTATATGACGAGAATGAAACGGCAAAAGTACGGTTTATCGGGTTTACGACAAATGATACACGGTATGATTTTGGGATTGTATACACAAGTATGTTTTTTGGGAAACCGTTAGTCATTTGTATGCAAACGAATCGAGTGACTCTCCTTGGACCGGACGATATAGAGAATACACAGCATTTGCGAGATATATTCCGCCTTCGTTCGTCAGAAGAGGCAGAGGATTTGGCGCAGTTTCTGAAGTTTTTAGTACCAGCCGCACCGCTGCATGTAGAATATGAATAGAGGATCCGCTGCTAAGCAGCGGTTGTTATATAACCTAAAAATATCACATACCATTAAAATAATACATATTATATATTAATAAAAATTTTTAATGTGTTATACTTAAAATCCATTGACGAAAAAAGTATAACATAATAAAATAATATCAGATAGAATAAAGCGTTTACAAACTAAAGGGAACTTATATAATTAGGAGGAATAGCAAATGGGAACAATCGTATGTCAAGTATGTGAAAACACAATTGGACACTTTGAGGATGAGAAGGTAACAGTATTGTACGGAAATTGCTGCTCTCATTGCGGTGCATCTGAGAAGCAATGCAACGAAAAATAAAGCCTGCCCAAGCAGGCTTTTTTCTTTATGTTGTAAGAGTTTATAAATGGGGAAGATGGCTAACTCCACCGGCAGCGTCTCGAAGACTCGGTTTTTCTTAAAATGATAAGAAAGTATAAAATTCCGCATCAGTGCTTCCTATTACATTCCTTCTTTTGAACATCATGCTTGCAGTATGCAACATACAACAGAATAAACTCCAATGCCTTAATAAAAACACAGGGAGGGCGTCTTAAAGGATTTGACCGCTGCTACACTTGGCAAGTCTTCTACGCCCACCAAAAAGAATAAGCCGGGTTTCCCGTGCTCAGTTTTTCTTAATATACGGCTGTTGTATGTCCTACAGTAGCAATAACAACATCGTCTCGAATTGGAACGAGCTTTATGTTTGTATGCATTTTAGAAGAAGCATATTGACTCATGACACGGTAATTAATCCTTGTCATTAAATCTGATAAGTATGCAGATAAAAATGCGCCGGGAAAGCGGCGTGAATTTAGATTGTAAATAATTTGTTTTTCTGTTTTGATCCCCACACCGTGCCCGTAGTACAGATCATCTCCTAGATAAATGCTGTTCTCTCCCTGCCATTCCATCGTGTCTGGATTGACTTGCGGGTTCTTAAAATATACAAGGTCTCCCGGAATAACCTCTCTGCCGTTTTTTGTAATTAATTTCAAATCCTTATCATAGTCCCATGTATACAAAAGCAAATTGCTAAACAATTGATTGAATGTATCTTCGGTATATAAGTCTAGCAATGCCTTATAAATAATGACAATCATAGCTGTTGCGCATTCTGTCCCGTATTTTGTGCCGTTTGCGAAAATATCACGTATTCCAAACGACGGAAGCTTGCCTTTCTTTAATTGAAACCCGCCCAGTTCCGTGCGTTCCCAAAATACAGAGTTGCAGTAGGACTGCTTAAATGTACGAAATTGTAAACCGCTGTTAAGCAGTTCGATGCATGAAAGAATTAAATTCACTCTAGTTTGTACATCAAACTTAAGCTCATCTGAAGTTTGATAGGCATACACTTCTTGATTGCTTGTCATCATATTGAGTATTTGCTGCTTTGCGTCAAAGAAAGGTTCCGTTTCATTCTCCAAATAAGGAAGGACGACAGAACGACCGACTACAATCATAATAAATCCCACCCATATCAGTTTCTATATATCGTATGAGAAGGATAAAAAAGCGTGAGAAAAGAAAAAAGCCTATCATATGATAGGCTTATATTCTTTTATAACACGCAGCGTTTTTAGTTCCATATCTTCCGGCCCTTGAACAGGCAAACCGGCTTCTAGGTTCTTTTGAATATAATCTAAGTTATCTTTCGTAATGATTTCTCCAGGCGTAAATATTGGGATTCCTGGAGGATATACCATCACGAATTCTGCAATGATGCGTCCTGCAGCATCTTCAAACGGCACAACTTCTGTTTCGGAGTAGAATGCATCACGCGGTGATAATGCGAGAACGGGAATATCCGGAACTTCAGCAGGAAGATGTACATTTTGATCTGCTTGATGCTTAAATATATCCGATAAATCACGCAAAGCGCGAACGAGTATTGCAGCTTCTTCTTCCGTATCGCCAAGCGTAATGAGACAGAGGATATTATATAAATCAGACATTTCTACTTCAATATTGTATTTCTCGCGCAGCCAGCGTTCTGCGTCATGGCCTGTAATGCCAAGATCTTTAACGGAAATAAGGAGCTTTGTCGGATCAAAATCGAAGGTTGCATCTGTGCCGAGGCGCTCTTCACCTGGGCAGTATAAGTATTGGATTTCATTAATATCATGACGTATCTTTTGCGCAAGCTGAATCGTTTGCTCAATAAGCTCCGTTCCTTCAGTTGCCAATCTCTTTCTTGCAACGTCTAAGGAAGCAAGGAGGATATAGGAAGTAGAAGTAGTTGTAAGCATACTAATGATGGATTGCACATGCTTCACGTTCACAAGGCCTTCTTTTACGTTTAAGATGGAGCTTTGTGTTAAGGAGCCTCCAAGCTTATGAACGCTTGTCGCTGCCATATCAGCGCCTGCTTGCATAGCGGATAACGGCAGATCTTCGTGGAAGTGAATGTGAACCCCGTGCGCTTCGTCCACAAGAACAGGAACATGATAAGAATGAGCAATTTCTACAATTTGCTTCAAGTCCGCGGCAAAGCCGAAATATGTCGGGTTAATTACAAGAAGACCTTTGGCATCCGGATGCTGCTCAAGCGCATGCTTAACGGATGCGATTGTCATGCCGTGTGAAATGCCAAGAACAGGGTCAATCTCCGGATGAATGAAAATCGGTTTTGCACCAGAGAAGATGATAGCAGACATAACGGATTTATGAACGTTCCGCGGAACAAGAATCTTATCTCCGGGCCCGCAAACGCTCATCACCATCGTCATAATTGCCCCGCTTGTACCTTGTACGGAGAAAAACGTATGATCAGCGCCGAATGCCTCTGCAGCAAGAGCTTGTGCCTTTTTAATCATTCCCTTTGGATGATGAAGGTCATCGAGCGGCGCGATGTTAATTAGGTCGATTGATAACGCATTATGCCCAATAAATTCCCTGAATTCTGGGTCCATCCCTTGGCCTTTTTTGTGTCCTGGAATGTGAAATTGAATGGGATTTCGTTTGCTGTGCTCTGTTAAAGCAGTGAACAATGGTGTTTCATATTGGGACAACTTATACACCCCTTTACTTATTTATGTTTAATAATTATTCCGCTCAATAGTCTGTTTCCCGAGGAAGAAACGGACTATTGAGCGGAATTTGCTATATCTGAACAATAGCTGTCATTCGATACAAAACAAATGAATTATATCACCTATGAAAACAGATGTATAGGAAAAATATATGAAAATGTCCAATTTTTTGTCCGAGGAAGGACAACGGCGAAAATAACGAGAAATAGTGTATAATGCAAAGGGGGATGTTCTGATGAATTGGGAGACAAGAGTAACAAAATTGCTTGGGATTCAATATCCAATTATTCAAGGAGGATTGGCATATTTAGCCTATGCAGACTTAGCTGCCGCGGTGAGTAATGCAGGCGGATTAGGGCAAATTACGGCGATGAGCTTGCCTTCGCCCCAAGCGCTGCGCGAGGAAATTCAAAAAGTGCGGAGTATGACGGCAAAGCCGTTCGGCGTGAATTATGCAATCGGGCAGCACGGGAGACCGTTTGAGCATATGCTTGAAATTGCAATAGAGGAGAACGTGCCAGTAGTAACGATGACTGGCGGAAATCCGACTCCGATTATAAAACGCTTGGAAGGAACAAGCATTAAAAAGCTTGTGCTTGTTGCGGCAAGGCGTCAGGCGGAAAAAGCTGAAGAATTAGGAGCGGACGCTGTCATGGTGGTAGGACAAGAAGGGGGAGGGCATTTAGGAAGAGCTGATATAGGAACCATTGTCCTTGTGCCTCAGGTAGTTGACGCTGTTTCTATCCCCGTGATTGCCTCAGGCGGAATTGGAGACGGAAGGGGATTGATGGCTGCACTCAGTCTCGGCGCAGAAGGAATTGAGATGGGAACGCGTTTTATTGCGACACAGGAGTGTGTCCATGCGCACTCTTTATATAAGGAGGCGCTTGTAAAAGGAACAGAATCTGATACGGTTGTAATTAAAAGAAGTCTTGGTGCGCCTGCACGTGTCATTCGTAACGGATGGACGGGGCAAATCCTGCAATTGGAACAAGAAGGCAAGGGCTATGAAGACCTAAAAGAGTACATAAGCGGCTCTGCCAACCGCCGCTATATTTATGAAGGAAACGAAGCGGAAGGCTTTGCATGGGCGGGACAAGTTATGGGGAGAATTAAAGATATTCCAACTGTACAGGAATTAACCTCCCGCATGATACAAGAAGCAGAAGATATTCGAATGAGATGGAGTAAGTGAGGTGGAAAGATGGAGTATCAATATCCGCTTGACTATGATTGGTCTACAGAAGAAATCGTAGCTGTGATTCATTTTTATGAGGCAGTAGAAAAAGCGTATGAACAAGGCGTTAAACGGGAAGAATTCATGCAATTTTACCGCCGTTTTAAAGAAATTGTGCCGAGCAAGGCAGAAGAAAAAAAACTGTGCAATGAGTTTGAAGAGATGAGCGGTTATTCCTGCTACCGTGTTGTGCAAACGGCAAAGGAAGCAGCAGAAAACAGTACAATAAAAATGTAAAAATATTTTGAAAATGAAAAAGTGACTATGGTATAATGATATAACAACTAGAAAACGGACAATGAACCCATTGTCCGTTTTCTTCTACCTTTGAAAAGCAACTTTGTAAAGAGGAAGGAGTGTGAGGAACGTATCTTGAATTTTATGTACAAATTCATCGTCGCTAAGTGTAATCGCCTCTTCTTTAGGAATGTGAATACCGGTTAACAGCTCTGCTTTTTTCACTTTGCCGAGACGTTCAAACATTGCTGTCAGATCCTTTTTAGAAAGCGTGTGTCCCGGTGCGGCAGCCGAGTTTGTATGATCGGTTGACCAAACAAATTCCTTAGGTAAAGCTGCTATCTCAGTGAGATGCTGCAGAAATGCGTTTGCGTAGTCAGTTTTTTGCGGGCACTCGTAAATAAGACCGAAGTATATAAATACATGAGAGTCCCAAAGTCCAATCTGAAAGTGCGGAAGCATTTTATACCCCCGTTTATTCGGAGCAAATGCAACCCATGTATCTTTAGGGGGATTTACCGTACGGCGTGCATGTTTTGCAACATGATGAAAAAAGGGTTCATGTAAATGCTCCGTGAAAAAAGGTGCGAACCGTTCGCCTAGAGCCTCCAGTTTCGGGCGAATGCACTTCTTTAGCTCCTCCATTCGTTCGTCGAGACCGTCTACAGAAAAGACGGAAAAGTCCTGTAAATCAAAAGCTGTTTGTTTCATGTTTTTCCTCCATCAAACGATTTGCTACTTATTTTAACATAGCTTGTACGATTCATAAAAAATGCTGTTTGAAAAAATTTTTAGGTGAAAATCCAAATTTGTTGCATAGAGGATTTATCCCACATAATATAGTATAAAACAAAATAACTGAAAATTGAGTAAATTTTAGGCCAAGGGCAAACTAAAACTCGGGAGGAGGCAAACAAGGATGAGACAGGTAATCAATGCATTAAAGAGAACGGATGCAGAGAAGAGAATTCCGGTGTTGCGTTTAGAGTTAGATTATGAATTAGCAACTCTGTACGATGCTATGATGGAGAATGATGAGAAGAAAAAAGAAGAGTGCAAGAAGAAGCTGGAGACGCTTAGACTTGAAATGATTCGCCTAGAGGCGTAATAATAGGCTATGTATAAAACCAAAATTGGTGCGAACCTTATGCATAGGTTCGTTTTTTCTGTGAAAAAGATCGGAGTGTTGGATCATGCAATGGAATGAGATAGCAGACCATGCGAAACAATGGATAAAAGAAGCGGGGAGCCTCCTCGTTGCTTCTTTGCAGGTATCCCTTGTTATAGAAACAAAGTCGAGTGCTTCTGACCTTGTGACGAACATGGATCGGCAAATTGAGCAATTTTTTATCGAAAAAATTCAGGGAACATACCCGCATCATCGGATTTTAGGAGAAGAAGGATATGGAGACAAGCTTACTTCTTTTGAAGGAACTGTGTGGCTGATTGATCCAATTGATGGAACGATGAACTTCGTGCATCAAAAGCGAAACTTTGCCATTTCTATCGGCATTTATCATGATGGAATAGGAAAGATCGGTATTATTTATGATCCTGTTCAAGATGAATTGTATAGTACGATAGCTGGTGAAGGTGCGTACTGCAACGATATTGCGATTCCGAAATTGGGAACAGGGATAGTAGAAGAAGGTATTGTCGCTGTAAATGCAATATGGCTTACTGAGAACTCCATGCTCAATTGCGAGAAAATGACAGCCCTTGTCAGGCGTCTAAGAGGGACGCGTTCTTACGGATGTGCCGCATTGGAAATCGTGTATGTGGCAACTGGACGATTAGACGGTTATATTACACCGCGTCTGTCTCCTTGGGACTTCGGCGGAGGCGCAATAATCGTGCAAGAGGTGGGAGGAATTATTACTGATTTTAAAGGAAATTCTCTGAACCCAATTGAAAAAAGCAGCGTACTTGTAGCGAAGCCGGGTGTATATGAACAGCTCTTGGAATATGTAAATTAAGTCAATACACTGCCAAAGGGGCATACCGCCTCTTTGGCAGTGTATTTTTTTAGCCGTAAGGGAATTTTATTCATAAGGAAATGAAAAAACTTCTGTGATATCACAGAAGTCGAGTTTTATTGCTTGCGCAGCTTCCGCTTTGTTATAAAGCCGTAGCCTATAGAAGCAATTGTGCCAATTACGCAAACAATGGTGCCGATTGTGCTATTTTCAGCAATCATAATACCAATGCCAATCATAAAAATTACAGCAACAAGAGCAATCATTAGTAAACGGTATTGAATGTGTTCCATTGTTTCACCCTCCAGCTTTATTGTACTGTACAAGATTATAGGAAAACAACCATATTTTAACGAGCCTTTTTCATTTAGATTGCAACTGATACGTTTCACTCTTATAATAGAGAAGGACCAAAAAGAGACATTAGGAGTTGGACATTTTGAAAAAACGAGAAGATTTACGTAATATAGCGATTATCGCGCACGTTGACCACGGGAAAACAACGTTGGTTGACCAATTGCTTCGTCAAGCCGGAACATTCCGCAGCAACGAACAAGTAGATGAGCGCGCTATGGATTCTAATGATTTAGAAAGAGAACGTGGTATTACAATTTTAGCGAAAAATACAGCTATTAATTATAACGATACTCGTATTAATATTTTAGATACACCGGGACACGCAGATTTCGGCGGAGAAGTTGAACGTATCATGAAAATGGTAGACGGCGTTCTTCTTGTAGTAGATGCTTATGAAGGATGTATGCCGCAAACCCGCTTTGTACTGAAAAAAGCGCTTGAGCAAAAGTTGACTCCGATTGTTGTCGTGAACAAAATTGACCGTGATTTTGCTCGTCCGGAAGAAGTCGTCGATGAAGTGTTAGACTTGTTCATCGAGCTTGGAGCGAACGAAGAGCAACTGGAATTCCCGGTAGTGTATGCTTCCGGTATTAACGGTACGGCAAGTCTGGATCCGAATCCGGCTAGTCAAGAAGAAAACATGAAGTCTTTATTTGATACAATCGTTGAACATATTCCAGCGCCTGTAGACAATAGCGAAGAGCCGCTGCAATTCCAAGTTGCGCTTTTGGATTACAATGATTATGTGGGCCGTATCGGAATCGGACGCGTATTCCGCGGTACGATGAAAGTCGGTCAATCTGTTTCCCTTATGAAACTCGACGGAAGCATCAAGCAGTTCCGCGTAACGAAAATTTTCGGATTCTTTGGCTTAAAGCGTGAAGAAATCCAAGAAGCAAAAGCAGGAGACCTAGTAGCGGTTTCCGGTATGGAAGACATTAACGTAGGTGAAACAGTATGTCCGGTGGAGCATCAAGAAGCGCTTCCTGTACTTCGAATTGATGAGCCTACGCTGCAAATGACGTTCCTTGTGAATAACAGTCCGTTTGCGGGACGTGAAGGAAAGTATGTGACAGCGCGTAAAATCGAAGAGCGTCTTCGTGCGCAATTGCAAACAGACGTGAGCCTGCGTGTAGAAAATACAGATTCTCCTGATGCTTGGATCGTATCCGGCCGCGGTGAGCTGCATTTGTCTATCTTAATTGAAAATATGCGCCGTGAAGGATATGAATTACAAGTATCTAAGCCGGAAGTTATCATCAAAAATATCGACGGTGTAAGAAGCGAACCTGTAGAGCGTGTTCAAATCGATGTTCCTGAAGAGCATACAGGCTCGATCATCGAATCTATGGGCGCTCGTAAAGGCGAAATGCTTGATATGATTAACAACGGAAGCGGACAAGTGCGTCTTGTTTTCATGGTGCCTGCACGCGGATTAATCGGTTATACAACAGAATTTTTGACATTAACACGCGGCTACGGCATCATTAACCATTCCTTTGACAGTTATCAGCCGATGCAGGCTGGTCAAGTCGGCGGCCGCCGTCAAGGTGTGCTAGTTTCTATGGAAGCAGGAAAAGCATCTACTTACGGCATTATGCAGATAGAAGATCGCGGTATTATCTTCTTAGAGCCGGGTACGGAAGTATATGAAGGCATGATTGTGGGAGAGCATACACGTGAGAACGACTTGACAGTTAACATTGTAAAAGTAAAACAAGCAACAAATATCCGTTCTGCAAACAAAGATCAAACAGCGACAATGAAAAAGCCGCGTATTATGACGCTTGAGGAGTCTTTAGAATACTTGAATGATGACGAGTATTGTGAAGTAACGCCGGAATCCATTCGTCTTCGCAAAAAGATTTTGGATAAAAACGAGCGCGAACGCATGGCTAAAAAGAAAAAGTATGCGGAAATGGAACAATAATATATACGACGCCTCTGCGAGAGCAGAGGCGTTTCTTTTTCTCCTATTTAAAACGTTTACACTAGACAGCCATTTCGAAGCAAGGTACTCTTATAGTAGAATAGGGGAAAAGGGGAGAAATAAACGTGGACGTGAACGTGCTGGAGAGAATGACGTTTTTCGCAAGGCTTTATAATGTAAATGACAATGCACAAAGCGGTATGTGGATGTTATATGGAACAATTATTATACTCAGCATACTTGTATATAATCTTGGGTTCGCACGTAAATTGCCGCTTTTGCAAAACATTATCATATATATACTGCTTGTGCTGGGATGCACCATTTTAACATTCTTCGCAGTATTCTTGCCGGTAGCAGAAGGACTCGTTGTGGTGGCCATTGTACTTGGTATTTATAAGCTGCGGCTGCATCAGGCGAAGAAGCAGCAAGCATAAGGGGGAAAGGCGATGCGATCTGTACAAGATGCAATTTATAATTGGCTGACTATTAAAGTTGTGGCTGAGGCAAGATTTGATGATCAGGCGGCTCAGGAAACATATGAACTGTTTGATGACATGCTGCGCAACGATTACGGCATCAGCAAGGTGATGGTGGAAAAGCTGGAGGATATGTATTTCATTACGTACGAAATAGGAGAGCAAACAAAAACGACACGTTTTCCATTAGAGCTGATTGATTGTTACTTGGATCAAATGAACCGCGAGCCGGAAAAATTTAAAAACTATTAAGAAAAGCGGAGCCGGCGGAGCTGGACATGCCGCAATTTTTTATCATAAATTAGGCGAGAATAATTTCCACTTCAAGCGTGTGAATGGTGTGTAACGGTAAGTGGGGGAGGTTCATACGGTTCTATCTATAAATAAAAGCCCTCATCTCAGATAAGGGCTTTTTTCATAAGTGTAAGCAAGAGTTACAGCGTACATGATATGACCTAACATCCAAAAAGAAAAAACGTTCATAGCGATTACAGCCGGTGTTTCTTTAATGGACAAATAAGCAAGAGTCACCATTCCTCTTCTAGCTGCTTATCACGGTACAAGCGAAACTTTCCCGTCTCCAGACGCTCCTTTGTACGCTCTGCAATACGGTCATGACAGCGCTGACACATATATGTATGAATAGGACGGTTGCGAAGACGCTTGGCAAGCGGGTTTTCGTCGTCCAGCTGTTCAATGATCTCGCACAAAATACATTTAACTCTCATTATGTCACCTCTATCAAACAAATTCTGTACCCAGTATACCATGTTTCATTACGAAAAAATAAATATTTTCATTATTAGGAAATCACGGTATGATGAGAGTAGAACAGTATAGGGAGGTGTAAGTGATGGCAAACGTAGTAGAACCTGTATTAACTGAAAATTTGCTTCATGCGTTACAAGAGGAGCGCATCGTGACAGTTGCAACGATTGATTTTGAGAAAGGCTCTCCAAATGTGAGTGCAATATCTTGGATATATGCGATGAATACGGCCACAATCCGATTTGCCGTAGATCAGCGCTCCCGTATCGTCGAAAACTTACGTCATAATCCGTCTATTGTTTTAAACGTCATGGCAAATGAATCCGTATACTCTATCAGCGGAAAAACAGAAATTAAAACAGATCGCATCGAGGACATTCCGCTTAAGCTTGCGCTTTTAGAAGTGACGATTGAAGAAGTACGCGACGTAATGTTTTACGGCTCTAAGCTGTCTGTGGAACCAAAGTATGAAAAAACGTATGACCCGCGTGCAGCAGCGAGGCTCGATAATCAAGTATTAACAGCAATGAAAGAATACTGATGTACATAAGGATGAACACCAAGAAGGCTGTTCATCCTTTTTTGTAAAGGAATTTTCCTTTCTAATCCATTCTATCTCGTGAAAGCAGCACATATATTATAACAACGGTTCGTCCATAGCCTGTGGATGAAACCCTTGTTCACTATGGTGGAGTCAGGGGGTAACAGATTGAGTAAAATTTATGTTCTTGATACGAATGTGCTTTTACAAGATCCATTGTCTATTTTTTCTTTTAAAGATAATGAAGTAGTGATTCCAGCTGTTGTACTAGAGGAAGTGGATTCAAAGAAACGCTATATGGATGAGATCGGCCGAAATGCCCGTCATGTATCTAAGCTTATTGATAAATTCCGCGAGCTTGGAAAGCTTCATGAAAGTATTCCGCTTGAAAACGGGGGAACGTTCCGCATTGAATTAAATCATCGTTCATTCGTCCAACTGCAGGAAATTTTTGTAGAGAAAACAAATGATAATCGCATTCTGGCTGTCGCTAAAAATCTTTATCTTGAAGAGCAAGAAAAGGAAGACGGCAAACCGGTTATTCTTGTAAGTAAAGACGTATTGGTGCGAGTGAAGGCAGATGCGCTCGGGCTGCAGGCAGAGGATTATTTGAGCGATCGTGTCATAGAAATGGATAACATATACACCGGCTTTCTAGAGTACTACATACAAAAAGATTTGCTGAACCGATTTTATGAAAAAGGAGAATTAGCGGTGACTGACATAGTCAATCACCCTCTTTACTCCAATCAGTTTGTCCTTATGAAAGACGCGCTCGGAGGTTCAGGATCAGCAGTGGGCATCGTAGATCATACGGGAAGAAAAATAAAGAAACTTGTATTTCAAAATGAGCAAATTTGGGGCGTACGTGCACGAAATGTACAGCAAATCATGGGAATGGAGCTGCTTTTGCGGGACGACATTCCGCTTGTGACGCTGATAGGTAAAGCAGGAACAGGAAAAACGCTTCTGGCCTTAGCTGCAGGTTTGATGCAAACAGAGGATTTAGGCTTGTATAAAAAGCTGCTTGTCGCCCGTCCGATTGTTCCGGTTGGCAAGGATATTGGATATTTGCCAGGTGAAAAAGAAGAAAAGCTTCGTCCCTGGATGCAGCCGATTTACGATAATCTTGAGTATTTATTCAATACGAAAAAGCCTGGAGAATTAGATGCGATCCTTGCAGGAATGGGATCAATTGAAGTAGAAGCGTTAACGTATATTCGCGGCCGCAGCATTCCTGAGCAGTTTATCATCATTGATGAAGCACAAAACTTAACGAAACACGAAGTAAAAACCATTTTAACGCGTGTCGGCGAGCGAAGTAAAATTGTGTTAATGGGAGATCCGCAGCAAATCGACCATCCTTATTTGGATGAATACAACAACGGATTAACCTATGTAGTAGAGAAGTTTAAAGAGCAAAAAATCAGCGGTCATGTAAAATTTGTAAAAGGCGAGCGCTCAAGCTTGGCGCAATTGGCAGCTGACTTGTTATAACAAAAGAAGAACGCCCGAAACAGGGCGTTTTTCTTATTATAGTACTGTAAATCGGCGCACCTGTTTAATCGGTGCATCTATGTTTTTGCCGTCACCGAAATAAAAATGCACAGGGCCGTCTTCTTTTAACGGCTTGCCGTCCTTTGAGAAGCCAAGGATGGCGTGCATTGCCTCTTCCAAAGAAATTGTGTAAGTATCCGTTTCTGTATGGATTTCTACTCTCGATGCACCTTCTTCTAAATCAGCATTTGCTAAAAAAGGCCGAAGCGGCATACCGAATGTTCCTGTAATAATCCGTTCCTTCTCAAACTTTGAAATGCTTTTATTCACAGGAGGAAAAATGGCACCCTCCCGAATTTCCCGGTCCCAATGCTTAGAGACCTTTTTCTTATACTCTTCAAGCTCGTCGTAGTCTTCATGCGATGTTTGAAAGTAGGTAAGCAAGTCTACTTTCCTGTCATCAAAAATCCAAACGCCGGGATCAAGTGTAATGGAATACGTTACTTTTCCGTCAATAAATAAAATGTTGTTCATAGCAATATCCCCCATTTGTTTTATGCTCCTGCTATTCAGTATAATGGTGGCACGAAGCATTGTCACCTACGGCGCATAAAGGAAATATTTTTATTGCAATTTGTCAAAACTATCTTTAATATTAAAAGATAGGATAGGAGAGTTGAACGGAAACGGAGGGAATCAATTTGGCGTCTGAGACAGTAACGAATCATCAGGAAAAGGCACTTGCCCTTCTAAAAGCTGATGCAGAGAAAATTTTAAAACTTATTAAGGTGCAAATGGACCATCTGACCATGCCGCAATGTCCGTTATATGAAGAGGTATTAGATACCCAAATGTTCGGATTGTCTCGCGAAGTCGACTTTGCCGTTCGGCTTAGATTAATTGAAGAAGCGCAGGGCAAGGAGATTCTCGGCGAATTGGAGCGCGAGCTTTCTGCGTTGCATGAGGCATTCACAAAGAAACAATAACGGGTTCACATAGAGGGCTCAAACTAACCAGGTTTGAGCTTTTTTATGCAATGAAACACTGTTTTCACATTTATGAGGAGGAAGACAGCGGGTGCATATGGAATAAAAGAATTAATATTAAGGGAGAAAGAGGATTCGATATGAAAAAAGCATGGAAGTCTTTGGATTACTCTTTGGTGCTTCCGCTTATTTTGCTATGCACAATCGGAGTGATTATGGTATACAGCGCCAGCTCAATCGTTGCGATTACGAGATATGAAAAATACGGATATTCAAGCAATCATTTTTTTCTGTCGCAGCTGCGAGCCATGGGAGTAGGACTATTTGGTTTACTTATCATGTTTCGATTACGTTATGCTATTTTGAAAAAAAGAGGGATTGCTTTTTTTATTTATGGTGTTACGATCGTTTTGCTGGTTTTAGTATTAAAAATAGGCGTTACAGTCAATAATGCACAATCCTGGTTGTTTGGAATTCAGCCTGCAGAATTTACAAAGCTGGCCGTTATTTTAGTGGTCGCACGATTTTATGCAAAAAAACAGGAATTGAATGAATCATACATACAGGGCGTCGGTGGCATTGGCTTCTATTTAATTCTAGTATTCGCGCTTATTTATAAGCAGCCGGATCTCGGGACGGATATGCTTATTGCAGGTGTCATTATAATGATGACGATTTGTTCCGGTATTTCGGTAGAGCAGCTGTTTAAGCGCGTTTTGTTAACTTCTATTATATGGGGACCTACACTATATTTCGTAGCGGCGGCAAAGCTGACGAAGGTGCAAGTGTCCCGTTTCACTGCATACATCAATCCGTTTGCTGATCCGACGGGTGCGGGATTGCAGCTCATCAACTCCTTTATCGCTATTGCTTCTGGCGGCGTAAAGGGGGCAGGTCTCGGAAACAGCATACAAAAGAGCGGGTATTTGCCGGAACCTCACACTGACTTTATTATAGCAATTATTTCAGAAGAGCTCGGTATACTTGGGGTAGCGATTGTACTTATTTGTTTGCTTGTTATTATCCTTCGTGCTTTCCAGCTTGCAAAAAAGAGCCGTGACCCGTTTGCAAGCATGATTGCAGTCGGTATCGGCAGTATGATTGCCATTCAATCTGTTGTAAACATTGGGGGTATTACAGGAATGATGCCTCTTACAGGAGTTCCGTTGCCGTTTATCAGCTTTGGCGGAAGCTCCCTTGTTGTAAATTTGGCATCGGTGGGATTGCTTCTCAACATTTCTGCGCGGGTAAAGGAGCAGGAAACGAAGCAGGAAATGAAGCAGGAGACTGTGCCGCAAAAGCCGCACCTTGTTGTAGTGAAATAGGATTGTGCTCATAAATATAGAAAAAAATTTAGATTTTATGAATGCCGATTAGGGGCGCTGTTCAAATGAACAGCGTTCTTTTTTATATATTTTTTAGTTAGGGATATATAATTTTTTGAAAAATATTGCAAATTAGTCGTATTGTTTTATAAATGAACTATACGAAAATCCTTAAAACAAAAATAGTATATCATATTAATGTTAATGTGATATACGGAATGGTGTTTACTTTTGTTTGTGTGTGCTATACTAAATTTGTATAATAGATAATACAGAATACTTATCATTTTCTGAAAAATACGTTATGATAATTAAAATAGTTTCATATTTGTCATTGTCGTAAAAGAAGAGGGGGAGAATCGTGAAAAAGCTACAAAGAATTCAAAAAGTGCTGGTAGCAAACCGTGGTGAAATTGCCATCCGTGTTTTCCGTGCTTGTACGGAGCTTGGGCTTCGGACGGTAGCTGTCTATTCCAAAGAAGATACGGGATCTTATCATCGCTACAAGGCCGATGAAGCATACCTTGTCGGTGAAGGCAAAAAGCCGATTGATGCGTATCTTGATATTGAAGGAATTATTGAAATTGCAAAAAGTAATAACGTAGATGCAATTCATCCAGGATACGGCTTCTTATCTGAAAATATCGACTTTGCAAAGCGTTGTGAAGAAGAAGGCCTTATCTTTATTGGTCCGAAAAGTGAACATTTGGACATGTTCGGAGATAAAGTAAAAGCAAGAACACAAGCGCAGCTGGCTCGTATTCCTATTATACCGGGAAGCGACGGACCTGTAGAGAGCTTGGCGGAGGTTGAAGCATTCGGAGAAGCGCATGGTTATCCAATCATTATTAAGGCATCCCTTGGCGGCGGCGGACGCGGCATGCGAATTGTTCGCAACGCAGCAGGTGTAAAGGAAGCGTATGACCGGGCAAAATCCGAAGCGAAGGCCGCATTCGGAAATGATGAAGTGTATGTAGAAAAGTTTGTAGAAAATCCAAAGCATATTGAAGTGCAAATTCTCGCAGACCATGATGGAAACGTTGTGCACTTATATGAACGCGATTGCTCTGTGCAGCGGCGTCACCAAAAAGTAGTGGAAGTAGCGCCGAGTGTTTCGTTACCCGAAGGTTTACGTAACCGCATCTGCGAAGCTGCTGTTCATCTTTCAAAAAATGTAAATTATGTGAATGCCGGAACGGTAGAATTTCTCGTGAAAAATAACGAATTTTATTTTATCGAAGTAAATCCGCGCGTGCAAGTAGAACATACAATTACAGAAATGATTACTGGTATTGATATCGTACAGTCGCAAATCTTGATTGCCGACGGATTCAATTTACATAGCGATAAAGTAGGGATTCCGCATCAAGATAAAATTGTAACGCACGGGTTCGCAATTCAGTCGCGTGTGACAACGGAAGATCCGCTTAACAATTTTATGCCTGATACAGGAAAAATCATGGCGTATCGCTCAGGCGGAGGATTTGGTGTACGACTCGATACAGGAAATAGTTTTCAAGGTGCTGTTATTACGCCATACTATGATTCCTTGCTTGTGAAAGTAACAACATGGGCGCTTACATTTGAACAAGCTGCAGCTAAGATGGAGCGCAACCTAAAAGAGTTTCGGATTCGCGGTATTAAAACGAATATTCCATTCTTAGAAAATGTAGTAAAACACCCGAATTTCTTATCAGGTGAATATGATACGTCTTTTCTCGATTCTTCGCCTGAGCTTTTTGTCTTCCCAAAACGAAAAGACCGCGGTACGAAAATGCTTACGTATATCGGGTCTGTTACAGTCAACGGTTTTCCGGGCGTCGGGAAAAAGGAAAAACCGATTTTCCCAGAGCCGCGCATGCCGAAGCTTAAATATTCGGAATCTATCAAACCAGGAACGAAGCAAATTCTTGAAGAACGCGGCGCGGCAGGTTTGGTGAAATGGGTACAAGAACAAAAGGGCGTACTGCTTACAGACACTACCTTCCGTGATGCACATCAATCATTGCTGGCTACGCGTATCCGCACGCAAGATTTGAAGCGAATTGCAGAACCAACTGCTCGTATGCTTCCAAATCTGTTTTCTATGGAAATGTGGGGCGGTGCTACTTTTGACGTTGCATACCGTTTCTTAAAGGAAGATCCTTGGGAGCGATTGCTACAGCTTCGCGAACATATGCCAAATGTTTTGTTTCAAATGCTTCTTCGCGCTTCCAATGCAGTTGGTTATAAGAACTATCCAGATAACGTCATTAAAAAATTCGTTGAGTCCTCTGCACAGGCTGGAATTGACGTATTCCGCATATTTGATAGCTTAAACTGGGTAGAAGGTATGCGCGTGGCTATTGATGCGGTGCGTGAAAGCGGCAAATTGGCGGAAGCGACTATTTGTTATACGGGTGACATCCACGATCCGTTGCGCAGCAAATATGATTTAACATACTATAAAAATTTAGCTAAGGAACTTGAGGAATCAGGTGCGCATATTCTTGGCATTAAAGATATGGCCGGGCTATTGAAACCGGCAGCTGCCTACGAGTTGGTATCTGCTTTGAAAGAAACAGTTTCCATTCCAATCCACTTGCATACCCATGATACAAGCGGAAATGGTATATTCACTTACACTAAGGCGATTGAAGCAGGCGTGGATATTGTTGATGTAGCTGTCAGCTCTATGGCCGGTCTAACTTCACAGCCAAGTGCCAATACACTTTACTATGCTTTAGAAAGCAATGAGCGCAAACCGGATCTAGATATTCATGCTTTAGAACAACTTTCACATTATTGGGAAGATGTGCGCAAGTATTATTCACACTTCGAAAGCGGCATGAATGCTCCGCATACAGAGGTGTATATGCATGAAATGCCGGGAGGACAATACAGCAATCTGCAGCAACAGGCAAAAGCGGTTGGTCTCGGCGATCGCTTCGATGAAGTGAAAGTAATGTATCGCCGGGTCAACGATATGTTTGGAGATATTGTAAAAGTAACCCCATCTTCAAAAGTCGTGGGCGATATGGCTTTATTTATGGTACAAAATCATTTAACAGAAGATGATATTTATGAGCGCGGCGAAACGCTGGATTTTCCAGACTCTGTTGTAGAGTTGTTTGAAGGATATTTAGGACAACCTTACGGCGGTTTTCCAAAAGAACTGCAGCGCATTATTTTAAAAGGAAAAGAACCTCTTACAGTTCGTCCGGGTGAGTTGCTCGAGCCGGTTGATTTTAGCACACTGCAAGAAACGCTGTTCCATAAATTAAATCGCCAAGTTACCATGTTTGATATGCTGTCATACGCACTTTATCCTAAAGTGTACATGGATTATCAAAAAATATTTGACAAATTTGGTAATGTATCCGTGTTAGATACACCAACGTTTTTCTATGGAATGCGTTTGGGTGAAGAGACTGAAATGGAAATTGAACGCGGAAAAACTTTAAACGTGAAGCTCATTTCTGTAAGTGAACCGCAGCCTGATGGAACGCGTGTCGTATATTTTGAATTGAATGGACAGCCGCGTGAAGTCATTATTAAAGATGAAAGTATTAAAGGGGTAGTTACCCAGCGAGTAAAAGGGGACCGTGATAACCCGAACCATATTAATGCTACCATGCCGGGCACTGTAATTAAACTCCTTGTAAAAACAGGGGATCAGGTGAAAAAAGGAGAATCTGTTGCCATTACAGAAGCAATGAAGATGGAAACGACTGTTCAAGCTCCGTTTTCAGGTGTAGTAAAAGAAGTGTACGTAAAAGATGGAGAGGCCATTCAAACTGGTGATTTACTGATCGAGCTGACTAAATAAGAAAAATAGTAATAAAAAATGCTCTATCCGCTGTGGATAGAGCATTTTTTATAGGGACTAGCGAGAGCTTCCTCTTGCTGCAAGTATGACAAGGTAGCATAAAACCGCAAACAAGCAAGAAATAAAAAGTGAATGCATAAGAGCTACAAATAAGCTTGCCTCTGTATAAATGATAAGTATGCCGGCAATGATTTGCAGTGTCACAAGAATAAGGGAAATAATCCATCCCCAATATATAACTCGCTGCTGCTTATATTGCCGAATTGCAAGTATGGTTGCATATAGAATCCAAACAAAAATTAAACTTGCTGCAAAGCGATGCCCCATCTGCACCCACTCATGAAACTGAGTGGGGAATGGACTGAATTTGCTGCACATAGGAAAGTTTGGACAAGCTAAGCTGGCTTTCTCATGGCGGACTAACGCGCCTGTGTATACCACTATATAGCTATAGATTGTAACACCAAAAATATGAAATCGCATTTTCTTGTCTACAATTAAAGAGTGTGCATCAAATTTTTTATCCACTTCAAAAATAAGTAACGTTAACAATAGGACGGATGCAAAAGAAATTAGTGAAATGCCAAAATGAAGCGCCAGCACGGTTGAAGACTGTCCCCATACAACTGCAGCAGCGCCAATAAGAGCTTGTGCAATTAGAAATAAAAATGCCACAATCGCTAAAGGCTTTGTTTCACGAACATGTCCAATGTAAATCCAAGAAAGTACACATAATAAAAGTACCAAAATGCCTGCAGAGCCAGAGACAATTCGATGACTCAGTTCAATTACAGTGTCTAATGTTAATGGGTGAGGAATAAGCTGGCCATGGCATAAAGGCCATGATTTACCGCAACCCTGTCCTGACCCGGTTTTGGTTACTAGCGCTCCGCCAAGCAGAACGAGCAAAAGATCTAAGCTGGTTACAACCCCTAACCATTTTAGGAATCGTTGCAAGCTTTTCACCTACTTTCTCTATGAAGTTATGTTGCGATATTTTGGTAAAATAGGTCACCTAATAAAAAGAAATTTACCACAGTCCTATGATATATAAAAACCAATAAAATAGCAAAGGAATATGCAAGCGGACACCATTTTGACACATGTCATTGTGCATAAAAATAAGAGAATACACATTATGTTCTTGTTAGAAAACCAACAATTCTTTCAATCATAGAAACAATTGCATACGAAATTTGACAAAATGCTTTATCATAAAAAGGTATTTCATGGTATGATTATGGTACAAGCATAAAAGTTAGGGAGCGACACAAAAAGTTCAAGTTTATTTCACAATTTCTTAATGAAATATGTTTTAATATAGTCGAGTAAGTTTATAGTAGGATTCTTGTAATCTCCAAAACAACATCTCTACTGTAATAATATAGCTATATAAACCTGAATAAGAAGATTCCCCTTTCTGTAAGTGAAAGACGAAGGGGAAAGCTTCATTTGTGCACCATTGCTCAGCTCTAGATAATAGAGCAAGGAATGAACTAAAGCTGAGCAAATATAGAAACATTATTGAAGGAGGCTCTTAAAATGGGGCAAGTTAGTAGTCAGCTGCACGAGCAGCCAGCTGTTAATGATATACCGCAAACATCTCTAAAAGAAGATTTGTTCGCGCTGATGAAGATGGGTCTTGTCAACTCCAACTCGTTAACGGCATTTACTGGTTTTTGGTTAGCTCTGCATTTTAATGGTTTAAGCTTTAGCGACCACTGGGATAAAATGATTTATACCCTGCTTGGGTCCGCTCTTATTATTGCCGGTTCTTGCACTATGAATAACTACATTGACCGCGATATTGATCACTTGATGGAAAGAACAAAGAATCGTCCAACAGTGACCGGAAAGTTCAAAGGCAGCTTTGTATTTGCATTTGGCGCCATTTTGCTTTTATTAGGTTTTACTTTCTTGTTGTTAACAACTCTGATGGCGGCATTCATCGGATTTATTGGTACTTTCACATATGTTGTATTGTATTCCTTATGGACAAAGCGGAACTATACACTGAATACGGTAGTGGGAAGCGTATCAGGTGCCGTTCCGCCGTTAATGGGGTGGGCAGCGGTTGATGCCAATTTGCATTTCATTGCTTGGATGATGTTCCTTCTTATGTTCATCTGGCAAATTCCGCATTTTCTTGCGCTTGCGATGAAGCGAGTGGAGGAGTATCGCAAAGCAGGCATTCCAATGCTTCCGGTTGTACACGGTTTTGAAATGACAAAACGCCAAATTGTGATTTGGGTTGCGTGCTTATTGCCGCTTCCATTCTATATGTATTCTTTAGGCACTGTTTTCGTGGTGATTGCAACTTTGCTGAACATCGGCTGGCTTGCACTTGGAATCTACGGATTCCGTATGAAGGACGACATAAAGTGGTCCGTTCAAATGTTTGTGTACTCCTTAAACTATTTAACAATCTTATTTATTTCCATGATTGTTGTTGTCATGTTTTAAGGGGAAAAGGGGAAGGGGAAATTTTCAACGTCGGGATTTACTTTAGGTTACTATAAAGTAAAATCTAATCAACGAAGAAAGTGGGGTTTGTTTGATGAAACAGTGGCGACTGATCTCGCTTGTTTCTTTGCTGGCTTTACTGTTAGGGGGATGCGGTAAAGCCTTTCAATCTACTTTGATTCCGCAGGGCGAAGTAGCAAAGATGCAATATGATTTATTGCTGTTATCAAGTGCAATCATGGTATTTGTAGTGCTAATTGTTACTGCAATCTTTATTTACGTGATTGTGAAGTTCCGTCAGAAAAAAGGACAGGAACATGTGATTCCTAGGCAGGTAGAAGGTAACCACAAGCTTGAAATTATTTGGACAGTCATCCCGATTCTTTTGCTCTTAGTATTGGCTGTTCCTACAGTTACATATACCTTTAAGCTTGCGGATGTGAAACCTGCACAGAAACAGCAGCTTGATAAGGATACAGTTGTGATTGATGTAACGGCACGCCTCTATTGGTGGGAATTTGCTTACAAAAATGAAAAGGTCGTTACTTCACAAGATTTAATTATCCCTACAGGCAAGAAAATATACTTAAACTTAAAAGGTGCTGACATTAAGCACTCCTTCTGGGTTCCATCTTTGGCAGGGAAGACGGATACAAACCCGGAAAACACAAATACAATGTGGCTTCAGGCTGATAAAGCCGGCACGTACAACGGATTTTGTGCAGAGCTTTGCGGTCCTTCTCATGCTCTGATGCAGTTCAAAGTTAAAGCCGTTAATGAAAGCGAGTACAAAGACTGGGTAGCTGCTATGAAGAAGCAAGACGGAAAGCAGCCGGCAGCTTCTGCACAAGCGCAAGAAGGTCAGCAGATTTTCCAAAAGAGCTGTATAGGCTGTCACGCAGTGGATGCAAACGATGCTCGTCCGCCGGCAGCACGCGTTGCACCAAACTTAGCGAACTTCGGCGATCGTGATATGGTAGCCGGCGTTTTAGAGCACACTGATAAAAACTTAAAGGCATGGCTGAAAGACCCAGAAAGTGTCAAACCAGGCAATTTAATGTCTGAAAAGTATGGCAATTTAACTGACGAGCAAATAGATGCGCTTACTGCATATCTGTCAGGCTTGAAGGTTAAGAAGTAAGGGGAAGAGGGGGTAAAAACGTGAGTTCTGTAGCGAAGAAAAAAAGCGTGCTTTGGGATTACTTAACAACAGTAGACCATAAGAAAATCGCCATTCTCTACTTGATTGCAGGAGGATTATTCTTTGTAGCCGGCGGGCTTGAAGCGTTGTTTATTCGCTATCAGCTGGCTGTGCCGAACAATGATTTTCTGGTAGGAGACGCATATAACCAAGTAATGACAATGCATGGTACGACAATGATTTTCTTGGCAGCGATGCCGCTCATATTTGCACTGTTGAACGCAGCTGTACCGCTTCAAATCGGTGCCCGTGACGTGGCATTTCCATTCATAAACGCATTAGGCTTTTGGTTGTTCTTCTTTGGAGGCGTATTTCTGAACTTAAGCTGGTTTTTGGGAGGAGCACCGGACGCAGGATGGACTTCTTATGCATCATTGACTCTTACAGCTAAAACGCACGGTGTAGACTTCTATATACTAGGTCTTCAGATTTCGGGTATCGGTACATTAATCGGGGGAATTAACTTTCTCGTAACTATCATTAATATGCGTGCCCCGGGTATGACATATATGCGCATGCCGATGTTTACTTGGACAGCGTTTGTTGTATCCGCACTTATTTTGTTTGCTTTCCCGCCGTTAACAGTAGGATTGGCGCTTTTAGGATTAGATCGTTTATTTGGAACACAATTTTTTCACCCGGCTCTTGGCGGGAACACGGTTATCTGGGAGCATTTATTCTGGATCTTCGGACACCCGGAAGTATATATTCTAATTCTCCCGGCGTTTGGAGTTTTCTCTGAAATTCTCGCAACATTCTCAAAAAAGCGACTATTCGGATATTCTTCCATGGTGTTTGCGACTGTATTAATCGGATTCTTAGGATTCATGGTATGGGCTCACCATATGTTCACAACAGGTTTAGGTCCCATCGCGAACTCTATCTTTGCGGTAGCCACTATGGCAATTGCTGTTCCGACAGGGATTAAGATTTTTAACTGGCTGTTCACAATATGGGGCGGCAGCATCCGCTTTACAGTGCCGATGCTGTATGCGGTTGCGTTCATTCCTACCTTCGTAATGGGGGGAGTAACAGGTATCCAGCTCGCGTCTGCCCCTGCAGACTATCAATTCCATGACTCCTACTTTGTAGTAGCTCATTTCCACTATGTTATCGTAGGCGGGGTAGTATTAGGTATATTGGCCGGCGTACATTACTGGTGGCCGCTCATGTTTGGCAAAATACTAAATGAAACATTAGGGAAAATATCATTCTGGTTATTCTTTATCGGTTTCCATTTAACTTTCTTTATTCAACACTTCCTCGGTTTGATGGGGATGCCTCGCCGTTACTTTACATTCCTTCCGGGTCAAGGATTGGAAACCGGCAACTTGATTAGTTCCGTCGGAGCGCTTTTCATGGCTTTTGGGGTAATTGTTTTACTTTATAACGTTGTGAAAACAACCGTATCCGGCAAGCAATGCGGCCGTGATCCATGGGGGAGTGGTCGTACATTAGAATGGTCTCTTCCAAGTCCGACCCCCGAATATAACTTTAAACAATTGCCGTTTGTACGCGGTTTAGATCCACTTTGGATCGAAAAAATGGAAGGTAAAAACGAAGTGACACCAGCAGAACCAGTAGGCGATATCCATATGCCGAATTCTTCGTTCTTACCGTTTGTTATTTCATTTGGGCTGTTTGTAGCTGCATTTGGAGCTATGTATATGGAAGGCGGCAAGGAGAAGCTATGGTTAGTTGTAGCGCTGCTCGGCTTAGGGATAACCCTTGGTGCCATGTTCTTACGTTCTGTTATTGACGACCACGGTTATCATATCCATAAGGAAGATTTAGATGATGACAAGGGGGTTAAGGCATAATGCACGCAGAAGAAAGATTAACGGCTGAAACGTTCCCGGCTGAAGCGGAAAAAGCAACCCTTGAGGGGAAAAATAAATTTTTAGGATTTTGGTTATTCTTAGGAGGAGAGACGGTTCTGTTCGCCTCTCTCTTCGCAACGTACTTATCCTTGAAAAACTCCACAAACGGTGGAGCGACAACAAAGGATATGTTTGAGATTACGCTCGTATTCGTAGCAACTATGCTTCTATTAACGAGCAGCTTAACGAGCGTGTATGCAATTTATCATATGAGAAACTTTAACTTCAAGAAGATGCAGTTTTGGTTTGTTATTACAGTATTGCTTGGGGCAGGCTTCCTGGGGCTTGAAATTTACGAGTTTAATCATTATATCCATGAATTCAAGCTTACGATGAGAAGCAGCGCATTCGGTTCTGCGTTCTATACACTCGTCGGCACGCACGGGGCACACGTATTTTTCGGATTGCTTTGGATCACAACATTAGTGGTTCGCAATGCAAAGCGCGGGTTAAACCTTTACAACGCACCAAAATACTATGTGGCTTCTCTGTATTGGCACTTTATTGACGTAGTTTGGGTGTTTATTTTCACTGTAGTATATTTAATGGGAATGGTGGGATAAACAATGGCGATGAAAGAAACGACTAGCGGAAATCCAAAAGTAAATCTTGCTTACCGCAGAAA
The DNA here is from genome assembly GCF_000430785.1 of Ectobacillus panaciterrae DSM 19096. Taxonomy (GTDB): domain Bacteria; phylum Bacillota; class Bacilli; order Bacillales; family Bacillaceae_G; genus Ectobacillus; species Ectobacillus panaciterrae. The sequence continues at coordinate 49,882 of NZ_AUMR01000003.1, forward strand.
GAGAAATGCGGAGGAAATGAAGCATCAACTGATTACGTTTGCTTTAATGATTTTCTTAACAATTGTGGCATTTTTGGCTGTTGCTTATCCAAAAACGTTCACGCCGATTTTCTCTGTGCCGTTTATTCTCTTGCTTGCTGTTGTGCAAGTTATTTTCCAGCTTTACTATTTCATGCATATGAGCCATAAAGGACATGAGGCGCCAACTTTGTTTTTATACGCTGGTATTACAGTGGCATTTCTTACAGTACTAACGTTTATGACAATTGTATGGCTTTAGGAACAAGGGGGATTGATGCCGATCAATCCCCGCTTTACTATGTGCTAGCAGTATATCTTACTGAAAAGGGAGCGTGTGAACATGAGCAACCTATGGATCTTCGGATTTGAAGCATTATGGAGCCCTGTGTTTTTCGTTTTTATGCTTGCTGTTTTAGTTGCATATTTTCTAATCATTGGGAAGTACCGCACTCGTTTTCCTAATGCTGAGAAAGTAAGCAAAAGGCAGCAGTTTTATTTTACGAGCGGCATTGTTCTTTTATATCTTGTAAAGGGGGGACCTGTTGATTTACTCGGGCATATCATTTTCAGTGCCCATATGGCTGAAATGGCTATTATGTTCATTGCAGTACCGCCCCTACTCTTATTGGGTTTACCGACATGGCTTCTTGCGCATATCGTCAGTTATAGACTTGTACAGCTTATTCTGAAAAGCTTTGCCAAGCCTCTGATTGCTCTTTTTGTATTTAACGGACTATTTTCCATTTATCACTTGCCTGTTGTGTTTGATACAGTAAAGCAAAGCCAGCTTTTGCATCCTTTAACTTTAGCTGTACTATTTTTCACCTCCGTTATGATGTGGTGGCCTGTATTGAATCCGCTTCCGCGCAATCAAACCTTAAGTGAAATTAAAAAAATTGGCTACATATTTGCAAATGGTATGCTGCTTACCCCTGCATGTGCTCTAATCATTTTCGCCAGTGAGCCTTTATTTATGACATACACCGACCCGCAAGCGTGGATGCAGGCCATGCAGCTTTGTGTCCCTGCTGACACATTGTCTTCCTTGCATCTTACCGGTCCTGATTTTCTCCATTGGATACCGGTACTGGAGGATCAGCAGGCAGGCGGCATTGTTATGAAGATTATTCAGGAGATTGTATATGGAACAATGATTGGTTATGTTTTCTTTAAGTGGGTGCGAGAAGAACGGGAAAAAGATAAAGCTCAAAGCTACAGCGTTCCTCCTTATCTCTCTTCTAAATAGAACATAATAAGAAAGTGAAGTCCGATTACCGCTTTTACACATAAGAACAGAAAAAGATTTGTATATTTGTGCCCAATTGCCTCGACTACACATATGATAAAGAAAAAGTAAAGCGAGGAGCGAAGATGGATATACAGAAAATGCTGCCGTTTGGTGCTTTACACATAACAGATCGGACTTTGGCAGAGCTCATTTATATTGTCGTATCTGAAGTAGAAGGAGTAGCCAAAACGATTTCCCCGCTTTCTGAAACAGTATATAAAGCTGTCGGGAAAAACAGGGGAGAAAAGGGGATTTTTCTTCAATATGATGAAAAGGGGCTTATCATTGAAGTGAAAGTAGCGTTATTTCATAACGTCTCTATTTTGGGAACATGTCAGTTCATTCAGGAGCATGTAAAAAAAGAAGTGGAATTCATAACAGGGCTTCAGGTTAAGGCCGTTCATGTAAAAGTAGAGCAAATAATAAAGGCGTATCCTAGTTGATACACCTTTTTCTTTTTATTCTGCTTGAAGAGCTTTTAAAGCTTCGCTTACGTTATGTAATAATTGCTTGCTTTTTTGAAGAACGCCGTGTGGAAATTCCTCGCCTTCTCCGTATTCCACACCATGCGGATAGTAATGCTTGCCAAGAAGCGGCGTAAGCAGCTTCACACGGGCATGACGGCCGCCGATGTCGCCCTCTACAGCATAAGCTTGTACACGTAAATAATATACATCCTTTAACATTTCAAATTTATAATCATATGTAGCGCGCTCATAATCCCATTGTCCTGCTAAAACAAAGCCGTACTCACTCATAACTTCAGTCAGACGAGTGAAGTCCACCACTTGGCCATCTAATTCTGTACCTTCAAATCTCATACATATCCCCCTTAGTATTAAAGTGATATCTAGATTTATAATAGTACGAATAATAAGAAAGCGCAATCAATTATAAAATAAAAAAGCTTTTTGGAAAAGCAGGGGGAATATCTGTTCAACGCAACAAAATATGATATATTGAGAGTACCGTAATATACAATGCTCTATTCGTATCATGTATTAGTCATGCTGGTTACAGGAGGCATATTGATTGAAAAAACTTCTTAAGATTTTGCTTTTGACAGCCCTTCTTTTATTTGTGAATTTGTACGGAAAACTTATTATTAATCAATTGTCACAAGGAACAAAGAAGCATAAAGAAATCATGGAATCACAGCCGAAAAACAAAATTGAACAAACATCCGCGCAAACCGTATCACGTCTGCTGGGAGGGGAGACAGAAAGCTTGCTCGCGCAGTTTGGAGAGCCCGCCCGTATGGAGCCGTCTGCTTACGATTACGAATGGTGGATTTATAATCAAAATTTAAAGAATTACGTGCAATTCGGAGTTTTGAATCATAAAATTGTTACAATTTATGTTGCGGGAGAGAATGTAGACATATCTCCGTTTCGAATAAGCGAAAAATATAACGATATATACGCCCAATATCCATTTTCTTACGAAGTAGCATTAGAACGAAGCAACAGTAGCTATCAGTTTGAATTATCAGAATCTGAGCTCAATGAACAGCCGCTGATTACATTGAAGAACGGCTGGGCCCAATTATACTTCGATAAATTTACAAGACAGCTATCAGGCATTCGATATATGGATGAAGAAACATTATTAAAACAGCGTCCTTATCAGCTCGTATATGCAGGTCAGCTTTTGGAGCCTTCTGCGCTGCCGCCGGAACGTCTTGGGCAAGTAGAACAGGCGAATGCGAAACAAATTTTGGATTTAACAAATGTTATTCGGCTCCGGCATCAACTACCGTTATTATCTTGGGATGAACAAACAGCACAAGTAGCTTATTTACACAGTAAGGATATGAAGGAATCTAATTATTTTGCACATCAGTCTCCTACATACGGAACGCTGGGTGATCGATTGAACAAAGGACGCGTACCGTTCCGGGCAGCTGGAGAAAATATTGCTTCTAATTATGCGGACGGCATTGCGGCAGTGCAAGGCTGGCTGAACAGCGAGGGACACCGTAAAAATGTATTAAATTCGCAATTTACAGGTCTTGGTGTAGGCGTATATGACAAATACTATACACAAAACTTTATTCAAAAATGAGGCATATGGTTCGCCTGAAAATAGGCGAACCATATGCCTCATTTTTTCTTACAATGTAATATAACCGAGGAGAGGTGATCACAATGACTATGACAAAAGGACAATCGCATCCTTCCGTCCAAAAATTCAAGGAATTTGTGCGAAATCACCCTAAAATGATTCAAGAGGTGCGCAGCGGCGCCAAAACGTGGCAGCAGTTTTATGAAGAATGGTACTTACTTGGAGAGAATGATGAGATATGGAATGTTTATCGGACGGAAGGAAGCGATCAAACAGCTGTGGCAGCTGCACAAGGAAATGAATCTGGGGAGCAAAAAAACTTCGTGGGCCAAGTGATGTCACTGATTAAAAACATCAATATGGATCAAGTTCAATATCATTTAACGAATGTTACAAATACCATCGGCAGTGTGCAGCAGGTAATCCAGCAATTCCAAGGAAATAATACAAAACAAAGCCAGCAGCCACAGCAGCAAAATAACCCGTTTTTCTTCCAAAAGGATTAGGAGGGGTAGAGTGAGAAGAGAGCTCATGGAATATGTGCGATCCCAAGAGGATTTGCAGAAATTCATACGTGAACAGCCGTACTGGTATCGTAAGCTTTCAAGAAATCCTGAAGAACGGGACACGTTTGAGCTGGCAGCGATGCAATATTATCGAAAAACAATTCCAGACCGCGTAGCCAAATTCCAAAACCAGCTTGCTATGGCATCTATTATGGTTGAAATGTTTCAATACATGAAGCAGCAAAACGGTCTGTAACTGCAAAACTGTATCCGTCATGCAAAAGTTCTGCTACAATAGAAGATGACTACGAGAAAAAGGAGCTAGCAGCATGACGGAAATTTGTTTAGTACGACATGGGCAAACCGATTGGAACTTTCAAGAAATCATTCAAGGGAGAGAAGATATCCCTTTAAATGAAGTTGGAAGGATACAAGCGGGACAAAGTGCAGACCTGCTTCGTCAAGAAAAGTGGGACGCTATTATAAGCAGTCCATTAGTACGGGCCCATGAAACGGCCAAAATGATTGCGGATGCTGTTGGGATTGATATCATACATTTGGATGAACGCTTTGTGGAGCGAAACTTCGGCGATGCATCCGGCAAACCGATTGTACACGTGAGAGAGATGATTGCGGCGGGGGATGTAGAAGGAATGGAAAGTGATGAAGAAATTGTAGAACGCTGCTTCTCTGCACTTTGTGACATTGCGAAAAAACACGAGGGAAAACGTGTTATTATAGTTGCACATTCGCATGCTATAAAAGCGATTCTTCACGCAATTCATCCGGAGGAAATTCATTTTAAAACGCCTCTTAAAAATGCATGCATCAGTTATGTTTGTTTAAATGAAGAAGCATGGAAAGTGGGACGTTATAATATAGCGGAGCATATTGTGTAATTGGTGAAAGCAGGAATTATGACTTCTCCGGCAAATATGATATGATAAATATTCGGAGGTGTCCTACATGATAATAGCTACGCTTGAGAGCGTGTTAATTTTAGAAGAAGCGGAACAGCTAGCCCGCATGATTATACAGTCTGAGACAGCCGAGCATTATCGGCTGTGCTATGATATATTAAAGCAAGATAGAGCAGCACAAGATTTAATTCAGCAATTTACCAAAATGAAGGATCGCTATGAAGAAGTGCAGCGTTTCGGGAAATATCATCCCGATTATACGTCTGTAACGCAAGAGATGAGACAGCTCAAGCGTGAAGTGGACTTGCATGATACAATTGCGGCATTCAAAAAGGCTGAGACAGAGATGCAAAAGCTGCTTGACGATGTAAGTGTAAGCATTGGCCGTGAAATTTCACCATATATCAAAGTGCCTACCGGAAATCCTTTCTTTGATTCTGCCGGCGGCTGCAGCGGCGGCTGCGGCACGGGAGGCAGCTGTGGCTGCCGTAAAACGGGGTAACCTTACATGGGTCCCCGTTTTTCAATGCTCTGTACGAAAGCGGATACAGTCGATGCATAGGTTGCCACAGCAAAACATTTTTTGCTGCGGCACATAAAAGCGATACCGGAACACAAACAGTGTATTTTCTTGACGAACAAAAATACATTCTGCATGAACGCGCTTTCCTTTCATAGCGAGTGCTGAAATTTGAGCTATGGTGTGCTGCAAGGATTGAACACCTTGTGAACTGCATATATATAAGAAAGAAAGACCAACAACAAGTTTTTTATAGCATATATCAATATACGGATGCTACTGCAGTTCCTGTAAAAAAACTTTCCAAATTTCATCTAAACCCATGAAATTCCCCTCGCTTTTTCGTAAAATAAAAGAAGGACAACCTTATTCATCTAAAGGAGAATCGTATGTTTGGACAACGACAAGGCATTATCGTATATTTGCATTCTTTAAAGCATGCAAAGCTTCTTCGCAAATACGGCAACATTCATTATATATCCAGACGATTTAAATATGTTGTATTATATTGTGATATGAGCCAAATTGACTTTTTAATGGAGAAGCTGAACAGTTTTCCGTTTGTAAAACGAGTAGAGCCGTCATATAGACCGTTTTTGAAGACGGAATTTGAAAACTCAAAGCCTGATCGTGCAAAAGAGTATGATTATAAGATAGACTAAATAAGCCCCCGCTAGCGGAGGGCTTGTTTTTTGATTAATAAGGGAGCTGAACGAGCCGGTTCCGCTTTTGGTGGTGTCTAGCTCCACCGGCAAGCTCCTCCTGTCAGAGAACCTCCCCCCATAAAGGCAAAAAGCGCCTTTTTGTGGGGAGAACCTCTGTCTTCCGGAGCTGAACGAGCCGGTTCCGCTTTTGGTAGTGTCTAGCTCCACCGGCTAGGTGCTGCCACCAGAGAACCTCCACCGCACAAAGGAAAAAAGCGCCTTTGAGGGCGGAGAACCTCTGGTTCTGCACCTGAACGAGCCGGTTCCGCTTTTAGTGGTGTCTAGCTCCATCGGCTAGGCGCTGCCGTCCAAGAACCTCCGCCGCAAAAAGGCAAAAAAACGCCTTTTAGGGCGGAGAACCTTGGTCTCTGCGCCTGAACGAGCCGGTTCCGCTTTTAGTGGTGTCTAGCTCCACCGGCTAGGCGCTGCCGTCCAAGAACCTCCACCGCAAAAAGGCAAAAAAACGCCTTTTAGGGCGGAGAACCTTGGTCTCTGCGCCTGAACGAGCCGGTTCCGCTTTTCTTATTGCATTGGCGGGATAAACCGGTTCATTCGCAGGATTCCGATTAGGTGGCTGTAGTACAGCGCTGTTTCGGCAAATGTGTCGGATGGTTTTACTGTGAAGACTGTAATTTCTTTCTCGAGCTCTTTTGCGGCTTCTTCAAATAATTGAACACGTTTGCTTTGTTTATCTTTTAATACAGGGATTCCTTCCCGGCATATGTAGAGCGGCTGAAAGTCACCTGGCTTCGTCGGATGAAGGACGACGGCGAGCGAGCATACTTCACGATTATTTTTTATCGTATTGAATCGGAGCATATGCGCTAAGCGGTGATGGTTTGCTTTCGCAATCTCTAAAAGTTCATATAAGTCTGAGTATCCTTCTCCCAGTTCAATAAAGCGTTGAATCATATTATTTCCTCCTCCTCTCTCTTAACTTTACCACCTAAACAATAAAAAGAAAATGAACATAAAAAAACCCCTGCCTAAGCAGGGTCCTTCTTAATCTAGTGCAACACTAGCAAGAAGGCAAAGGGAGAGGAGAAACCGGAGGAAGAACTTATGGGGAAACGTAAGTCTTCTCCGCGGTTGGCAACAACATCGGAAGCGATGTTGTTAACCTTATTTATGTCCAGTTGCATGCAAGATATACATAAGCATTCAAATTTTCCTGACGATGTTTTTCTTTCTTCTGTTTTATGTTAGGATTAGAAAGGATTAATGTAAAAAGGTAGTGAATAAATATGAGAGTAGTTTCAGGCGCATGCAAAGGACATCCATTAAAGGCTGTACCAGGGAGCACGACACGTCCGACAACCGATAAAGTGAAAGAAGCAATCTTTAATATAATAGGTCCTTATTTTGAAGGAGGATTGGCTCTTGATTTGTTCGGGGGAAGCGGTGGGCTTGGCATTGAAGCGTTAAGCCGCGGTATGGATAAAACAATATTTGTAGACCGTGACAGCAAGGCCGTGCAGGTGATTCGGCAAAATGCAGAAACGTGCAGACTGACAGACAAGGTGGAAGTTTATAAAAACGATGCGGAGAGAGCTTTGAAGGCTCTCATTAAGCGCGAACTTTCCTTTGATTTAATTTTATTAGATCCGCCTTACAAAGATCAAAAAATAGTATCTTTAATAAGTGTCATTGAGCAGCATGGCTTGCTGAACGATACAGGAGTCATTATGGCAGAGCACACAGCAAATGCAGAACTTCCCGAGAAAATAGGGAGTTTCACTCGAACACGATATGAAAATTACGGCATAACGGCCATCTCAATTTATGAGCATGAAGGTGAGGAGAACGAATGGCAAGCATAGCAATTTGTCCAGGCAGCTTTGATCCGATTACACTCGGACACGTGGACATCATTAAACGGGGCGCAAAAGTGTTTAACGAAGTGTATGTTGTAGTTATGAACAATTCCTCGAAAAAACCGCTGTTTACAGCGGAGGAGCGAGTAGAACTGATTCGGGAAGTGACAAAGGATATACCGAATGTAAAGACAGATATTCACAGCGGCCTGCTTGTTGAATACGCCAGAATGCAAAATGCAAACGCTATCCTGCGCGGTCTTCGCGCAGTTTCTGATTTTGAATACGAAATGCAAATCACTGCCATGAACCGCAAGCTCGAAGAAGATGTAGAAACGTTTTTCGTGATGACGAACAATCAATATTCTTTCTTGAGCTCAAGCATTGTCAAGGAAGTGGCGAAGTATGGAGCAAATGTCACAGATCTTGTTCCCCCTGCAGTTGAAAAAGCGTTAAAAGCAAAATTTAAAACCCCGTAAACACGGGGTTTTTATCTTGTTTTGCGAAATAGCAGAAATACATATATATACAAAAACAGAAGTGTTACGGCGGGGCCATATGTATGCAGGAAATGCCAGCTTTCTGCAGCAGGCTGTGCGAATACAGGAATATCGCCGCTGCCTGGATGGAACGAATGAGCATGCTCGTATAGCGGTTTCCATAGTATGAGCGTCAAAAGCGGCGCTATGATGCTTTGCATGATCCGTGCTATGAAGTACGGTTTAAAGCGAATATCAGTTTCAGCTAAGATGCTGGCTACTTGTGCTTGTACGGAGAGACCGCTGAAGGCGAGGATAAAGCTTGCGACCATCGCCTGCTGCATCAAATCTGCATTTGTCTGGCTCGTCAATTGGTTTCCGAGCGTAATTTCAAAGATTCCTGATAAAACAGGAGCGCTAAATGAAGCAGGAAGTTGAAGAACAGCAAGAAAATGTTGGATAATAGAGCTGACGAATGCTGTAACATGGACAACTGCAAGCATTTTGTTAAAGACAGAAAACAAAATAATAAAGCCGCCAATCATAAGAAGCGTTTGAATGGAGGAAGAAATGGCATCTCCAATCAGTTTTCCGAGCGGCCGCTTTTCATCCATGCGTTTTTTGTGGAGTGCATGGAATGCTTTCTTCAAGGAGAAAGCAGGTGCGGCTTGTGCTGTGGGTTCCTTTTTTTCGGGTTCGCCGTAAAATCTCATTAGCAGTCCTACTGCAAAGTTGCTTACATAATGGGAAGCCGCAAGAATCATCCCCAATTTCGGATTATGAAAGAAACCGACCGACACTGCCCCGAAAATAAATAAAGGGTTGGATGAATTTGTAAAAGAAACGAGCCGCTCTGCTTCTATTTGTGTCAACTGCTTCTCTTGACGTAAACGGGCGCTTAATTTTGCTCCGGACGGAAATCCGGAAGCCATTCCCATCGCCCAAACGAAGCCTCCTACTCCCGGGACTCGAAATAAAGGGCGCATGAGAGGCTCCAGCAGTACTCCTACAAAACTTACAACACCAAGACCAATCAGGAGCTCTGATACAATGAAAAACGGGAGCAGTGAAGGGAATACGACTTCCCACCACATATCCAATCCGCGAATGGAAGCTTCCAAACAGGCTTGCGGGTTTGCAATCAGCGAGACTGTCAGAAGCGCAATTGTAATCGCCATAAAGGCTGTTTTCAACTTAGAACGCACGCTGCATCCCCCTTTTTGTCCAAGCGTTCATTTCAGTATACGAGGATAGGGGGAAGCTTTAGACCATAAGATAAAATAGAGAAAAAATTTTTAAAGGGTGAGGTAGATGAAAGAGCCGAAAATTGGTCTTGCCCTCGGTTCAGGGGGCGCAAAAGGATTCGCGCATGTTGGTGTTCTTAAAGTGCTGAAAGAAGCGGGCATACCTGTGGATATGATTGCAGGGAGCAGCATAGGCGCGCTCATTGCGACGTTTTATGCAGCTGGTTCGGATGTAGAGCGGCTATATCGGATTGCGCAGTTGTTCAAGCGCAAATATTATTTAGACTTTACTGTTCCGAAAATGGGATTTATTGCCGGAAAACGTATCAAGGATATGATTAGAATGTTTACATACAATAAAAGATTGGAAGAGCTGGATATTCCAACTGCAGTAGTAGCAACAGATATCTTAAATGGGGAGAAGGTTATCTTTACTGAGGGGCCTATATCTGAAGCTGTGAGAGCCAGCATTTCCGTTCCCGGTATATTCGTGCCGGAGAAGGTGAACGGCCGCTTGCTTGTTGACGGCGGCGTAATTGATCGTATTCCTGTATCTGTTGTCAAAAGCTTAGGAGCAGACATTGTAATTGCAGTTGATGTATCCCCGATTAAGGTGAACGGCGAGGTGACGTCCATTTATGATGTAATTATGCAAAGCATTGAGATTATGCAGCATGAGCTTGTACATCATCGGCAAATTGCTTCGGATTTAATGATGCATCCTGCAGTGGAAAAGTTCAGTTCGCGTACATTTACGAACATCGAAGAGATTGTACGCGTCGGAGAGGAAGAAGCAATTAAGCATGTTGATGACATTCATGAACTGATTGAAAACTGGAAGGAGAAAAATAATGTTTAAGCGTTTACGGTATTTTACAGTCTTTATAATTGCAATTATGCTTGCGTTCGCTGTGATGTATGTGCCGCTGCCGTATTACATCACAAAGCCAGGGCTGGCAGAAAAGCTGGAGCCATATGTGCATGTTGATGGCGGCTATAAAGAGAAAGGCGATTTCATGCTTGTGACCGTTTCGATGTCGCGGGCGAATATTACAAACTATGTCATAGCGAAACTTAACAAGTATTATGAAATTTATCCGGAAGAAGAGATTTTGGGAAAAGGAGAATCTGATGAACAGTATCAGTTTCGCCAGTTGCATTTAATGGATGCATCACAGTCTGCAGCGATTTTTAATGCATATCAGCGTGCCAACAAGAAAGTAGAATTTGAAAATCGAGGTGTACTCGTTGTTGCGGTATCGAAAAATATGCCGGCAGCAAAAGAACTGAAGCTCGGTGATCGCTTAACAGCCGTCGACGGCAAGCAGCTGAAAACGTCAGAGGAATTCATTGATTATGTGAAAACAAAGAAGCAAGGAGATACAGTACGGATTGATTATATTCGAAACGATGAAAAAAAGAGCACTTCTTTAAGTCTGGTTCCTATTAAAGGCGAGCCTGACCGGGTTGGAATTGGCGTGCAAATTACAACGGATCAGAAGCTCCAGGTCGATCAGAAAGTAAAAATTGATTCGCATGGTATCGGCGGGCCGTCAGCGGGTATGATGTTTACGCTTGAAATTTATAATCAGCTGACGAAGGAAGATATTACAAAGGGCTATGAAGTGGCAGGAACAGGTACGATCGATGCAAAAGGAGAGGTTGGGCCGATTGGCGGCATTTCACAGAAAGTGATTGCAGCAGATAAGGCCGGAGCCGATATCTTCTTTGCGCCGAATGAACACAATGCCCCGCACTCCAATTATAGTGATGCAGTGAAGACTGCAAAGGACATCGGAACGAAAATGAAAATTGTGCCGGTCGATACGTTGGATGATCCGCTTAACTATTTAGAAAAGCTTCCTGTTAAAAAATAAGAGCACGGGTATCCCGTGCTCTTATTTTTAGGTAGACATAGTGCATGCGTATGGTAGCGCTGCCTTCAAGACGCTTGCTCCTATGTTTCTAAGCATATAGGTTTGTTCTTTTGTATGTTGTATATGTTTTTCTGATTTTCCCCATAAAGAAATCCCTTCATAGTAAACAGTACAAGCCTTTGCTTTTTCTGTCTACTATAAAGGGATAATATCATAATGAGTTATATAAGTCCGCTTTGTTATTCCGACATATCTGTCGTTTGCCACGTAGAACAAAAGGGAAACTGCGCTCGCTCCCTCTCTATGGTTTACTCCTGCATGGACCACGAAAAGGGTTTGACCGCTTCTACGCTTAGTTGGATGCTCTCTCTCCCCTAAAAGAAAAGTTTTTATGTCGATTTTTTTAGTTGCATTTATATAGCATCTTTTGCTATAAAAACAGTTCTTGGTCTTCGTCGTAACGAATGGGATGCTGTATATAGTTTTCTTTCAATGCCAGAGAGCGAAGCGGTTCCGGCAGAATAGAGAAATACACGGCGCTTGCTTTATGATCAAGCTGCAGCAGCGGGTGATTAAAGGATTTGTTATTAGAGAGAAGGGGAAGAGACAAGTTCTTTTTCCTCTGAGATATGTATGCTTGTCCTCGTTTTGACATTCCAAGAAGCCGTATATAAGGCGCTGTTTCTTCTTTTGGTACGTGTTTCATTTGTTCTTTTGTCGTGTGCGTCAGCACGTGCAAGCAAAGGCGCTGCAGGCGCGTCCACGTATAGCGTTTCGTTTTAATTGACTCCATGAAGGTCTTGAAGGATTCTGCACTTTTAATGGAGGACAGCAAACGATGTTCCAGTCCTTCTTCTGTCTCATATATTTGTTTCAGTTCTGCCGGTGACATTGTCAGCAGTTTGTATTTCAATAAGGAAAAATATTTTTCCCAACCATGAAACAGACCATATGTACAATGATAGTCGTGCAGGTGTCGCAGTGTTGAAGAAGGCATTACGCCGCTCGCTGTTTCTAAGCTGTTGGATTGAATGTGCTTGCGGATGCTCGTAGCGCTCGCTATGGAAGCTGTTGCGAACGCTTCATCGTGATATTGAGCGCTTAAACGCTGTATGGTTTTTGGTATCATCCGGCTGTTTTGCTGCACAATCGCTTCCGTGTAATGAAATCCCAGAATATTATTTGGCTGTGAGAGGTCCAGCGCCTCGAATCCGGCAATTTCCGTATATGCCGCAGACAATGCTTTAGGGTAACTCACGCCTTCTTTCAGGTGCTTTTTAATCGCCTCGTTCAAGGTTTGACGGCACTCGTTTTGTGTGTGAACTGCAGAAAGAAACGGCTCAATTTTTCCGTTTTCGCTCCCGAAGCAAATTTCCTCTGCTCCAAGTGCGTCCAATATGGAAACAGCTCCGCTTGCAAAGGTTTTCGCTTTTTGTGTAGAAAAAGCGTAGGGAAGCTCTGCTACGATATCAGCTCCGCCCTCGAGCGCCATCTTAGTTCGCGCCCATTTTGATACAAGAGCCGGTTCGCCTCGCTGAAGAAATGATCCGCTCATGACAGCAATTACTGCATCAGCATCTGTTATGTTTTTTGTTTCTTGCAAATGATAAGCATGTCCGTTATGAAATGGGTTATATTCTACAACTACACCCGCAGCTTTTATGAGGACCGCCTCCTTTCTTTGTAGCATATAGTATAAAAACATGATAGTCTGTATATATTGTCTCGTAATAACTACATTATAGTGTAAAGAAAAAATATTGACAAATGCATAATGGCTCGATATAATTTTCTTTGTTGCCTTAGGGGTGATTTTATGAAATGGTCAATCCATCAATTAAACAAATACCGTAGCAAAGGGCTAACGTTGGACGAAACAGTTAAGTTTGACGACGTGGCGGGATGGAATTCAGAGATTCGCAATGTTTCACCTGTCCGTGTCACTGGAAGAGCCGATCTTGGCGCCAGCAAATTTACATTTCATCTGCATATACAAGGAACGATGGTACTGCCTTGTTCTAGAACGTTAGTAGATGTACCGTTACCTTTTGACATTGAAACAACTGAGGTGTTCTTAGCTTCTGAGGAAGAATATGAAGCTGATGCAAACATTCATTATTTACAAGGAGAAGTGCTTGACTTACTCCCTGTAATTAAGGAAAATATACTTCTGGAAATCCCAATGCAAATTTTCAGCGAGACGGCATCAGACGGAGCACCGGCAAAGGGTCAAGGCTGGCAAGTAATTACAGAAGAAGGAAAGGCTGAGAAAGTCGATCCTCGTTTGGCAGGACTTGCAAAGTTTTTTGACAAGTAGTGGAAGACCGGCTGAGGCCTTCAACAAAACTAACTCTCTCTTTTAAGGAGGTGGGAATAATGGCTGTACCTTTTAGAAGAACTTCTAAAACAGTAAAAAGAAAGCGTCGCACGCACTTCAAATTGGCAGTGCCAGGTATGGTAGAATGCCCAAACTGCGGTGAATTGAAATTAGGTCACCGTGTATGTAAAGCATGCGGTACTTACAAAGGTAAAGAAGTAATCAGCAAATAATGCTGGTTAGCGCAGAGGGTTATCCCTCTGCGCTTTTTTTATGTCTAGCTCCACCGGCAAGCTCCTCCTGTCAGAGAATCTCTGCCTTTCGGAGCTGAACGAGCCGGTTCCGCTTTTTTTATATTCATAAAGGGATTTGTATACTTTTCTCGAAATTTAGTACATGTAAAAATGTGCAGAGGTGAGTCAAGGCGTGAAAAAAGTGCTGGTAGAACGAGATGAACTAGGGGCAGTTTGGGTTACCTTAAACCGCCCGGAGCGAAGAAATGCTATTGATTATGAAGTGATGGATGCTTTGGATGAAATACTGGAAGAAGTGAAGTATAGCAAGGATAAGGCGCTTGTAATAACGGGAGCAGGAGAAGCGTTTTGTTCCGGCGGTGATCTGCAGGTATTTCATGCATTGCGGACAGAAGCGGAAGCATATCCTATGCTAAAGAAAATGGGAGATGTGTTATATAAACTTATGACGCTACCAAAGCCCACCATCGCTTTGTTGAACGGTACAGCAGTTGGAGGAGGCTGTGAAATTGCTTCTGCCTGCGATTATCGGTTTGCTGCACACAAGGCGACAGTTGGGTTCGTACAAGGCAGATTGGCCATCACAACGGGATGGGGCGGCGCTGCAATGCTAGTTGAAAAGCTCAGCCATGATAAAGCAATGGAAATGCTATGCTCGGCGCGTCGTTATTCTGCAAAAGAGGCACAAGAGCTCGGATTTTTGCATGAAGTGTTTGACGATGATGAAAAACTATCATGTCAAAAATGGATGGAGGACACGCTCGTTCCGCGTGCGGAAGTGCTAGCGTCTTATAAAAAAACAGCGATTCGGAAATGGCGTGAAACGAACCTAAAGGAGCGCATGAAAGAAGAAATAAAGGAATGTGCGGTGCTTTGGGAAGCTGATGCGCATCATCAAGCCGTTTCATCTTTTTTAAAGCGTTAGAAAAATTACATATTTTTCATACTTTGTCATTCTATCTTTTCTAGCAGGTGCATATGTTTAGTAAAAAATGCTCAAGGAGGGATAGAAGTGGCAACAACACGTCAGGACGCTTGGACCGAGGATGAAGATTTGCTGCTGGCAGAAGTCGTATTGCGCCATATTCGCGAAAGCGGCACGCAGCTGTCGGCATTCAAGGAAGTCGGCCGCAGTTTATCAAGAACTCCAGCTGCTTGCGGATTTCGATGGAATTCTTCAGTGAGAAAGCAGTACAAAGAGCAAATTGAGGAAGCGAAGCAGCAGCGCAAGGGAGCACTCGCTCCAGCAGCTGCTGAAGAAGTGCAGGCCTCTGTGCTTACGATGGACCTCGTGATTTCTTTCTTGCAGAATTACAAGGAAAGGAGGCAAGAGCCTACAGCGGATTTGCTTGAACGCATTCAATTTTTAGAACAGAAAACTGAACAGCTGCAAAAGGAAAAGGATTGGCTTTTAAAGAAGCTTTCTATATATGAAGAGGAATATAAAACATTGTTTGAGTATATCGATCAAAAACGGAATTTTGTAGCGGGAGATCATGAGAATAAAATGCAATTGCTGCGGGAACGAAATGTTTTGGAGAAAATTGAAAAATAAAAAACAGCTGTGCGCAGCTGTTTTTTTATGCAGTTTCTTCTCTTGAAAGCGTATTCAAATTTGCTTGAGGATACCAGACGTAAAAAGATTCATCTTCATGTATCATTTTTTTAAAGCCTTGCTTTTCCCAAAACTCCTCGGAATGAACGCGGGCAGTTGTTTTAATAGGAAGTCGTAAGCTTTTCGCATAATTTACAAGAGCGCTTCCGAACCCTTTTCGCTGGAGGGCTGGGAGCACCTCAAGTTTAAATAATTCTACGCATCGTCCTTCTATCAGCGATTGTTCTGTCATATACAAGCTCATGCGTGCTACGAGCGATTCGCCAAAGTAAATGCCGTAAAACGGAGATTCACTATCGTCCTCAATAATATTTGCTTGTAAATCCTCAAGCATGGACAGCTCTTGTGCGCCGCACCCCTTAAATTTTTTGAACTCTTCCAATGTTTTATAGTTTACAAGCAAGCGCTCTACCTTTGGAATATACATATTCTCACATCCCTTTCTTGTTGTAAAATATAGAAAAGTAAAAATATTTACACTTCTATTATAATGCATTTTGGAAAATTTATGAAGAGAAGAGCTTTCTTTCGGTATTTTGCCAAAAAATTTGCTACACTAAGCGTAGAAATACATAAGGAGAACAAATCATGAAAATCGGGATTATAGGATCGGGAGCCATCGGTTTACTGTTCGGGTATTATTTGCAAAAAGCATCAGCACAAGTGACAATGTATACGCGTACAACAGAACAGGCCGTGCAAATACGGGATAAAGGTGTGGTATGCAAAAGGGGTGATCAGGAGGATGCGGTGTTTCCTGATGCCCAAGCGTTGGACGAAGCTGTTCTTACAGATGATTATTTGTTTGTAGCTGTGAAACAATATCAATTAGAATCATTGCTGCCTTGTTTGCATAACAGTGCAAGTAAAAATATTGTGTTTTTGCAAAACGGCATGTCACATCTTTCTTTTATACAGGAAATGTCTGACAAGAACACAGCTGTTGGAATCGTAGAGCATGGAGCGAAAAAAGAGGGGGCAGCAGTTGTGCGTCATACAGGATTAGGAGTGGCAAAGCTTGGCGTGGTAAATGGCACAAAACAAGACTTCCAGCCGGTATTTTCATTCTTCTCTTCCGTGTTTCCTCTTTTGGAAGAGGAGGATTGGAGAGAAACAGCAACCTATAAACTTATTATAAATGCATGCATCAACCCGCTTACAGCTTTATATAAGGTAAAAAACGGAGAATTGCTGGAAAATGAGCATTTTCAAGAAGTGATGAAACAAACGCTTTTGGAAACGCTAGGTGCACTTGGGGAAACTGACGAAGAAGGACATTGGGACCGTGTATGCAAAGTATGCCGCAATACTTCAGCGAATCAATCCTCCATGTTGACAGACATTTTGCACAAACGCCCGACCGAAGCGGATGCCATTCTTGGATACATTTTAAAAGAGGCGTATAGGCGCAATATACAAACTCCTATCATATCATTTTTGTATCAATCGATAAAAGGATTAGAACGATAAGAGAAAATTTTTGCTTTTACATACAACTTTGAATACAATTTTGTTGGTGAACAACGTCTGGAGATGAAAGGAAGAAGTTTTTATGGAGATAAAAGAAATCTCTGTTCCGCTCCTTGGGGGTGCAGCAGGAGACTACTTGAAGGGAAGAGAGGAGATTACGTCCTTTTTTGATTACCAGTTACAAGAGAACGTATTTCAAAAGCGAGCGGAGGACTTGCAGGGACGCACATATCCGAGACGTGAACTTGTATCGCATTTATTGCGCTATAACGAGCGCTTCGGAGCAGGTTCCAAAACGATCAATAATATACATGCGCTTGAAAAGTCTGATACGGTTGCTGTAATCGGAGGTCAGCAGGCAGGTGTGTTGACTGGTCCTTTATATACCATTCATAAAATCGTTTCCATTATCCAGCTTGCAAAAGAGCAGGAGAAAAAGCTTGGAGTGCGCGTTGTCCCCGTCTTTTGGATTGCGGGAGAGGATCACGATATGGATGAAATTAATCATGTGCACGTGATGAGCAATGGAAGAGTTAAAAAATCGATTTTGCCTCAAATGACCGAAAAAAAAGCAAGTGCTTCTCAAACGCCTTTGCATCATGAGTTAAGCTTTGCATGGGTGGAAAGTATATTTAAAACCTTCCGTGAAACAAAGCATACAAAGCAGCTGCTGCAGCTTGTGAAGGAATGTCTGCGCCGCGCTGAAACATATACAGACTTTTTTGCGTATATCATTACAGAATTGTTTAAGGAAGAGGGGCTGATCCTTGTTGATTCGGGTTCATCTGAGCTGCGAAAATGGGAAGCGCCGTTCTTTTGTGATCTTTTGGAGCAACATAAGGGAATTCAAGAAGCGCTTCAAAAGCAGCAAAAAGCCTTGCAAAGCCGAGGCTATACGCCGTTAATTACAACGAAGTCAGAAGCGGTGCATCTATTCCTGGATATAGAGGGAGAAAGATGGCTGATTGAAAAAAAAGGAAATGTCTTTTCTTGCAAAGACGGAGAGATGTCATTTACCTTAGAAGAATTGCTGCTAATAGCAAAGGAAACGCCTGAACGTCTGAGCAACAATGTAGTAACGCGTCCCCTTATGCAAGAATACTTGTTTCCGACATTGGCTTTTATCGCCGGACCGGGAGAGGTTGCTTATTGGGCTGAGCTGCAGCAGGTATTTCATGAAATAGGGTTTATCATGCCTCCCGTTATCCCAAGGCTTATGATCAGCTATGTGGAGGGCCATATTGCAGCAGATTTGCAGGATATGTCTGTTTCTATAGAGGATGCATTTGCAAAACGAATTGAAAAGATAAAAGAAGCATGGCTGTTTGAGCAGACAACAGAACCAATTGAAGATATTTTTATGCAGGCTCGAAATGAAATGGAACAGACGCATGCCGCTTTACGAGCGCTTGCAGAACGCATGAATCCGGGCTTGACGGCATTTGCGATGAAGAACAAACATAAAATTGAAGAACAGCTGCAAGTATTGGAACGTGCCATTCAAAGGGATATTGAAATGAAGCATGCCGTGAGTTTAAATAAATTCCGCCGTATGGAGAGCGCCCTGCAGCCCATGGGTTCCCTGCAAGAGCGCGTATGGAACGTGTTCTATTATATGAATGAGTACGGTTTTTCGTTTATTCACGATCTAGTGGGACTGCCGTTCGCATGGGACAACACACATAAAATCGTAAAGATATAAAATCCTGCATTTTTTATGCAGGATTTTTTTTCTCTGTGTGGAATTAATTGTAAAAAAGTAAACGCTATGTAATATTAGTAATACTACAGGAACAAAAAAACAAAATAGTCGGCATTATTTTACAAAGGAAATACAAATGTAAGCTAATTATTGTTATAATTCGACAGGATTTTTATTAACATTTTCGTAAAAGATGATAAAATTTAGTATATAATAGAGAAATGAGTAGAATTTTAAAAGGGATTATTTTACAGAAGTAGGTGCAACGATGTTTAATCACATAACAGTGCTGTTAAAGGAAACAGTAGACGGTTTACATATTAAACCAAATGGAACATATGTGGATTGTACACTTGGCGGAGGAGGTCATAGCGCGTATTTATTATCGCAGCTTTCCGAAGAAGGACGCCTCATTGCCTTTGACCAGGACGATACAGCCATAGCGCATGCAAAAGAAAAGTTTCGTGCATATGGAGACCGTTTTACTGCAGTAAAAAGCAATTTTCGTTATTTAAAAGAAGAGCTCTATGAAATCGGAATCACACAGGTAGACGGTGTATTATTTGACCTCGGTGTATCCTCGCCGCAGCTGGACACGCCGGAACGCGGATTCAGCTATCATCATGATGCTCCTCTTGACATGAGAATGGACCAGCACGCTTCGTTAAGTGCATATGATGTTGTAAACAAATGGCCTTACGAAAAGCTGGTAAAAATCTTCTTCCAATACGGGGAAGAAAAATTTTCAAAACAAATCGCAAGAAAAATTGAAGCGTATCGGGAACAGCAGCCGATTGAAACAACGGCACAATTGGTGGAATTAATTAAGGAAGGCATACCTGCTCCGGCAAGAAGAACAGGAGGTCATCCTGCCAAGCGCGTGTTTCAAGCCATCCGTATTGCCGTTAATGATGAGCTTCAGGTTTTTGAAGATGCAATTGAAGCAGCGATTGAAATAACTAAGCCGGGCGGAAGAATCAGCGTAATTACGTTCCATTCATTAGAGGACCGGATTTGCAAAACGACTTTTAAAAAGCATAGCAGCATCCCTCCATTGCCGCCGGGATTACCTGTCATTCCGGATGAGTTCAAACCGAAGCTGAAACTGATTACAAGAAAGCCGATTCTGCCTTCTGAGGAAGAGCTGGGAGAGAATAATCGATCGCGCTCCGCTAAGCTGCGAATAGCTGAAAAATTATAGGAGGGAAACAAATGAGCAATTTGGCAGTGAAATATAAAAAACAGCAGCATCGTTCGCAAATGCCAAAACAGGCTCCGCGACCGGTCAAGAAAGCGAAGATTACATTGCTGGAAAAATTGCTGTATACGGCTTTTATTGCGTTTTTACTGTATGCAGCTGTAGCCCTTATCAGCAACAAAACGATGCTGTACGAAGCAAATACGGAAGCCTCTAAACTGCAAAAAACGATTGAAAAGCAAAAGACAACAAACAATGATTTGAAAGCTGAAGTCGAACAGCTCAGCCGCTACGAGCGCATTGCGAAGATAGCGGAAAAAATGGGGCTTAAAATTGATGAAAACAACGTTAAAGGGGTAAATCCATAAGCGAGCGTGATACAGATGGAGACGAGAAAACTCAATATGAATAAGGGAGCAGGATGCTTGATGCTGATTTTTTCCCTGCTCTTTTTTCTGTTGTTGGCACGGTTTTTGTACATACAGGTAACAGGACAAGTGCACGGGCAATCTTTGGAAAAGTGGGCAGAAGCGAAGCACAATAAAAAGGGAGTGCTGGAGGCGATGCGCGGAACCATTTATGATCAGCATGGGGAAGTGCTTGCGCAGGATACGTCCGCATATAAGATTGCCGCTGTTTTAAAAGGTGATGGTCATGTCAAGGATAAGGATTTGACTGCCGAAAAGCTTGCGTCTGTTCTTTCTTTAAGTAAAGAGGAGATCTTAGCGAGGCTTAACAAACCTGCATCTCAAGTTGAATTCGGTTCGGAAGGGAGCAACTTGACGAAGGAGCAAAAAGACAAGATTGAAAGCATGAAGCTGCCCGGCATTATCTTCACCGACGGAAAAACGCGTATTTACCCGAACGGTGATTTTGCTTCCTATATTCTTGGATATGCTAAGCCGAATGATCAGGATGTTCTCGAAGGAAACTTTGGAATTGAAAAAACTCTGGACAAATACTTGCACGCCGAAAACGGAAGCATTGCCTATAAAGGAGATGCAAGAGGCTTGGCAACCGGGAACGAAAAGATTGTGCCGCCAAAGAATGGGAAAGATGTATATTTGACAATTGACCAGCATATTCAAAGCTTTTTGGAAGATGCGATGAATACGGCAGCAAAGCAGTATGAACCTTCTATGCTTCTTGGTGTAGTTGCAGATCCGAAAACAGGAAAAATTTTGGCGATGTCAAGCCGTCCGAGCTTTGATCCGAATAAGCGAGATATTTCGTACTTCCTGAATGACCCGATTGCATATGCATATGAGCCGGGCTCTACTATGAAAATCTTCACATTGGCTGCTGCCGTGAATGAAGGCGTGTATAACGGCCAAGCATACTATCAATCTGGGAAATACGCTGTAGGAAACACAGAAATTAAAGATCATAACGGTGGAGCCGGATGGGGAAGCATTACATTTGATGAAGGTGTACAGCGTTCTTCTAACGTAGCGTTTGCCATTTTGGCTCAAAAGCAGCTTGGTTTTGATCGCTACAGGCAATATCTTCATAAATTTCACTTAGATGAAAAAACAGGAATTGATTTGCCGGGTGAAAGTAAAAATACGATTTTATTCGACAAGGAAATCCAAAAGGCTACAACTGCTTTCGGACAAGGTTCAACTGTAACCCCGATTCAGCAAATACAAGCAGCGACCGCTATTGCAAATGACGGGAAGATGATGAAGCCGTACGTGATTGACCGCATTGTAGATGCGGATACAAAAAAGGTCGTGCAGCAAACTTCACCTGAAGAGGTGGGGAAGCCGATTTCAAAGGCAAGCGCGCAAAAAGTGCGGCAGCTGCTTGAAACGGTTATTACGTCTCCTAAGGGAACAGGAACGGCGTATAAAATTGACGGTTATTCTGTAGCCGGAAAAACAGGTACAGCGCAAATTCCGGGACCGGACGGCAAATATATGACCGGCAAGGAAAATTATATTTTCTCCTTCCTCGGCATGGCGCCTGTGTCAGATCCGCAATTGGTCGTTTATGTAGCTATTAAACAACCAAAACTAACGGATACGGAATACGGTGCAACACCGCTTGCAGACATCTTTAAGTCTGTAACGAAGAACAGTTTGCAATACTTAAAAATTAAACCGTCTGAAGTGAAAAATCCGAAGAAGCTTGCCGAACAAGAAAATGCGAAGGTTCCGAATGTTTCGGGCCAAACGATGGCAGCGGCAAAAGCGGCGCTTGAAAAAGCAGGACTTACACCGGTGCTTCTCGGTGGAGGCTCTGTTATAGCTCAAATGCCGCAGTCTGGCGATTCCGTGTTAAAAGGCGACCGCATTTTACTGACAGGAACAGACAATAAAATGCCGAATATAATCGGATGGTCAATGCGCGATGCAATGAATCTAGCTCATACGATGGATCTGCAGCTCAAACCGTCAGGACAAGGATACGTGACAGAACAAAGCATACAAGAAGGCACAGCTGTGAAAAAAGGAGATGTTCTTGAAGTGAAGCTTGCACCTCCTCTTGAACCGCAGCCGGAAGCTGAAATACAAAAGCCGCCCGGTACTTGACGGTAGAGCGGCGGCCATGTTCTAATCGAAAAGGTACAAGCATATATTGGAACGAGCCCAAGATGAGGGAGGTTCTTTTATGCGCGTATCAAACGTGACAGTTCGAAAACGACTTATATTTGTGTTAGTATGCGGATTGCTCATCTTTACCATCATAGATGTACGACTCGGATATGTGCAATTTGCTCTTGGCAATTTGCTGACTGACCGCGCCAAGGATTCATGGAGCCGAAATATACCGTTTCAGCCCGAGCGCGGAAAGATTTTAGATCGAAACGGCGTGGAGCTTGCGACGAACAAAAGCGCTCCTTCTGTACTTGTAGTTCCGCGCCAAATTGAGAACCCTGCTGAGACGGCGAAGAAGCTTGCAGCTGTGCTTGGTGTGCCACAAGAAGCAATTTATAAGCATGTGACGAAGAAAGCGAATTTAGAATGGGTAAAACCTGAAGGGCGAAAAATTTCACATGACAAGGCAAAGGAAATCCGGGCTCTTGGGTTAAAAGGCGTTTATATTGCAGAGGATTCCATCCGTTATTACCCGTTTGGAAACTACTTGTCGCATGTGCTTGGGTTTGCCGGCATTGACAATCAAGGCTTAATGGGACTTGAACTGTCGTATGATAAGGAATTGACCGGCGACAAAGGATACGTAAGATTTTATGCGGATGCCAAAGGAAAGCGGATGCCGAATATCGGTGACGACTATCAAGCGCCGCAAAGCGGATTGGATTTGGGATTGACCATTGATTCCCGTATTCAAACCATTATGGAACGGGAACTGGACGTTGCACAGGCTACTTATAACCCTGATGGTATGATTGCAATTGCCATGAATCCGAATAACGGTGAAATTTTGGCGATGTCAAGCCGTCCGAATTTTGATCCATCCAATTATAAAAATGTGGCGCCGGAAGTTTACAATCGAAATTTGCCGGTTTGGAGTACATACGAGCCGGGTTCCACTTTTAAAATTATTACTCTTGCTGCCGCATTAAATGAAAATTTGGTAGACTTAAATAAAGACACGTTTAACGACGATGGCGCTGCTGAAGTGGCGGGTGCTACGCTTCGCTGCTGGAAGAGGGGCGGTCACGGTCATCAAACGTTTTTAGAGGTTGTCCAAAATTCCTGCAACCCTGGTTTTGTCGAGCTTGGAGAACGCCTTGGAAAAGAAAAGCTGTTTCAATACATTCATGACTTTGGGTTCGGACAAAAAACAGGTATTGACCTGCAAGGGGAAGGAAAAGGAATTTTATTTGATTTAAAGCGTGTCGGCCCTGTAGAGCAAGCGACTACAGCGTTCGGTCAGGGGGTATCTGTAACACCTATTCAGCAGGTAGCGGCGGTAGCGGCGGCTGTGAATGGGGGCACTTTATACCAGCCTTATATTGCCAAAGAGTTTATTGATCCGAAAACAAAGCAAGTGGTAAGCCGTAAAACTCCTGTTGCAAAACGAACCGTTATTTCCGAGGAAACTTCTAAGCAAGTACGGACTGCTCTTGAAAACGTAGTTGCAAAAGGTTCCGGTAAAGGAGCCTACATTGATGGATATCGGGTTGGCGGTAAAACAGGAACGGCACAAAAGGTAAAAGACGGCAGATACATGGAAGGAAACTACATCGTATCCTTTATTGGCTTTGCGCCGGTAGACGATCCGCAAATTGTTGTCTATGTAGCTGTAGATAATCCAAAAGGAACAGTTCAATTCGGGGGTGTTGTAGCTGCGCCGATTGTGGGAAACATGATGCGCGACATGTTGCCGACACTAGGGGTAGAACCGCGTAAAGGCGGTCTTGATAAAGAGCTGACATGGCTTGACACACCGACGATTGAGGTTCCGAATTTAATTGGGATGAAAAAGAGCGAATTGCAGGAGCAGCTTATCGATTTAAAACTTGAGGTGAGCGGCAGCGGAGACAAAGTGATTGATCAGTCCCCGGAGTCGGGCGTGAAAGTCAAGCAAGGCTCTAAGGTTCGTATCTATTTAGGTAACTAGCGCGAGTATGATAACATTTCGTTTACGATAAACTAAATTAAAAAGCAGAGAGGATATAGCAAAATGAAGTTGCATACACTTTTATCATGCTTGCA
The DNA here is from genome assembly GCF_000430785.1 of Ectobacillus panaciterrae DSM 19096. GTDB lineage: Bacteria > Bacillota > Bacilli > Bacillales > Bacillaceae_G > Ectobacillus > Ectobacillus panaciterrae. The sequence goes on from NZ_AUMR01000003.1 coordinate 74,500, forward strand.
TGATTTTCCAATCGTTCCAGAAGACAATCCAGAGATTATATCCATAGAAATGGATTCCCGTCAGGTGAAAGAAGGAAGCTTATTTGTGTGCATCAGCGGATTTACAGTAGATGGTCATGATTTTATTCAGCAAGCAGCCGCCCAAGGAGCGGCTGCTATTGTGGCGGAACGGCCTGTTCAAGCTGATATTCCGGTTGTGCTTGTAAACGATACATCACGTGCACTGGCAGCACTTGCTGATTATTTTTACGATCAGCCGACACATAAGCTCCACCTTATCGGTGTCACAGGAACGAACGGAAAAACAACAACATCTCATATTATCAATGAGATGCTGCGTGAGCATGGTCATAAGACAGGATTGATCGGAACCATTAATATGAAAATCGGCGATGAGACATTTGAAGTGAAAAACACGACGCCGGATGCGCTCACGCTGCAAAAAACGTTCCATCAAATGATTGAAAGAGACGTAACAGCCACAGTGATGGAAGTGTCGTCTCATGCGCTTCATTTAGGGCGGGTGCACGGTTGTGAATATGATGTAGCGGTATTTACAAATTTAACGCAAGATCATCTGGATTATCATAGGACAATGGAAGAGTATAAGCATGCGAAGGGCTTGCTGTTTGCGCAGCTTGGGAACAGCTATCATCACAATCGCATGAAATATGCGGTGCTTAATAATGATGACCTGGTTTCCGAAGATTTTAAAATTGCTACGCAAGCAACAGTCATTACATATGGTATCGATACGAAAAGCGATATTATGGCAACAGATATTGAAATGACGAGCGCAGGCACATCATTTACGCTTGTGACGCCTCAAGATACTGTAAAGGTCACTATGAAGCTGATTGGCAAGTTTAATGTATATAATATTTTGGCAGCAACAGCAGCTTGTCTTGTATCGAATGTGCCGCTTTCCGCTATTGTTCATGTTATCCAAACGATGCCGGGCGTATCAGGCCGCTTTGAGGTTGTTGATGCGGGGCAGGCGTTTGCGGTCATTGTTGATTATTCTCATACACCGGACAGCTTAGAAAATGCATTGCAAACTATTGCTCAATTTGCAAAAGGAAAAACGTATTGCATAGTCGGATGCGGCGGAGATCGAGATCGGACGAAAAGGCCGTTGATGGCGCAAATTGCTGTACAGTATGCAGACAGTGCTATCTTTACGTCTGATAATCCTCGAAGCGAAAATCCGGAAGCAATTTTGCAAGATATGACTGCCGGAGTAACGGAAGGGCAGTATGAGGTCATTGTTGATCGCAAGCAAGCTATTGAGCATGCAGTTGCCCAAGCAAGCGATGAGGATGTTATACTGATTGCCGGAAAAGGGCATGAAACGTATCAAATTATCGGTATGGAAGTGTTAGATTTTGATGACCGGTTAGTTGCAAAAGCAGCAATAGAGAAACGTTCAGGCGGAACGCGCAACTAGAGGAAGGGGGATTATGTATGCTTGAACAGGGATTATTTATTACAATTGGAGTAGCCTTTTTAATTGCAGTTGCATTGTCTCCTGTTTTTATCCCGTTTCTACGGCGATTAAAGTTTGGACAAAGCATTCGTGAAGAAGGGCCGAAATCCCACCAAAAGAAGACGGGAACACCTACCATGGGGGGGATCGTAATTTTTATCTCCCTTATAATTACTACGGTACTAATGGTAGCGAAGTTTGGAAAGTTGAATACAGAAACATATCTTCTGTTATTTGTCACATTTGGATACGGACTGATTGGATTTTTGGATGACTTTATTAAGGTTGTTATGAAAAGGAATCTTGGTCTTACATCAAAGCAGAAGCTTGTTGGGCAAATTGCAATTGCAATTGTATTTTTTGTATTTTATAAAAAATATGGTTTCGCTACAGATCTTACAATACCTGGAACAGATATTAGCTTTGAACTGAGTTGGGGTTACTTCTTGCTCATTTTGTTCTTGCTTGTAGGATCGTCTAATGCAGTAAATTTAACAGACGGCTTAGATGGTTTGCTTGCTGGAACCGCAGCGGTTGCATTCGGTGCATACGCAATTCTGGCATTCAACCTTAATCAATATGAAGTGGCTATCTTCTGTATGGCAGTAGTAGGAGCCGTGCTTGGCTTTTTGGTATTTAACGCTCATCCTGCAAAAGTGTTCATGGGAGACACAGGTTCTCTTGCGCTTGGCGGGGCGCTTGCGGCGGTTGCGATCTTAACAAAGCTGGAGCTGCTTCTGGCTGTTGTCGGCGGCGTGTTTGCCATTGAGACTCTTTCTGTAATCATTCAGGTTATTTCATTTAAGACAACAGGGAAACGCGTATTTAAGATGAGTCCGCTGCATCACCATTATGAACTCAGCGGCTGGTCGGAATGGCGAGTTGTCGTCACGTTTTGGTTTGTAGGGCTTTTATTTGCGATGTTAGGAATTTATATCGAGGTGTGGATCTAATTGAAAAAGGTAAGCGATTATAACGGTAAAAACGTACTTGTATTAGGGATGGCAAAAAGCGGCTATGCGGCAGCTATGTTGCTCAAAAAGCTTGGAGCAAATGTAACGGTAAACGATAAAAAACCGCTGGAAGAAAATCCATTGGCACAAAGTTTGAACGAGCAAGGCGTTCATGTCGTATGCGGTCATCATCCGTATTCACTGCTTGACGGTACAGAGCTCATTGTGAAAAATCCAGGAATTCCATATTCAAATCCATTGCTAGAAGAGGCACGGAAACAAGGAATTTCCATCATTACAGAGGTAGAGCTCGCGTATCGTATTTCAGAAGCTCCATTTGTCGGTATTACAGGGTCGAATGGTAAAACAACAACGACAACATTGGTATTTGAAATGCTGCAGGAAGGAAAGAAGCATCCTGTCATTGCGGGGAATATTGGTACAGTTGCTTGTGAGGTGGCTCAGGAGGCGAAGCCTGATGAGATTGTTGTGACAGAATTGTCCTCTTTTCAGCTGATGGGCATTGAAACATTTCAGCCTCAAATTGCTGTATTATTGAATTTGTTTGAAGCTCACTTGGATTATCACGGCACAAAAGAAGAGTACGGGCGTGCGAAAGCAAACATTTTTAAAAATCAAACGGCGTCTGATTATAGCGTAATTAATGCGGATGATAGTGATGTAATGGATTTGTCCAAACTCAGCAGCGGACAAAAAATATATTTTTCCACGACGAAGCTTATAGAGGATGGAGCATGCATCCAAAATGATTCTCTTTATTTCCGCGGGGAAAAAGTAGCGGACGTTGCTGATATTGCTCTTCCCGGCAAACATAACCTTGAAAATATTTTAGCAGCTATGAGCGTTGCAAAGCTTGCTGGCGTGTCAAATGAGGCAATCATTCACGTATTAAAAACTTTTACAGGCGTAAAGCATCGTCTGCAATATATTACAACTATACAAAATCGAAAATTTTATAACGATTCAAAAGCAACAAATATTTTGGCGACGCAAAAAGCATTATCAGCATTCACACAGCCGGTTGTTTTGCTTGCAGGCGGATTGGACCGCGGAAATGAATTTGATGAATTGCTCCCCTATCTACATCATGTAAAAGCGCTAGTTACATTTGGACAAACTGCTCCAAAGCTTATGAGAACAGCGAAAGAAGCAGGAATGAAAGAAGTAAAACGTGTCGATAATGTGGAACAAGCAGTGCAGGAAGCGTATGCTCTGTCTCAGGAAGGAGATGTTATCCTTCTGTCGCCGGCTTGTGCAAGCTGGGATCAATTTAAGACTTTTGAAGACAGAGGAGACATGTTCATACAAGCCGTGCATAAGCTAGTATAAATGATGTTATAAGCCGATTGGTCTCCAAAGCGGATAAGACATTGCTTGTGAGGTGTTTTGTATTGCCAACAAAAAAAGCTCCTGATTTTATTATCGTGACGGTTACGCTGCTTCTTTTGGCTGTCGGCATGATCATGGTGTACAGCGCCAGTGCGGTGTGGGCATCCTATAAGTTTGAAGACTCCTTCTTTTTCGCCAAACGCCAGCTGTTATTTGCCGGTCTCGGTGTAGTAGCGATGTTTCTTATTATGAACATCGATTACTGGGTGTGGCGGAAGTATTCAAAAGTTATCCTCCTTATTTGTTTCGTATTGCTGATTCTCGTATTAGTTCCTGGAATCGGAATGGTGAGAGGGGGAGCGCGAAGTTGGATTGGGATTGGAGCCTTCTCTATACAGCCCTCTGAGTTTATGAAGTTTGCCATGATTGTGTTTCTAGCTAAATTTCTGTCCGAAAGGCAGAAGGTTATTACTACTTTTAAGTATGGTTTGGCGCCATCCTTAGGTATTGTATTTTTAGCGTTCGGCATGATTATGCTGCAGCCCGATTTAGGAACAGGCACAGTAATGGTGGGGACATGCGTAGTCATGATTTTTGTGGCCGGCGCGAGAATTATGCATTTTGCCATATTAGGCATGCTGGCAGCGGCAGGTTTTGTTGGATTGATTTTATCAGCACCATATCGAATGAAACGGATTACGTCTTATTTAGATCCGTGGTCAGATCCCCTTGGAAGCGGTTTTCAAATTATTCAATCGCTGTATGCCATCGGTCCCGGAGGACTGTTCGGCCTCGGTCTTGGACAAAGTAGACAAAAGTTCTTTTATTTGCCTGAGCCGCAAACAGATTTCATTTTTGCCATTCTTTCTGAAGAACTAGGTTTTATCGGCGGATCGTTTGTGTTATTATTGTTTAGTCTGTTGTTGTGGAGGGGCATCCGAGTTGCGCTTGGCGCACCGGATTTATACGGGACATTTTTAGCAGTCGGTATTGTGGCAATGATTGCAATTCAAGTTATGATTAATATTGGAGTAGTAACGGGTCTAATGCCGGTTACCGGTATTACGCTGCCGTTTTTAAGCTACGGCGGTTCAAGCTTGACTCTCATGCTGATGGCGGTAGGTGTATTGTTAAATATAAGCCGGCATTCACGCTACTAAACCCTGTTCGTGCAACAGGGTTTTTCCTATGGTGCATGAATTTGCATTTTTGATGCTTTTAGCGCCATGTTTTTTGAAAAAAGAAAACTAGTATGGTTGACAAGTGCTCAGGAAACCGAGTATCTTAATTCCGAGTCCTTAAGATAATTCGTCAGAGAATCTATTTTAAAAATAGAAAATGAGTGTTTTACAATGATGGAGAAATCTGCGGATAAAAATCATGAAACGTTTTTGCATTATGACAATTAAGCTTAAAAGAAGAGCTTTTACCAAGTTAGGGATTCCTGATAAGCAGCAAGATGATATAGAAGATAGACCTTGCCAGATATAACGTTAGGTGAATGCCCTGCATACTACTATAGTACGGAGAATTCATATGGGGGAGATCATCATGGAACAATTAGCAAAAGAACTTGCGGAGGCCAATGTAGGAAAGGTGCTTATTAAAGAGCCGTTAGCACGGCATACAACGATGAAAATCGGCGGTCCAGCTGATATTATGGTTATTCCAAATAACGCAGAAGCTGTCCAAAACACTTTAAGGCTTGTCAAAAAACATGGCACAAAATGGACAGCAATCGGCCGCGGCTCCAATCTTCTTGTTTCTGATAAAGGAATTGAGGGGGTTGTGATTAAGCTTGGAGAAGGACTGGACCATTTAGAAGCAGAAGGAACGCGAGTACGAGTTGAAGGTGGATATCCTCTTATCAAATTGGCAACATTGCTGAGCCGTCAAGGTCTGGCAGGTTTAGAGTTTGCAGGCGGTATCCCAGGCAGTGTCGGCGGCGCGGTATACATGAATGCTGGTGCCCATAAATCCGACATGTCTGAAGTCGTTACGCGTGCCCTTGTGATGTTTGAGGACGGAGAAATAGAGTGGCTCACAAAGGAAGAACTCGAATTTTCATACAGAACGTCAGTGCTTCAGACTAAACGCCCAGGCATTGTCCTAGAAGCGGAATTGCAGCTCAAAGAAGGAGAGCGCGAGCAAGTGTTTGCGCTCATACAAAAAAATAAAGATTATCGCCGTGAAACGCAGCCGTGGAACCATCCTTGTGCAGGAAGCATCTTCCGAAATCCGCTTCCAAACTATGCAGGCAATCTTGTAGAACGGGCCGGACTTAGAGGGTATCAAATCGGCGGCGCGCAAATATCGCCTATGCACGGGAATTTTATTGTAAATACAGGGACAGCTACAGCACAAGATGTATTAGATTTAATTGCATTCATCCAAAAGACGGTTCAAGAACAATTCGGAGTGGAAATGCATACAGAGGTAGAAATCATTGGAAGACAATAGTTGTCTGCTTCACATTACCAAATATATGCTATAATAAAGGAAAAGAACGGCATGTGCATTCATGCCGTTCTTTATGTTACGGGAGGCTTAAAAAATGAAGGACGGAAAGATCATTCAGCTTGAGGACCGCGTCCCGAAGCTGAAAAAAGCAAAAAGAAAAAAGAGCAACCGAAGACTGATTTTATATGTATCTATCCTATTCTTATTGGTTCTTTTTTTAATTTATTTTCGGTCTCCGCTCAGTAACATTGCGGATATTTCTGTTCAAGGCAACCATTATATGAGCAAGAAGGAAGTCTTGAAAGTGTCCGGCATTACATATGAAACTAGTTATTTTCGCGTGATACCCGAGCAAGCGCAAGAAAAGCTGGAAAAGCAAAATGAAGTGAAAAAGGCAACTGTTAAAAAACTATTTCCTAATAAAATCATGATTACTATTGAAGAATATAAAACAACGGGATATATAAATAAGGAAGAAAAGCTGTACCCGCTTCTGGAAAACGGGAAAATACTCCCGGCCTTGCCAAGCAATGCGCTTCCGATTGCAGCGCCGCTATTGCTTCAGTTTGAGAAAGAAGACGCGATTCGGGAATTATCCGCTGAGCTGACGAAGCTGTCTCCCGGCATATTTCGTTCCATTTCTGAAATTCACTTTGATCCAAAACCGTCCGATCCGCTCCATTTCATAATGTATATGAACGAAGGTTATAAGGTGAGTGCCACGGTTCAGGATTTTGCGAAAAAAATGGATGCATATCCGCTCATTATAAAGCAAATTAAGCAGGGATCCCAAGCGATCATTCACTTAGAAGTGGGAGCTTATATTGAATACTTAGATGCAGGGGGAAAACCTCATGAAAATTAAAGGACATTACGCGCTGCTTTCCCTTGTTTGCCTCGTGCTGGGCTTTATGATCGCTTATTCGTATTCTGTAACAGCAAAAAAAGAACCGCATGAGCAGCGGAACAGAGAGTGGGACCGGCAGTATAAGCTGCGCTCTATGCTCATTGAGCAGGAAAAAACAAATGCAAAGCTGCAGACGAAAGTGGCAGCACTGCAAGAAAACGTTCGGAATGAGGAAAAAAACATCGCGAGCCAGCAGGAGAAACTGTCCGACACAGTGAAAGAAGTCGAAGATTTGCGCATGTATTTAGGAAAGGTGAAAGTAAAAGGGCCGGGAGTGGAAATAACCTTAGCGGACGCTGCGAAAGTTCCCACCGACAAAAATGTAAACAATTATCTTGTTCATGATGGACATATCCAAGCTGTATTAAATGAATTGTATGCAGCGGGAGCCAGCGCTGTTGCCATTAACGGCCAGCGGTTAACAAATCATTCCTTTGTAACATGTATAGGGCCGGTTGTAAATGTAAATGGGACAGAGCATCCGGCACCGTTTGTCATTACTGCCATAGGCAATGCGGATGTATTGACAAAAGCATTGAATATACGCAGCGGAGTCGTCGATCAGCTTATCAGGGATAACATTACTGTAAAGCTTCAAACGAAAACAGATATTGTACTAGAGCCGTATTATGAAAAGTAGATGTGAAAAAGGTGAAAAAGAGTGAACAAAAAAAAGTGGAGTTTTACGTTAATCTCTTTAATTATCGGCTTTATGCTTGCTGTTCAATACGAAACGATTCAGCATCCAAAAACAAAGGATACACGCGATGAATGGCAGCTTAAAGAAAGTTTGAAAACGGAACAAGAGCTGCAGGTTCAACTGATGAAGGAAACCAGAAAATATGAACAGCAGCTTGAAGGTTATAAAACAAAGCTTGAGGGAAGCAAAGAAGAAGCGCTTCAAAAGACACTACAGGACTTGAAAGAACAAGCGGGGCTTACAGATGTGACCGGAGAAGGAATTACACTTCAGCTAAAACCGCTCTTCGGTGAAGCGGGATTGGGAAAAGCTCCTGGCGCCGTCTCGCCTCAACTGCTTCAGCGTTTAGTTAACGAACTGAATACATACGGAGCAACAGCAATTCAAATTGCAAATGAACGAATTGTACCTACAACCGCGATTCGGGATGTGAACGGAAGACTTTCGGTGAATAACACGCCGTTGCCCTCTTTGCCAATCGAGATTCGCGTTATTGCAAAGGATGCGCAAAAGCTATACGATCGCATGAAAGTATCAACCTCTTTCGACCACTTTGCGATTGACAATATTGAATTGGTTATGTCAAAGCCGTCAGAAGATATACATATACAAAAATACGATCATTCCATTCGTACGAATAATATGCAAGCAGCAGAAAGTGAGGGGAAATAGCATGTGGCTTCCCATCTTAGCATTAATTATTGGAGTCGCTCTCGGTTTAAGCTCTGATTTAGCGATCCCGGAACAATATTCCAGCTATTTGTCCATCGCCATTCTTGCAGCGCTTGACACGCTGTTCGGAGGCGTGCGGGCTCATTTGCAAAATATGTATGATGAAGCCGTTTTTATTTCTGGTTTCTTTTTTAATATAATCCTAGCGGCAAGTTTAGCTTTTCTGGGAGTACATCTTGGTGTAGACTTATATTTAGCGGCAATATTCGCTTTTGGAGTGAGACTGTTCCAAAACATAGCTGTAATCCGCAGATTGGCTTTGGCGAAATGGATGGACACTAAACAAAAATAAGAAAAATATCCTTGCAAAAAAAGGGAAACGTATGGAAATGTTGAATATTTTTCTTATAAAAACAAAGCGACGATTGGTGTTCAATAGAGAGATTTTTATGATATAAATAAAAAAGGAGGTGCCAAGGTATGAACAGCAACGAAATGTATGTTAGTCTTGACATCGGTACATCCCATGTTAAAGTTATCATTGGCGAGATGGTCAACGAGACTTTAAACATCATTGGTGTTGGAAACGTAAAATCAAATGGCTTGAAAAAAGGCTCCATTGTTGACATAGATGAAACTGTACAATCTATTAAAAAAGCAATTGAACAAGCGGAACGTATGGTCGGTATGCATATTGAACGTATTGTGGTCGGAGTCGGAGCTAACCAAGTGCAGCTTCATCCTTGTCACGGAGTGGTCGCTGTCTCAAATGAAAATCGAGAAATTGGAAATGAGGATGTGCTGCGGGTATTAGAAGCTGCACAGGTTGTTTCCATTGCCCCAGAGCGGGAAATTATTGATGTAGTACCTCGGCAGTTTATTGTAGACGGCCTTGATGAAATTAATGATCCGCGCGGCATGATTGGAGTTCGCCTTGAAATGGAAGGAACTCTCGTTACCGGAGCGAAAACGCTTTTACATAATTTGCTTCGCTGCGTGGAGCGGGCAGGTCTTGAAATTATGGACATATGCTTGCAGCCGCTGGCAGCGGCAAGCCTTGCTCTTTCTAAAGATGAGAAGAGCATGGGGGTAGCACTCATTGATATTGGCGGTGGCTCTACCACGCTGTCTGTATTTCAAGAAGGAGAGCTGAAGGTTACAAGCATATTGCCTATCGGCGGCGATCATATCACAAAAGATATTGCGATAGGCTTTAAAACATCAACGGAAAATGCAGAGAAGCTCAAGCTTAAATATGGACATGCTTATTATGATACTGCTTCTGAGGAAGAAGTGTTTACGGTGTCCGGCATGGGGAATGAACAGAACGAACAATTTTCACAAGTGGAATTATCTGATATCATTGAAGCAAGATTAGAAGAAATTCTAATCTTTGTTCAACAGGAGCTGCGCCGTCTGGGCATTAAGCAGCTGCCAAACGGATACGTACTTACGGGCGGTGTTGCTTCTATGTCCGGAGTATTAGAATTGGCGCAAGAGGTGCTGCAAAACAGCGTCCGCATTGCGACTCCTGACTATATCGGTGTGCGTGAGCCGCAGTATACAATTGGTGTAGGACTGATTAAGAACGCTTATCAAAAAGCAAAACTAAGAGGAAAAGGGGTGCAGGAAAAGCAAGAGGTTTATGAACGCCGTATTCCTGCTCCTGTTTCACAGCCAACGGCAAAGCCGAAGCCTCGCGAAGAAGAGCGAATGATTTCAAAGATGAAGAAAGTCATCCGCTACTTGTGGGATTAAATATGCGAAAGAAAAATGAGGTTCTAGGAGGATTTTGACATGTTAGAGTTTGATACTACTCACGATCAATTAGCGAATATAAAAGTAATCGGCGTAGGCGGCGGAGGAAACAACGCTGTAAACCGAATGATTGAGCACGGTGTACAGGGTGTTGATTTTATTGCCGTAAATACAGATGCACAAGCTTTGAATCTATCGAAAGCTGAAACGAAAATGCAAATCGGCGGAAAGCTGACACGCGGACTCGGTGCAGGTGCCAACCCGGAAGTCGGAAAAAAGGCCGCTGAGGAAAGCAAAGAACAAATCCAAGAAGCACTTCGCGGCGCGGATATGGTGTTTGTAACAGCTGGAATGGGCGGCGGTACAGGTACTGGTGCAGCACCTGTTATTGCACAGGTGGCAAAAGAACTAGGCGCCTTGACGGTAGGCGTGGTAACTCGTCCATTTACGTTTGAAGGCCGTAAGCGTGCAAACCAGGCGCAATCTGGAATTGCCGCGTTCAAAGAAAATGTTGATACTTTAATTGTAATTCCAAATGACAGATTGCTAGAGATTGTAGATAAGAATACGCCGATGCTCGAGGCGTTCCGTGAAGCGGATAACGTATTGCGCCAAGGTGTACAAGGGATTTCTGACTTAATTGCTGTACCTGGTCTCATCAACCTTGACTTTGCCGATGTGAAGACAATTATGTCTAACAAAGGTTCAGCTCTAATGGGGATTGGGGTAGGAACAGGCGAAAACCGTGCTGCTGAAGCCTCTAAGCGTGCTATTTCCAGTCCGCTTCTTGAAACATCTATTGATGGTGCACAAGGCGTGCTCATGAATATTACGGGCGGAACAAACTTAAGCTTATATGAAGTGCAGGAAGCAGCTGATATCGTAGCTTCTGCGTCAGACTTGGAAGTAAATATGATTTTCGGTTCCGTAATTAACGAAAACTTAAAAGATGAAATTATCGTAACGGTTATCGCAACCGGATTTGATGACAGCATCACAGCACAGCCGCAAAAACCGCTCGTGCGCCCGGCAACAACTGCTCCGACACCAACACCAGCGCCTCAGCCGGTGCCGCAAGCGAAGCCGCGCGAAGTAAAGCGTGAAGAACCTGTCATCGAACGTAATCCGCAGGTTGAAGACATAGATATTCCTGCATTTTTGCGCAACCGCCGCAGACGATAAAAAAAGAAAGGCCCTCGGGTCTTTCTTTTTTTTATAAAGTAAAAAAGTATGAAATTCCGCAGCAATACTTTCCTGTGTTTACACCACTCGCAGTATACGATAAACAAAAGAATCAACCTGTATGTTTCGTTACAAACACAGGGAGGACGTCTAAAAGGGTTTGCTCGTTAACGCAGCTGGCGCACTATGTCCATCTAAAAAAGGACTGAGCACGGGCGTTTTCCTGTGCTCGTTTTTTCTGATGTGCACATGACACAATATCTCTTAATACAGCAAAATAACAAAGAAATTCACAACATGAATTGACAGACTTTACCATTGCTTGTGCATTATACTAGTTTCAACCGACACCAAAAAGAGGTGAGCGTTTGGTTGTATATGCCGATGTGATTTGGCTTTTGAATGTATGTATTGATTTTCTTCTGCTTTTGCTGACAGCGGTCATACTCAAACGAAAGGCAAAAAAATGGCGTCTTCTCGCAGGAGCGCTGCTTGGCTCTTCTATCGTCATTTTTACATTTACTCCTTTCGCCTATGCTATGACGCATCCAGTCACAAAAATTTTTTACTCTATTGCAATTGTGTATGCTGCATTTGGTTTTACTCGCGTGCGCACCTTTGTACAAACGCTTTTTATGTTTTATTTTGTAACGTTTATGGTTGGAGGAGGTCTGATTGGTCTTCATTTTTTTGTGCAGGCAAGTCCCTCTATAAGCGAAGCTGCTTCTGTAAAAACTGCTTCATTCGGAGACCCTGTCAGCTGGTTGTTTGTTTGTGTCGGATTTCCTGTTATCTACTATTTTTCCAAAAAGCGAATCGGAGATATAGAGATTACGAAAATTCGATACGAGCACATTGTGAAGGTTGAGCTGGTCATAGGCGATATGCAAGCAGAGCTGAGCGGGTTGATTGACAATGGAAACCAGCTGTATGATCCGCTTACGAAGACGCCCGTTATGATTGTCGAGGTGTCAGAGACGAAGAATTTGTTTCCAGAGTGGCTGCAGGAGCAAGCCAAGAAAGTTACTCATTTTCCGAATTTGGATGATGAAAACTCAGAATGGATGAAACGACTGCGCATCATACCTTACCGCGGCATCGGACAAAGCAATCAATTCCTATTGGCTGTGAAGCCGGATGCCGTTCGCATTCATAAAGACGGCGAGGTGCTTTCCGTTCATCATGTGCTCGTAGGATTAAGCCATACGAAGCTATCATCTGATAATGAGTATACATGCATCATTCATCCAAAGATGCTGTTATCAACGACTGCTTAAAACTTTGTTGATAGGGGGAAAACGCATGAGAAAGCTAAAGCTGCATTTAACGTATCTACTGTATAAAATATTATGGAAATTGGGAATTAAGACCGATGAAATTTATTATATCGGCGGGAGTGAAGCGCTGCCGCCGCCATTAACAAAAGATGAAGAAGAGCTGCTTTTGCGAAAGCTGCCAAAAGGAGACGAAGCAGCTCGCTCGCTTCTGATTGAGCGCAATCTGCGTCTTGTCGTCTACATAGCACGAAAATTTGAAAATACAGGTATTAATATTGAGGATTTAATCAGCATTGGTACAATTGGTCTCATTAAAGCTGTTAATACTTTTAATCCAGAGAAGAAAATTAAATTGGCGACATATGCATCGCGCTGTATCGAAAATGAGATTTTGATGCATTTGCGAAGAAATAATAAAAATCGTTCCGAGGTATCGTTTGATGAACCTCTGAATATTGATTGGGACGGCAATGAACTGCTTCTGTCCGATGTTTTGGGCACAGAGGATGATATCATTACAAAGGATTTGGAAGCAAACGTTAACAGACATTTATTGTTAAAAGCATTACATCAATTGAATGATCGGGAAAAGCAAATCATGGAACTGCGGTTCGGTCTTGACGGCAGTGAAGAAAAAACACAAAAGGATGTTGCGGATATGCTTGGCATTTCCCAATCCTATATTTCACGCTTAGAGAAGCGAATCATCAAGCGCCTTCGCAAAGAATTTAACAAAATGGTCTAACAAGGCTTGTGCATAAAATTCCCTCTGCAGGAGATACTTTACACTGTACAGCAACTCCCAGTAGGAGGGAAGACATTGACACGAAACAAGGTAGAAATTTGCGGCGTAGATACATCTAAACTTCCAGTACTGAAAAACGATGAAATGCGAAAGCTGTTTCAAGAGATGCAATCCGGTGAAACGAGCGCAAGGGAAAAGCTTGTAAACGGAAACTTGCGACTTGTACTAAGCGTCATCCAGCGGTTCAACAACAGAGGGGAGTTTGTTGACGATTTATTTCAAGTCGGCTGCATCGGCCTTATGAAATCTATTGATAATTTTGACCTGAGTCAAAATGTCAAATTTTCAACATATGCTGTACCGATGATTATCGGAGAAATTCGAAGATATTTACGTGACAATAATCCCATTCGCGTGTCCCGTTCGCTGCGGGATATCGCCTATAAGGCACTGCAAGTAAGAGAAAAGCTTATGGCGGAAAATTCTAAAGAACCGACAGCGATGGACATCGCCGAAGTGCTTGGCGTAACACATGAAGAAATTGTGTTTGCTTTGGATGCCATTCAAGATCCTGTATCCTTATTTGAACCTATCTATAACGATGGCGGCGACCCGATTTTTGTGATGGATCAGCTGAGTGATGATCGGCAGCGCGATGAACAATGGGTGGAAGAACTTGCTTTAAAAGAAGGAATGAAGCGGCTTAATGACCGTGAAAAAATGATTATCCGCAAGCGTTTCTTTCAAGGAAAAACACAAATGGAAGTTGCAGAAGAAATCGGCATCTCGCAAGCACAAGTATCCCGTCTTGAAAAATCTGCAATTAAACAAATGAACAAAACGATTCAAGGATAGGCAGCCTTACCTTTTACAGGTGAGGCTTTCTTATTGTCTAGCTCCGCCGGCTTCGCTTTTCGTGATGTCCAGCTCCGCCGGCTAGGCGCTGCCACCAGAGGTTCTCGCCCGCACAAAAGCAAAAAGCGCTTTTGAGGGGCGAGAACCTCTGGTTCTGCGCCTGAACGAGCCGGCTCCGCTTTTCGTGATGTCCAGCTCCGCTTTTCTTATTTCATAGGAAGAATATTTAAAACATATAATGGTTACAAAAGGAGAGGATGAGATGATTCGTATATCCGATTTTCAAATGAAGGATGTTGTGAATGTGTCTGACGGGAAAAAACTGGGTAATATCGGAGACATTGATATTGATGTGAATACAGGAAAAATTCAGGCGGTCATCATTGCTAAACAGGGGAAAATGCTTGGTTTGTTCGGAAAAGAAGAAGAGATTGTGATTCCGTGGCGGCAAATCGTAAAAATTGGAGAAGATGTGATTCTTGTTCGGGCACAAAATAATCAAATCTCACCGGAAAATACTCAAACTACGACATTTTCGTAAAAAATATTACAATTTCTTCTTTCTTTTATATTGTCATTATGGAAAAATAAAAGTATGGTAAAATAGACAAGAAGTACCATACTTTTTTGGGGTGAGCCGTTTTATGAAGAAAGAACCATTTCAGTACAAAGACGGTATCTTGTGTTTGACAGCTTGGGACACTGTAACGGCAGGATTTTCGACACGAGAAGGCGGTGTAAGCAAGCAGCACTACGCATCTTTGAATTTGGGATTGCATGTGAGAGATCAGCAAGAAGCTGTGCATGAAAATAGGCGTCTTCTTGCTGAACATCTTCATTTTCCATTACATACATGGATTTGCTCCGAGCAGATTCACGACAATATTGTTCAAAAGGTCGGAGTTTCTGAACAAGGAAAAGGCGTATACGCTTATGAAGACGGAGTGCCGGGGACGGATGGCATTTATACACAAGAGGAGAATATTTTATTAACATCCTGTTATGCGGATTGTGTTCCGCTTTACTTTTATGCTCCGTCCCGGCGGCTTATTGGCTTGGCGCATGCTGGATGGAAAGGCACCGTAAAAGGGATTGCTCTTGAAATGATTAAAAAGTGGGTGCATGGTGAGCATATTCCTCTTTCTGATATACAAGTTGCCATTGGACCAGCTATCGGAGCATGCTGCTACGTAGTGGATGACAGAGTCATAGACGCAGTAAAGGAAATAGTAAATAATCCTGTTCCATACCGTATGGTGTCAGAAGGTCAATATACCCTTGATTTAAAAGAGATAAACCGATTGCTATGCTTACAGGCAGGCGTGCAGGAGAAGCACATCTTTATGTCATCTCTTTGTACAAGCTGTGAGGAGCAATGGTTTTTCTCTCATAGACGCGACCGTGGAAACACTGGGCGTATGCTAAGCTTTATAGGTTTTAAGGAGGTTCCGAGCATTGACAGTTCAAGATAATCTTTCATCTGTGAAAATAGAAATCGAAAAGGCGTGCCGGACAGCAGGCCGTTCGCCTGAAGAAGTCACGCTTGTTGCAGTTACAAAAACAGTAGGAATCGAAAAAACAAAAGAGGTTCTCGAAGCTGGTGTACGGCATTTGGGAGAAAATCGGAATGAAGGGCTTTTACATAAGCACGAGGAAATCGGGCAAGAAGCAATCTGGCATTTTATCGGCTCACTGCAAACACGGAAAGTGAAAGAGGTCATAAATAAAATCGACTACCTTCATTCGCTTGACAGACTATCGCTGGCGGCGGAAATCCAAAAGCGTGCGGAAAAACCGATCCGATGCTTTGTACAAGTGAAAACATCAGAAGAGGAATCCAAGCATGGTCTTCATCCGGACGAAGTGCTAACTTTTATGGAAGAATTGGCTGTATATGATAAAATTCAAGTAATCGGGCTTATGACTATGGCTCCGTACACGGATGATACGAAAGAAATCCGCAAATGCTTCCAAACTTTAAAAGCAGTACAAAAAGAAGTGCAGGATCTGCATCTTACGAATGCTCCTTGCAGCGAATTGTCCATGGGCATGTCCAATGATTACTTCATCGCTGTAGAAGAAGGAGCGACTTATATTCGATTAGGAACGATATTAATAGGAGACAAGTAAGGAGGAGACATATATGAGTTGGTCAAAGGTAAAATATTTTTTCTTTGACACACCGGAAGAGCGACAAGAGCAGATGTCATATGAACAGGAAATGGAGAGAGAAGAAGAAATGGATGAAGAAATCCCGTTTACCAAGATGCCCCAAAAGCAAAACGTGGTCAGCATTGAAAAGGCAAAAAGCGGTGCAAAGGTTGTTCTTCTTGAGCCTCGCACCTATTCCGAAGCACAAGGTATCTCGGACCATTTGAAGAATCGTCGAGCAGTTGTGATTAACTTGCAGAGAATGCCGACAGACCAAGCGTTAAGAATCGTTGATTTCCTAAGCGGAACCGTATATGCGATTGGCGGAGATATTCAAAAACTTGGCGTCAAGACATTTATATGCACGCCAGAAAGTGTAGATATCGTCGGGGCAATATCTGAATTGCTCGGAGAAGAAGAACATTCTAATGTAAAGAGGTGGTAAAGCTTCATGGCGATTATTTCTTCAGTACTTTTCACCATCTTTGAGGTTTACTATTACGCATTAATTGTGTATATTTTGCTTTCATGGCTGCCGAGTGCGCGTGATTCAAGCTTTGGGCGTTTTTTAGCGCGTATTTGCGAACCATATTTGGAACCGTTTCGACGCATTATTCCTCCGCTCGGCATGATTGATATTTCGCCGATTGTTGCAATTTTGGTGCTTCGCTTCGCAAAAACTGGTTTGGCTCGGTTATTATACATGATATCTTAGGAGCTATAGGAATGAGTATTTACGATCATTTTCGACCAGAAGAAGCTGTTTTTGTAGACAAAGTAGCGGAATGGAAAGAAGGCGCCGAGTTTTATCATAAAACAAAGCTGACCGACTTTCTTGACCCGCGTGAACAGCAAATTATAACTTCTCTCATCGGCAGTCATTCCGACGTTTCTGTTCAATTTTATGGGGGCGCTTCTGGTACAGAGCGTAAACGAGCATTGATTTCTCCTTCTTATGTTGTTCCGGAAGAAGGAGATTTTCAAGTGGAGATTCTTCAGATTGAGTATGCTGCTAAGTTTTTTACCATTGAGCATAGACAAGTGCTTGGCGCGCTTATGTCGCTTGGATTGAAAAGGGAAAAATACGGTGATATTTTAGTCCAAGGAGAAACTGTCCATATCGCAGCAGCAAAAGAAGTCTCTGATTATATTATAATGAATTTGCAATCCATCGGCAGGGCAAAAGTATCTCTTACAACGATTCCAGCGCACCAAATTGCACATATACAAGAAGAATGGAGTGAAAAAACAGGAACTGTCTCTTCTCTTCGTCTTGACGTTTTAATAGCTGAAATGTTTCATGTATCCCGTCAAAAGGTGCAGCCGCTTATTAAAAACGGACTTGTGAAGGTGAATTGGAAGACGGTAGAGCAGCCCTCTTTCGAATGCTTTGCAGGCGATATATTCTCAGTAAGAGGGTACGGGCGCAGCAAACTTCTGTCTATTGACGGGAAATCAAAGCGCGATAAATGGAGAGTTATGTACGGCTTGTTAAAATAAGTCGGTTTTGAGAAGGGGATTTTCTGATTTTGTCGAAAAGAAGATATAACTAAAATGTAATTCTATACGACTACTTGGAGGTGGCGTTTGTGCCTTTAACACCATTGGATATTCATAATAAAGAATTTGGCCGCGGCTTTCGCGGATACGATGAAGATGAAGTAAATGAGTTTCTGGACCAAGTCATTAAAGATTACGAGCTTGTGATCCGCGAGAAAAAAACGCTGGAAGAAAAAGTAGCTGAGCTTGAGCAAAAGCTTAGTCATTTCTCAAGCATTGAAGCTACGCTGAACAAATCCATTGTGATTGCGCAGGAGGCTGCAGAAGAAGTGAAGCGCAATGCACAAAAAGAAGCGAAGCTTATTATTCGCGAGGCAGAAAAGAATGCTGACCGCATTATTAATGAAGCCCTTATGAAATCACGCAAAGTATCATTTGATATTGAAGAATTGAAAAAGCAGTCTAAGGTGTTCCGCAGCCGCTTCCGCATGCTTTTGGAAGCGCAGCTTGACATGCTGAGCAACGATGATTGGGACAAGCTTCTTGAACTGGAAGACGAAACAGAGTTCCTCAAGCAAGAAGAGACGCTGTAAACTTGACGTATTGCTAATAATTACATATAATTCAATAACAAATGCTTTTCGATAAAAACTAGGATAGGGACGAGTACTTCTTTCCCCCTTATATAGCGAATCGAGGACGGTGGAAGCTCGATATAAGGAAAAGGAGGAATATCACCCTGGAGTTCCACGCTGAAACAGAGTAAGTGCTGGCGTTCATTCACGTTACGAATATAAGGTGGACTATTATAGTCTATTAGGGTGGTACCGCGGGAGACCTTCTCGTCCCTTTTTGGGGATGAGTGGGTCTCTTTTTGTTTTTGTCGCAAAATTAGGAGGAATGATTGCATGGATTACAAAGATACGTTACTGATGCCAAAAACAGAGTTTCCGATGCGCGGCAATTTGCCGAAGCGTGAGCCGGACATTCAATCTAACTGGTCTAATATGGATATTTATGCAAAAGTGCAGGAGCGCACAAAGGATCGTCCGCTATTCGTGCTGCATGACGGCCCGCCGTATGCAAATGGCGATATTCATATGGGACATGCTTTAAACAAAGTATTAAAAGACTTTATTGTTCGTTATAAATCCATGAACGGCTTTTGTGCACCATATGTACCGGGCTGGGATACGCATGGTTTGCCAATCGAGCAGGCTTTAACAAATAAAGGTGTAAAGCGTAAGGAAATGACGGTGGCAGAGTTCCGCAAGTTGTGCGAAGAGTATGCTTATGAGCAAGTGGATCGTCAGCGCGAACAATTTATGCGCCTTGGCGTGCGCGGTGACTGGTACAATCCGTATATCACATTAAAACCGGAATACGAAGCGCAGCAAATCAAAGTGTTTGGCGATATGGCCAAAAAAGGCTATATTTACAAAGGTTTAAAGCCGGTATACTGGTCTCCGACGAGCGAGTCGGCACTCGCTGAAGCGGAAATTGAATATAAGGATAAAAAATCACCATCTATTTATGTAGCCTTTGATGTGAAAGATGGAAAAGGCGTATTGGAAGGCGATGAGAAATTCATCATCTGGACAACGACTCCTTGGACAATTCCAGCAAACTTGGGCATTTCTTTACATCCGGAGCTTGAGTACAGCGTAGTGAAAGCAAACGGCTCAAAATATATCATAGCTTCTGCTTTGCTTGAAGAGGTAACAAAAACGCTGGCATGGGAAAATCCAGAGGTTGTTAAAACGGTAAAAGGCATCGAGCTTGAATATGTAGTGGCGAAACATCCGATTTACGGTCGCGACTCTCTTGTGATGGTAGGCGAGCATGTTACAACAGATGCAGGTACGGGTTGCGTTCATACAGCTCCGGGTCACGGGGAAGATGACTTTCAAGTAAGTCAAAAGTACGGATTGGAAGTGCTTTGTCCAGTAGATGATAAAGGCTGTTTAACGAGCGAAGCGCCGGGTTTTGAAGGTCTATTTTATGATCAAGCAAATAAACCGATTACACAAAAGCTTGAAGAAGCAGGCGCATTATTAAAGCTTGCTTTCATTACACACTCTTATCCGCATGACTGGAGAACGAAAAAGCCGATTATCTTCCGCGCGACAGCGCAATGGTTTGCATCTATCGACTCCTTCCGAAAAGAGCTGATGCAGGCTGTGCAAGAAACAAAATGGGTGCCGGCGTGGGGCGAAACGCGTCTGTTCAACATGGTGCGCGACCGCGGCGACTGGTGTATTTCCCGTCAGCGTGCATGGGGTGTGCCGATTCCGGTATTCTATGCGGAAAACGGTGATCCGATTATTACTGATGAAACAATCGATCATGTAGCGGCGTTGTTCCGTGAGCACGGTTCGAATATTTGGTTCGAGCGCGAAGCAAAAGATTTATTGCCTGAAGGCTTCACGCATCCGTCCAGTCCGAATGGCGGATTTAGAAAAGAAACAGACATCATGGATGTTTGGTTTGATTCCGGCTCTTCTCATCAGGCAGTACTCGAGGAGCGCGACGATTTACAGCGTCCGGCAGATTTATATCTAGAAGGCTCTGACCAATACCGCGGCTGGTTCAACTCTTCCCTGTCTACAGCGGTTGCAGTAACAGGAAAAGCGCCATACAAAGGCGTACTGAGCCACGGCTTCGTATTGGACGGCGAAGGCCGCAAGATGAGCAAGTCGCTTGGCAATGTAGTAGTACCGAAAAAAATTCTGGACCAGCTTGGCGGAGACATCCTGCGTTTATGGGTTGCTTCAGTAGACTACCAAGCAGACGTGCGTATTTCTGACGATATCTTAAAACAAGTTGCGGAAGTATATCGTAAAATCCGCAACACATTCCGTTTCTTGCTGGGTAACCTGGACGGCTTCGACCCAAGCCGTCATGCATTGGCAACAAATGAATTGCGTGAAGTAGACCGTTATATGCTTGTAAAACTGAACGATTTAATCCGCAGAACAAAAGAAGCATATGACACATATGAATTTGCGGCTATCTATCATGCGGTTCATAACTTCTGTACGATTGATTTAAGTTCGTTCTATTTAGATTTTGCAAAAGACATTTTATACATCGAGGGAGCGGACAGCAGCGACCGCCGTGCAATCCAGACGGTTCTGTATAAAGTGCTTGTTTCTCTTACAAAGCTTGTTTCTCCGATTTTATCGCATACGGCAGATGAAGTATGGGCATACGTACCTGGCGTTACAGAGGAAAGCGTGCAGCTTACTGATATGCCAGAACTGGTAGAGGTAGCTGATGCAGATGCATTAAAAGAAAAATGGGATGCATTTATGCTCCTTCGCGACGATGTGCTGAAGGCATTAGAAACGGCGCGTAACGAAAAGGTAATCGGCAAATCTTTGAATGCAAGCATCACTCTTTATCCGACAAGCAGCTTGAAAGCATTGCTTGAATCCGTTACAGAGGACTTAAAGCAACTCTTCATCGTATCCGGTTTTGAACTTGCGGGTACAATGGAAGAAGCACCTGCAGATGCTCAAAAATATGAGCATACAGCTGTCCTCGTTAAACAGGCAGAAGGCAAAACTTGTGAACGCTGCTGGGTAGTATCCCCGACTGTAGGGCAAGACGCAGAGCATCCGACACTTTGCTTGCGCTGTGCCTCCGTGGTAAAAGAAAATTACGTGAAGTAATGAAGAAACGGCTGTCTATTCACAGGCAGCCGTTTTTTATTGTCTAACTCCGCCTCCTATATAAACGTGAATAAAAAAACGTTTTTTTATAGTGGGGAGAGATCATCTGGCGACGTGCAGAAGCGGTCAGACCTTTGTAGTGGTTCATGCAAGAGTAAACCAGAGAGAAGAAGCATATCATACTCCTTTTTCGTTACACATAGCACATGGAAATGTCGAAATTATAATTCACTCATATATAGATAGATGCTTCAACAGAGAACCGTCCGCCACAAAAGGAAAAAAGCGCCTTTTAGGGCGGAGAACCTTATACTCTGTGCCTGAACGAGCCGGCTTCGTTTTTCTGTTCCCTTAATAGGAAAAAAGTGTGTTAGGTAACAGCGATGTTTTCGGACAAACTAAAGCTACATTTAACGGTGATGGAGGGAATTTCAACGTGAATGCAGCTTATGCCGACATTAAAAGAGAATTGGAATTAATACGTGAGGAATTAAAATATCGCCTGCAAAAAGAAAGACATGCCTTCTATTACACAGAAATGAGCGAAGAATTATTTGGAGTATTATCAGATGATGAGGAAAGAAAGAAAAAAACGGTTCTTCATCATATTCAGGAGGACTTAAAGGATGTAGAGCGCGCCCTTTTTAAAATGGATATTGGGATGTATGGCATATGTGAAGAAACAGGACAAACATTATCCTTTGATCAGCTTCGTGTTATGCCCACAGCGCGTACTATACACGAATTTTTATATGAACGTTTAACAGTATAGTGATTTTAATCAATCACGCTCTTAACGTCTGTTTCTGCTTCTTGCAGTGAAAGACATGTAAGGACGGGACAAACACAATAATGATATTTTACAACTTCTTTTATATTTTATACTCTCGCATGGACAGTTCATTGTGAAAACTTCTCAGCTATGCTAAAATTTTGAGGTACACTGTCCATGTGGGGGAAAAAAGATGATCTATTATTTGATAGCGTTATTTGTAATCCTGATTGATCAATTGTCAAAATGGCTGATTGTGAAAAATATGGAATTAGGAGAGAGTATTCCGATCATTAACGATGTGCTGTACATAACGTCTCACCGGAACAAAGGAGCTGCATGGGGCATTTTGCAAAACCAAATGTGGTTTTTTTATGTGATTACGATAGTATTCATTGCTGCTGTTGTGTATTACATGCGAAAATATGCAAAAACAGATAAGCTGTTGGGTATATCATTGGGACTTATTCTAGGCGGAGCAATCGGTAACTTTATTGATCGCGTTGTACGTAAAGAAGTTGTAGACTTCATTCATACGTACATTTTCTCATACAATTTCCCGGTCTTTAACGTTGCAGATTCCGCATTGTGCATCGGTGTAGCGTTAATTTTCATTCAGACGCTGCTAGAAGGGAAGAAAGCGAAGGAGTAGGATATATGGAAGAAGTAGTGCAAGTGACTGTAACGGAAGAACAAAAAGGCGAGCGCATCGACAAAGTGCTTGCAGGTGTGAATGAGGAATGGTCACGTTCGCAGGTGCAGCAATGGATTAAAGATGGTGTCGTTACCGTTAACGGACAAAGCGTAAAAGGCAATTATAAAGCAAAAGCAGGCGATGAGATTACAATCCTCATTCCTGAACCGGAGCCGCTTGATGTACTTCCGGAAGAGATGGACTTAGATATTTATTATGAAGATCAAGACGTTATCGTTGTGAACAAGCCAAGCGGCATGGTTGTGCACCCGGCGCCTGGGCATACGACTGGCACGCTCGTGAATGGCTTAATGGCTCATTGCAATGATTTATCCGGTATTAATGGTGTGATGCGCCCTGGAATTGTGCACCGTATCGATAAGGATACATCAGGGTTATTAATGGTTGCTAAAAACGATATGGCACATGAGTCGCTTGTGAATCAGCTTGTGGCTAAGACGGTAACGAGACGATATAAAGCAATTGTACATGGCGTTATTCCACATGATACAGGCACAATCGACGCGCCGATTGGCCGTGATAAGCATGACCGTCAAAGTATGACCGTAGAGGAAAACGGCAAGCATGCTGTTACGCATTTCCGTGTGCTCGAACGCTTTAAAGACTTTACCTTTGTAGAGTGTCAGCTGGAGACGGGACGCACGCATCAAATTCGCGTGCATATGAAGTATATTGGCTATCCGCTTGCGGGTGATCCGAAATATGGACCGAAAAAAACATTGGATATTGAGGGGCAAGCGCTGCATGCTGGAATTTTAGGGTTCAACCATCCTAGAACGGGTGAATACCTAGAGTTTGAAGCGCCGCTTCCGAAAGAATTTGAAGATACATTAGAGTATTTACGCAGATCATCTTGACATATGGCGAAAATTTTGTCATACTGACAACAGTTAAATAAGATCCTTTAACACAGCCCCGTGAGGTTGAGAAGGAAACGGTTTGAAAGATAAGGGGGAACTATACCCTTTTTTCAAAAAATCCTCTCGCACATGGCGGGAGGATTTTTTTGTCCTTCCTCTCAAATATTTTTGGAGGTGAATGAAATGCAGGCAAAAGCGATTGTACTGGACGAGCCAATGATTCGCAGGGCTTTAACACGCATTAGTCACGAAATTGTGGAGCGCAATAAAGGAGTGGAAGAATGCATCTTAGTCGGAATTAAGACGCGAGGCCTTTTCGTCGCAAAACGATTAGCTGAGCGGATTCAGCAGATTGAAGGAACGTCTGTTGCAGTAGGCGAACTTGATATTACCCTATACAGAGATGATTTAACACTTTATTCAAAGGATAAGGATCCGCTTGTAAAGGGTTCAGACATCCCGGCAGACATTACAAATAAAAAAGTAATCCTTGTAGATGACGTGTTATATACGGGAAGAACGGTACGGGCTGCAATGGATGCGCTCGTAGATATCGGCAGACCAGCGCAAATTCAGCTGGCAGTCCTTGCTGACCGCGGACACCGTGAACTGCCCATCCGCGCAGATTATGTAGGAAAGAACATTCCAACTTCCAGCGATGAACGAATTGTTGTTGAACTCGCTGAGGTTGACCAAGAAGACAAAGTCAGTATATATGAAAAGTAATGCCCTTTTAAATGCAGTCCCGTGAGGCTGACAAAGGGTCATGCTTTCTCATGCTTTTTAAGTATGGGATGCAGGACTCTTTGTGCAGCGGGCACAAAGAGTTTTTTTATTGAGGATGATTAGATATTCATGAAGCAGCAAGGTCGGCGCAACTGTGCTTGCAGCAATGATTAGATTCAGACCTGCCTTTGCCGAAAACAAAAGAAGAGACGCGCGTAAACGATTTAAAACAGCAATTATCGTAGGCTATATTTTAAATGAAGTCTTATGAGAATCAGGTATTTTTATTCACATATTGTTATAAACATTCACAAATGATAAAATGAAAAATAGAGAGATGAGGGATGATTATGAATCATTTGTTAACGATGAGCGATTTGTCGGAACAAGAAATTTCAGAAATCCTAAAAGATGCAGCAGATTTTGCGAGCGGCATGAAAATGAAAGCAGCGGAACAAACCTTTGTAGCTAACCTCTTTTTTGAAGCGAGTACGAGAACGCGCTTCAGCTTTGAGACAGCTGAAAAGAGGCTGGGGCTGGATGTTCTGAACTTTACTGCTGAATCTTCAAGCGTACAAAAGGGAGAAACCTTGTACGATACAATCAGAACGCTGGAATCCATCGGAACGAAGGCAGCAATCATTCGCCATCCTCAAGATCGCTACTTTGACGAACTCAGCAACTCAGTCGGCATCCCGATTTTAAATGCCGGCGACGGATGCGGCAATCATCCTACGCAGTGTTTGCTTGATTTGCTTACTATTAAACAGGAGTTCCATAAATTTCAAGGGTTGAACGTTGCGATTGCAGGAGACATACGGCACAGCCGCGTTGCTCGTTCAAACGCAGAGGCGCTGGCAAAACTTGGCGCGAATGTGTATTTTGCAAGTCCGGATGAATGGAAGGATGAGGAAAACAAGTTCGGCACTTATGCTTCTTTAGATGAACTAATTCCGCATGCAGATGTGCTTATGCTGCTTCGCGTTCAGCATGAGCGTCATGATGGATATGCAATGCAAGTGATGAGTGACTATCATAGACAACACGGTTTGACGCTAGAAAGAGAGAGACGGATGAAGCAGGGGAGCATCATTATGCATCCGGCTCCGATTAACCGCGATGTAGAAATTGCGAGTGAACTTGTAGAGTGTGAACGCTCACGAATTTTTAAACAAATGCAAAATGGCGTACACGTAAGAATGGCAGTATTAAAACGTGCTTTGCCAGGTATATTAGGAGGGGTTGCAGATGAATTACTTGTTTAGAAACGGACAGTTTGTAAATGAAAGCGGAGCATTGCAAGAAACAGACATTCTTGTGAAGAACGGTAAGATTGCCGCAATTGGAGCAGGTTTGCAGACAGATGGTGCAGAGGTAATTGACTTAAAAGGAAAATTAATCGCACCGGGCTTTATTGATGTGCATGTGCATTTACGCGAGCCGGGCGGCGAGCATAAAGAAACAATTGCTACTGGGTCGCTTGCAGCGGCAACGGGGGGCTTTACTACTATTTGCGCCATGCCAAATACAAAGCCGGTTCCGGATACGCCGGAGCATATGGGGAATTTGCAAAAGAAAATTCAAGAAACAGCTCATGTACGGGTGTTGCCGTATGCTTCCATAACAGTAAGGCAAGCAGGGTCTGAAATGACAGATTTTGAAGCACTGAAGGATTTGGGTGCATTTGCTTTTACAGATGACGGGGTGGGCGTACAGTCAGCCGGTATGATGCTGGAGGCGATGAAACGAGCTGCAGCGCTAAACATGCCAATCGTAGCGCACTGTGAAGAAAATACATTAATCAATAAGGGCTGCGTCCATGAAGGAAACTTTTCAAAAGAGCATGGAGTGAACGGCATTCCGTCTGTTTGCGAATCTGTCCATATTGCACGCGATATTCTGTTGGCGGAAGCGGCAGATTGTCACTACCATGTTTGCCATATCAGTACGAAAGAATCTGTCAGAGTTGTTCGTGATGCAAAGCGCGCAGGTATTCGAGTGACAGCTGAAGTAACACCGCATCACTTGCTTTTGTGTGAAGAAGATATTCCAGGACTTGATCCAGCCTTTAAGATGAATCCGCCGCTTCGCGGGATCAGTGATCGTACAGCGCTTATCGAAGGACTATTGGACGGAACAATCGATATGATTGCAACAGATCATGCACCGCATACTGCGGAAGAAAAGGCGCAAGGCATGCAGCGTGCACCTTTTGGAATTGTAGGATTGGAAACGGCGTTTCCGCTTCTCTACACACACTTTGTGGAAACGGGCATTCTGACATTGGAACAGCTAATCAAGTTTCTAACAGAAAAGCCGGCAGAGACATTCGGACTGGAAACAGGGCGCTTGGAGATAGGAAAAGAAGCAGATATCACAATTGTAGATTTGGAAATAGAACAGGAAATTGACCCAGAAACATTCGTATCAAAAGGAAAAAATACGCCGTTTGCCGGTTGGAAGTGTAAAGGCTGGCCGGTTATGACGCTTGTTAGCGGCAAGATTGCATGGCAAAAGGAGAGTGTGTTCGCATGAAACGACAGCTTATTTTAGAGGATGGAACAGTATTTATAGGAGAGGCATTCGGCGGGGATGTAGAAAAGTCTGGAGAAGTGGTTTTTAATACAGGAATGACAGGATATCAAGAAATTTTATCGGATCCGTCTTACTGCAGTCAAATCGTGACGCTTACGTATCCGTTAATCGGCAACTACGGCATTAACCGAGACGACTTTGAATCAATTAATCCATCTGTAAATGGGTTAATCGTAAAGGAGCTTTGTGAATATCCATCAAATTTCCGAAACGAGCTATCGCTCGGCGAATATTTAAAAGAACGAAATATTCCGGGTCTTTCTGGTATTGATACAAGAAAGCTAACAAGAATAATTCGAGAGCATGGAGCGTTAAAGGGTCGTTTATGCGACATGGATGCTGATATCAATGATGTTATCAGCGAGCTAAAAACAACGGTGTTTACCGGTCAGGTAAAATATGTTTCCACGAAGGATCCTTACCCGAGCCCGGGCCGCGGATATCGAGTAGTACTTGTTGATTTCGGCATGAAACACGGCATCTTGCGTGAATTAAACAATCGCAATTGTGATGTCATTGTCGTTCCGTACAACACAACAGCGGAAGAAATTTTACGCTTAAAGCCGGACGGCATTATGTTGAGCAACGGACCTGGAGATCCAAAGGACGTGCCAGAAGCAATTGAAATGATTAAAGGAATTATCGGTAACATCCCACTATTTGGTATCTGTTTGGGGCATCAGCTGTTTGCGCTGGCTTGCGGAGCAAATACAGTGAAGCTGAAGTTCGGTCACCGCGGCTCTAACCATCCTGTTAAGCATCTTGAGACGGGCAAAGTAGCCATTACAGCGCAAAACCACGGCTATACAGTAGAAGAAGCAACTGTTGCGAATACACCGCTTGAGATTACGCATGTGGCGCTAAACGATGGTACGGTAGAAGGATTGCGACATAAGCATGCACCGGCATTTACAGTGCAATACCATCCTGAGGCTTCACCAGGACCTGAGGATGCAAATGGATTGTTTGATCAGTTCTTAAATATGATTGAAAACTGCAAGAAAGAAGGGGAAGAGCTATGCCAAAACGCCTAGATATTAACACCATTTTAGTAATCGGATCCGGACCTATCGTCATCGGGCAAGCAGCGGAGTTTGACTATTCCGGAACGCAAGCATGTCAAGCTTTGAGAGAAGAAGGATACAAGGTAATTCTTGTCAACTCTAACCCCGCCACTATTATGACTGATACTGCGACGGCAGATAAAGTATACATTGAGCCGCTGACACTTGAATTTGTAAGCCGTATTATCCGCAAAGAACGTCCGGATGCAGTTCTTCCGACTTTAGGAGGACAAACAGGGCTTAACATGGCAGTGGAGCTGGCAAAGTCCGGCATACTGGAAGAGTGCGGCGTTGAAATTTTAGGAACGAAATTGTCTGCGATTGAACGTGCAGAAGACCGCGATTTGTTCCGTAATCTTATGAATGAACTCGGCGAGCCGATCCCAGAGAGTGTCATCATTCATACGCTGGAAGAGGCATATGAATTTGTAAATCAAATCGGCTATCCGGTAATCGTTCGTCCGGCATTTACATTAGGGGGAACAGGCGGCGGCATTTGCAGCAATGAAGCGGAATTGATTGAAATCGTATCAAGCGGATTGAAGCACAGCCCTGTTACACAATGCTTGCTCGAAAAAAGCATCGCCGGCTGTAAGGAAATTGAATATGAAGTTATGCGTGATGCAAATGATAATGCGATTGTTGTATGTAACATGGAAAACATTGACCCTGTGGGCGTGCATACAGGGGACTCCATCGTTATCGCACCGAGTCAAACATTAAGTGACCGTGAATACCAAATGCTGCGAAACACATCGCTGAAAATTATTCGTGCGTTAGGCATTGAGGGCGGCTGTAACGTACAGCTTGCGCTGGATCCTCACAGCTTCCAATACTATGTAATTGAAGTAAACCCGCGCGTCAGCCGTTCTTCTGCGCTTGCTTCTAAAGCGACCGGCTATCCGATCGCAAAGCTGGCAGCAAAAATTGCAGTAGGATTGACACTGGATGAAATCATCAACCCGGTTACGCAAAAAACATATGCATGCTTTGAACCGGCCCTTGATTATGTCGTTTCAAAAATTCCGCGCTGGCCGTTTGATAAATTTGAATCTGCAAATCGCTTGCTCGGGACACAAATGAAGGCGACAGGAGAGGTTATGGCAATCGGACGCAACCTTGAGGAGTCTCTTTTAAAGGCAGTTCGCTCGTTGGAATTAGGCGTATACCATCTTGAAATGGAGCATCTGAAATCCCTTGATAAAGAAACGATGAAAAAGCGCATTGCAAAAGCGGATGATGAAAGATTGTTCATCGTTGCAGAAGCAATCCGCCAAGGCGTTACAAAAGAAGAGATTCATTCTTGGAGTAAAATTGACTTCTTCTTCCTGCAAAAAGTAGAGAACATCGTCCGTATGGAGAAAACCTTAAAAGAAAATAAAGGTGATGTAGCAACCTTACAGGCAGCGAAGAAAATGGGCTTCAGCGACCGCTACATCGCATCTGTGTGGGATACAAACGAGCTTGCTGTCTATGAAACGCGTAAAGCGGAAAGCATCGTTCCTGTATACAAAATGGTAGATACATGTGCAGCGGAGTTTGAATCCTCTACGCCTTATTACTACAGCACATATGAGGAAGAAAATGAATCCAACGTAACAGACCGCAAGAGCGTAATTGTGCTCGGATCGGGACCAATCCGTATCGGGCAGGGAGTTGAATTCGATTATGCGACAGTTCACTCTGTATGGGCAATTAAAGAAGCGGGATATGAGGCAATCATTATCAACAACAATCCGGAAACTGTGTCAACAGACTTCAGTATTTCTGATAAGCTGTACTTTGAGCCGCTTACTATTGAAGATGTGATGCATATTATCGATTTGGAAAAACCAGAAGGGGTTATCGTACAATTCGGCGGTCAAACGGCAATCAATCTGGCAGCTAAGTTAGAGGCGCGCGGCGTGAAAATTTTAGGAACATCTCTTGAAGATTTGGATCGCGCAGAAGACCGTGATAAGTTTGAAGCAGCTTTAACAGCTCTAGGGGTACCGCAGCCGCTAGGAAAAACAGCGACTGAAGTAGAAGAGGCAGTGGCAATTGCGGAAGCAATCGGCTATCCGGTGCTAGTAAGACCATCTTATGTACTCGGCGGACGTGCCATGGAAATCGTATACCATAAAGAAGAGCTTCTTCACTACATGAAGAATGCGGTAAAAGTGCATGCAGAGCATCCTGTTCTAATCGACCGTTATATGATTGGAAAAGAAATTGAAGTAGATGCCATCTCGGACGGAACAAATGTATATATCCCGGGTATCATGGAGCACATTGAACGCGCTGGTGTTCACTCTGGCGATTCCATTGCAGTATATCCGCCGCAAAGCTTATCTGAAGCGATTAAAGAAAAAATCGTCGAGTATACGATCTCTCTTGCAAAAGGGCTCAACATCATCGGCTTGCTGAACATTCAATTTGTTGTGTATAAAGAAGATGTGTATGTAATCGAGGTAAACCCAAGATCAAGCCGTACAGTACCATTTTTAAGCAAAATTACAAACGTGCCGATGGCGAACATCGCGACTAAAGTTATTCTTGGAAACTCATTGGAAAGCCTTGGCTACACGACAGGTTATCATCCGGAGCGAAAAGAAGTGTACGTAAAAGCACCGGTATTCTCGTTTGCAAAGCTGCGTTCTGTAGATACAACATTAGGACCGGAAATGAAATCTACAGGCGAAGTAATGGGAAAAGATGTAACGCTTGAAAAAGCATTATATAAAGGACTTGTGGCATCAGGAATCAACATTCCGACACACGGTTCTATCATCATTACAGTAGCCGATAAAGATAAAGATGAAGCGATGGAAATCGCAAGACGCTTCTACGAAATTGGATACAACATTTTAGCGACAAACGGAACGGCAAAAACATTGATGCAAAACAATATTCCAGTACAAGTCGTAAACAAAATCGATTCAGAGGAATACAATTTGCTTGATATTATCCGCCAAGGAAAAGCGCAGTTTGTGATCAATACATTAACAAAAGGAAAACAGCCGGCGCGCGACGGTTTCCGCATCCGCCGTGAATCTGTCGAAAACGGAGTGGCTTGCTTAACATCTCTCGATACGACGAAAGCGATCCTCCGTGTTCTAGAATCCATGACATTCTCTGCTGTGGAAATGAAGGAAGCAACACCTGTAAAGCATCATGAGGTGATCTATTCATGATCCAAAAAGAAATGATGACAGTTGTCAGCCAAAAGGAAATCGCACACAACATTTATGAGCTTGTTTTGCAAGGCAGTCTCGTACAAGAAATGAGCGAACCCGGGCAGTTTGTACACATTAAGGTGGCAGAGGGAAATTCCCCTCTGCTGCGACGCCCGATCAGTATATGTAACATTGACCAAGAAAAAAGTGAATTTACCATGTTGTATCGTGCGGAAGGACAAGGGACGAAGGTGCTGTCTCAACAGCTGTCCGGAAGTAAAATTGATGTATTGGGGCCTTTAGGTAACGGGTTTCCTGTAGAGGAAGCAGAAGAAGGACAAATTGCATGCTTAGTAGGCGGCGGCATCGGGGTGCCTCCGTTATACGAATTATCCCAGCGTCTTGTTGCAAAGGGAGTGCGTGTGATTCATGTGTTAGGATTTCAAAATAAAGATGCCGTATTTTATGAAGAAAAGTTTGCGGAATTGGGCGAAACATATATCGCTACTGTGGATGGATCACACGGAACAAAGGGATTTGTTACAAATATATTAGATCAATATGGTATTACATTTGATGTGTTATATTCGTGTGGACCGACTCCTATGCTAAAAGCACTGGAGCAGCGCTACAGCAACAAGAAAGCTTACATTTCACTGGAAGAACGAATGGGCTGCGGCATCGGAGCATGCTTTGCTTGCGTATGTCATACACAAAGCGATCCTAACGGTTATTCCTACAAAAAGATTTGCAGTGACGGTCCGGTATTCAAGGTTGGGGAGGTTGTGCTATGAAGAAGCTACATGTAGAATTGCCAGGGTTATCGTTAAAAAATCCAATCATGCCGGCATCTGGCTGCTTCGGATTTGGTCGCGAGTTTGCGAACTTGTATGACTTGAGCACACTCGGCTCTATCATGATTAAAGCGACAACGGCAGAGCCGCGTTTTGGTAACCCGACACCGCGTGTAGCGGAAACATCAGCAGGCATGCTCAATGCAATCGGTCTGCAAAATCCTGGATTAGATAAAGTGATGAAGGAAGAGCTTCCATGGCTTGGGCAATTCGATGTACCCATCATCGCAAATGTTGCAGGTTCGCAAGCAGAAGATTACGTAAAAGTAGCGGCAGAAATTTCAAAAGCATCGAATGTGCATGCATTGGAGCTGAATATATCTTGTCCGAACGTTAAAACAGGTGGAATTGCGTTCGGAACAGTGCCGGAAATTGCGGCAGACTTAACGAGACAGGTGAAAGAAGTTTCTGAGGTGCCTGTGTACGTGAAGCTTTCGCCGAATGTAGCAAACATTGTGGACATCGCGAAGGCAATTGAACAAGCGGGAGCGGACGGGTTAACAATGATTAACACGCTTCTTGGCATGCGCTTGGACTTGAAAACAGGAAAACCGGTTTTAGCGAACCGCACAGGCGGCTTGTCCGGTCCGGCTATCAAGCCGGTTGCCCTTCGCATGATTTATGAAGTAAGTCAAGTAGTAAATATCCCAATTATCGGAATGGGAGGAGTCGAAACTGCAGAAGATGTGGTGGAATTCTTCTATGCCGGTGCAAGCGCGGTAGCAGTTGGAACCGCAAACTTTGTTGATCCGTTTGTATGTCCGACGATTATTGAAGAGTTGCCTCATGTGTTAGATCAGCTCGGATTTGAACATATTTCGGAATGTTACGGAAGGAGCTGGAACAATGGCACAATCGCTCATAGTCGCACTTGATTTTCGGAGCAAACAAGAAGTAGAAATGTTTCTCGGGAATTTTGAAAATGAAAAGCTATATGTGAAAGTCGGGATGGAGCTTTTTTACAAAGAAGGTCCGGCGATCATCACGTATTTAAAAGAAAAGGGACATCATATTTTCCTGGATTTAAAGCTTCATGATATCCCAAACACAGTAAAGAGTGCGATGCGCAATCTTGCAAGTTTAGGTGTTGATATGGTGAATGTGCATGCGGCCGGCGGAACAGCGATGATGAAGGCGGCGTTAGAGGGACTCGAAGAAGGAAGACAAGAGGGAACGAAACGTCCGCTTTGCATCGCGGTTACACAGCTGACGAGCACGTCTGAAGATGTGATGAAACGTGAGATTTGGATTGAAAAATCTTTAGAGGAAACAGTCGTACATTATGCCAAGCTAGCGCAAGAGAGCGGCTTGGACGGAGTGGTGTGCTCAACGCTTGAAGTGCCGAAGCTGCAAGAGGTTTGCGGTAAAGATTTTGTGACAGTAACACCGGGTATTCGAATGACTTCTGACAATGCGAACGATCAAGTTCGCGTCGCTACGCCTGCGCGCGCTCGTGAGCTCGGTTCTAGCTATATTGTAGTCGGCCGCAGCATTACAAAAGCAGAACAGCCGTATAAGGCTTATCAAGAAGTGAAACGACAATGGGAGGAACTTACTGTATGAAAAAACAAATCGCATCTCATTTATTAGATATCGGTGCAGTATTTTTACAGCCGAACGAGCCTTTTACATGGTCATCTGGCATCAAGTCACCAATTTATTGCGATAATCGTCTCACGCTTTCTTATCCAAACGTGCGAAAAGAAATCGCAAAAGGATTACAAACACTTATTGAAGAACATTTTCCGGAAGCGGAAGTTATCGCTGGAACGGCTACGGCTGGTATCGCGCATGCTGCATGGGTGAGCGATTTGATGAATAAGCCGATGTGCTATGTGCGCAGTAAGGCAAAAGGTCACGGCAAAGGTAATCAAATTGAAGGGAAAGTGACAGAAGGACAAAAGGTTGTCGTTGTCGAGGACTTGATTTCCACAGGCGGCAGCGCCATTACATGTGTAGAAGCATTGCGCGAAGCGGGATGCGAAGTTCTCGGTATCGTATCGATTTTCACATATGAGCTAGAATCAGGAAATAAAAAACTTGCAGATGCAAAGGTTGTTTCCTTCTCATTAAGCGATTATTCTTCCCTTGTAGAAACAGCGGCAGAAAAAGGTGTTATTTCTAAAGAAGACATGAACAAATTACAGGAATGGCGAAAAAACCCGGCAGATGAAGCTTGGGTATTAGCATAGATGACAGAAAAAGAGACTTCCGGATTGGAAGTCTCTTTCCTTGATGTAAATTAGTTCATGCTATTAATGAGTGTATTTCATTTACAAGTTGGAAAAATTACTCTCCGCACTTGATTCAAAGTTACTCTCATGACTTTCGATCTACAAACAAGTGAATTATAGGTCAAGAACAAATACAAATGTTTGTTTAAAATATTTTCCCATGGCCCATCCTCCATATCTGCTTTAGACTTGAGACTAGTGTTACTAGTTACGGGCATAAATATGTATAGACGAAGGAATCGGACTTGAAGAAGGAATTTATTTTGATTATTAAACTCTTAACAAATTATGCAATTGAGGTATAATATAATCTAGTGAATGAATGCAACATCTTCAATTAGTATTGTTTGTCAGCAATATGAAATCGTAACAAACTCTTTATAGTTATTTTGAAAAATTATTGAAGAAGCAGCTTATTTCATATTAATAATTTTGTGTAGATTCAAAGTTGAAAGAGAGTGGAACATTATGGGTCGTAAGTGGAACAATATTAAAGAAAAAAAAGCGTCAAAAGATGCAAATACGAGTCGTATATATGCAAAGTTTGGACGTGAAATTTATGTAGCAGCAAAGCAAGGTGAGCCAGATCCAGAATCAAATCGGGCTTTAAAAGTCGTTCTCGAGCGTGCAAAAACGTATAGTGTACCGAAAACGATTATTGACCGTGCGATTGAAAAAGCGAAAGGCGGTTCAGAAGAAACCTATGACGAACTTCGTTATGAAGGCTTCGGACCAAATGGATCAATGATAATCGTAGATGCACTGACAAATAACGTGAACCGTACTGCAGCAGAAGTGCGTGCTGCATTTAATAAAAACGGCGGCAACATGGGAGTAAGTGGATCTGTAGCCTATATGTTTGATGCTACGGCTGTCATCGGTCTTGAAAGTAAGACAGCAGATGAAGTGCTTGAAATATTAATGGAAGCAGATGTAGACGTACGTGACGTTTTAGAAGAAGATGAAGCGGTAATCGTTTATGCCGAACCTGACCAGTTCTATGCAGTGCAAGAAGCATTCAAGAATGTTGGTGTAACTGAATTTACAGTTGCAGAACTAACAATGCTTGCACAAAATGACCTAACACTTCCAGAAGACGCACAAGCACAATTTGAAAAAATGATTGATGTGTTGGAAGATATAGAAGATGTTCAACAAGTGTACCACAATGTGGATTTAGGTGAATAATACATGAAAGCAGACCTTTGTTATGAAAAGGTCTGCTTATTTATATATGAATGATAATTTTGACATGTCCATGTGCTATGTGCAATCAAAAGGGAGTATGGTATGCTTCTTTTCTTGGGTTTACCCTTACATGAACCACTACAAAGGTTTGACCGCTTCTGCACATCGCCGGATGATCTCTTCCCACTATCAAAATCCAGAAATAGCGAGCCAGTTTACACCAGATGAGATAGAGGATTTTAAATATGGAGGTGTTCCGGAAAGATTTACATGGCATCATCATCAAGATTTAACAACAATGCAAGAAGTTAATAAAGAGATACACAGAAGATTTCGTTATATGGGTGGCATGTCAGTAACTAAGAAGTTACAAGATTAAACAGGGTTTTGATTTAAGTACAGTTCTTCACATACTTGTCTATAATATAGACTTAACAATATGTCACATTTTTTTTCGTATTGTGCAGTATTACCCTTTGTCTAATTTTGGTAACGTTTGTCGAATCTATTTCATAATTTTAAATATCCTTCTATAATGTTTTGGTGTGCTAAAATCCATAATTTTACCTAGGAGAATTTAATAAAATGAACAAATTTACACTTGAATTATCTTTATTAAAACGTATAGATGAAATGAAAGAAACATTGGTAAAAGTTGCAAATAGTACAGGTATTAATAGCAATGAAACAATAACATGTAGCCAAGAGTTAGATAATTTACTAAACCTATATAGAAGCATTTTTCTAATTACGAGAAAAATAGATTAAGCAATGCTTCCTGAAATATAAGAATTTAGTCAGGAGTTTCCTGTCTATTATTTTTTATTTAAACCTTCGTAATATAAGTCAAATGCGAAACAATTGGAAATGCAAATTCATCTTAACTTTACCTGTTTGTACAATAAAAAAAGGACCGCCGCAGCAATCCCATCTTCAGCAAACGCATCCGTTACTTTAAGTATAACCCTTCACAATCTACATTTTAATTGAATTGTAAAAGATAATGTTCCTAGTTAAAGCATCAAGACAGGATAGTGTTTTTTATATAGATTCTGTTAATTAATTGTTGAAAATTTGTATCTACAAAAGGTTAACGGAGGTATTTAACAGATTTCTTCTAATAAAGGCTCTGTTAAAGCGTAATGTTGATTTTCGTCCTTTTCTTGTTCAACGAACGGGTGCAGAATAGTTTAATCACTTGAAAAAATATAGACATCTATGTATAATGGTAAACATGATAAAATATGATACAGCTTCAATGGTTGGAAAGATTAGAGATGCCGTAAACAATATGATTATGTCGGAGCTTGGAAAATACGGAGTGGATGGTATCGCTCCTTCTCACGGAGATATTTTAGTTCACCTTTACGAAAAAAACGGTTTATCTGTAAAGGAACTGTCTAAAAAAATCCATCGCACGCAGCCGACAGTTACAGTATTAGTAGATAAGTTACAGAAACTAGGTTATGTGGAGAGGATAAAAAGTAAGGAGGACAGCAGAGTAACTTTAATCAATCTTACAGAAAAGGGTATCCATCTGAAACCAATTTTTCGTGAGATTTCAGAAAAAATAAACACTGTCATTTACGGAGATTTAACAAATATCGAAAAAGAACAGTTAGAACATTTATTGGAAAGGATTTTAAACAGATTTTAATTTTTTTTGGAATAATACATAGATATCTATGTAATTGAAAATTTTACTAATTAAAAGGAGAGGTAAAATGATTCGATTTGAACAAGTATCGAAAAAATTCCCTAATGGGACCTTTGCCACAAAATCTTTAGATTTAGAAATAAAGAAAGGCGAATTTTTTATTTTAATCGGTCCCAGTGGCTCTGGAAAGACTACCACATTAAAAATAATCAATCGTCTCATTGATTTATCAGAAGGTACGGTTTGGATTAATGGGAAGAAAATAAGTGATTATGATATCAATGAACTACGTTGGAATATTGGATATGTCCTTCAGCAAATTGCGCTTTTTCCACATATGACAATTGCTGAAAATATAGCAATTGTACCGGAATTGAAAAATTGGGATAAAGAAAAAATTGCTGCGCGTGTAGATGAATTACTAAATATGGTTGGGCTCGACCCCAGAGTGTATCGAAATCGTAAACCTAGTGAGCTATCAGGTGGACAGCAGCAACGAGTTGGTGTACTACGGGCATTAGCTGCGGATCCAGAGTTTCTCTTGATGGACGAGCCGTTTAGTGCACTTGATCCATTTAGCCGAGAAAAATTGCAAGATGATTTACTGGAGATTCAACGGAAGATTAAAAAAACAATTGTTTTTGTTACACATGATATGCAAGAAGCCATGAAATTAGGAGACCGTATTTGTCTGATGAAAGATGGAGAAATCGTTCAAGTTGGGACTCCACACGAATTCTTAACAAATCCTGCCAATGATTTTGTACGCGAATTTGTTGGCAGCCGAAAATATGCAATTAATTTGAATGAACTTATCACTCCTGCTCCAGCAGGGGGAGCGTTGTTATCTGATATGAAAACCATTTCCTTATCTACTCCTTTAGAAGAGGTATTAGAACACTTAGAATTGAACGAACAAATCTCGGTAGAGGAAAATGGAAAACCAATAGGGATTATTAGCCGACAAACTGCGCTTAAGGTTATGTCTCAATATTTGAGAGAAGGAGGACAAATTAATGGATAATTTGGTAAGTGTATTTTCAGATAGGAAGTCTGAGCTTCTAAACGCTCTTTTGGAACATGTACAGATATCATTAATTGCTCTCTTTTTCTCATTGATTATTGCTATACCTTTAGGAATTTATTTAACTCGAAAACAAAGAATTGCCGAATTTATCATTGGCTTTACTGGAGTATTGCAAACCATTCCTTCTTTAGCATTATTAGGTCTGCTCATTCCGATATTTGGAATAGGAACCGTACCTGCTGTTATTGCACTGGTAGGTTATGCATTGCTTCCCTTGCTGCGCAATACCTATACAGGAATTAAAGAGGTAGACCCCTCGTTATTAGAAGCTGCAAGCGCAATGGGGATGAACAGGAGAAAAAGACTGTTAAAAGTCGAGCTTCCTTTGGCAATACCTGTGATCATGGCAGGTATCCGAACTGCTACCATTTTTATTATTGGAACTGCAACAATCGCGGCACTGATCGGTGCAGGAGGATTAGGGGATATTATCCTGTTGGGAATTGACCGGAATGATTATGCATTGGTGATACTGGGAGCAGTCCCATCCGCACTTTTAGCCATTATTTTTGACCTTTTACTTCGACAACTCGAAAGAATTTCGTTTAAAAAGATGATGGTCGCCTCTGGTGCCTTTGCATTGTTTATCATCCTAATCATTGGTTCGATGATTGGTCCGACATTTCTCAAAGGTGAGCAAAAGACGATTGTTATCTCTGGTAAGTTTGGTACAGAGCCGGAAATTCTAGACAATATGTATAAATTGCTTATAGAAGAAAATACAGACTTAAAGGTGGAGTTAAAGCCAGGTTTAGGTCCTACATCGTTTGTATTTAATGCGTTAAAATCGGAGGAAATTGATATTTACCCGGAATTTTCGGGGACTGTCATTTCTGATTTACTGAAAGAAGACCCAGTAAGTACAAACAGAAAAGATGTATACAAGCAGGCAAAAGAAGGTATGGCTGAGAAATTTAACATGGCATTGTTAGACCCAATGAAATATAACAATACCTATGCATTAGCTGTCCCGCAAGATTTTGCTGAAAAATATCAACTGAAAAAGATATCAGACCTTGTAAAAGTTCAACTGTATGTGAAAGCTGGATTTGATCCT
This sequence comes from Ectobacillus panaciterrae DSM 19096, assembly GCF_000430785.1. Lineage (GTDB taxonomy): Bacteria > Bacillota > Bacilli > Bacillales > Bacillaceae_G > Ectobacillus > Ectobacillus panaciterrae. The sequence goes on from NZ_AUMR01000003.1 coordinate 114,134, forward strand.
GAGTTTGCAGACAGAAAAGATGGGTATCCCGGCTTGGCACAAGAATATGGATTACATTTTGATTCCGTTGTAACAATGGACCCATCAGTTAGGTATCATGCAATTAATACAGGTAAGGTAAATCTTGTTGTTGTTTATTCAACAGAGGGTGAATTAGAAAAAAATCATCTGGTTGTCCTTGAAGATGACAAAAACTTCTTTCCGCCATATCAAGCTTCTCCTTTATTACGAAAAGAAACCATTCAAAAATATCCAGAGATTGTACCAGCATTGAACAAACTTGCCGGTAAAATTACAGATAGCGAAATGCGAAGAATGAATTATGAGGTAAGTGTGGAAAGAAAAAGCGCCGAATCGGTTGCAAGAGATTTCTTAACAAAGTCAGGACTACTGAAAGGTAAAAAATAGCTTGATAAGGAGAATTTTAAAATGAAAGCAGTTGTATTGGAAAAACCCTGTAGAGCAGATGAATTAGTTGTCCAGGAAGTACAGATACCTAAAGTGAAACCAGGTTGGGTATTGGTAAAAATAAAAGCATTTGGTATTAATCGGTCGGAGATTTTTACGAGACAAGGGGATTCCCCGTCCGTAAAGCTTCCCCGAATAATTGGAATCGAATGTGTAGGAGAAATTGAGGATCCATCCGATAGTTCCTTTCAAAAAGGACAACGAGTGGTCTCCTTAATGGGAGGTCTTGGACGTGAATTTGATGGGAGTTATGCGGAATATGCCCTGATCCCATCTTCTCAGGTTTATCCGGTAAACAATGATATGGATTGGGTAGAATTAGCAGCAATTCCTGAAATGTATTATACGGCATACGCCTCCATTTTTGATACGCTTCGGCTTACGAAAGGAGAACCCCTGCTTATCCGTGGAGGTACCAGCTCTGTTGGGCTAGCCGCGCTGCAACTTGCAAAGAGTGTCGGTGCAACTGTCATTTCGACTACTCGAAACACAAACAAGCTGGAATTATTAAAGCAATATGGTGCGGATTTTGTGTTGCTTGATGATGCAAGTTTATCAGAACAACTTTTCTCCTTTTTTCCAAAAGGTGTGCATAAAGTTTTAGAACTAGTGGGTACGGTCACATTGAAAAATTCGCTGAAATTACTTTCAGAACATGGAATCTTATGCATGACGGGTATCTTAGGCGGTGAATGGGTATTGGACAATTTTGAGCCTATGATGGATATTCCTTCTGGTGCATATTTTACCCAGTTTGACAGCGGAGAAAATTTTAAAGAGAAATTGCTGGCTAAACTGTTCAATCATATTGAACAACATAAGATTAAAGTTCCTATTGCACAAGTTTTCTCATTGGATGAAATCCATAAGGCGCATCTCTTGATGGAAAGCAATGTGGCAAACGGAAAAATTGTTGTTGTTAATTCTTTATAGAGCTGTATTCATGTGCAACGTTCCACGTGAACGCATAAATCGAAAAAAAGCGGATATCCTCTTGTTGAGTACAATTTTGTAAACAGGAGTTGAGAAAGGAGTTCAATATGCCATTAGAAGCCAACAAACACTTGATGCACCGTTTTACGGAGTTTATCAACACTGCCAGTGAGAAGCTAGCTGAAGAGCTCATCGCCCCGGATGCGATATTCCATGTCCCAGGACGCCTAGAGCCGATGCGGGGTCCGGATGGCTACCTCGCAATCATCGGAATGATGCGAGGGGGCTTCCCCGATATCCAATGGACGCTGGAGGAGATGGTTGCAGAAGGGGACACGGTGGCTGCACGCTTCACTATGCGAGGCACGCACCAAGGCTCCTTCTTCGGGGTCCCGCCAACAATGAAGACCATCAAGGTGCAGGCTATGAATTTCTATCGACTGTCCGGCGGGAAAATCGTCGAAGAATATGGACAGCCCGATATGCTTGGTTTGCTACAGCAGATCGGCGCAGTGCCGACAGCTTAAACGGGCTGCTGCCTAATTATCATTCTAGGGGACGCGCCGCTTGTGGCGCACCCCTGAACTCAAACAATATCGTAACAAGTGGAAGAGCCCTGTAATAGAGCCGACAACTGTCAGTGTAACAGCCGCTACGTTTTCATTGACAGGTACGGTATGGGATAAAGCGACGCCAAGGTCGTTAATAATGCCGTGGAAGCCTTTTGGCAAGTAATCTATCCACTTCCTTTCTGTATTGTAATACAGAATATGGCGGACTGGGCGGAAGGTGAGTGTTCCGGAAAAGTAATGCCGCAATAAAAAAACCGCCTAGAGGCGGTTATACTTTAAGCTTCATGACCATATCTTCATCTGGTGTCACATATAGGGTTTGCTGGTTATCATATGTGACGAATCCGAGCTTCGCTCCGCTCGGTTTTTTCACGTAGCGGATTTTTGTGAAGTCAACCGGAACAGAGCCGGAGCTTTTTGCTTTGCTGAAATACGCAGCAAGCATGGCTGCTTCCTGCAAGGTTTGTTCGCTCGGTTCGGTAGAACGAATAACAACGTGCGAGCCTGGAATATCTTTTGTATGAAGCCAAATATCATCTCGTCTTGCCAGCTTATTTGTTAAATAGTCGTTTTGTTTGTTGTTTTTTCCGACTAAAATTTCTGTGCCTTCACTTGATTGATAAGCGTCCAGTACAGGCTTGGACGATTTCTGTTTTTTCTGCGCTTTGGAAGAACGGTTCCGAATATAGCCCTCCTCTGCCAGCTCCTCGCGAATTTCTTCAATATCTTTTTGCGAAGCGGATTCCATTTGCTGCATCAGGCCTTCAAAATACAAGATTTCCTCTTTTGTTTTTTCGATTTGCTCTTCGACGATAGCAACAGAGTTTTTCGCCTTTTGATACTTTGAAAAGTAGCTTTGCGCATTTTCAGACGGTGTTTTCAATGGGTTTAACGGAATGGTGATCACAGTGCCGTTTTCATCATAATAGTTCATGACTTCCGCTTCTGTATCGCCTTTCTTGATGGCGTACATATTTGCAGTAAGGAGTTCGCCATACAACTGATACTGCTCCGCTTTTCCAGCATCCTTTAATGTGTCGGCCAGCTTTTTCAATTTTTTCTCGTTTTTCGCCAATTCATTTTGCATGAATTTTTCAAGATCGTGAGCTTGCTGCTTCACGCGATCCCGTTCCGCCTTGCCGAAGAAAAAGCGGTCGAGCAATGCTCCAAAAGTGGAAAAGATTTTACTCTCGCCTTTTATATGGGAAAGCGGCAGCAAATAGAAATGTTCTTTTGTTTCTGCGGTTATTATCACAGGGGTATAGCGATTCTCTTTTACATCTGCAATCAATCCAAAGAATGCATCAGATAGAGCATTTTCATTCATGAACTTCGCTTTTGCTGTAATCTCCTTTGCGAACAGGGGAGAAATGCCAGAAAAAGCATCAACAAGCTGCTTATCCATTTTTCCTGCCAAAAAATCAAGGCGCATCAGAAATTGCTCTTTCGTTTCAACGGAAAGAGGATTTATTTTGTGCTGTGCTGGCGGAGCGATATATTCATAGCCCGGGAATACAGTGCGGTGTCGATTCACAGCAGGCGACAGATGCTTTAAGCTGTCTAAAATCACGTTTGTCGCAGTTTCTACTAAAATAATGTTACTGTGTCGTCCCATAATTTCTACAATCAGTGTTTTGACAGATTCATCGCCGATTTCATTGCGGCTTCTTACTGTAATGTGTACAATGCGTTCGAGCTCGATTTGCTCAATGTTCTCGATGATTCCGCCTTCTAAATGCTTGCGAAGCAGCATGCAGAACATGGGAGGCAAAGCGGGAGAACTGTAGCTTTGCGCCGTGAGATGCATACGGGCATAAGTAGGATGCGCGGATAAGAGAAGCTTTTGATTTTTTCCTTGCGCGCGAATATGTAACAAGATTTCATATTTGGAAGGCTGATATATTTTTGAAATCCGTCCGGATACAAGCGGTTTTAATTCATGTGTGATGGCTCTCGTAAATAATCCATCAAAGGCCATAGAAAATCCTCCTTTGTAAATGCAGCTAGTATTTAATTATAGCATGTTTTAGGACGAGTCTGAATAAGCTGTGAGTAGAGCATGAGAAGGTTGAGGTGAGAGGATGAATTGGCATGAACTGCGTGCCCATGAAGTAGAAAAAAAAACAAAGACAAATGTCAAAGCAGGATTAACGGAGCAAGAGGTAAACTCTCGCTTAAAGCAATTCGGTCCGAATGAGTTGCAGGAGGCGAAGCGTCCGTCTGCATTAGTTGTATTTTTGTCACAGTTTAAAGATTTCATGGTGCTTGTGCTGTTGGGAGCGACTGTAATCTCCGCCCTGCTTGGAGAAATGGTGGATGCAGTTGCTATTGTAGCGATTGTCATTATTAACGGGATACTCGGCTTCTTTCAAGAGCGTAGGGCTGAGAAATCAATGGAAGCATTAAAGGAGCTGACAGCCCCCCAGGTCACAGTGCTTAGAAATAGAAAGTGGGTAAAGATTCCTTCCAAAGGCTTGGTGCTGGGGGATATTATTAAGTTTTCGAGCGGGGACCGTATCGGAGCGGATGTGAGAGTCATTGAAGCATCAAGTTTATACATAGAAGAATCCGCTCTTACTGGGGAATCTGTCCCGGTTCAGAAAAAAATAGAAGCGATAAAAGGAGCCAATATTGGTATTGGCGATCAGGCGAATATGGCTTTCATGGGAACGATGGTGACGCGAGGCTCCGGCATAGGTGCAGTTGTCGGAACAGGAATGAATACGGCAATGGGGCAAATTGCCAACATGCTGCAAAATGCAGAGGAAAATGAAACGCCTCTTCAGCGGCGATTGGAGCAGTTGGGGAAAATCTTGATTGTCGTGGCGCTTTCCTTAACGGCTCTCGTTGTGCTGGTAGGCGTGTATCAAGGGAATAATGGGTATCATATGTTCCTGGCGGGTGTTTCTCTGGCAGTAGCCGCAATTCCAGAAGGGTTGCCGGCAATCGTCACAGTCGCTTTATCACTCGGTGTACAGCGCATGATTAAGAAAAAATCCATCGTACGCAAACTTCCTGCTGTGGAAACGCTGGGCTGTGCTTCTGTCATTTGTTCAGATAAAACAGGAACGATGACACAAAATAAAATGATGGTCACACATCTTTGGTCAGGCGGGAAAACATGGAATGTGAACGGACAGGGCTACAGTCCGGCCGGTGAATTTTCTCAAGATGAAAGAAAAGTGAATCCAGCAGCTACTCGTCCTGTGCAGCAGCTGCTGATGTTCGGCTGTCTTTGCAACAATGCCAACATTATCAAAAAGAAAAAAGAATACGTGCTGGACGGCGATCCGACGGAAGGCGCGCTTGTGGCGGCAGCGATGAAAGCTGGATTAACAAGAGATTTACTGAGTGATCAGTTTCAAGTCATCAAAGAATTTCCGTTTGATTCTTCCCGCAAGATGATGAGTGTAATCATTCGCGATAAACAAGGCAAGAAGTTTTTAGTAACAAAAGGGGCACCGGATGTGCTGCTTCAAATCAGCAATACAATCCTATGGAATGAAAAACAGCAGCCGATGACGATACTGTATCGAAATGAAGTGCAAGGTGCCATTCATGCACTCGGCAGTCAGGCGCTTCGGACGATTGCGATCGCCTATAAACCGCTTCGTGAAACAGACTCTTATGCAAATGAGAGAGATGCCGAAAATGATTTAATGTTTATCGGACTGCAAGGGATGATCGATCCGCCAAGACCGGAAGTGAAGCAGGCAGTGCAGGAATGCAGGGAAGCCGGAATCCGCACGATTATGATTACCGGTGATCATAAAGTAACGGCGATGGCGATTGCAAAGCAGCTTGATATTTTGCCGGAGGGCGGAAAAGTGGTGGAAGGTGCAGAGCTCTCCAAAATGGCGGTAGATGATTTAGAAAATATTGTGGAAGAAACATATGTATTTGCCCGCGTTTCGCCGGAGCATAAGCTTAAAATTGTAAAAGCTCTTCAAAATAAAGGGCATATCGTAGCGATGACGGGGGACGGTGTAAATGATGCGCCGGCCATTAAAGCATCCGATATTGGGGTAGCGATGGGGATTACGGGTACAGACGTTGCAAAGGAAGCTTCATCTCTTATTCTTCTTGATGATAATTTCGCTACAATTAAAGCAGCGATTCAAGAAGGACGGAATATTTACGAGAATATTAGAAAATTCATCCGCTACTTGCTTGCTTCTAATGTAGGAGAAATTCTTGTTATGCTGTTTGCCATGATATTGGCTTTACCGCTTCCGCTCGTTCCTATTCAAATTTTATGGGTGAATCTTGTAACAGATGGTTTGCCTGCAATGGCCCTTGGACTTGATGCACCCGAGGACGACGTAATGAAGCGAAAGCCGCGTCATCCAAAGGAAGGGGTATTCTCAAGAGGTCTCGGCTGGAAGATTTTGAGCCGCGGTTTCTTAATCGGGCTCGTCACACTTCTCGCGTTTATCATTGCGTATAATCAAAACCCGAGCGAACTGAAATATGCGCAGACGGTAGCGTTTGCGACGCTCGTTTTATCCCAGCTCATTCTTGTATTTGATTGCCGCAGCGAACGTTCCATTTATCATCGCAATCCGTTCGGCAATATGTATCTCGTAGGCGCAGTGTTCATTTCAATGTTTCTCATGCTTGTAGTGATATACTATCCGCCGCTTCAGCCAATCTTTGATACAATGCCGATTAAAGCCAGGGATTGGATGCTGATCGCCGCTTTATCTGCAATTCCGACGTTCTTGCTCGTCGGTTCCTTGCTTACAGGAAAGAAACAAAAGAAAAAATCTGTACTTTATAAAAGAGAAGTAAACTTAAAATAGTCAATGCTAATAAAATATGATATAATTTCAAAAGGTAGTAGGGGGTGTGTCTCTATTACCTTTTTCATTGCGCATATCATAGCTTGGATGTGATAAGATGATTTCGAGTATGACAGGATTCGGACGAGCAAAAGCAGAGCAAACCGCGTTTCAAATTACAGTAGAAATAAGATCAGTAAATCATCGTTTTTTGGAAATGAATATACGTCTGCCGAGACAAATGATGATATTTGAAGATAAAATAAGGAAGTTTGTAGGCGAGCAAATTCACCGCGGCCGTATTGAGATGTCTGTTCTCGTGGAAGGAGAAGGATTACTTGAACGGAAACTGCGTGTAGATTGGGATTTGCTGGCGCAATATGCGGCTATTATGAACGAAGCAGAGAATAAATTGCAGCTGCAGAACTCTACAACAGTTCAACAGCTTCTGGCAATGCCGGGAGTGACAGCGATTGAAGAAGCTGAAAACATACATGCAGCCTTTGAATCCAGCTTGTATGAGGCGGTTCGCACCGCTGTATCCGCTTTAAGGCAAATGCGGGATAAGGAAGGCGAGCAATTACATAATGATGTCGTTCAACGGCTCAATGGCATTGAGGAGTGCGTGGATGCAATTGCTCCATACGCCCCTGTCGTTGTTCAAAAATACCGAGAGCGTTTAGAAACAAAACTGCAGGAACTATATAAGCAGGAATTGGATGAACAGCGCCTGCTCGCAGAAGTGACGCTGTTTGCAGACCGCTGTGATATTCATGAAGAGCTTGTTCGTTTAAAGAGTCATCTGCAGCAATTTCGGGAGGCGCTTCTTATTGATGAGCCAGTCGGCCGAAAACTGGATTTCATTGTGCAGGAAATGCATCGCGAAATTAATACCATCGGTTCAAAAGCACACGATATCAAGATTTCAAAACATGTGGTTGAAATGAAAAATAATCTTGAAAAAATTCGTGAACAAGTCCAAAATATTGAATAGTTGTCAAGTTTATTGCATAAGGAATTCGGTTAGACTTACTAGGAGGCACAAGGTATGGCTATGCGGTTTTTAAATATCGGATACGGTAACATTGTGTCCGCACATCGTATTATTGCAATCGTGAGTCCGGAATCTGCTCCGATCAAGCGCCTGGTGCAAGAGGGAAGGGAGCAAAATATACTGCTTGATGCAACGTACGGCCGAAAAACAAGAGCCGTTATTATAATGGATGACGGCCATATTGTGTTAAGTCCGATCCAGCCGGAAACGATCGCACAGCGATTAAACGGCAACATCAGCAGTAAAGACGATTTAAAAGAAGAGATTAGTGACGAAGGGTAGGGTTTACATACATTATGAGAAGCGAAAGAGGATTGCTGATTGTTCTGTCCGGACCGTCCGGAGTAGGAAAAGGAACAGTTCGCAAAGCATTATTCAATCAGGAAGACATCCAATTGCATTATTCTGTTTCTGCAACTACGAGACAGCCGCGTGAAGGAGAAGTGCACGGCACAGATTATTTCTTCAAGACGAGAGAAGAATTCGAAGATATGATTCGCAACAACGGCCTGCTCGAATGGGCGGAATTTGTGGGCAATTATTACGGCACGCCGGTTGAGTATGTAGAGCAGACGCTGCAATCCGGCAAGGATGTGTTTTTGGAAATTGAAGTGCAGGGTGCTTTACAAGTGAAGAAGGTGTTCCCAGAAGGCGTGTTCATCTTCCTCGCTCCTCCAAGCTTGACGGAGTTGAAAAGCCGTATTGTCGGCCGAGGCACGGAAACGGAAGATGTGATTCAAAACCGTCTGACAATAGCGAAAGAAGAAATTGACATGATGGACGCTTATGACTATGTAGTAGAAAATGACGAAGTACAATTGGCGTGCGAGCGTATTAAAGCAATCGTTACAAGCGAACATTGCCGCCGCGACCGCGTAGCCAAATATTATAAACAAATGACGGAGGTTGAATAAATATGCTATATCCATCTATCGACTCATTGCTTCAAAAAATTGATTCCAAATATACTCTTGTAACAGTAGCATCAAAACGCGCTCGCGAAATGCAAGAGAATCGCGACTGCCGAATTGAGCGTGCTGTGTCTCATAAATATGTCGGAAAGTCTTTAGAAGAGATTGAAGGAAAGCTTTTGAGCTACAGACCGCTCGAGGAAAAAGGCCAAAAGTAAGGCTTTCTCTTTTACGAGCTTCATATGAAACGACAACAACCTATTTGCAAATAGGTTGTTATTTTTTTACGATAGAAGTACGATGTCGTTTGAGTTCATGAAGAAAGAGGCGGAATGGTATGTTAACAGGAAAAAAAGTATTGCTTTGCGTAACTGGAGGAATCGCAGTCTTTAAAGCGGCTGCCTTAACTAGCAAACTTACACAGGCCGGCGCCAATGTAAAGGTGATGATGACAGAATCGGCATGTAAATTTGTCACGCCCCTTACATTCCAGGCACTATCTCGGAACGATGTGTATACAGATACATTTGATGAGAAGGAATCATCCGTAATCGCTCATATAGACTTGGCGGATTGGGCGGATGTTATTTTAGTGGCGCCTGCAACTGCCAATATGATCGGCAAGCTGGCAAATGGGATTGCAGACGATATGATTTCAACAACACTGCTGGCTGCAACTGCGCCAGTTTGGATTGCACCAGCTATGAATGTGCATATGTACGGGCACCCGGCTGTGCAAAGAAACATGGAAACGCTGCAACAATTCGGCTATCGTTTTATTGAACCAGGAGAAGGCTTTTTAGCATGCGGGTACGTAGCGAAGGGGCGTTTAGAAGAGCCTGAAACAATCATCTCTCTTCTGCACGATTTTTTCACAGCGCCTAAACCGCTCCAAGGCAAAAGAATTTTAGTAACGGCAGGACCGACTCGTGAAAAAATTGATCCTGTTCGTTTTATGACAAATTTTTCAACCGGTAAAATGGGGTATGCCCTTGCAGGGGAAGCCGCAAAGCTTGGTGCTGAAGTGGTTCTTGTGACAGGGCCGACAAACTTGAAAATACCAAACGGGGTCGAGGCTGTCCGCGTAGAATCTGCACAGGATATGCTCAAAGCTGTATTGGACCGTTACAGCAGCATGGATGTTGTCATTAAAACGGCAGCTGTGGCGGATTATCGTCCAAAAAATGCGCATGAGGAAAAGATGAAGAAGCAAGACGGTGATCTTGTCATTGAATTAGAGCGTACAATTGATATTTTGCGGACGCTTGGCGCACAAAAAGATAAACAGCTGCTCATTGGATTTGCAGCGGAAACGGCAAATGTAGAAGAATATGCGAGGCGAAAGCTGGAAACGAAAAACCTGGATATGATTGTCGCAAATGACGTCAAAGCGGAAGGTGCCGGTTTTGGAACGGATACAAATATTGTAACAATCTATAAAAGAAGCGGTGAAACGATCCCCCTCCCGATTCTCTCTAAAACAGAAGTGGCACAACATATTTTAGCAGAGGTACAAGATATGCTAGAAGAGGTTATAGCATGAAGGTGGCCAGCGTCATTGTTGACGTGCCGGCGAGACAAACAGACCGCCCGTTTGACTATCTGATTCCGAAACGCTGGGAGGATCTCGTGCAGGCCGGGATGCGTGTCGTTGTTCCATTTGGTCCGCGTAAGCTGCAGGGCTTTATCATTGCCGTAAAAGATACAATGGATGTAGAAAGAGAAAAGCTAAAGGAATTGAATGAGCTGCTGGATGTTACGCCTGTTTTAACCGAAGAGCTGCTCGGACTCGGTTTTTGGTTAACGGACGAAACACTTTGTTTCACCATTTCAGCATTCCAAGCAATGCTTCCGACAGCTGTGAAAGCCACTTATAACAAACAGCTTGTACTGCGCAATCCGGAAGAGATTGAGGAGAATGTTCGCGCTTTGTTCGGCAGCCGCGACACGATAGATTGGAAAGACATTGACGAGAAGTGGTATCGATCCGTTCGAAACAGCATCGCTGCAGGGGCCATTGAGGTTGTATACGAGGTAAAGGATCGTGTTCAAAAGAAAAAACAGCGCGTCATTTATCCGGTGCTGCTTCAAGAAGAAATCGAGCAGATAGCTGCTGGGTTAAAGAGTCAAAAGCAACAGGATCTTTTATACTATTTTCTTGAAAACTACGAGCCGATTCCGTTAAAAACTTTGAAGGAAGAGCTTCAAATTACCGACGCGCCGATAAAGACTTTAGTTAAAAAGGGTCTGCTCTACGAAAAGTATGTGGAAGTATATCGTGATCCGTACGAAGATACCCGCTTCAAGCGGACAAAGCCGTTTCCGCTGACAGAGGAGCAGAAAACATCTATTGCACCTATCCTCTCTGATATTGAGCAGGAACAGCACCGTACATTTCTGATGTACGGCGTAACAGGAAGCGGAAAGACAGAAATATATTTACAATCAATTGAAGCGGTTCTGCAAAAAGGAAAAGAAGCGATTATGCTTGTACCGGAGATTTCGCTCACACCGCAAATGGTAGAGCGCTTTAAAGGCCGCTTCGGTTCGCAGGTTGCTGTGTTGCACAGCGCTCTTTCTGCAGGCGAGAAATACGACGAGTGGCGGAAGATTCAGCGTAAAGAAGTAAAAGTGGTTGTCGGAGCGCGTTCGGCTGTATTTGCTCCATTTGAAAATCTCGGCATCATCATTATTGACGAGGAGCATGAATCAAGCTACAAGCAGGAGGATAATCCCCGCTATCATGCACGCGATGTGGCTATTCATCGCGGTGAATATCATGGCTGTCCCGTTATTTTAGGCAGCGCGACACCTACCCTGGAGTCGTTTGCCCGGGCATCTAAACATGTATATCATCTTTTGACTATGTCAAAGCGCATGAACGACCAAGCGCTTCCGACTGTAGAAATTGTAGATATGCGCGAGGAGCTTCGTGAGGGCAATCGCTCTATGTTCTCGAAGCTTCTGCATGAAAAAATTCAAGATCGGCTTGATAAAAATGAACAAACCGTGCTCTTCTTAAATCGGCGCGGTCATTCCTCGTTTGTGATGTGCCGTGATTGCGGATATGTCATGCAATGTCCGCATTGCGATATTTCTTTAACATATCACCGTATGAATCAACGCTTAAAGTGCCATTACTGTAATCATGAGGAGCCGCTTCCAAGTGCATGTCCAGCTTGCAGCAGCTCGTATATCCGTTTTTTCGGCACAGGCACGCAAAAGGTCGAGGAGGAATTGGCAAGGCTGTTTCCGGAGGCACGCGTGATTCGGATGGATGTAGATACGACAAGCAGGAAAGGCGCACATGAAAAGCTACTGACCAAATTCGGAGAAGGGAAAGCGGATATTTTGCTCGGTACGCAAATGATAGCAAAGGGGCTTGACTTCCCGAATGTGACGCTGGTCGGTGTTCTGACCGCAGATACGATGCTGCACCTGCCAGACTTCAGGGCGAGTGAAAAAACCTATCAGCTTCTGACCCAGGTAAGCGGACGGGCAGGGCGCCATAAGCTGCCCGGCGAGGTTGTGATTCAAACGTACACGCCGGAGCATTACAGCGTGCAGCTTGCGAGAGAACAGCAGTATGCTGCGTTTTTTGAACATGAAATGCATATACGCAAGCTCCATCAATATCCTCCGTACTACTATTTAACGTTAGTGACGGTTTCTCATCCTGAGCTTCTGCAGACTGTACATATTACAGAAAAAATTGTTTCAATGCTCAGACAAAAATGTTCGCCGCAAACGATTATTCTCGGTCCGGTTGCATCGCCGATTGCAAGGGTAAAAGATAGATATCGATATCAATGCATGATAAAATACAAACGGGAACCAAACTTAAAGCACGTCTTGCGGTTTATCAATGAACATTATCAGGCAGCCATGACAAAAGAACAGCTGCAAATATCTATTGATTTTAACCCAACTATGTTAATGTAGCGGAGGAAACTATGGCATTTTTAGAAATTGTGAAACATCCGAACGAGGTACTGGAGACTCCTTGTGACCGCGTGTTGGATTTTGATAAGAAGCTGACAAAGCTTTTGAATGATATGTACGAAACAATGCTCACGGCTGACGGAGTAGGGCTTGCAGCGCCGCAAGTCGGCGTATCCAAGCAAATTGCTGTTGTCGATGCAGACGATAAGCATGGTCGCATTGATCTAATTAATCCTGTTATTTTAGAAGCGCGCGGAGAACAGATAGGTCCTGAAGGCTGCCTAAGTTTTCCCGACCTTTTTGGCGAAGTGAAGCGTGCCGATTACGTGAAGGTTCGTGCGCAAAACCGGCGGGGGAAAGTATTTGTAATGGAAGCAAGAGGCTTTCTTGCCCGGGCAATCCAGCATGAAATTGATCACTTGCACGGTGTGTTATTTACTTCTAAGGTAACAAGATATTATGAGCCGGATGAACTGGAGTAGAAGGAGAGTTTAATATGGTGAAAGTTGTATTTATGGGAACACCGGATTTTTCCGTACCGGTGCTTCGTCAAATTATAGAAGATGGACATGAAGTAATCGGTGTTGTTACACAGCCGGACCGGCCGGTCGGGCGCAAAAAAGTGCTGACACCGCCTCCGGTTAAAGTGGAAGCACAAAAGCACGGCATTCCAGTGCTGCAGCCGTTAAAGATTCGTGAGCAAGCGGAATATGAAAAGGTGCTTTCCCTGCAGCCCGATTTAATTGTGACGGCAGCGTTCGGACAAATATTGCCAAACGAAATTTTGGAAGCGCCGAAATACGGATGTATTAATGTACATGCCTCGCTGCTTCCGGAACTGCGCGGAGGTGCGCCGATTCATTATTCCATTATTCAAGGAAAAGAAAAGACAGGCATCACGATTATGTATATGGTTGAAAAATTGGATGCCGGCGATATTTTAACGCAGGTCGAGGTTCCGATTACCGAACGCGAAACGGTAGGCACGCTTCATGATAAGCTGAGCGAAGCGGGAGCAAAGCTTTTATCGCAAACAATGCCGTTATTGCTTGAAGGAAAATTAACGCCTATTTCGCAGGAAGATGAAAAAGCAACATTTGCATACAATATTAAACGGGAGCAGGAAAAGATTGATTGGACAAAAACCGGTGAAGAAATTTACAATCACATTCGCGGTCTGCACCCTTGGCCTGTTGCTTACACTACATTAAACGGACAAGTTGTAAAAGTATGGTGGGGCGAGAAAGTGAAGGTTCTTACTGAACAAGAGCCAGGCACAATACTGGCGCTTGAAGCAGACGGATTTGTAGTTGCGACAGGCAATAAAACTGCCATTAAAATTACAGATTTGCAGCCCGCTGGCAAAAAGCGTATGGACGGCGGACAATTTTTGCGCGGAACTCAAGTAAAGACTGGCATAAAGGCAGGAGTCGAAGAATGAAAAAAAACGTGCGCGAGCTTGCGCTGGAAGGTTTGCTGCAGGTCGAAAAAAACGGCGCCTACAGCAACCTTCTGTTAAACAGCCTCATTGAAAAGAACAAGCTGGAAGGAAAAGATACGGGTTTGTTGACTGAAATCGTATATGGCACAATCCAAAGACGGGATATACTCGATTTTTATTTGCAGCCATTTTTACGCAAAAAGGTTGAACCGTGGGTAAGAGTCCTGCTCCGGCTGTCCTTGTACCAAATGGTATTTTTAGACCGTGTGCCGGCGCATGCCGCTATTTATGAAGCGGTGGAGATTGCAAAAAAGCGGGGGCATAAAGGCATCAGCTCTCTTGTCAATGGAGTGCTTCGTTCTATTCAGCGCCAAGGCGTGCCGTCACTCGATGAAATCAAAAATCCGGCGAAACGTCTTGCCATTGAAACAAGCCATCCCGAGTGGCTTGTAGAAGAATGGATCCGGGCATATGATCTTGAAACGGCGAGAAAGATGTGTGAAGTCAACTTGCTTCCTCCTGTTCCGACAGCGCGGGTCAATGCTGATAAAACAACAGTAGAAGATGTTTTGGACATGCTAAACCATGAAGGAATTGAGGCCAAAAAAGGCGATCTTTCAGAGGATGCGGTACAAATTAAACAAGGCAATGCTGCACATACGCGAGCATTTCGGGAAGGTTTTTTATCTATTCAGGATGAAAGCTCTATGCTTGTAGCGCGCGCCCTCGGTCCTGAAGAAGGAGATACCGTTCTTGACAGCTGTGCTGCCCCGGGTGGAAAAACATCTCATATCGCAGAGCGTCTGCATGGGAGCGGCAAAGTTATTTCTCTTGATCTGCACCAGCACAAGGTACGCTTAATTCAAGAACAGGTAAAGCGCCTGGATCTCCATAATGTAGAAGCAAAAGCGCTCGATGCGAGAAAAGCGAGAGAGCATTTCGAAGACGAAACGTTTGATAAAATTTTAGTGGATGCTCCGTGCTCAGGCTTTGGCGTTATTCGTAGAAAGCCGGACATCAAGCTTGGGAAAAGTGCGGCTGACAGTGAAAAGCTGTCTCATATTCAGCTTGCAATTTTAGAGGAAACCGCTCCTCTTTTGAAAAAGGGTGGGCGTCTCGTATACAGTACGTGTACGATTGAACAAGCGGAAAACGAAAAGGTTGTTCATGCCTTTTTACAGTCTCATCCCGAGTTCGAATGGGATCTGTCTGTAAAGGACCGGCTGCCGAAAGTACTCGAACCGTATGTGGAAAAAGGAGAGGTGCAAATTTTGCCGCACTACTTTTTAACAGACGGATTTTATATTGCGTGTTTACGAAAGAAGGTATAACATCATGGAAACAACGATTAAACAAGAACAGTCTAAGGCTGAAACGAGAAAGCCATCCATTTATTCACTTGAACTTCATGATTTGCAAGCGTGGGTGAAGGAACAAGGAGAGCCGGCGTTTCGCGCAGGCCAAATTTATGATTGGCTCTATAAAAAACGCGTCGCTTCTTTTGAAGAAATGACGAACCTTTCTAAAGGATTGCGGGAAAAATTGTCGAATTCCTTTGACATTACCACGTTAAAAACACTTGTAAAGCAAGTTTCTTCCGATGGTACAATCAAATTTTTATTCGAATTGTATGACGGATACTCTATTGAAACAGTTTTGATGCGCCATGAATACGGAAACTCTGTCTGTGTTACAACACAAGTTGGCTGCCGGATCGGTTGTACATTCTGCGCTTCTACGCTTGGCGGATTAAAGCGTAATCTTGAAGCCGGAGAAATTGTGGCCCAAGTTGTAGAAGTACAGCGCGCTATTGATGAGGCAGAAGATCGTGTCAGCTCTGTTGTTGTAATGGGAATCGGCGAGCCGTTTGACAATTACGACAATCTTATGGCCTTTTTGCGCATTATAAACCACGATAAGGGCATTCATATCGGCGCACGCCACATTACTGTATCTACGAGCGGCATCATTCCGAAAATTTATAAGTTTGCAGATGAAAATATCCAGATTAATTTTGCAATTTCCCTGCACGCGCCAAATACGGAATTGCGTTCAAAGCTTATGCCGATTAACCGTGCGTATAAGCTGCCGGATTTAATTGAATCTGTAAAATATTACACTGAAAAAACAGGGCGCCGTGTAACGTTCGAATACGGATTGTTTGGCGGGGAGAATGACCAAGTTGAGCATGCTGAGGAATTGGCGCAGCTTCTCAAAGGGTTAAAGTGTCATGTGAATTTGATTCCGGTTAACTATGTGCCGGAACGCAATTATGTCAGAACACCGCGCGAGCAAATTTTCAGCTTCGAAAAAATTTTAAAGAACCACGGCATCAACGTAACGATTCGTCGCGAACAAGGTCATGATATCGACGCGGCCTGCGGTCAATTACGTGCAAAGGAGCGCAAAGAAGAGACGAGGTGAAACTATGAAAACTGTTTTTCTGTCTGACAGGGGAAAAGTTCGTCAGCATAACGAAGACAGCGCCGGCGTATTTCAGAATTTAGACGGAGCTATTTTGGCAATTGTGGCAGATGGAATGGGAGGTCACCGGGCCGGCGATGTTGCCAGCTCGATGACCATCCAATTGTTTCATGATTATTGGAAGCAAACCTATAACATGGATACACCGAAAAAAGCGGAGCAATGGCTTCGCGGTCACGTTGAGATCATTAATGAACGTGTATACAAGTATGCGTTGGAAAACAAAGAGTGCCAAGGAATGGGTACAACAATTGTCGTTGCAATTTGCACAAAGCAATTTGCGACGATCGGTCATATCGGAGACAGCCGCTGTTATATGATATCAGAAGGTAATATGTCTCTTGTGACAGAGGATCATTCGCTTGTCAACGAGCTTGTGCGTCACGGAGAAATCTCAAAAGAAGACGCCGAATATCACCCTCGTAAGCATGTGCTGCTTCGCGCTCTTGGAACGGAACAGCAAGTAACGCTTGATGTGAAAACTTTGGTTATAGAGCAAGGGGACCAATTGCTTTTATGCTCTGACGGATTGTCTAATAAAGTTTCTGTTGAGGAAATGGAAAGTATGTTGCAAACGGACGCAACGCTTGAAAAAAAGGGCGAACAGCTCATTGAGAGGGCAAACGACATGGGCGGAGAAGATAATATTACGCTTGTTCTAGTTGATTATATCGATTCAGCCAATGAAAGTGGGTGCGCACAGACGTGATGATTGGAAAGCGCCTGAATGACCGCTATAAGCTGTTAAAGATGATTGGCGGCGGCGGAATGGCCAATGTTTACTTAGCTCACGATGGTATTTTGGATCGGGATGTGGCCGTGAAAATACTCCGGCTGGATTATGCAAATAATGAAGAGTTTATTAAGCGTTTTCACCGTGAAGCACAATCTGTCACTACGCTGTCTCATTCGAATATAGTCAATATTTATGATGTCGGGGAAGAGGACGGAATTTACTATCTTGTCATGGAATATGTACCCGGACAAACATTAAAGCAATACATACAGCAAAAGGGGATGCTCCCTGTTTCCGAAGCGCTTGATATTATGGAACAGCTCACCTCCGCGATGGCGCACGCGCATCATTTTGAAATTGTGCACAGGGATATTAAGCCGCAAAACATCTTGGTTCGCGATGACGACCATGTGGTGAAGGTTACAGACTTCGGCATTGCTACAGCAACAACCGCTACAACCATTACGCATACAAATTCTGTGCTTGGATCTGTTCATTATTTGTCTCCTGAACAAGCGCGCGGCGGCGTAGCCAATAAGCAATCAGATATATATTCTCTCGGCATTGTGATGTTTGAGCTGCTGACGGGAAGACCTCCGTTTTCTGGAGAGTCTGCTGTTTCTATCGCTTTAAAGCATTTGCAGAATGAAACACCGTCTCCGAAGCGCTGGAATCCGGATATTCCGCAAAGTGTGGAAAACATCATTTTAAAGGCAACTGCAAAGGATCCGTTCCATCGCTATCAATCAGTCGATGAAATGAAGATGGATCTTATGACCGCGCTATATCCCGAGCGGGCAAACGAGCAGCGCTTCATTATTCCTGAGGATGAGGACGCGACAAAAGTGATACCGGTTATTCGCGAAGATGCTTTTCAGGAAAGCGGGATTGAAGAAACCATTATTAATACAGGAAAAATAGAATTAGAGACAGAACAGCCGATTAAACAGGAAAAGAAACAAGAGAAGACACAAGAGAAGAAACCGAAAAGCAAGTTTATGAGAAGCATGTTCATTGTCTTATTTCTTCTCATTCTTGGCGGAATCGCTGCTGTAACCGTTGTGCCGGGCTTTTTCATTCCAAAGGATGTAAAAATACCGGACGTATCGGGCAAAACATACGCAGATGCCGTCAGTGTTTTAATTAATAAAGGATTCGAAGTCGCCTCTTCTCCTGAAATAGTGTATACGGATAAGACGGAAGAAGGCAAAGTAATTAAAACAAACCCGGAAGCGGGAAGAGTTGTTAAAGAAAATACAAAGATTACTATTTTCCAATCCGGCGGCAAAAAGAAGACAAAAATGAAGAATTATGTAGGTGAATCGTACGACAGTGTAGAAGCGGAGCTTAAGGAGCGCTACAAAGATGTCGTTAATTACTCGAGTGAAAGTGACAAACCCAAAGGGGAAATCATCGATCAATTGCCGAAAGCTGGGGAATCCGTTGTGGAGGATGAAACCGATGTACGCGTGTGGGTAAGCTCCGGTCCGAAGCGCTTTTCTTTAAACGATATGACAGGATGGACGGAAAACGACGTAAGAAGTTATGCGGAGGAGAGAAAATTCGGAGTGGACGTGAATCAGGATTATTCTGATACGGTGGAAAAAGGTAAAGTCATATATCATGTACCTAAACCCGGAGCTCTTTTGAAAGAGGGGGATAAAGTCACGGTTGTCATATCGAAGGGATCGAAGGAGAAGCCGCCTAAAACAGTATCGGCTGACAATATCCAGGTTCCTTATGAGCCGGCGACACCAGGTCAGCCGCAAACGATAGAAATTTATAAGGAAGATATGGAGAATACTATGGCAAAGCCGGTTGAAACGAGAACAATCACGGCACCGGCCACCCTTTCCATCAAGCTTATCATCCCATACGGAAAAACGGCGCGCTATAAGATTGTGCGCGACGGCAAAACCTTCATAGAAAAAGAAGTGCCGTATCCGTACGATTGAGATTAACAAGGAGTGAGTATATGCCAGAAGGCAAAATCATTAAAGCGTTGAGCGGCTTTTATTATGTAGCGCACGAAGGAGGCGTAACGCAATGCCGTGGACGCGGTGTGTTTCGCAAAAATAAAATTACGCCTCTCGTGGGCGACTACGCTGTGTTTCAAGCGGATAATGAAAGCGAAGGCTATATTTTAGAGATAGGGGAGAGAAAGAATGAGCTTGTTCGTCCTCCTATCGCAAATGTGGATCAGGCCATTCTTGTTTTTTCGGCGGTAGAGCCGGATTTCAGCACGCTTTTGCTGGATCGCTTTTTAGTGCTGATCGAGTTTAATCATATTGAACCGATTATTTGTATCAGCAAAATTGACTTAGCAGATGAACGAACGCTGCAAGAAATTAAGCAATATGCTGCCGACTATCGAAACATGGGGTATGAGGTTTTATTTACTTCTACAGCGATTGAGGACAGCATCGACCGATTGCGTCCGCTCCTGCAGAATAAAGTATCTGTAGTAGCAGGCCAATCAGGAGTCGGCAAGTCTTCTCTTTTAAATATTCTTCGTCCGGAGCTGGAGCTGAAAACGAGCGGTATTTCCTCTCATTTGGGACGCGGCAAGCATACAACGCGGCACGTGGAACTGATTGAAGTGGGAACAGGTCTTGTTGCCGATACACCGGGTTTTAGCTCTTTAGATTTCATCGATATTGAAGTAGAAGATTTGACCGATTGCTTCCCGGAGTTTAAATCGCGTAAGCAGTCCTGTAAATTCAGGGGATGTACGCATCTCTCCGAACCGAAGTGCGCTGTTAAGGAAGCGGTTGAGGATGGAACTATTCCTCGTTACCGGTACGAGCATTATGTACAATTTGTTCAGGAAATAAGAGATAGAAAGCCGAGGTATTAAACATGGTTAAAATTGCACCATCGATTTTGTCAGCTGATTTCGCCAGACTTGGCGAAGAGATTAAAGATGTAGAAAAAGGCGGGGCAGATTACATACACGTCGATGTGATGGACGGTCATTTTGTGCCTAATATTACGATTGGCCCCCTTATTGTGGAAGCGATTCGTCCTATTACGTCTTTGCCGCTTGATGTTCATCTTATGATAGAACAGCCGGATGCATACATTCCGGAATTTGTAAAGGCAGGGGCAGATATCATTACTGTACATGCGGAAGCGTGTCCGCACCTGCATCGCACGATTCAGCTGATTAAATCATTTGGCATTAAAGCAGGAGTTGTTTTAAATCCGCATACGTCTGTATCTGTAATTGAGCATGTTCTTGGCGATATAGATATGGTGCTTTTGATGACGGTCAATCCAGGTTTTGGCGGTCAAAAGTTTATTCACTCTGTATTGCCTAAAATCAAACAAGTATCCGAAATGGTACGCGAACGAAACTTGCAGGTCGAAATTGAGGTAGATGGCGGAGTAAATGCCGAGACAGCAAGACTGTGCATAGAAGCAGGCGCAAATGTGCTGGTAGCCGGTTCAGCGGTGTACAATCAAAAAGACCGCGCGCAAGCTATCCGCGAAATTCGTGGATAACAGGGGGCAATCCGATTATCGGATTGCCTTTTTATATAGAAGGGAGATGCCGAAGTGATTATTCATATTTTAGCGGGGGGGCCGACGGATCATCATCCGGACTTAGCGCTCTATGAAAAGGAAGAGGTTGTTTGGGCGGCAGTAGATCGAGGGGTATATCATTTGCTTCAAAAAGGGATCGGCCCTTATGCTGCTTTTGGCGACTATGATTCCGTAACAGATGATGAACTTCAGTGGATGAAGCAGCAAACGAATTTGCAGATCGTTCCGAAAGAAAAAAACGAAACGGATTTAGAACTCGCCATTAACTGGGCGGTTTCGCAAAATCCGAAGTGTATTCGCATTTTTGGCGCGACTGGCGGGAGGCTGGATCATGCGCTTGCTAATGTGCAAATGCTCGTGAAGGGATTGCAAAAACCGATTGACATGCAATTGATAGATCATAAAAATGAAATTACGTTGAAACGCGCAGGAACGTATTCTATTGCAAAAAGTGATGCATTTCCTTATGTTTCGTTTCTGCCCCTGACAGAAACGGTTACAGGCATTACTCTCAACGGCTTTAAGTATCCGCTCTTAAAAAAAACAATTGAATGGGGCTCCACTCTTTGCATCAGCAATGAACTCGTCGAGGAAAAAGGTACTTTTTCATTTGCGACCGGCATATTAATGGTGATAAGAAGTACTGATTAATCAAACTCTTTTCGACTATACATTATGACAGCAACGGGGAGTGGGAGGGAAACCATGAGATTTTATACAATTAAATTGCCTAAGTTTCTTGGGGGACTTGTACGCGCTATGCTGAATACCTTTAAAAAGGGTTGAAAAAAGCACCATCTGCGGTGCTTTTTTCGTTTTGATATAGAAAAGCGGAGCCGGCTCGTTCAGCTCCCTCGTCAAAATGTTCTTCACCATTAAAGCCGCTTTTTGGCTTTATATGGGGAAGGTTATTTTGGCGTTGGGAGCTAGCCGGAGGAGCTAGACATCAAGAAAAGCGGAACCTTCGAGGTGCAGAGCTGGCACGCCTCCAAATCTTCAAATAAAAAAAGAGCCGTTGTTCGGCTCTTTTCTTATAATTAAACGCGTTCTACTTTGCCGGATTTCAATGCTCTAGCAGAAACGTAAACACGTTTCACTTTACCGTTAATGACGATGCGAACTTTTTGAAGGTTAGCACCCCACTTACGCTTGTTCGCGTTCATAGCGTGAGAACGTGAGTTACCAGTGCGAGCTTTTCTACCTGTGATTGCACATACACGAGCCATCTATATTTCCCTCCTAACTCTACGAAACATACCAATTTTTACATATCAGTCTCTAAAAAGATGCTGAAAACACTACTATAATTTAACACAAGTAGTAGGAGAATGCAACAGCCTTGAAAAAAGAAATCAAGAAAAATTACTTGACATAGCATAATGTGCTATGTTGTATAATAACAATGGATTATTTTGTTCATCATAGGGATAAAGTGTTACCGGGATTGATTTTATTTAAGGGAAATGGAATTTTCCCTGCAAACAGTATATGATAGTGATATAAGTAGTCTAGCTCACTTTGACTATAACCAAAGGGGGAACATATATGTCAATCGAAATTAAAACGCAGTACGGTCAAATTGATATTAGTACAGATGTCATCGCGACGATTGCAGGCGGCGCTGCGGTAGACTGCTACGGTATCGTAGGGATGGCTTCAAAAAATCAGTTGAAAGACGGAATAACGGAAATCCTCAGAAAAGAAAACTTCACACGCGGAGTAATTGTTCGTAATGAAAACGATGAAGTACATATTGACATGTATATTATTGTGAGCTATGGTACAAAAATCTCGGAAGTGGCGCACAACGTCCAAACAAAGGTGAAGTATACATTAGACCAAACTGTAGGACTTGCAGTGGATTCTGTAAACATTTATGTACAAGGCGTTAAAGTAACGAACTTGTGATGTGCGAGTAAGGAGGAAGGTCAGTGTCAATCAAGCAAATTGATGGAAAGCGTTTAGCGCAAATGATTATTCAAGGAGCGAATAATCTCACAAACAACGTAAAGCTAGTTGATGCTCTAAACGTTTTTCCTGTTCCAGACGGCGATACCGGTACAAACATGAATTTGTCTATGACTTCAGGAGCACGGGAGGTAAAAAATAATATTTCCGACCATGCTGGGAAAGTGGGCGCCAGTCTTGCAAAAGGACTGCTAATGGGGGCACGTGGAAATTCAGGCGTTATTTTATCCCAATTGTTCCGCGGGCTTTCAAAATCCATTGAACAAAAGGCAGTGCTGACAACAGCGGATTTTGCACAAGGATTAGAAGCGGGTGTAGAAACAGCGTATAAAGCCGTTATGAAACCGATTGAAGGAACGATTTTAACTGTTGCAAAAGATACAGCAAAAAGAGCGGCGGTCATTGCAAAAAAGCAGGATGACTTTGTACTGTTTATGGAAGAAGTCGTAAAGGAAGCAAATGCTTCGTTAAACCGTACGCCGGATTTGCTTCCTGTATTAAAGCAAGTAGGTGTCGTAGACAGCGGCGGTAAAGGACTTTGTGTCGTATATGAAGGATTTTTGGCTGATCTAAAAGGCGAAACCATTGCATCTAACGTTCCTCAACCTGCAATGGAGCAATTGGTGAAAATGGAGCACCGCAACGTGCAAAGCCAGCTTAGCACAGAAGATATCCAGTACGGCTATTGTACGGAGTTTATGGTGAAATTTGATGAAGATAAGCTGAAAAACAATCCGTTCTCAGAAGAGAAATTTCGTAATGACATTAGTGCGTATGGAGATTCCTTGCTGGTTGTTGCTGACGACGAAATCGTAAAGGTTCATATTCACGCCGAGCATCCTGGCGACGCGATGAACTACGGACAGCGCTACGGAAGTCTAATCAACATTAAAGTAGAAAACATGCGTGAACAGCACACGCATCTTTTATATGACGAAGAAGAAGTGATGCAGGCTGAGCAAGCAACGCGCGCGCCAAAAGAAAAACAGCCGTATGGAATCGTTACGGTAGCAATGGGTTCCGGCATTAAGACATTGTTTGAAAGCATCGGCGCTACAGAAGTAATTGAAGGCGGCCAAACAATGAATCCGAGCACGGAGGACATTGTAAAAGCGATTGAAGATGCGAATGCAGAGAAAGTCATTATTTTGCCGAACAACAGCAATATCGTGATGGCAGCGCAGCAAGCGGCATCTGTTGTAAATGGAGATGTAGTTGTCGTTCCATCGAAAACGGTTCCTCAAGGTATGGCAGCAATCTTAGCATTTAATCCGTCTGCTGGGCTTGAAGAAAATGCTGAAGCTATGAAGGAAGCTTTATCCCATGTGAAAACGGGACAAATCACGTACGCTGTGCGTGATACGCAAATGGATGGCATTGAAATTAAAAAGGACGACTTCATGGGTATTTCCGAAAGTAAAATCGTTGCGACAGATGCAAATAAGCTGGAAGCATCGAAAAAACTATTGCGTCAAATGATTGATGAAGATTCTGAAATTTTAACGATTTTACAAGGCGAAGATGTTGCAAATGAGGAAATAGACGAACTGCAAGCCTTTGTAGAAGAAATGTTTGAGGATGTAGAAGTAGAGGTTTACAAAGGAAATCAGCCGTTGTATTCCTTTATTTTCTCCGTTGAATAATGACAGAAGGTCTTTCCCTATAACGGGAAAGACTTTTTTTATGTTTTACAGTTAACAAAGTAAAGGTTTAGCTATATACTTATATACGAACTCAGAGTATGTTTTGTGGAGAAAGCGTTTTCAAAGGCGTATAAATTTTCTAAACATTCATTCACAGCAGGGGAGGAAAAACAATGAAATATAAATCTGTATTTGATATAATCGGTCCCGTTATGATTGGACCTTCAAGTTCCCATACAGCTGGTGCGGCCCGTATCGGCCGAGTAGCACGTACATTGTTCGAGAAGCAGCCTGAAAAAGTGAACGTATCTTTCTATGGTTCCTTTGCCCAAACATATAAAGGCCATGGAACTGATGTTGCGATTATCGGAGGAATTTTGGACTTTGACACATACGACCCGCGTATTCCAAATTCTATTAAATTAGCAGAACAAGCGGGCATAGATATTACATTTATTGAAGAAGATGCTGTTACAGACCACCCGAATACGGCGCGTATTTGGATGACAGACGGAACAAAACAATTAGAAGTAGTAGGTATTTCTATCGGAGGCGGGAAAATTGAAATTACAGAGCTAAATGGTTTTGAACTAAAGCTGAGCGGTGCACATCCTGCCATTTTAGTCGTTCATGATGACAAATACGGGGCAATCTCTTCTGTAACGAACATTTTAGCGAAATACCGCATTAATATCGGGCATATGGAAGTGGCGCGTAAAGAGGTGGGAAAAACGGCACTTATGGTAATAGAAGTAGACCAGAATATTGAAGAGGGCGTTATTCGTGAAATTCAATCATCGCCCAATATTATCCAAGTCACTCGTATGGTAGAATAAAAGGAGGCGCAGCAATGTTTCGAAATGTAGCAGAACTTGTAGAATTGGCGGAAAGTAAAAGAGTTAAAATTGCTGAGATTATGATTCAGCAAGAAATGCGAGTAACCGGCCTGTCCCGTGAAGCAGTCATCGGCAAAATGGGTCAAAATTTAACAGTCATGGAGCAAGCGGTAGAGCGCGGTCTTCAAGGCGTTCATTCTGTATCCGGATTGACAGGTGGAGATGCGGTATTGTTACAAAATTACATCCAGAGCGGCAAGGCGCTGTGCGGCGATTTGATTTTAGATGCGGTAAGCAAAGCTGTGGCAACAAATGAAGTGAACGCAGCAATGGGGACCATCTGTGCCACTCCGACAGCCGGCTCGGCCGGTGTCGTGCCGGGAACGTTATTTGCCGTAAGAAACAAACTGAATCCGACGCGCGAGCAGATGATCGAATTTTTATTTACAGCAGGGGCATTTGGATTTGTCGTAGCAAACAATGCCTCCATCTCCGGCGCTGCCGGAGGATGTCAAGCAGAAGTAGGATCTGCAAGCGGTATGGCGGCGGCGGCTATTGCAGAGATGGCTGGAGGCACGCCGAGTCAGGCGGCGGAAGCGATGGCGATTACGTTGAAAAATATGCTTGGTCTTGTATGTGACCCGGTTGCCGGACTTGTTGAAGTGCCATGCGTAAAACGAAACGCGATGGGAGCCGCAAACGCGATGGTGGCAGCCGATATGGCGCTTGCAGGAATTACAAGCCGAATTCCATGCGACGAGGTGATTGATGCAATGTATAAAATTGGACAAACTATGCCTGTAGCATTGCGAGAAACAGCACAAGGGGGATTGGCGGCTACACCGACAGGGCGTGAACTTGAAGCGAAAATATTTGGTGTGTCGCTGAATAAGTGAGCTGGCAAGAAGCTGTAACAAATGTTAAGGGGATTGGGGAAGAGACAGCGTTGCTGCTTAATGATATGGGAATTTTCACTGTGCAGGATTTGCTTGAGCATTTTCCGTACCGCTATGAAGACTATTCCATGAAAGATTTAGCTGAAGTCAAGCATGAGGAGCGCGTAACGGTAGAGGGGAAGGTTCATAGCTTTCCTGTTTTGCAATATTACGGCAAGAAGAAATCGCGCCTTACGTTTCGTGTATTAGTTGGACGGTATTTAATTAACGCTGTTTGCTTTAACCGGCCGTACTACAAAGAGAAAGTGAAAATGGATGAAACAGTGACCGTTACAGGAAAATGGGATCAGCATAGGCAAACGATTTCTGTTTCCGATGTGCACTTTGGACCGTTCGTCAGACAGCAGGAAATAGAGCCTGTTTATTCCGTTAAAGGAAAATTGACGGTCAAGCAGCTGCGCCGGTATATTTCACAGGCTTTGCAGCAATACGGGACGCAAATGGAGGACCCTTTGCCGGAAGGGTTGCTGCAGCGATATAAGTTGCAGCAGCGCTTTAAAGCCTTACGCGCGCTTCATTTGCCGCTTGGACAAGAGGATGTGAAGCAAGCAAGACGGCGTTTTGTTTATGAAGAGTTTTTCTTGTTTCAGCTGAAAATGCAGGCGCTCCGCAAAGTGCAGCGGGAGCATTCCATCGGTACAGTCAAAAGCTTTATAAAGCAGGATTTAGATACGTTTACAAGATCTCTGCCGTTTCCGCTGACAGGAGCACAGCAGCGGGTCGTTTCAGAGATTGTAAAAGATCTTACATCCCCCTATCGAATGAATCGTTTATTACAGGGAGATGTAGGGTCGGGAAAAACAGTCGTAGCAGCAATTGGCTTATATGCTGCCAAGCTTTCCGGTTATCAGGGCGCTCTTATGGTTCCGACTGAAATTTTGGCAGAGCAGCATTATCAGTCGCTTCAAGCCATATTTGAAGCATTCGATGTAAAGATAGAGCTTCTGACAAGCTCGGTAAAGGGAGTACGGCGCCGGGACATTTTAGAGCGTCTTGCAGTGGGAGATGTCGATATTCTTGTTGGAACGCACGCGCTCATTCAAGATGAAGTAAACTTCCATCGGCTCGGTCTCGTAATCACAGACGAACAGCATCGGTTTGGGGTTGCACAGCGTCGCGTTCTAAGAGAGAAGGGCGAAAATCCTGACGTACTCTTTATGACAGCTACACCGATTCCTCGTACCCTTGCTATAACGGCCTTTGGAGAAATGGATGTATCGGTAATTGATGAGATGCCTGCCGGGCGGAAGGTTATTGAAACATATTGGGCAAAGCATGATATGTTTGAACGCGTGCTTTCATTTGCGGAAAAAGAAATGAAAAAAGGGCGTCAGGCATACGTCATTTGTCCGCTTATTGAAGAGTCTGAAAAGCTCGATGTGCAAAATGCAATTGATTTGCACAGCATGCTGACATACCACTTTAAGGATAAGTTTCAAGTCGGTCTCATGCATGGGCGGCTGTCCTCGCAAGAAAAAGAAGAGGTGATGAGACAGTTTGGCGACAATGAAGTGCAAGTTCTTGTTTCTACAACTGTTGTGGAGGTTGGCGTGAACGTACCGAATGCGACTGTTATGATCATATACGATGCAGAACGCTTTGGGCTTTCGCAGCTCCATCAGCTGCGCGGCCGCGTCGGGCGGGGGAGCGAGCAATCTTACTGCATTTTAATTGCTGACCCGAAGTCAGAGGTTGGAAAAGAACGCATGCGTATTATGACGGAAACAAACGACGGATTTGTACTTTCAGAAAAAGACTTAGAGCTGCGTGGGCCGGGTGATTTTTTCGGCAGCAAACAAAGCGGTTTGCCGGAATTTAAAGTGGCTGACATGGTTCATGACTATCGAGCGTTGGAAACTGCAAGAAGCGACGCCGCGCTGCTTGTTGAATCGCGTGCTTTCTGGGAGGAACCACAATACGCGCACTTGCGCCGCTATTTAGATGATACAGGTGTGTTTCAAGGAGAGAAGCTGGATTAATAAAGCAGAGGCAGCAAATTTTTTGTTGCATTCTGCTTTTATTGCTTATATACTACTGTTAGTACCTAGTCATAAATCGGAAGGTGCACGAAAGAATGAGAAGAAATAAAAAAGAGAGGCAACGCCTACTACAAGAAACAATTCAGGGAAACCCATTTATTACAGATGAAGAGCTGGCAGAAAAATTTCAAGTCAGCATTCAAACGGTTCGCTTAGATCGATTAGAGCTATCCATTCCTGAATTAAGAGAACGCATAAAAAACGTTGCTGCAAAGCAATTTGAAGAAGATGTGAAATCATTACCCCTTGAAGAGGTTGTTGGGGAAATTATTGATATAGAGCTTGACAGTCATGCAATCTCCATCTTCTATGTGAAAGAGGAGCATGTGTTCACGCGAAACGGCATTGCCCGCGGACATCATTTGTTTGCACAAGCGAACTCGCTGGCGGTAGCGGTCATTGATGAAGAAATAGTCCTGACAGCTAAAGCGAACATTCAATATGTTCGTCCTGTTCATTTACATGAACGCGTTGTCGCTAAAGCGAAAGTAACAGACGTTGACAATAACGAAGGCAGAACGGTTGTGAAAGTAACGAGTTTTGTCGGAAGCGAAATCGTATTTACCGGAACGTTCAAAATGCATAGATCCAAAAGTGAGGAAGGTAACAGCTTATGAGAATCGCAATCGATGCCATGGGCGGCGATTACGCTCCAAAAACAGTTGTGCTTGGTGCCATGAGGGCAGCAGAGACATATACGGACTTACATATTACATTAGTGGGAAAAGAAAACGAAATCCGTAAGTACTTGACGAACGAAGAGCGTATTTCTATTGTGCATACAGATGAAATGATTGAAGGAACAGATGAGCCGGTACGTGCGGTTCGCCGCAAGAAGAATGCTTCTTTAGTGCTAATGGCGCAGCAAGTAAAAGACGGGCAAGCAGATGCTTGTATCTCCGCGGGAAATACAGGCGCATTGATGGCGGCAGGACTATTCGTAGTAGGGCGCATTGCGGGTATTGAGCGTCCGGCGCTGTCACCGACATTGCCTACAATTGACGGAAAAGGCTTTGTTATGCTCGATGTAGGGGCAAACGTAGACGCCAAGCCTATACATTTATATCAATACGCGGTTATGGGATCTATTTACGCTGAAAAGGTAAGAGGAATTTCCAGCCCTCGTGTCGGATTATTAAATGTAGGAACAGAAGATGGAAAAGGCAATGAGCTGACAAAGCAAGCTTTTGATCTGCTTAAAAATTCGAATTTGAATTTTATTGGCAACGTGGAGGCTCGCGATTTACTGCAAGGTGCTGCTGATGTGGTGGTATGCGACGGTTTTACAGGAAACGTAGCGCTTAAATCCATTGAAGGAACTGCACTCTCCTTATTTTCAATGCTCAAAGCGCAACTTACAAGCTCTTTTACAAGTAAACTGGCGGCAGCTGTCTTAAAGCCGAAGCTGAGGGGGCTGAAGCAGCAAATGGACTATTCTGAATACGGCGGCGCCGCTCTTTTCGGATTGAAAGCTCCTGTCATTAAGGCGCACGGATCTTCTGATGAAAATTCTATTTTCAACGCGATCCGTCAGACGAGAGAAATGGTAGATAAGCAAGTTACGCCTACGATTACTTCTATGACTGAGGAAGCGTCACTGAATAAAGAGGAGGTATAAGGATGGGAAAATTGGCATTTTTATTTCCAGGTCAAGGCTCGCAGGCGGTCGGCATGGGGAAACAATTAGCGGAACAATATGAGGATGTGGCGAAAATGTTTGCGCAAGCAGATGAGATTTTGCAAGCTCCGTTGTCTCGCATTATGTTTGAAGGACCGCAAGAAGAGCTGACTTTAACTACAAATGCACAGCCAGCGCTTTTAACGGCGAGCGCAGCTGTCTTAAAAGCTATGGAGCAATACGGCATTACGCCCGATTATACGGCTGGACATAGCTTAGGAGAATACAGTGCACTCGTAGCGGCCGGTTCGTTATCTTTTGAAAACGGCGTGTATACTGTGCGCAAGCGCGGGGAATACATGGAAGAGGCTGTGCCAAACGGCGAAGGCGCAATGGCTGCGATTCTTGGAATGGACGCTGCATTGCTTCGCGATTTGACAGAAGAAGTTTCAAGAGAAGGGCATGCTGTGCAAGTGGCGAACATGAACAGCCGTCAGCAAATCGTAATTTCAGGTACGAAGCTTGGTGTGGAACTGGCATCAAAAAAAGCGAAGGAAAACGGAGCGAAGCGCGCCATTACGCTTCGCGTAAGCGGTCCTTTCCATTCTTCACTCATGAAGCCGGCTGCGGAAAAGTTCCGTACAGTTCTAAACGAGATTGCGGTTGAAGATGCGAACATTCCGGTTATCGCCAACGTTACAGCAGATTGCGTAACGAAGAAAGAAGAGATCAAAGAAAGACTCATCGAGCAGCTGTATTCGCCTGTGCTTTGGTATCCTTCCATCGAGCGCATGATTGAGCTTGGTGTAGACACGTTTGTAGAAATTGGTCCCGGAAAGGTGCTTGCCGGTTTGATGAAATCCATTAACCCTTCTGTAAAAGCGTACGCGGTATATGATGAAGAAACAATGAAGGATACCATTTCTAAATTGAGAGGAGAAGGTATATGCTGACAGACAAAGTAGCATTGATAACAGGTGCGTCTCGCGGAATCGGACGGGCGGTCGCTCTCGATTTAGCGAAAAACGGTGCCAAAATAGTAGTAAACTATGCAGGAAATGAAGCGAAAGCCAACGAAGTAGTTGATGAAATTAAAGCGCTTGGCTCCGAAGCAATTGCCGTAAAAGCGGATGTTGCAAACGGTGAAGAAGTAGCAGAAATGATAAAAAAAGCAACAGATGCTTTTGGCAAGATTGATATTCTTGTAAACAACGCAGGCATCACAAAGGATAATCTATTAATGCGCATGAAGGAAGATGAGTGGGATGCGGTTATCAATACGAATCTAAAAGGTGTTTTCCTTTGCACAAAAGCAGTATCACGTCTGATGATGAGACAGCGTTCCGGCCGAATCATCAACATCGCATCCGTAGTCGGTGTGACAGGAAACCCGGGACAAGCGAATTATGTGGCGGCAAAAGCAGGGGTCATCGGCTTTACGAAAACCGCTGCTAAGGAGCTGGCATCCCGCAATATTACTGTCAACGCAATTGCTCCCGGCTTTATCGTAACGGATATGACGGACGTACTTGCAGATAGCGTGAAAGAAGAGTTACTTAAGCTCATCCCGCTTGCTAAGCTAGGCGAAGGAGCGGATATCGCACATGCGGTAACATTCCTCGCATCTGACAAAAGCGCCTATATCACAGGACAAACCCTCCACGTAGACGGCGGAATGGCGATGTAATAAGAAAAGTGGAGCTAGGAGGCGTAGCTGGACATAAAGAAAAGCAGCCTCGCATCTATTTAAAAACGGGCTCTTCCAGAGAAAAGCAGCATGCAAAAACGCGGAAAATATATAAAAAAACACCAAAGTCAATAGTGTTCTTGCATTTCTCATTGATTTCATCTGGTTTTTTTGTACAATATTTAATATAATGGCTTGAGGGGAGGTGAACGAGCATGGCAGACGTTTTAGAGCGCGTAACGAAAATCGTCGTGGACCGTCTTGGAGTAGACGAGACAGAAGTAGTACCTTCTGCAAGCTTCAAAGAAGATTTAGGTGCAGATTCCCTAGATGTAGTAGAGCTTGTAATGCAATTAGAAGATGAGTTCGAAATGGAAATTTCTGATGAAGATGCAGAAAAAATCGCTACTGTTGGTGATGCTGTTTCTTACATAGAGAGCCACGTATAAGAATTTGAGCAAGTCCCGTTTTTTGACGGGGCTTTCTCAGCATATATATGCGGACGGATGTTCAGGAGGGACCTATGCCGTACAGAAGACATAGAGACAAAAGAAATGAAGCCAAGTATCGTGAAGCTTTCAGAAAGTTTCAGAAGCAGGTTGGCATAGTATTTAAAAATGAAAAATTATTGATTCAGGCTTTCACGCATTCATCGTATGTGAATGAGCATCGCAAAAAAACTCATGAAGATAATGAGCGCTTGGAATTTTTAGGGGATGCAGTACTGGAGCTTACTGTCTCGCAATATTTGTTTCAAAAATATCCGACGATGAGCGAAGGAGAGCTGACGAAGCTGCGTGCTGCTATTGTATGTGAGCCTTCTCTTGTGCAATTTGCAAATGAATTATCCTTCGGTGAACTCGTGCTTCTCGGAAAAGGAGAAGAAATGACGGGGGGACGCGAACGTCCAGCCCTTTTAGCGGATGTGTTTGAAGCATTTATTGGCGCCCTGTACCTTGATCAGGGACTTGAAACAGTTTGGAATTTTTTAAAGAGTATTGTGTATCCAAAAATAAACGAAGGTGCTTTTTCTCATGTGATGGATTTCAAGAGTCAGCTGCAGGAGTTGATTCAACGGGATGGAAGCGGGAATATTGAGTATCAAATTTTGCAGGAAAAAGGTCCTGCTCATAACCGTGAATTCGTATCTCGTGTGACGTTAAACGGATCAGCATTAGGGCTTGGAAGCGGAAAATCGAAGAAGGAAGCAGAGCAGCATGCTGCTGAAGAAGCATTAAAAAAATTAAGAGAACATCAATAATGGAATCCCCCTTGTGAGAGGGGGATTCCTTGTGATAGGGGGGAAAGTATAGGATGTTCCTCAAAAGATTAGAAATTGTCGGCTTTAAATCCTTTGCCGAAAGAGTTTCCATAGATTTCGTGCCGGGTGTAACAGCGGTTGTCGGTCCAAACGGAAGCGGCAAAAGCAATATTACCGATGCTGTTCGCTGGGTGCTTGGCGAGCAGTCTGTGAAATCGCTTCGGGGCGCAAAAATGGAAGATATTATTTTTGCGGGAAGCGATTCCCGCAAATCCTTAAATGTGGCGGAGGTCACATTGACGCTTGATAATGAAGACCAGCGTTTGCCGGTCGAGTATAGCGAGGTCAGTGTCACAAGAAGAGTGTACCGTTCCGGCGACAGCGACTTTTTTATCAACAAGCAATCATGCCGCTTAAAGGATATTGTAGACTTATTTATGGATTCGGGAATGGGACGTGAAGCATTCTCCATTATCAGTCAAGGAAAAGTGGAACAAATTTTAAGCAGTAAAGCAGAGGATCGCCGCGGGATTTTTGAAGAGGCAGCAGGCGTTTTAAAATATAAAACACGCAAGAAAAAAGCAGAAGCAAAGCTTGAAGAAACGCAAGAAAACCTAAATCGCGTGGAAGATATTATCCATGAGCTGAGCAGTCAAATTGAGCCGCTTCGCATGCAGGCGTCTGCAGCGAAAGACTATCTCGAAAAAAAGGAAGAGCTGGAGCAGGTTGAAGCCGCGCTTATCGTATACGAAATTGAAGAGCTTCATGAAAAGTGGGAGCAACTGCTTGCTATGCTGGAGCAAAATAAAGATAAAGAGCTTAATCTCTCTGCAAAGCTGCAAAAAGACGAAGCGAAAGTAGAAGAGCTTCGAGTGCAAATGCAAGCGATTGACGAATCCATCGAATCCTTGCAGGAAGTACTTCTTCTGTCGAGCAAAGAGCTGGAGAAGCTGGAAGGTCAGCGTGAGCTGCTGAAAGAACGGAAAAAGAATGCAAGCGTCAATTCCGCACAGCTGGAGCAAAATATTGAGAGTTTTACCGTAAAGCTTTCTCAATACGACAGAGATATAGAAGAAGAAACAAAGCTTCTTAAGGAAATCGCTCAGCATGTGAAGGGAATTGAGAAGCTTTTAAAGGAGAAACAGCAAGCTGTATCCACATTCGAACAAAATATAGAAGAACAAATTGAAACGCTAAAAGGCGATTATATTGAGCTTCTAAACGAACAAGCAAGCTATCGCAACGAGCTTGCCATTTTAGAAGAACAAGCAAAGCAATATGATTTTAAAAATAAGCGTCTTGATGAAGAAAACGAAAAATATATACATATGCGCGCCCAAGTGCAAGAAAATAAGTATAGCTTATCGGTGCGATATGAAGAGTTAAAGGCAAATATTGCTGTTCATCTCGAACGCTTGCGAGCGACAGAAGCAGCACTGGCAGAGTCAAAAAAGCAATATAGTGAGAACGAAAGCAAGCTATATCAAGCGTACCAGTTTTTGCAGAAGATGCGTTCCCGCAAAGAAATGCTGGAGGAGATGCAGGACGATTACGCAGGTTTTTACCAAGGCGTGCGTGAAGTATTAAAGGCTCGCACGAGCAAATTGCAAGGAATTGAAGGAGCGGTGGCCGAAATTATTTCCGCACCAGAGCAATATGAGGTGGCTGTTGAAACAACTCTTGGAGCTGCGATGCAGCACGTTGTTGTACAAGCGGAGGAGCACGGGCGAGCAGCTATTGCATTTTTGAAACAAAACCAATACGGGCGAGCGACATTTCTGCCTCTTACAGTCATTAAAAGCAAATCTATTGCAGCTGAATCGCTGTATGCGGCAAAACAGCATCCTTCTTTTATTGGAGTGGCAGCGGACCTTGTCCAATATGAGCCGAAATATAAAAATATTGTATACAGTTTGCTTGGCACTGTCCTTGTTACACGTGATTTAAAGGGTGCAAACGAGTTAGCACGAATGCTTCAATACCGCTATCGTATAGTGACCCTTGAAGGGGATATTGTAAACCCAGGCGGCGCGATGACAGGAGGAGCTGTGAAACAAGCCCGTACCTCTCTGTTAGGACGTCAGCGCGAGCTGGAAACCGTAACAGAAAAGCTGCAGGAGATGGAAGAGAAAACAAGCAAGCTGGAGAGCTATGTTCAGAATATGAAGCAGCAAATTGCTCAGCAGGAAGCGTCAATCGGCGCGCTTCGCCATAAACTGGACAAGCTGCGTTTGGATGAACAGAAGCTGACGACTGAAATTACCCAAATTGAAGCAGAAGAGCATCGTGTAAATGATCGCTTATCCATGTATGATTTAGAAATGGAGGGCTTCTTGCAGGATCGGACGAAAACGAAAGAACGTCAGCAAACGCTCGAAGAAATGCTGCAATCCATTCGAACTTCTTTATCGCAGCTTGATGAAACGATTGCTGTGCTTACAAAACAAAAGAGTGAGCAATCTGACTCAAAAGAGAAGCTTCAGGCTGAGATTACGGATTTAAAAGTGCAAGCTGCCGAGCAGCAGCAGCGCTTGTATAATCAAAGAGAAAAGGCAGACCGATTACAAGCGGAGCGGGATGCGGCAAAAGAAACGCTTATTAAAACGAAAGAAGATTTTGCGTTTTTGAAGCAGGAAATGACATCAAATTCCAGTGGAGAAGAGAAAATTTCTTCTATGATTCAAAAGAAAGCGCATGACAGCAGCCAAACGACAGAATTAATCAGCGCACGCCGTGAACAGCGCTTTGGGCTGCAGGGAACGCTTGAGGCATTGGAGCTTGAGACAAAAGAAGAAAAGCGGAACCATAAATATTTGCTCGAGGTCATCAAGGATCAAGAGGTTCAAACGAATCGTTTGGATGTGGAGCTTGAAAACCGTTTGCAGCACTTGCGAGAGGTGTATACGATTTCTTTTGAAGCCGCTAAGGAAAAATATCCGATGCTAATGGCAGCGGATGAAGCGCGTAAAAAAGTAAGGCTTATCAAAGTATCCATAGAAGAGCTTGGTACTGTGAACCTTGGAGCAATCGACGAGTACGAAAGAGTATCAGAGCGATATACGTTCTTGCTCGAACAGCGGGATGATTTGCAAGAGGCGAAAGAGACGCTTTATCAAGTTATCGGCGAAATGGACGAAGAGATGAAGAAACGGTTCTCTTACACATTTGAAGCTATCCGTACAGAATTTCAGTTCGTGTTTCAAGAGCTGTTCGGCGGCGGCCGGGCAGATCTTGTTATGACTGATGATAAGGATTTGCTGAACACAGGTGTAGATATCGTGGCACAGCCGCCGGGGAAAAAGCTGCAAAATCTCGGGCTCCTGTCAGGCGGAGAACGAGCTTTAACTGCAATTGCCTTGCTGTTTGCTATTTTAAAAGTGCGACCTGTTCCGTTTTGTATACTGGACGAAGTAGAAGCAGCATTGGATGAAGCGAATGTTTCGAGATTTGCCCAGTATTTAAGGCGGTTCAGTGATGAAACGCAATTTATTGTAATCACGCATCGAAAGGGTACGATGGAGGAGTGCGACGTTCTGTACGGCGTAACGATGCAGGAATCTGGGGTCTCAAGGCTCGTATCCGTCAGATTGGATGATAAACAACCGGTAGGAAACGAATAGAAAGGATAGGTGTACATGAGTTTTTTCAAAAAGTTAAAAGAAACGATTTCACGCCAAACTGATGCAGTAACAGAAAAGTTTAAAAGCGGATTGGAAAAGACGAGAAACTCGTTTTCGGAAAAGGTAAACGATCTTGTCTACCGTTACCGAAAAGTAGATGAAGATTTTTTTGAAGAGCTGGAAGAAATTTTAATAGGCGCCGATGTCGGTGTTGCAACAGTTATGGAATTGATTGACCAGCTGAAGGAAGAGGTTCAGCGCCGCAACATTCAAGATCCTCGCGAATTACAGGCTGTTATTTCCGAAAAGCTGATTGGCATTTACCAAGGCGATGAAGATTTCGAAAATGAGTTAAATATGCAGGATACAGGCTTAACGGTCATCTTGTTTGTTGGCGTCAACGGCGTAGGAAAAACAACAACAATTGGAAAGCTTGCACATACGCTGAAATCAGAAGGGAAATCTGTGCTTATGGCTGCAGGCGATACGTTCCGTGCAGGTGCTATTGAACAGCTTGAAGTATGGGGCGAGCGTGTCGGCGTAGACGTAATCAAGCAGGCTTCCGGTTCTGATCCGGCTGCTGTTATGTATGACGCTATTCAAGCGGCTAAGGCACGTAATGCTGATGTTTTGCTGTGCGATACAGCAGGTCGATTGCAAAATAAAGTCAACTTGATGAAGGAGTTGGAAAAAGTAAAACGCGTGATTGAGCGTGAAATTCCAGGAGCTCCTCATGAAGTGCTGCTTGTAATTGACGCAACAACAGGACAAAACGGATTAAGCCAGGCAAAAACGTTCCGCGAAGCGACAGACGTAACAGGCATTGTGCTAACGAAGCTTGACGGCACTGCAAAAGGCGGTATTGTACTCGCAATCCGCAATGAACTGAATGTACCGGTTAAATTTGTAGGTTTAGGCGAAAAAATGGATGACTTGCAAAAATTCGATCCGGAGCAATATGTATATGGTTTATTCGCAGATGTAGTAGAAGCGCAGCCGGAGTAAAAGGAGCGGCTGTGCCGCTCCTTTTCTTGATGCCCAGCTAAGTCTCTAGATTCGTTTATGTCTAGCTCCCGTCTCCGCTTTTCGTGGTGTCCAGCTCTGCCGGCTGCGCTTTTCTTTGTGGAAAGGAAAAAAGCTTGACAGTGGATAGTATAGCTTGTAAACTAGTTTTGTAAAGGTAATCCACTTAACAAAGGATGATTAACCATGCTCGAGAAAACAACGAGAATGAATTATTTGTATGATTTTTATCAATCGTTGTTAACGCCGAAGCAACGAAGCTATATGTCGCTTTATTATTTAGACGATTATTCCTTGGGCGAGATTGCTGAGGAATTTAATGTCAGCCGCCAAGCAGTATACGACAATATAAAGCGGACAGAAGCGATGCTTGAGGAGTATGAAAAAAAGCTGTTACTGTTAGAGAAGTTTCAAGAACGGCAGCGACTTGTTGCGAAACTGAAAGACTTAATCAGCAAAGAGCATGTAATTGAAGAAGTGAAACAAGTTGTTGAAGCTATCGAAAAATTAGAGTAGGAGGGCGGCACTATGGCATTTGAAGGGTTAGCCGACCGACTTCAACAGACGTTGCAAAAGATTCGCGGCAAAGGGAAAGTAACCGAAGCTGACGTAAAAGAAATGATGCGCGAAGTTCGCCTTGCTTTGTTGGAAGCCGACGTTAACTTTAAAGTAGTAAAAGATTTTGTCAAGCGCGTATCAGAACGCGCAATCGGGCAAGATGTCATGAAAAGCCTTACACCTGGACAGCAGGTTATTAAAGTTGTACAGGAAGAACTGACACAGCTGATGGGCGGAGAGCAAAGCAAAATTGCAGTGGCAAACCGTCCGCCGACCGTTATCATGATGGTAGGTCTACAAGGTGCCGGTAAAACGACGACAACAGGAAAGCTTGCAAACTTGCTTCGTAAAAAGTATAATCGTAAGCCGCTTCTTGTTGCAGCCGATATTTATCGACCGGCAGCAATCAAACAGCTGGAAACGCTCGGCAAGCAATTGAGTATGCCTGTATTTTCTCTCGGCGACAAAGTAAGTCCGGTAGAAATTGCAAAGCAGGCTATTCAAAAAGCGAAAGAAGAGCACCATGACTATGTTCTCATTGATACAGCAGGCCGTCTCCACATTGATGAAGAATTGATGGACGAGCTGCAGCAAGTAAAAGAAATTGCAAAACCGGATGAAATCTTCCTCGTTGTAGACGCTATGACAGGACAAGACGCGGTCAATGTCGCACAAAGCTTCCACGATCAGCTTGGTTTAACAGGCGTTGTTTTAACGAAGCTTGACGGAGACACGCGCGGCGGTGCGGCACTTTCTATTAAAGCTGTAACGAATACACCAATTAAATTTGTCGGTATGGGCGAGAAGCTTGATGCGTTAGAAGCGTTCCATCCGGAGCGTATGGCATCCCGTATTTTAGGCATGGGCGACGTTCTGACGCTTATTGAAAAAGCGCAATCTGCCGTTGATGAAGAAAAAGCGAAAGAGCTTGAGCAAAAAATGCGTTCCTTATCCTTTACGCTGGATGATTTTCTTGACCAGCTAGGGCAAGTTCGCAAACTTGGACCATTAGATGAGATTTTAGGCATGCTTCCGGGCGCAAACAAAATTAAAGGCTTGAAAAATGCACAAGTTGATGAAAAGCAGCTTGGCCATGTAGAAGCGATTATTCGCTCTATGACGAAAGCTGAGCGCGAGCAGCCGGAAGTGATTAACGCAAGCCGCAAAAAACGCATCGCAAAAGGAAGCGGAACGACCGTACAGGAAGTGAACCGCTTGCTTAAGCAGTTTGAAGAAATGAAGAAGATGATGAAAGCGATGACGAATATGCAAAAAGGCAAGAAAAAGGGCGGATTTAAGTTTCCATTTATGTAAAGAAAAGTGGACCAGCAATACCGCTTAAAACTAAACTTTGTGAAAAAGATGATGCCCTGTTAAGAATTTATACTTTACAAAGGGTTATCACTTTTGCTAATATTATTATCTGTGTGAAACAAATTCGGAGGTGCTTTATAAATGGCAGTTAAAATTCGTTTAAAACGTATGGGAGCTAAAAAATCTCCTTTCTATCGTGTAGTTGTTGCAGATTCTCGTTCTCCTCGTGACGGACGTTTCATTGAAGAGATTGGTTTCTACAATCCAGTAGCTCAACCAGCTGAAGTGAAAATCGACGAAGAGCTTGCATTAAAATGGTTACAAAACGGCGCGAAGCCATCTGACACAGTTCGTAACCTGTTCTCTAAGCAAGGTATCTTAGAGAAGTTCCACTTATCTAAACAAGGTAAGTAAGCTCGCTATGACAGGGTTAATCGAAACGATTGTAAAAGCCCTTGTGGATCATCCTGAAGATGTACTGGTTACACAGGATTCCGGTAACGGAGACATCACGTATCGATTGACCGTACATCCTGAGGATGTGGGAAAAGTCATTGGAAAGCAGGGTCGTATCGCAAAAGCGATTCGGACCGTTGTGTATGCAGCGGGGCATCAGCAAAACGAAAAAGTAACGCTTGAGATTATGTGAAAAAAGGGCGAGGACATACAGTTCCTCTCCCTTTTTTGTTAATGAAATAAGGAATGGGAAACCTAAGTTTATAACATTTGTTTTCTTCTCTCAAAAGGGAGAGAAGAGGGTGATGTACATAATAAGTAACAGGAGTGAGAGTGGATGACAAAATGGTTTAACGTCGGGAAGATTGTCAACACGCATGGAATTAAAGGAGAAATTCGTGTCATTTCCCGTACTGATTTTCCTGAGAAACGTTATAAGACCGGCAACACATTATATATTTGGAAGGAAAACAGCAAACAGCCGATTGAAGTGAAAATAACGTCTCATCGCACACATAAAAACTTTGATTTGCTGACATTTGAAGGGTACGGAAACGTGAACGAGGTCGAGCAGTTTAAAGGCTCTTTATTAAAAGTTCCCCAGGAGCAGCTTGACGAGCTTGAAGAGAATGAGTACTATTACCATGAGATTATCGGGTGTACGGTTGTGTCAGAAGAAGGAGAAGAAATTGGAAAAGTTAAAGAAGTTTTGTCTCCTGGCGCAAATGATGTGTGGGTTGTGAAGCTTTCAAATGGAAAAGAAGCATATATCCCATATATTGAGCAGGTGGTACTGAAAGTTGATGCGAAAGAACAGCTTGTAACCATCCATGTAATGGAAGGACTGCTATGATGAAAATTGATATTTTAACGTTGTTTCCAGAAATGTTTACAGGAGTGATTGGTTCTTCCATCCTAAAAAAAGCACAGGAAAAGGAAGCGGTATCTATCGAGGTAGTAAACTTTCGCGATTATTCCGCCAGCAAACATAGCAGCGTGGACGATTATCCATACGGAGGAGGGGCTGGTATGGTGCTGGCACCGCAGCCGATTTTTGATGCGGTGGAGCAGCTGAACGAAGGTGTAAAGCCTCGTGTTATTTTAATGTGTCCGCAGGGAGAGCAGTTTACACAGCGCAAAGCTGAGGAACTTGCAAAAGAAGAGCATCTCATTTTTGTATGCGGACATTATGAGGGATACGACGAACGCATTC
This sequence comes from Ectobacillus panaciterrae DSM 19096, assembly GCF_000430785.1. Taxonomy (GTDB): domain Bacteria; phylum Bacillota; class Bacilli; order Bacillales; family Bacillaceae_G; genus Ectobacillus; species Ectobacillus panaciterrae. Next base: position 155,194 of record NZ_AUMR01000003.1, read on the forward strand.
GCGAACATCTTGTAACGGATGAAATTTCAATCGGAGATTATGTACTGACGGGCGGAGAGTTGGCGGCAATGGTCGTAACCGACAGTGTAGTCCGCTTATTGCCTGAAGTGCTCGGAAACGAGGAATCTCATATGAAAGACTCATTCAGCACAGGTCTTTTGGAGCATCCTCATTATACGCGTCCTGCAGAATTTCGCGGCATGAAGGTTCCCGATGTTCTAATGTCTGGAAATCATCAAAAAATAGATGAATGGCGTCATAAAGAATCGTTGCGTCGTACCTATTTGCGCCGTCCTGATTTATTGACGGAACGCTCCATGACCAAGCAGGAGCAGAAATGGATAGACGAGTTTAAGGCAGACAAGTAAAAAACCTTAACACTTTTTAATAATCTTGTATGATAGCTATTGCAAGCCGTTTTTATATATGCTATTATAACACTTGTGACTTATATAGTCCGTTTAACCACGATGTTCCGCTGCAGCGTAAGACTGGTAAGAGCATCCGTTTGGAAGGAGAGAATTGCACATGCAAAACTTAATCGCAGAAATCACGAAAGAACAATTAAGAGCGGATCTTCCTGCTTTCCGTCCTGGTGACACTGTACGTGTACACGTTAAGGTAGTAGAGGGAACACGCGAAAGAATCCAGCTATTTGAAGGTGTTGTAATTAAGCGTCGCGGAGGCGGAATCAGCGAAACATTTATCGTTCGTAAGATTTCTTACGGTGTAGGCGTTGAGCGTACATTCCCAATCCACACACCGAAAATTGCGAAGCTTGAAGTATTGCGCCGCGGTAAAGTACGTCGTGCTAAGTTGTACTACTTGCGTAACCTTCGCGGTAAAGCAGCACGTATCAAAGAGATTCGATAAGATAAGTACGGGAGCTTGTAGTCACAAGCTCCCTTTTTCCAATCATACATATGGTGGAGGGAACGTGCATGGCCAAGAAAAGCCAGACATGGGAATGGATAAAAGCAATTGTAATAGCAGTCGGACTTGCAGCGGTAATTCGTTACTTTTTCTTTGCGCCTATTTTAGTAGACGGTGTATCTATGATGCCGACTCTGCAAGATCGTGACCGTATGATTGTCAGCAAAATCGGATACAGAATCGGCGAACCTCAGAGATTCGACATTATTGTATTCAAGGCAACAGAAGATAAAGATTACATAAAAAGAGTAATCGGTTTGCCCGGAGACCGTATTGAATATAAAAATGACGTTCTCTATGTAAATGGAAAGGCATATGAGGAGCCATACTTAAATGACTATAAAAAACAAACAACAGACGGTCCTCTTACATATGATTTTAAACTTGAAGAAGTAACAGGGCAGCAGACGGTGCCGAAGGGGCAGCTGTTCGTTTTGGGAGACAATCGCCGATTCAGTAAAGACAGCCGCACCATCGGTACAATTTCCATGGGTCAAGTGATTGGAAAAACAAACATAGTGTATTGGCCTCTCTCAGACGCACGTATTATTAAAAAACCGTAAGAAGGTGACAGCATGACTATTCAATGGTTTCCGGGGCATATGGCGAAGGCGAGACGGCAGATTACAGAGAAGCTCAAGTTTATTGATGTTGTAATTGAGCTTGTAGATGCCCGTCTTCCAGCGTCTTCACGAAACCCGATGATTGATGAAATTGTTGCTCATAAGCCGCGTCTCATTGTTTTAAATAAAGCGGACATGGCAGATGAAGCGATGACGAGAAAATGGATTCAGCATTTTGAACAATTAGGCTATAAAGCGATTTCCATCAATGCGCAAGCCGGACAAGGCATGAAGGAAATTGCAGCGGCTGCAAAAGAGCTTGTAAAGGAAAAGTTCGATAAGCTGGCGGCGAAGGGCGTAAACCCTCGTGCTGTGCGTGCGCTTATCGTCGGCATACCGAATGTAGGAAAATCTACGCTCATTAACAAGCTTGCGAAAAAGAACATTGCCAAAACGGGAGACCGTCCAGGTGTCACAACTGCGCAGCAATGGATTAAAGTCGGCAAAGAGCTCGAATTATTGGACACGCCGGGCGTACTGTGGCCAAAGTTCGAAGACCAGCTTGTCGGACAGCGTCTCGCCGCAACGGGAGCCATTAAAGACGCAATTCTGAACTTGCAGGATGTTGCAGTATACGCTCTACGCTTTTTATCCGAATATTATCCGGAGCAATTAAAAGAACGGTTTAATCTATCAGATATACCTGAGGACATTGTCGAGCTGTTCGATGCAATTGGAAAACGAAGAGGCTGCTTAATGGGCGGCGGAATGATCGATTATGATAAAACGGCAGAACTTGTATTGAGAGAACTGCGCGCCGGCAAAATCGGCCGTTTTACATTTGAAAAACCGGAGCAAAAAGAAGAATAAAGGTACGCATTCGCGTGCCTTTTTTATATGAGGGGGAGACGGTGTGGAAAAACGTACGATACAAGACATTCAGCTTCTGCTTCAGGAAATCGTTTCAGAGCAGGACGAACGGTTTGTCGCGCTGCTGAAGGATGAACGAAAGGGCGCGCAAAAGGTGATTGGACAATGGCGAAAGAAACGAGAGCAAGAAGCCAAGGAGCGAGCGCAATTTGTGCAAATGTCGCAGTTTGAAGCTGCGCTGCGTTCACAAGGTGTCCGTTTAATTGCAGGTGTGGATGAGGTGGGAAGAGGACCGCTTGCCGGACCTGTTGTAGCAGCAGCGGTTATATTGCCGGAGGATTTCTATCTTCCGGGCTTAAACGATTCGAAAAAGCTGAGCGAGGCAAAGCGCGAGCAATTTTATGATTATATCTGTGAACATGCGCTGGCTGTCGGAGTAGGTGTTGTAAATGCTGAAACCATTGACGAAATTAATATATACCAGGCGACAAAACAAGCGATGCAAACAGCCGTTTCAGGACTTGGTCTCTTGCCTGAACATCTGCTGATTGATGCGATGGAGCTGCCTCTTTCTATTGCGCAGACTTCTATCATTAAAGGAGATGCAAAAAGCGTCTCTATTTCAGCTGCTTCTGTTGTAGCGAAGGTAACGCGTGACCGCATGATGAAGGAACTCGGGGTAAGGCACCCGGCTTATGGATTTGAAAAGCATATGGGATATGGAACAAAAGAGCATTTAGCTGCTTTGGACAAGTACGGTGTGCTGCCGGAGCATCGAAAATCATTTGCGCCGATTAAAGACATGAAATAAGGGCTGCGTTTGCAGCTCTTTTTCACTTACCATAAAAACGGCAGCAGCTTTGTATTTGCTAAGCACGTATTGACAGAGCACCTTTCTGTATCCTTTCCGTACCGCCATACCCACATATTGCATGGGTGAGGAGGAGAGGAGGCTTTAAAAGGAGGAACTGTTTTACTGTCAGTCGGTCCGTGAGCAGGCTCGGTCCCCCATAATATACAGTGCTTTTCGACTCTGTCGTTTTCACGTGCTGCCTGGCAGAATGCATCAGAAAAGCTCCCATATACAGGATTGCTGTATATGCCGCTGCGATAGCCACTTTTATAGAGCGTTTCCACCCAAGCTTCAACCCAGCGCGCGTCAACAGGATGTGTTTTATCTATGCCTGCAAATAACAAAGTGCCTCTTGGAATCTCAAGCTGTCTCGCCTGAAATATCGCATTTGTTGCAGCAATACGGCCTTCGTGATATCCGTTGGCATTGCGAACTACTCCATGAATGGGCAGCAGCCGGATTTTTCTTCTGCGAATCCAGGCAATCTCTGTTTTGGATAATCCTTCTGCGTGGTTTGCAGAAGCCTTCAAGTATCTGCCCCAAAACTTCGGGTAACCGAAGTGTTTGATGACACACGCAAAAAACTCCTCCGAGACCGCTTTTTGGGAATGTACACCCCATATGTAATTTGTCATGACGTTCCTCCTTTATCCCGCATTAATGAGTGCCCCCACTTCGAAACGTAGTGTATTCAAAGAAGTGTAAGAGGGGGAAGCCGTAAAAGCTCGATTGGTTCAACTAACCATCAGTGAGGGATGAAAGAACCCCCTACTGATGGAAGTTTTACTTTATATCCACTCTATGAATCCACAGCTTGTATGTATGAGTTAAAAAAATACCAGAAGAATTATCTTGATTTTCAGAATTAAAGAAGAGGAAATGCTATTTTTCTCGAAATATAAAATTATTGTGTCGACAACATACCGACCGGTTAGTAAAGAGGCGGTGTTTAGATGAACTTTTCCTATAGAGAAAAGATTCAAAAGCTCATCTCATGATGGGCTGAATGCGATAGACTTTTGTCCAAAGCAGACAATCGCTGTTTTAAACGGCATCGCGTTCGGCGGCGTAACTGCGATGTAAAAAATAATATTTAAAAAATGTTTTGACCGCCCTTGCGTGATGCAAGGTTTTTGTTTTGAGAGAAAAAGAAAGTTTTTCTAAATTGTGAAATATTATCGGAATATTTTCATTTTTATTACTTTTTTTCTAGACAGGCCATATCGAATTTTATACAATGAAAACGAAAAGTTTTTATTTTTCTTACAACGGGGAGGATGGGACCATGAATATCCATGAGTATCAAGGAAAAGAAATCCTTAGAAACTATGGTGTAAGCGTTCCGAATGGAAAAGTTGCTTTTACAGTAGAAGAAGCTGTAGAAGCTGCGAAGGAACTAGGAACAGACGTATGTGTTGTTAAAGCGCAGATTCACGCAGGCGGACGGGGGAAAGCCGGCGGTGTAAAAGTGGCTAAGAACTTAGAAGAAGTTCGTACATATGCCAAGGAAATTCTAGGGAAAACACTTGTGACTCATCAAACAGGGCCGGAAGGTAAGGAAGTAAAGCGCTTACTTATCGAAGAAGGCTGCGATATTAAAAAAGAATACTACATCGGTTTAGTATTGGACCGCGCTACCTCTCAAGTTGTACTGATGGCGTCTGAAGAAGGCGGAACAGAAATTGAGGAAGTAGCAGAAAAAACGCCGGAAAAAATCTTTAAAGAATACATAGATCCTGCAGTAGGTTTGCAAGGCTTCCAAGCGCGTCGCGTGGCATTCAATATCAATATCCCGAATGAGCTTGTAAACCAAGCTGTGAAATTCATGATAGGCTTATATCGCGCATTTGTGGAGAAGGATTGCTCCATTGCGGAAATCAACCCGCTTGTTACAACGGGAGACGGAAAAGTAATGGCATTGGACGCGAAGCTGAACTTCGATTCCAACGCATTATATCGTCATAAAGATATCGTGGCGTACCGCGACCTTGATGAAGAGGATGTAAAAGAAATCGAAGCATCCAAGTATGACTTGAACTATATTTCTTTAGACGGAAATATCGGCTGCATGGTTAACGGAGCCGGCTTGGCGATGGCTACAATGGATATCATCAAGCATTACGGCGGCGACCCTGCAAACTTCCTGGATGTTGGGGGCGGCGCCACAGCTGAGAAAGTAACAGAAGCGTTTAAAATTATTCTTTCCGACCAAAACGTAAAAGGCATTTTTGTTAACATCTTTGGCGGCATCATGAAATGTGACGTAATTGCAAGCGGTGTTGTGGAAGCAACGAAGCAAGTAGGTCTTGAGCTGCCTCTTGTTGTACGCTTGGAAGGTACGAATGTAGAGCTTGGCAAGAAAATCTTGAACGAATCCGGTTTAAACATCACAGCTGCTGAATCTATGGCAGACGGTGCACAAAAAATCGTTTCGCTTGTAGGCTAGGAGGGAAAAAGATGAGCGTATTTATCAATAAAGATACGAAGGTAATTGTACAGGGGATTACAGGTTCACAAGGACTTTTCCATACAACACAAATGATTGAGTACGGAACGAACATCGTAGGCGGCACAACTCCTGGCAAAGGCGGCACAGAAGTCGCAGGTGTTCCTGTATTCAATACAGTGGAGCAAGCGGTAAGAGCAACTGGTGCAAATGCATCCGTTATTTACGTTCCGCCTGCATTTGCAGCTGACGCGATTATGGAAGCTGTAGACGCTGAGTTAGACTTAGTAGTATGTATTACAGAGGGCATTCCTATACTTGATATGGTAAATGTGAAAAAGTACATGACTGGCAAAAAAACACGCCTAGTGGGACCGAACTGTCCAGGCGTAATTACGCCGGATGAGTGCAAAATCGGTATCATGCCTGGCTATATTCACATGAAAGGCCATGTAGGAATCGTATCCCGCTCTGGTACGTTAACATACGAAGCGGTTCACCAATTAACACAAGCCGGCATTGGACAATCTACAGCTGTAGGAATCGGCGGCGACCCTGTAAACGGCACGAACTTCATCGATGTATTGAAAGCATTCAACGAAGATGAAGACACGCATGCGGTTATCATGATCGGCGAAATCGGCGGAACTGCTGAAGAAGAAGCGGCTGAATGGGTGCGTGCAAACATGAAGAAGCCTGTAGTAGGCTTTATCGGCGGACAAACAGCACCTCCAGGAAAGCGTATGGGTCATGCCGGCGCGATTATTTCCGGCGGCAAAGGAACTGCTGCGGAAAAAATCAAAACAATGGAAGAATGCGGCATCAAGGTAGCGGAAACTCCTTCTGTAATGGGAGAAACGTTAATCTCTGTGCTGAAAGAAAAAGGTTTATTCGAAACTTGCAAAGCAAACTAATTTTATATAGAAGGGAGGCTTCCTGTATAGGAAGTCCCCTTCTATTTTGTTTGTTAACACAGGAGGTTAAAAGTTTATGAAGAAGCAAAGACTGCTCCACTTGCATACTTGTTTGGCGGATCATTGGCGTCTGATGGCAAGGCTGCTGCAATATGATCCGGAATTACAAAAGCTGTATACACTTTCTCCTGCCGAGTTTTCCGCTCTCCTTTCTTTACCCTCAAATAAAGCTCTCCAGCTCTTTACGCATCTTCACTCTTCTTCTATTTCTGAAATTCTTACGAAATTACAAGAATGCGGTGTTTTCTTTTTAACGGTATGGGACGAGGATTATCCTCGCTTGCTACTTGAGATTCCTGACCCGCCATTTGTCTTATATGGCAAAGGAAATAGAGGACTTTTGCAGCACCCGCGAAAAATAGCGGTAGTCGGAACGAGAAATCCGTCATCTTATGGCGTGCGCAGCATACAATCTATTCTAGTAAACCTTTTAAAAGACGATTGGCTCGTCGTGAGCGGTTTGGCATATGGCATTGATACAATTGCCCATACTGCTGCACTGGAGCAAAATAGAGGGACAATTGCGGTGCTGGGAGGAGGATTTTCGCATATATACCCGAAAGAGAATTATAGAAAGTTGCAAAAGTGGAATAATAATGTACTACTATTGTCTGAATATCCGCCGTTTTGGAAACCGCAGAAGTGGTATTTCCCGAGGCGAAACAGAATCGTAAGCGGTTTATCGCTTGGTGTTGTCGTTGCAGAGGCGAAATTGAGAAGCGGTTCTCTTATTACAGCGGATTGCGCTCTTGAACAAAACAGGGAAGTGTTTGCTGTACCGGGGCCTGTGCATCTTGAAACAGCCATGGGGACAAATCGGCTTATTCAGCAGGGAGCAAAGCTGGTTACAGGGGCAGCTGACATTTTGGAAGAGCTGCAATAATTACATATTATGGTCATTTTTCTTTTTTTATGAAAGAATGGTTGACAAGTGTAGCATCTCCTGTGTTATTTTATATTCATTCTTAATTGACAAAAAGAAGGCGAATCCATAATATTAATGAAGACTTGAATTCACCTCTTAAGGAGGAACTAGGATGTCAGATTACTTAGTAATTGTAGAGTCGCCCGCCAAGGCGAAAACAATAGAGAAGTACTTAGGCAAGAAATATAAAGTCATAGCGTCCATGGGGCATGTGCGAGATTTGCCGAAAAGTCAAATGGGCATTGAAATAGAAAACAACTTTACGCCGAAATATATTACAATTCGCGGAAAAGGTCCGGTTTTAAAGGATTTAAAAACTGCTGCAAAAAAAGCGAAAAAAATTTATCTGGCAGCTGACCCTGACCGCGAAGGAGAAGCCATTGCATGGCATTTGGCTCATACGCTGAACGTGGATACATCATCGGATTGTCGCGTTGTATTCAATGAGATTACAAAAGACGCCATTAAAGAATCGTTTAAAAAACCAAGATCCATTAATATGGATCTTGTTGATGCACAGCAGGCGCGCCGTGTGCTGGATCGTCTAGTTGGTTATAACATCAGTCCTTTATTATGGAAGAAAGTGAAAAAAGGACTTAGCGCCGGTCGTGTTCAATCAGTAGCCGTTCGTTTAATTATTGAGCGTGAGAAGGAAATTCAAGCGTTTGTGCCGGAAGAATTTTGGACGCTGAAAACAGAATTTGTAAAAGGGAAAGACGTGTTCGAAGCTTCCTTTTATGGCATGAACGGTCAAAAAAAGGAGCTTGAAAACGAAGAGCAAGTAAAAGAGGTGCTGGAGAAGCTTGCAGCGAATGCGTTCTCGGTGGAAAATGTCAGCCGCAAAGAGCGAAAGCGCAATCCGGCCTTGCCTTTTACGACATCCTCTCTTCAGCAAGAAGCAGCTCGCAAGCTGAACATGCGCGCAAAAAAGACCATGATGCTTGCGCAACAGCTCTATGAAGGTATTGAAATCGGGAAGGAAGGAACAGTTGGTCTGATTACATATATGAGAACGGACTCGACACGAATTTCCGAAACGGCTCAAACAGAAGTACGCAGCTACATTGAAGGAAAATATGGAAGCAGCTTCGTTTCAGGAGAAAAGCGAAAAGAAGCGAAAAATAATGCACAAGATGCGCATGAAGCAATCCGTCCTTCTTCTGCGCTTCGCAAGCCGGATGATTTAAAAGAATATTTGAGCCGCGATCAATATCGGCTGTATAAGCTGATTTGGGAAAGATTTGTTGCCAGCCAAATGGCTCCTGCTATCATGGATACAGTGACGGCGACGCTTACAAACAATGATGTGCAGTTTCGGGCTCACGGCTCGGTTGTAAAGTTTCCAGGCTTCATGAAAGTATACGTAGAGTCGAATGATGACGGAGTGGAAGAAAAAGATCGCATGCTGCCTCCTATGGAAGAAGGAGAAACCGTTTACTCAAAGGATTTAGAACCGAAGCAGCATTTTACGCAGCCGCCTCCCCGCTATACGGAAGCACGGCTTGTGAAAACGCTGGAAGAGCTTGGAATCGGTAGACCGTCTACTTATGTCCCGACGCTTGAAACGATTCAAAAACGCGGCTATGTATCTTTAGACAATAAACGGTTCGTGCCTACAGAGCTTGGGGGAATCGTCATTGAGCTTATTCTTGAATTTTTCCCTGAAGTCATCAATATTGAATTCACTGCGAATATGGAAAGCAGTTTAGATGAAGTTGAAGACGGAAAAGCTGAATGGGTCAAGGTAGTGGATAATTTCTATCAAGGCTTTGAAAAACACTTGGAAAAAGCCGAAAAAGAAATGCGCGAAGTGGAAATCAAAGATGAGCCCGCGGGCGAAGACTGTGAAGAATGCGGAAGTCCCATGGTATTTAAAATGGGTCGCTACGGAAAGTTTATGGCATGCTCGAATTTTCCGGATTGCCGTAACACGAAGCCGATCGTGAAAGAAATTGGTGTAGATTGTCCCAAGTGCGGGGAAGGTCAGATTATTGAGCGCCGCAGCAATAAGAAAAAGCGAATTTTTTATGGATGCAGCGAGTATCCAGGTTGTGATTTCGTATCTTGGGATAAGCCGATCGGCCGTAAATGTCCAAAGTGCGAAGGGATGCTTGTAGAAAAAAAGCTGAAAAAAGGTGTTCAAGTGCAATGCGTATCCTGTGATTACGAGGAAGAACAACAAGTGTGAGCATAAAGCTCACATTTTTTTCGGAAATGACAATAGAAAAGGTGAGATATATGGAACAAGTAGTAAACGTAATTGGCGCCGGCCTTGCCGGAAGTGAAGCAGCTTATCAAATCGCAAAGCGCGGCGTAAAGGTAAACCTGTATGAAATGAGACCGGTTAAACAAACGCCTGCTCATCATACTGATAAATTTGCAGAGCTTGTATGCAGTAACTCGCTTCGTGCAAACACTTTGACGAATGCAGTGGGAGTTATTAAGGAAGAAATGCGCCGTCTGGATTCGGTCATTATCCGAGCGGCAGATGAATGCTCTGTGCCTGCAGGAGGAGCGCTTGCGGTAGACCGCCATGAATTTGCGGCAAAGGTAACGGAATATGTAAAGAGCCATCCGAACGTGACTGTTATCAATGAAGAACTGACAGAAATCCCGGAAGGTCCGACAGTTATCGCTACAGGACCGCTTACATCAAAAGCGCTGTCTGAGCAACTGAAGGAACTGACAGGAGAGGAATATTTCTATTTTTACGATGCCGCAGCTCCAATCATAGAAAAAGACAGCATCGATATGAATAAGGTATACTTAAAGTCCCGATATGATAAGGGAGAGGCAGCGTACTTGAACTGTCCGATGACAGAGGAAGAATTCGACCGTTTTTACGAAGCGCTTATTACAGCAGAGGTTGTGCCTTTAAAGGAGTTTGAAAAAGAGATTTTCTTTGAAGGGTGTATGCCGGTTGAAGTGATGGCAAAGCGCGGAAAACAGACGCTTCTTTTCGGTCCGATGAAGCCGGTCGGTTTAGAGGATCCTCATACAGGGAAAACGCCGCATGCAGTTGTGCAGCTGCGCCAAGACGATGCAGCAGGAACGTTATATAATATTGTTGGCTTTCAAACGCATTTGAAATGGGGGCCGCAAAAAGAAGTGCTGCAATTGATCCCGGGACTCGAAAACGCAGAGATTGTCCGCTACGGCGTTATGCACCGCAACACATTTATCAATTCGCCAAAGCTGCTTCGTCCGACGTATCAGTATAAGGGGCGCGATGATTTATTCTTTGCTGGCCAAATGACCGGGGTAGAGGGGTATGTAGAATCTGCTGCTTCCGGCTTGCTTGCAGGCATAAATGCCGCTAGACTTGTGCGGGGAGAGGAATTAGTGACGCTGCCGCCTGTTACAGCAATGGGAAGCATGGTGCATTATATTACGTCAACAAACGCAAAAACATTCCAGCCGATGAACGCAAACTTCGGTTTGTTCGCACCGCTTGAAGTGAAGGTGAAAAAGAAGCTGGAGCGCTATGAGGCATATGCAGCACGTGCTTTGGATACGATTCGAAATTTTGTAAATATTTAGTCAAATTTCTTGCAAAGGCTACTAAATTGTGCTACGATTTAGTAGCCTTTGTTGAGGTGGAGAGAAATGAATGTGAATAAAATGTTACAAATATTCTTTGAATATTTACAAATAGAGCGAAACTATTCAAAATATACAATTGCAAGTTATCGTGACGATATAGCTCATTTTATTGCTTTCATGGGAACAGAAGGCATTCCTTCCTTTGAAGACGTTGCATATACAGACGTTCGCTTATATTTAACGACGCTCCACGAGAAAAAAATGGCGCGAAGGTCAGTTGCAAGAAAAATATCAAGTCTGCGCAGCTTATATCGTCTTTTCATGAGAGAAGGATATTGTAAGGAAAATCCATTTGTACTCGCATCGCTTCCGAAAAAAGAAGGGGCCATTCCGAAGTTTCTGTACGAAGAGGAGCTTGCGAAGCTGTTTGAGCTGTCTGATCTTTCAACGCCTATTGGACAGCGGAATCAAGCCTTGCTTGAGCTTTTATACGCGACAGGAATACGCGTGAGCGAATGCTGCGCACTTACCTTAGAGGATATTGATTTTCATATGGAAACGATTCTTGTAACGGGGAAAGGTAATAAGCAGCGCTACATTCCTTTCGGAAGTTACGCGCAGGAAATTCTCGAAACGTACATACACGACGGAAGAAGCAAACTTTTAAAACAAGAAACAAACGCTGCGGTATTTTTAAATGCAAAAGGAGGTCCTTTGACTGACAGGGGAGTTCGCTACATTTTAAGTGACATGATTAAAAAAACTTCCCTTACGATGCATATGAGCCCGCATATGCTGCGGCATACGTTTGCTACTCATATGCTGGACGAAGGCGCTGATTTACGCACCGTGCAAGAGCTGCTCGGGCATGCTCACTTATCCGCCACCCAAATTTATACACACGTTTCAAAAGAAAGATTGCGCTCTGTTTATATACAGCATCATCCAAGAGCATAATAATGCTAGAATGCAGGGCGCAGCCATATAATGAAGAGTATAGGCGAATAAAGGATAAAGGAGTTTTTCTATGGGAACCTTTCATGCTACAACGATTTTTGCCATTAACCACAATGGCCGATGCGCCATGGCGGGTGATGGTCAAGTAACGATGGGAAACGCAGTTGTAATGAAGCATACTGCTCGCAAAGTCCGCAGACTGTTTCGGGGCAAAGTGCTTGCCGGTTTTGCTGGTTCTGTAGCAGATGCGTTCACATTATTTGAAATGTTTGAAGGAAAGCTTGAAGAATACAATGGGAATTTGCAGCGGGCTGCAGTAGAGATGGCAAAAAAATGGCGGGGCGATAAAATGCTTCGTCAGCTCGAAGCGCTGTTAATCGTAATGGATGAAAACAGCATGCTTCTTATATCCGGCACGGGAGAAGTGATTGAACCGGACGACGGCATTTTGGCAATTGGGTCCGGGGGCAATTATGCGCTGTCGGCAGGACGTGCGCTTAAGCAATATGCCGGGGAGCATCTGACGGCAAAGGAAATTGCAAAAGCAAGCCTTGAAATTGCAAGCGACATTTGTGTATATACAAATGCAAATATCATCGTTGAGGAATTGTAAAGGGAGGCATACAGAAATGCATTTACATTTTACTCCGCGTCAAATTGTAGAGAAACTCGATCAGTATATTATCGGACAAAAGAATGCAAAAAAAGCAGTTGCAGTTGCCTTGCGCAATCGGTACCGCCGCAGTTTGCTTGAAGAAGGAATCCGAGATGAAATCGCACCGAAAAACATCTTAATGATCGGACCTACAGGTGTGGGCAAGACAGAGGTGGCGCGCCGTCTTGCAAAGCTTGTGGGCGCGCCGTTCATTAAGGTTGAGGCCACAAAATTTACGGAAGTGGGCTATGTAGGGCGTGATGTAGAATCCATGGTTCGCGATCTTGCGGAAACATCGGTTCGCATCGTTAAAGAAGAGAAAATGGCGAGCGTGCAGGATAAAGCGAAGGAACATGCAAATCAGCGTATTGTTGAAATCCTCGTGCCGGGAAATCAAAAGCAGCCATCCTTCAAAAATCCATTGGAAATGCTGTTTGGCGGTCAAGGTGCAAATTCACAAACGGAATCTCACCAAGACGAGGCAGGTCTTGAACAAAAGCGAAAAGAAATAGAAAGAAAGCTGGCGGCAGGACTTCTTGAAGATGATATCATTACTGTAGAAGTAGAGGAACAACAAGGCTCAATGTTTGATATGCTGCAAGGAACAGGCATGGAGCAGATGGGCATGAATTTTCAAGATGCACTCGGCAGCTTTATGCCAAAGCGGACGAAAAAACGAAAACTTTCTGTAAAAGAAGCGAGAAAAGTATTGACAAATGAAGAAGCACAGCGCTTAATTGATATGGACGAAGTTACACAAGAAGCTGTTTACCGTACAGAACAGCTTGGCATTATTTTTATAGACGAAATTGACAAGATTGCCGGCAAGCAGTCTGGCGGGGTGGATGTATCGCGTGAGGGGGTTCAGCGAGACATTCTTCCGATTGTAGAAGGATCTACAGTGGCAACGAAATACGGTCCTATTAAGACGGATCATATTTTATTCATTGCAGCCGGTGCTTTTCATATGTCCAAACCGTCGGACTTAATTCCGGAGCTTCAAGGAAGATTTCCGATTCGAGTGGAATTAACGAAGCTGTCGGTAGAAGATTTTGTGAAAATTTTGATTGAGCCGGACAATGCTTTGCTGAAACAATATACGGCATTGTTGGCAACTGAAGGTATAGAAATTGAATTTTCTGACGATGCTATTCGTAAGATTGCTGAGATTGCCTATCAAGTAAACCAAGATACGGACAATATCGGAGCCCGAAGACTTCATACAATCATGGAAAAGCTTCTGGAAGATTTATCGTTTGAAGCATCTGAAATTACACTAGACAAAATAACGATTACACCTCAGTATGTTGAGGAGAAGCTGGCAACTATAGCAAGAAACAAAGATGTAAGTCAATTTATTTTGTAATGCAAGAATCAGGTGATTCGTCCCGGTTTCCAAGTAACAGAAATCATTTGAATTGTAGGAGGAAAAAGGTACAATGGCTTTATTAGACAGAACAAGAAAAATTAATGCCTTGCTTCAGCAGGCTGCGGGAAGACCAGTTAATTTCCGAGAAATGGCGGATACATTATGTGAAGTAATTGAAGCAAACGTGTTTATCGTAAGCCGTCGCGGAAAATTACTAGGTTATCAAGTTCATGAACAAATCGAAAGCGATCGCATGAAAAAAATGTTTGCAGAGCGACAATTTCCGGAAGAGTACACAAAGAGCTTATTCAACGTTACGGAAACTTCTCCTAACCTTGATATTAACAGTGACTACACAGCGTTTCCTGTGGAAAACAAAGAGCTGTTCCAAACAGGCTTAACAACGGTTGTTCCGATTGTCGGCGGCGGGGAGCGTCTGGGCACATTGGTATTGTCCCGTTTAACTGACTCGTTCTCTAACGATGACTTAATTTTAGCGGAATACGGCGCTACTGTAGTAGGCATGGAAATTCTGCGTGAAAAAGCGGAAGAGATCGAAGAAGAAGCAAGAAGCAAGGCTGTTGTGCAAATGGCCATCAGCTCTTTATCTTACAGCGAGCTAGAAGCCATTGAGCACATTTTTGATGAACTGAACGGAACAGAAGGCCTTCTTGTTGCAAGTAAAATTGCGGATCGTGTAGGCATTACACGTTCTGTAATTGTAAACGCACTGCGCAAATTGGAAAGTGCCGGCGTAATTGAGTCACGCTCTTTAGGCATGAAAGGCACATATATCAAAGTGCTGAACGATAAGTTCTTGCTGGAACTTGCTAAGCTAAAAGCAAACTAATCTATGCCTCTCCTCTTTGGAGAGGTTTTTTGTTTGAAAATAAAAAGAATGGCAATACTTTTAGAGGGTATTTCTTTTCATTTTTTCACAGTGTCAGAAAAATAAAGGAAGCTGAAAAAAGCGTAGAGTTTCGACTTGATTGTCACATAGTGTTATGATATAGTAGTCAATGGTGTGAATACACAACACACGTTTACCGATTTAAATGCTGGTGCTGCAGACGCAGTTGCGTTTAAAGATGAAGTGAACGGAGGACTAAAAAACCATTCAGGAGGAACAAACACATGTCAGTAATTTCTATGAAGCAATTGCTTGAAGCAGGTGTTCATTTCGGACACCAAACTCGTCGCTGGAACCCTAAGATGAAGCGTTACATCTTCACTGAGCGTAACGGCATCTATATCATCGATCTTCAAAAAACTGTTAAGAAGGTTGAAGAAGCTTACAACACAATGAAGGGAATCGCTGCAAACGGCGGCAACATCCTTTTTGTAGGTACAAAAAAGCAAGCACAAGAAGCTATTAAAGAAGAAGCTCTTCGTGCAGGCATGTACTATGTAAACCAACGCTGGTTAGGCGGCACTTTAACGAACTTCCAAACAATTCAAAAGCGTATCAAACGTTTGAAAGACATCGAAAGAATGCAAGAAGACGGCACTTTTGAAGTACTTCCTAAAAAAGAAGTTGTTCAGCTTAAGAAAGAATTAGAGCGTCTTGAGAAGTTCTTAGGCGGCATCAAGGACATGAAAGAAATTCCGGATGCAATTTTCATAGTTGACCCTCGTAAAGAGCGTATTGCGGTTGCAGAAGCACGCAAATTAAATATCCCTCTAATTGGTATCGTTGATACAAACTGCGATCCAGACGAGATCGACCATGTAATCCCTGCGAACGATGATGCGATTCGCGCTGTAAAACTTCTTACATCTAAAATGGCAGATGCAATCCTTGAAGCTAAGCAAGGGGAAGAAACTGTTACTGCGTAAGAAAGCGGAAAGGTGATAAGAGGTAAAGCCTTTTATCACCTTTTTTAAGAGATAAACAAGTATAAGACTCAAGAAGCTGTCCGGCTCATTGCACCTTTTAACAGAAAATATCCTTTTGCGCATAAAGTCAAAAAAGCCTTTAACAGTAAAGAATACAAAGGATGTTTTGTTTGTAGGCGCGGGCTTTTCAGAGAAAGCTGGATGAGGTATGTGAATTTTTCTTGAGCATACATAAAACAGGAGGATGAAAACTATGGCAATTACTGCACAAATGGTAAAAGAACTTCGCGAAAAAACTGGCGCGGGTATGATGGATTGCAAAAAAGCGTTGACTGAAACGAACGGCGATATGGAAAAAGCGATTGATTTCCTTCGTGAAAAAGGAATTGCAAAAGCTGCGAAAAAAGCTGACCGCATTGCTGCTGAAGGCTTAACTTATATCGAAGTTATCGGCAACGACGCAGTAATCTTAGAAGTAAACTCTGAAACAGATTTCGTTGCAAAAAACGAAGGTTTCCAAGCGTTAACAAAAGAATTAGCTGCTCACTTGCTAGCTAAGAAACCGGCTACTGTTGAAGAAGCTCTTGCGCAAACTATGGAAAACGGTACTGTAGTAGAAGAGCACATCAATACTGCAATTGCAAAAATCGGTGAAAAGCTTACACTTCGCCGTTACGAAATCATTTCTAAAGAAGATGGAGATGCATTCGGTGCTTACCTTCATATGGGCGGACGCATTGGCGTATTAACAGTTCTTGGCGGAACGACTGACGCAGCTGCTGCGAAAGATGTATCTATGCACATCGCAGCTGTTAACCCTAAATACATCGACCGCGATGCAGTAACTGAAGAAGAAATCGCTCGCGAGCGCGAAGTACTAACACAACAAGCGTTAAACGAAGGCAAGCCTGAAAATATCGTTGCGAAAATGGTAGAAGGCCGCCTTGGCAAATACTTCGAAGAAATTTGCTTGCTTGACCAAGCTTTCGTTAAAGACCCGGACATGAAAGTTCGCAAGTTCGTACAATCTAAAGGCGCGACTGTAAAATCTTTCGTACGCTACGCTGTAGGCGAGGGCATTGAAAAGCGTCAAGACAACTTTGCTGAAGAAGTAATGAACCAAGTAAAAGGCAACAACTAATACAAGCGAGGGGACACATGGTGTTCCCTTTTTTAAAATAAAGACGTGGTAAATGGAGGTTCATTATGCAAGAAAAATATAATCGTGTAGTGCTCAAGCTGAGCGGAGAGGCATTAGCTGGCAATCACGGCTTCGGGATCAACCCTTCTGTTATCAAGTCTGTCGCGCAGCAGGTGAAAGAAATTGCCGAGCTTGGTGTAGAAGTGGCGGTAGTTGTTGGCGGCGGCAACATTTGGCGGGGGAAAACAGGAAGCGAGATGGGCATGGATCGCGCAACAGCTGACTATATGGGAATGTTGGCAACGGTCATGAACTCTCTTGCCCTTCAAGACAGCCTTGAAAATTTAGGCATCCAAACGCGCGTGCAAACATCTATCGAAATGAGACAGGTTGCTGAGCCTTACATACGCCGAAAAGCAATTCGTCATTTAGAGAAAAAGCGCGTTGTCATCTTTGCTGCAGGAACAGGGAATCCTTACTTCTCTACGGATACAACAGCAGCGCTGCGTGCTGCGGAAATTGAAGCTGACGTGATTTTAATGGCTAAAAATAATGTAGACGGCGTGTACAGCGCAGATCCGACTGTAGATGAAACAGCAACAAAGTATGAAACATTAACGTATTTAGATGTGTTAAAAGAGGGGCTTGGGGTAATGGATTCGACAGCTTCTTCTTTATGCATGGACAATGATATCCCATTGATCGTCTTCTCTATTATGGAAGAAGGCAACATTAAACGAGCGGTTCTTGGTGAAAATATCGGAACAATAGTAAGGGGGAAATAATAATGGCACAACAAGTATTAAATGCTGCGAAGGATAAGATGGACAAAGCAGTTTCTGCATACACTCGTGAGCTTGGCACTGTGCGTGCGGGCAGAGCAAGCGCTTCTGTATTGGAAAAAGTTACAGTGGATTATTACGGTGCGCCAACGCCAGTTATTCAGCTGGCGAACATTACTGTACCTGAGGCTCGTCTGCTTGTTATCCAGCCATATGATAAATCTTCCATCAGCGACATTGAGAAAGCGATTTTAAAGTCTGACTTAGGCATTAATCCTTCTAACGATGGGACAGTAATTCGCATTGCGTTCCCTGCTTTAACGGAAGAGCGCCGTCGCGAGCTTGTTAAGGTTGTGAAGAAATACTCTGAAGATGCAAAGGTGGCAGTGCGAAACGTTCGCCGTGATGCAAATGATGAGCTGAAAAAGCTTGAGAAAAACGGTGACATTACGGAAGATGAGTTACGCGGTCACACTGAAACAATTCAAAAAGAAACTGACAAACATATTGTAAAAATCGACGAAATTACGAAAACAAAAGAAAAAGAAATCTTGGAAGTTTAATGCTGACCTATGCATGACCCTCTGCTAAAGGGGGTCTTTTTACACTTTTAAGGAATACCTGTGCTCGTGGAGGGTTTCAAAATGTTCAAGAAATTTACCTTTCGAAAACAAAAGGCTTCATCGTTTAATGAGCTTGTAGAAGAAGCGAAAAAAGGGTACATACCGAATCACATTGCGATTATCATGGATGGAAACGGCCGGTGGGCGAAGCGCAGAGCGATGCCTCGCATAGCGGGACATCATGAAGGGATGAAGGTTGTACGCAAAATTACGAAATTTGCTAATAAAATGGGTGTAAAGGTTTTAACGCTGTATGCATTTTCCACAGAGAACTGGAAACGCCCTCAGCAAGAAGTCGACTTTTTAATGAAGCTCCCGCAAGAATTTTTAGGTACGTTTTTACCTGAGCTTGTCGAAGAAAATGTACAGGTACGCTTAATTGGGCAAAGGGACGGACTTCCTGCTCATACCCGCGAATCTGTGGAAAAAGCAATAAAAGCTACACAGCATAATACAGGGCTTATTTTAAATTTCGCCTTAAACTATGGAAGTCGCGATGAAATGGTTTATGCCATTCAAAATTTGGTTACAGATAGTAATAGCGGCAAAATTCAGCCGCATGAAATTACGGAAGATGTATTCTCCTCTTATCTCATGACAAGCAGTTTGCCGGATCCCGATCTTTTAATTCGCACAAGCGGCGAAATTCGAATCAGCAACTTTATGCTTTGGCAAATTGCTTATACGGAATTATGGTTTACAGATGTTTTTTGGCCGGACTTTACCGAAGAACACCTACTCGAAGCCATCGTCAACTTTCAGAGGAGAGGCCGCAGATTCGGGGGCGTATAGAAAAGTGAGGTGTTGTTCGTGAAACAGCGAATTATTACAGCAGTAATTGCAATTGCTTTGTTCATTCCGATTGTGTTATACGGAGGAGCTCCTTTTACCATTGCGATATACGTGCTGGCATCGGTAGGGCTGTATGAGCTTGTACGGATGAAAAAGCTTCCTGTATTATCAGTGCCGACAGTTTTGACGGCCGTTTTACTATGGTTCATATTAGTGCCGAGCGATGCAACAAATATTTTTGACGCTATTCGGTTAACAAAAGTGGAAGTTACTTTTGTAATTGTGTTGTTACTATTATCATATACGGTGCTCTCTAAGAATACATTTACTTTTGACGATGCGTCCTTTTTGCTGATGTCAACGATTTATGTCGCGATGGGCTTCTTTTACTTGAATGAAACAAGAATCGGGCGTCCTGAGCTAAATGGAGTAGAAGTGGATGGATTAAGAATCCTATTTTATGCGCTGTTTGTTATTTGGGCTACTGATAGCGGTGCGTATTTCATCGGCAAAGCAATCGGCAAGCACAAGCTTTGGCCGGAAATCAGCCCTAATAAGACAGTGGAAGGATCAATCGGAGGCATTATTTGTGCAATTGCAGTAGCTTTTGTATATAATGCGTTTGAACCGGTAAGCGGAAGTATTGCTGTATTAATTGGTGTAACGATTGCAGTGTCAATTTTTGGACAAATTGGCGACTTAGTGGAATCTGCTTTCAAGCGTCATTATGGCGTAAAGGATTCCGGGAAAATTCTTCCGGGACATGGAGGCATTTTAGATCGATTTGACAGCCTTTTATTCGTATTGCCTCTTTTACACTTTTTGCACTTTATTTAAAGAGGAGCTGGAGTTATGAAGAAGATTAGTTTACTAGGGGCGAGCGGATCTATTGGTACGCAGACAATAGATGTAATACGAATGCATCCTGAGCAATTTCAGTTAGTTGCATTTTCAGTCGGCAAAAACATTGATTTTGCCGAACAGATGATAAAGGAATTTAAACCGCAGCTCGTGTCTGTCCAACAGCGGGAAGATGCAGAACGTTTGCGGTCTGTTGCAGGCAATACAAAGATAGTTTACGGAGATGAAGGGCTGTTAGAAACCGCTTTACAGGATGCGGAAGTAGTGGTTAATGCCGTAGTGGGAAGCGTAGGTTTGCTCCCGACATTGAGCGCGATTGAAGCGAAGAAAACCATTGCCATTGCAAATAAAGAAACGCTTGTAACAGCAGGGCATCTTGTGACGGAAGCCGCGAAAAAATTTGGTGTTTCTCTGCTTCCGGTAGACAGCGAGCACTCTGCCATTTTTCAAAGCTTGAACGGTGAAAATCAAGAGCGTATTTCACGCCTCGTATTGACAGCTTCAGGCGGAAGTTTTCGTGATAAAACACGTGAAGAGTTAGCGACTGTTACGGTTGAGGATGCATTAAAGCACCCGAACTGGTCGATGGGTTCAAAAATTACAATTGATTCTGCCACAATGATGAACAAGGGACTTGAAGTAATCGAAGCATACTGGCTGTTTGACATTCCTTATGACAGAATTGATGTTCTATTACATAAAGAAAGTATTATTCATTCTATGGTTGAGTTCGAGGACCGCAGTGTAATTGCGCAGCTCGGTACACCTGATATGCGCGTGCCGATTCAATACGCATTAACGCATCCCGATCGTTTGCCGCTTTCAACAACGAAGCAGCTGCATTTATGGGAAATGGGGACTTTACATTTTCAAAAAATGGATTTACAGCGCTTCCGCTGCCTGCATTTTGCGTATGAAGCCGGAAAAACGGGCGGAAGCTTACCGACGGTTATGAATGCTGCCAATGAAGCAGCAGTTGCTGCCTTTTTAGAGAAAAAAATCAGCTTTTTAGCGATTGAACAGCTCATTGAAAAAGCGATGCAGCAGCATACCGTTGTGCCAAATCCGAGTTTAGAAGAAATTCGCGAAATTGATGAAGCAGCGAGACGATTTGTGATGGAACAAATTTAGCAAAGGTGGTTATGGTATTGAACACAGCGATTGCCTTTATTGTAGTGTTTGGTGTACTTGTATTCTTCCATGAACTCGGTCACTTGTATTTTGCAAAGCGTGCTGGCATTCTTTGCCGCGAGTTTGCAATTGGATTCGGGCCAAAGCTTTTTTCTTTTACGAAAAATGAGACTGTCTACACGATTCGTCTTCTTCCGCTTGGTGGCTATGTCCGCATGGCTGGGGAAGATCCTGAGACAATTGAGTTAAAGCCGGGAACGAAAGTGGCGTTAGTCTTAAACGAGAAGGATGAAGCGGAGAAAATCGTACTGGACAATATGGATAAGTATCCGCACGCAAGAGTATTGG
Organism: Ectobacillus panaciterrae DSM 19096; assembly: GCF_000430785.1. Taxonomy (GTDB): domain Bacteria; phylum Bacillota; class Bacilli; order Bacillales; family Bacillaceae_G; genus Ectobacillus; species Ectobacillus panaciterrae. The sequence continues at coordinate 176,796 of NZ_AUMR01000003.1, forward strand.
AAGTTGAGAATGCTGATTTGGAACGTGCTCTGACAATCACCGGATATGAAGAGTATGAGGATGCGATTCGTACGTTCCGCATTTGCGATAAAGCATACTACGTAACGGGCGGAGAAGAGATTCAAATTGCGCCATATCATCGCCAGTTCGCTTCTAAGTCTCTTGGACAGCGTGCTCTTACAATTTTTGCAGGTCCTGCGATGAACTTTATACTGGCTTTCTTGCTCTTTATGGTAATTGGACTTGTGCAAGGTATTCCGGTTAATAAGCCGATTATCGGGCAGCTCGTATCAGAAGGTGCAGCCCAAAAGGCTGGATTGCAGGAAGGAGATGTAATTCAGTCTATCAATGGTGCTGAAACGGCAACATGGACAGATGTGACAACCATCATCCGTAAAAATCCGGGAAGCGAAATTACGATGAAGCTGGAACGGGGCAATAAGGACCTTACTATAAAAGTGACTCCTGCTGCCGAAAAAGAAGGAAATGAAGAAGTGGGAAGGCTGGGTGTTTATCCGCCGGTTGAGAAGTCGCTGCTCGGTTCGGTCAAATTAGGTTTTGAACAAACAGTAAAGATGACAAAACTTGTAGTGGTTTCGTTGGTGCAGCTTGTGACAGGGCAGTTTTCTATTAATGCATTATCGGGTCCTGTAGGCATTTATAACTTAACGGGAGAAGTAGCTAAGTCGGGGCTGGTGAACTTACTCGGATTAACGGCAGCGCTCAGCGTAAACCTCGGACTTTTCAATCTGCTGCCAATTCCGGCGCTGGACGGCGGAAGGCTGATGTTTTTCCTTGTCGAGGCGCTGCGAGGCAAGCCGATTGATCGTCAAAAAGAAGGCATGGTACACTTTATCGGGTTTGCTTTGCTTATGCTGCTTATGCTTGTTGTTACTTGGAATGACATTAAGAAATTTTTCTTATAAAATGCTACAAAATAGTTTTTGTAAAGAGGTGCGAATGAATGAGACAAAGTATGATGTTCAGTCCTACACTGCGTGAAGTGCCTGCTGATGCGGAAGTCAAAAGCCATCAGCTTTTGCTTCGCGCAGGCTTTATGCGCCAGAATGCATCTGGCATATATAGCTTTTTGCCTTTAGGACTAAAGGTGTTGCATAACGTTGAAACAATTATTCGAGAGGAAATGGAACGTGCCGGTGCAATGGAACTTTTAATGCCGGCCTTACAGCCTTCTGAACTATGGCAGGAATCCGGGCGCTGGTATTCTTATGGACCGGAGCTTATGCGAATGAAAGACCGTCATAATCGTGAATTTGCGCTGGGAGCAACACACGAGGAAGTAATTACGACGCTTGTTCGCGATGAGGTGAAATCTTATAAGAAGCTTCCTCTTACTTTATATCAAATTCAAACGAAATTCCGCGATGAGAAGCGCCCTCGCTTCGGTTTGCTTCGCGGAAGAGAGTTTTTAATGAAAGATGCCTATTCATTCCATGCGTCTCAAGAGAGTCTGGATGAAATATATGACCGTTTATTTCAGGCATACTCTAATATATTTACCCGCTGCGGTTTAAACTTCCGTGCGGTAATTGCGGATTCCGGTGCAATGGGCGGAAAAGACACGCATGAATTTATGGTGTTATCTGATATTGGAGAAGATACTATCGCATACTCCGATACTTCTTCCTATGCGGCAAACATCGAGATGGCGCCTGTTGCAGTAAACTATGAAAAGAGCGATGAGGCAGCAAAAGAAATAGAGAAGGTTTCAACACCTGATCAAAAGTCTATTGAAGACGTATCGCGATTCTTGAACCTTGAGGCAGCAAAATGCTTCAAATCCATGGTATTTAAAGTAGACGATAAGCTCGTGATGGTTCTTGTGCGGGGCGATCATGAAGTGAATGATATTAAAGTGAAAAATCTGTACGGCGCTGCTGTTGTGGAACTTGCTTCTCCAGAAGAAGTGAAGGAGCTGATGAACTGCACGGTCGGCTCGCTTGGACCGATCGGAGCACCGAAAGATTTGGAAATCATTGCGGATTATGCTGTAGAAGCAATCGTGAACGGCTGCTGCGGTGCAAACGAAGAAGGCTATCATTATATAAACGTAAATGCCGGCCGCGATTATACAGTGAGTCAATTTGCTGATTTGCGCTTTATCCAAGAAGGAGACCCGTCTCCTGACGGTGAAGGTGCAATCCGTTTTGCGCAAGGCATTGAAGTCGGACATGTATTTAAGCTGGGCACGCGCTATAGTGAAGCAATGGGCGCGGCATACTTGGACGAGAACGGAAAAACGCAGCCGATGATTATGGGCTGCTACGGTATCGGTGTGTCACGTACAGTTGCAGCTATTGCAGAGCAGTATAACGACGAAGGCGGGTTAAAGTGGCCGGCGACTGTAGCTCCGTTTGCCGTTCATGTCATTCCAGTGAATGTGAAAACGGATGTACAGCGTGAAAAGGCGGAAGACATTTACGCTGCGCTCAAAAAACAAGGCTATGATGTTTTGCTCGATGACCGTCAGGAGCGCGCAGGTGTTAAGTTTGCTGATGCAGATCTTTTCGGCATCCCAGTGCGCATCACTGTCGGCAAGAAGGCAGAAGAAGGCATTGTAGAAGTGAAAAATCGCCAAACAAACGAATCTCAAGAAATGAGAGTCGAAGAACTTTCCAATTACATTGCTGATATTTTAAAATAAAGAGGTAAGGTACCTAGATATTGGGTACCTTCTCTTACTTTTTTAGGAGGGAGGGTTATCATGGCGCCGTTAACACAGGAACAAAAAGAGCGATTCGGCATTTTGCTTGAGCAGCTTGCGCTTCCGGAAGCTTTCATAAACAGCTATCTCCAAAACGGAGGGATTCAAAAGCTGCTTGTAGATAAGCGGAATAAAGGCTGGTGTTTTCATTTTGCTTTGCCGCGCTTGCTGCCGGCAAATGTGTACGAGCTGCTGGAGAGCCAGCTGGATAAAACATTTTCGCATATTGCCAATGTTTCCTTTGTTCTCGATATAGATGATAAACAATTTACAGAACAAGACGTCCAAACATACTGGCCTCTTTGTACAAAAAAGCTTTCTTTTTCTCCTATGTTTTCTTATTTAAAGGAACAAGCTCCTCAAGTAAATGGGGTAAAGCTTCTTCTTACCGTCAAAAATGAGCTGGAGTCTGTAACAGTGAAGAAAAACATGACAAAGCCGATCAGCGATCAATATGAAATATTTGGCTTTCCGCGTTTTCACGTAGACACCAAAGTTACGAATAACGATGAGGAAATTCAAAAGTTCAGAGAGCAAACGGAACAAGAGGATCGTGAAAAGGTGCTGCAAGCCATGGAGGAAATGGCGAAGAAGGAGCAGGAGGAAGCAATTCCTGACGATCAGCCGCTTGTAATCGGGTATCTCATTAAAGCTGATGAGGAAATTACACCGCTTCGCGAAATTCAAGAAGAAGAAAAACGGAAAACAATACAAGGATATGTATTTGATGTTGAAACGAAAGAGCTTCGCAGCGGACGTACTCTTTTAACATTTAAGGTTACAGACTACACGGACTCCATTATGGTCAAAATGTTTTCACGGGATAAAGAAGATATTCCTGCATTTAATAAAATCAAAAAAGGAATGTGGGTCAAAGCGCGCGGCTCCTTCCAAAACGACACATTTGTGCGCGATTTGATTATGATGGCAAACGACGTGAATGAATTGAAAGCACCGTCCCGCTCGGATAAGGCTTCCGAAGGAGAAAAGCGCGTAGAGCTCCATCTTCATACGCCGATGAGCCAAATGGATGCCGTTACGCCCGTATCTAAACTTGTGGCACAAGCGAAAAAGTGGGGGCATGAAGCGATTGCGGTAACAGACCACGCAGTAGCGCAATCTTTCCCTGAGGCATATTCCGCTGGCAAAAAAAATGGAATTAAAATCATTTACGGCGTAGAGGCAAATCTTGTAAACGATGGCGTTCCAATTGCCTATAATGAATCGCATCGTTTGCTTGCAGAGGAAACGTACGTTGTTTTTGACGTGGAGACGACAGGCTTATCTGCTGTATACGATACCATTATTGAGCTTGCAGCGGTAAAAATTCATAACGGTGAGATTATAGACCGCTTTGAACGCTTTGCAAATCCGCATCATCCGCTTTCAGCCACGACCATCGAGCTGACGGGCATCACAGATGATATGGTGAAGAACGCACCTGATGTGGATGTCGTGTTAAAAGAGTTTGCCGAGTGGATGGGCGATTGCACATTGGTTGCTCACAATGCATCGTTTGATATGGGATTCCTTAACGTAGGATTCAAGAAATACGGATTGCCAAAGACGACAAATCCAGTCATTGATACACTGGAGCTCGCGCGTTTCTTGCTTCCTGATATGAAAAATCACCGGTTGAACACGCTTTGTAAGAAGTTTGATATTGAGCTTGTCCAGCATCACCGAGCCATTTACGATGCAGAAGCGACAGGATATTTGCTTGCCAAAATGCTGAAGGACGTCATCGCAAAAGGCATGGAGTATCACGATCAGTTGAATGACAGCATGGGACAAGGGGATTCTTACAAACGCGGGCGTCCAAGTCACGTGACTTTGCTTGCAACTTCTGAAGAAGGTTTGAAAAACCTGTATAAGCTCGTTTCGCTGTCACATCTGCAGTATTATTATCGCGTACCGCGTATTCCGCGATCTGTTTTGAAAAAGTACCGTGCAGGATTACTAATCGGAACAGCTTGTGATAAAGGTGAAGTATTTGAGGCCATGATGCAGAAAGCACCGGAAGAGGTAGAGGAACTCGCACAGTTCTACGATTATATCGAGGTCATGCCGCCGGCTGTATTAAAGCATTTAATTGAACTTGAGCTTGTGCAAAACGAAGGACAGCTCAAAACTATTATTACAAACCTTGTAAATCTCGGAAAAACACTGGATAAACCGGTTGTGGCAACAGGAAATGTTCATTATTTGGATCCGGAAGATGCCATTTACCGAAAAATTTTAATTAGCTCGCAGGGCGGAGCGAATCCGCTGAACCGTCACAAGCTGCCCCCCGTATATTTCCGTACGACTGATGAAATGCTGGAGGAGTTTGCGTTTTTAGGGGAAGAAACGGCAAAAGAAATCGTCGTGATGAATACGCAGAAAGTGGCAGCCATGATTGGCGAGGTAAAGCCGGTCAAGGACGATTTGTATACACCTCGCATTGAAGGCGCGGACGAGGAAACGCGTGAAATGAGCTACGCACGTGCGCGCAGCATATACGGCGATGCTCTTCCGGAGATTGTAGAGGCTCGTCTTGAAAAAGAATTGAAAAGCATTATCGGACATGGGTTTGCAGTTATTTATCTGATTTCGCATAAGCTCGTGAAAAAATCGCTGGATGATGGGTATCTGGTCGGCTCGCGCGGTTCCGTAGGATCTTCATTTGTAGCGACCATGATGGAAATTACGGAAGTAAATCCGCTGCCGCCGCATTATATTTGTCCGAACTGTAAGCATTCGCAATTCTTTAATGACGGTTCCGTAGGATCAGGATTTGACTTGCCGGATAAGGACTGTCCAAATTGCGGCATGAGATATAAAAAAGACGGGCACGATATTCCGTTTGAAACGTTCCTTGGATTTAAAGGGGACAAGGTACCGGATATTGATTTGAATTTCTCCGGTGAATATCAGCCGCGCGCCCATAATTATACGAAGGTGCTGTTTGGCGAAGATAATGTGTATCGTGCCGGAACAATCGGCACTGTTGCGGACAAAACAGCTTTTGGATATGTAAAAGGATATACATCCGATCATAACTTAACAGTACGCGGCGCTGAAATCGAGCGCTTGGCAATGGGATGTACGGGTGTAAAACGGACAACCGGTCAGCATCCGGGCGGCATTATAGTAGTACCTGATTATATGGACGTGTTTGACTTTACGCCGATTCAGTTCCCTGCAGACGATACGTCTGCGGAATGGAAAACAACACACTTTGATTTCCACTCCATTCACGATAATTTACTGAAGCTTGATATACTAGGGCACGATGATCCGACGGTTATTCGTATGCTGCAAGATTTAAGCGGCATTGATCCGAAAACTATTCCAACGGACGATCCTGAGGTTATGAAGATTTTCTCTGGTACGGAATCACTAGGTGTTACATCTGAACAAATCAATTGTAAAACAGGCACGCTTGGAATTCCTGAATTCGGTACGAAATTCGTGCGTCAGATGCTTGAAGAAACAAAGCCGACAACCTTCTCAGAGCTCGTACAAATCTCCGGTCTGTCACACGGAACGGATGTATGGCTCGGCAATGCCAATGAGCTAATCTACAGCGGTACATGTACGCTGAGCGATGTAATCGGCTGTCGCGATGACATTATGGTGTACTTGATTTATCAAGGGCTGGAGCCTTCTTTAGCCTTTAAAATCATGGAATCCGTTCGTAAAGGAAAAGGTGTGCCGCCGGAATGGGAAGAGGAAATGAGAAATAACAATGTGCCAAACTGGTATATTGATTCTTGCAAGAAAATCAAATATATGTTCCCGAAAGGTGCGACACGTTGCTGGTTTAACCCCAACAGAAATGTTGGATAAAGACTAGCCTGTGTGGATACTAAGACAGTAAATCTACATGAGAACTATATGGAATGAGTCGGAGGCGTGAAATCCCCTCCTACCGTAACAGGATACGGTGAACCCCCCTGAGCACCGCGACTTGCAGGAAGTGTCTCCTAACATGAACTGTAAGAGAGCTCGCTAAGGTTCGTCTTAAAAGCGTGACACGTAGACGTGAGTAAAGGCGGGGGTCCCGAAAAGTGACTATGGTGAGGCAACGAATCCTCGTATGGAAAGGCTCGTTAGGACAACCCAGTTGAGAGACTGGGGCTATCGCTTGCGATGGAACATTTGCGGATTACCTATCTTTTGGGGGAATATCTGCGCTCAACCATAAAAGGTTGTTCAGCTTAATCAATAAATTCCTGTTAGATTAAGCTAAATGTCGGGTCAGAGAGGACACCTAAGGTCACCACTAAAGAAGGGATAATTTCATGTGGAACGTGTGAAGGGTGTAGGATGGATGGTAGGAGCCAAGTGAAATCCCTGAGAGTAGGAAATGACTCTCTTAATACACCTGGCGGCAGCCCGTAGTAGTGTTGAAGCTTCTGTAATGGAAGTGGAGCGAAGGGGCATAGTCGGACTTACGAAAAGGAGCAACCAACATTCACTAACTGCTAAGAGATTCCGTTGAGAGTAAAGTACCGAGATGCAAGTATCCTTGTGAAAGGGGCGAGCATCTATAAAACTTAGCATACCGAAATCGGAAGAGGATTTTCAAACTCTCAGAGATACAATCTACGCGGTAACGAAAGCCGCAATCGCTGAGAAAAAGCAACCTAAGTTCCAAGGAATTATTGAAGTAGCCAGAAGTGAAGTTGTAGTTTTAACTGCGATTCATAAACTCAAAGGTAATAAAGGCAGTGAAACATCTGGTGTTGATGGACAAACGATGAGAATCAACATTCTCCAAAAGGATTTCAAAGAAGTCCTTGAACGAGTCCAAAAGAGTTTTGATAACTATCAACCTGAAATGGTAAGGCGTGTGCATATTCCAAAAGACAATGGTGAAACAAGACCACTTGGCATTCCCGCAATTGTAGATAGAATTGTTCAGGAATGTGTTCGCTTGAGTATCGAACCCATATGCGAGGCTCATTTCTTTGAGCATTCATATGGATTCAGACCTTGGAGAAGCACTGAAAATGCCTTAGCCAGACTCGGTTTCCTTGCCCATAAAACAGGTCATCACTGGGTAATTGAAGGTGATATATCAAAATTCTTCGACAACGTAAATCACAACAAACTGCTGAAAATACTTTGGGGTTTCGGTGTTACCGATAAACGAGTTCTAATGATGATACAAGCAATGTTAAAAGCGGGAATAATGGAAGAGATTACGAAGAACGAATTGGGTACTCCCCAAGGAGGAATTATTTCGCCTCTTTTGGCAAATGTCTATCTCACCCCTTTTGACAACTTTGTTACTAGAGAATATGAGAAGAAAGTTCTCAGGAAAAATTACAGCTCTGGTCAAAGAAGCTTAGTATTAAGAGGATTATCTGGAAAGCCGCGCCTAAAGCTAAAGGCTGCATATCTTGTAAGATATGCAGATGACTGGGTTGTGCTGACTAACACTAAGGAAAATGCAGAAAACCTCGTTTACAGGTATGAAAAATACTTGCGGGAAGAGTTGAAACTAACATTATCCTTAGAAAAGACAAAGATAACCGACATTAGGACGACACCAGTCAGTTTTCTTGGTTACAAATATAAACTTGTGAGAGGAAATGCAGAAAAAGGATACATTACTAGGTCGAAGCCGAATGAGGAAAAGCTGACTAAGAAGGTTGCGCAGCTTCTTAGGGACATCAAGCTCCTCAAAAAGTGTAAAGACATAGAAACCTTAATCAGTGACATCAATTTCATTAACTCTAAAATAAGAGGACTGGTTAACTACTACCAAGTTACCACATGGGGCTCGGAAGTTTTTAAACAGTACAATTATCGAGTTAGATGGGCGGCATATCGAGCAATAAGACGGAGGTTAGGTGCTAAAAGTGCAAAAGGCAAGAATAAAGTCGTTGACTGGGTTCCTGCTAACAAATGCACGAATCTAACAGAACTTCATTCAAAGTACAATACTGCCTTACCTGCCGTTAAGTATAAAGACCACATTATTGGTGTCACAGACCTTGCATTCATCAAACGAGTAGACCCTTCATTGTTCAATCAAGAGGAAACTCCTTTTACCAAAAAGGGGAGAGAGTTACATCTCAAAAGAACAAGGAAAAAACCAAGATTGTATAGACTTGATTGGATATTCGGAGCAGACGCGATGGCTACGAAAAGACTCCTTGGGAATAGAAACAAAAGTAAGCGTAGTAGGAAACTTTACAACTTTGAATTTTTCCTTAACAGGGCTTACGCATTTAATCGTGATAAAGGTAAGTGCAGGATATACGGGGAAGATATAGCCCCTCATGAGATTGAGACACACCACGAAAATCCTGAATTGCCTTCTGAACAGGTTAACAGGGTAAGTAATCTTGTGTCACTACATGATAAATGCCATAACGACCTGCACAATTTCACATTAGATGAAATAAAGCTTCTTAACTTAGGTTATAAACAAAAACAAATCAAAAAGATACTTTCATTTCGGGAAAAATTAGTGAATTAATCTATGGTTGTTGTTCGATGGAACGCCGTATGAATCGAAAGGTTCACGTACGGTGTGAAGCGGGGGAAAATTGAACCCAAACAGGTAAGGCTGAGGGGAATATTACCTATCGCTACCCCATGCCGCTGCTTATGTATTAATGGCGGTGCGGATTGCTTATTTCAAAGTGCATTTCTCCCTCCTTTATTATGCAGCGTATTTTACAGTGCGCGCAGACGATTTCGATGTAGATGCGATGACGAAAGGCTCAACGGCCATTCGCGCCAAAATTGATGAAATTGTCCAAAAGGGACTTGATGCGTCGCCGAAGGAGAAGAACTTGCTGACGGTGCTGGAAATGGCGCTGGAGATGTGCGAACGCGGCTTCTCCTTTAAGAAAGTGGATTTGTACCGCTCGAGCGCCACAGATTTCATCATTGACGGCGATACGCTCATTCCGCCGTTTAATGCAATTGACGGACTTGGCACTAACGCTGCCTTAAACATAGTAAAAGCAAGAGAAGACGGCGAGTTCCTTTCAAAAGAGGATTTGCAGCAGCGGGCAAAAATTTCTAAATCTGTCGTGGCATACTTGGACAGCCAAGGCTGTTTAGAATCTCTGCCAGACCAAAACCAGCTCTCCTTGTTTTAGGTGAAAACTCTTTGCAAAATATAGTACTATATGCTATAGTAGTAAGCGGGTTAATCATGTCATGTATATTTTGAAAAAAGAGTGGGGAAACCCGCTCTTTCGTGTTATTATCCCTCAATTTGGGTATAAGAGCCGAACGCTCGCTTGATATACATAATTTACTACAAGTGTTACTGCTTGAAATCGGTAATACTAAAACAAACTTTCCCTGCTTTTAAGCAGGGGCTTTTGTTATCGTACATGTAGTAGGAAGGAGGCCGCTCATGAGTAAAGTAACGGAAATTGTCGAAGAGCTGGCAAAGCCGATTGTTGCAGAATTGAACTTAGAGCTTGTGGACGTGGAATATGTAAAAGAGGGAAAAGATTGGTTCCTGCGCGTCTTCATCGATTCTGATGCAGGAGTTGACATTGAAGAGTGCGCCGCGGTGAGCGAACGTTTAAGCGAAGCGCTGGACAAAGAGGATCCGATTCCTGACCTTTACTTTTTAGATGTTTCTTCTCCCGGAGCGGAACGTCCCCTCAAAAAAGAGCAGGATTTTCAAAAGGCTGTAGGGAAACAAGTAGCTATCAAAACATATGAGCCGTTTGAAGGCGAAAAAAAGTTTGAAGGCAAGCTGCTTTCATATGACGGCACAACCGTCACTTTAGCAATGATTATAAAAACACGTAAAAAAGAAATTCAAATTCCAATGGAAAAAGTTGCAAGCGCTCGTCTTGCAGTTACGTTTTAGAAGAGGGGGATCTTCATGAGCACTGAACTGTTAGATGCTTTGCTCGTATTAGAAAAAGAAAAGGGCATTAGCAAAGATGTTATTATTGAAGCTATCGAAGCAGCTTTAATCTCTGCTTATAAGCGCAATTTCAACCAAGCACAAAATGTACGCGTAAGCTTCAATCCAGAAGTGGGCTCCATTAAAGTATTTGCGCGTAAAGATGTGGTAGAAAGCGTATTTGATCCTCGTTTGGAAATTTCCGAAGAAGAAGCAAGACGTATTCATCCTAACTATCAAGTAGGTGACGTGGTTGAGCTTGAAGTAACGCCGAAGGATTTCGGCCGCATCGCTGCGCAGACAGCGAAGCAGGTTGTAACGCAACGTGTGCGCGAAGCAGAACGAGGCGTGATTTACTCTGAATTTATCGATCGTGAAGAAGATATTATGGTCGGCATTGTACAGCGTCAGGATGCACGCTTTATTTATGTGAGTCTTGGGAAAGTTGAAGCGCTTCTGCCTGTAAGCGAGCAAATGCCGAACGAGCAATATAAGCCGCACGACCGCATTCGCGTGTTCTTGACAAAGGTAGAGAAGACGACAAAGGGACCGCAAATTTTCGTATCCCGCACGCATCCAGGACTTTTAAAGCGTTTGTTTGAATTAGAAGTTCCGGAAATTTACGATGGCACAGTTGAAATTCGCTCTGTAGCACGTGAGGCGGGAGACCGTTCTAAAATCTCTGTGCACTCCGAAAACGCAGATGTAGATCCGGTCGGCTCTTGCGTAGGACCTAAAGGGCAGCGTGTACAGCGCATCGTAAACGAGCTTAAAGGCGAAAAAATTGATATTGTCCGCTGGTCTAACGATCCAGTTGAGTACGTAGCTAATGCTTTAAGTCCGTCACAAGTTGTGAAAGTGCTTGTAAACGAAGAGGAAAAAGCAACAACAGTCATCGTGCCGGATCATCAGCTTTCCCTTGCAATTGGGAAACGAGGCCAAAACGCACGCTTAGCTGCTAAGCTGACAGGTTGGAAGATTGATATTAAAAGCGAATCTGAAGCAGGCAAAGCAGGGATTTTAGACGAAGCGGACCATTTCGAATCAGACGCTGCATTTGAATAGAGGTGATACGGAGTGAGCAATCGAAAAGTTCCTTTAAGAAAATGTATTGCAACACAGGAAATGAAATCGAAGCGTGAGCTTGTTCGCATTGTCCGTTCAAAAGAAGGAGAGGTATCCATTGATTTAACGGGCAAAAAGTCCGGTCGTGGCGCCTACCTCTCTAGAGACAAAGAATCCATCTTACTTGCGCAAAAGAAAAACATCTTAGAACATCACTTAAAAGCGAAAGTCGACCCATCTTTATACGAAGAATTGCTGGCACTAGTGGAGCCTTCATGAGCAATTGGAAAATGTTTTTAGGGTTGGCGAATCGCGCGCGAAAGGTGATATCGGGTGAGGAACTCGTATTAAAAGAGATTCGAAGCGGCAAAGCAAAGCTCGTCTTGCTGGCTGGCGATGCATCACAAAATACAGCAAAACGCATTACAGACAAAACAAGTTACTACAAAGTCCCGCTCAAAACAGTCGAAACCCGACAGGAATTAGGGCATGCAATCGGGAGAGATGAACGGGTTGTTGTGGCAGTGCTGGATGAAGGCTTTGCGAAGAAGCTGCGAAGCATGCTCGATACAACTTATCGGGGGTGAAGGTATGAGTAAAATTCGAGTTTATGAATATGCAAAACAACAGAACACATCCAGTAAGGATATTATTACAAAACTAAAAGAAATGAATATTGAGGTTTCCAATCATATGACAATGTTAGATGACGAAGTAGTTGAAAAGTTAGATCATAATTTTAATCCGACAGAAGAAGCGTCAAAACGTTCAATCGTAGAAGAGTTTGATGAAGAAGCAAACAAAGAAAACCCTGTGCGCAGCGGTAAAAAGAACAGCAACAAAAAGAAGAAGAAGGATCAAGGCAAAAAAGTTGATACACGCCAAGACCGTTTCTCTGCTTCTAATAAAAAGGGTGCTCGCCCTGCCAAAAGCGATGCAGCGGATAAAGTTACATTTTCCGGTTCATTGACAGTGAGTGAACTGGCGAAGCAGCTTGGTAAAGAGCCTTCTGAACTCATTAAGAAGCTATTCCTTTTAGGAATTATGGCTACGATTAACCAAGCTTTGGACAAAGATACAATCGAATTGATTGCCGGAGAATACGGCATTGAAGTAGAAGAAGAAGTTGTAATGGATGAAACAGATTTTGAAACGTTCATTGATGAGCAAGACGAGGCTGATGATTTAGTAGAGCGTCCAGCGGTTGTTACAATCATGGGTCACGTTGACCACGGGAAAACAACGCTTCTTGACTCCATCCGAAACTCTAAGGTTACAGAGGGCGAAGCAGGCGGAATCACGCAGCATATCGGTGCTTATCAAGTAGACGTGCATGACAAGAAGATTACGTTCCTCGATACACCAGGTCACGCAGCGTTCACAACAATGCGTGCACGCGGTGCGCAAGTAACAGACATTACAATTCTTGTTGTTGCAGCAGACGATGGTGTGATGCCGCAAACTGTAGAAGCGATTAACCATGCAAAGGCAGCAGAAGTTCCAATTATTGTTGCAGTGAATAAAATGGATAAACCATCTGCCAACCCAGACCGTGTAATGCAGGAGTTAACAGAACACGGATTGGTTTCTGAAGCTTGGGGCGGCGATACAATATTTGTGCCGATTTCTGCATTAACAGGCGATGGAATCGACAACCTATTAGAAATGATTCTACTTGTAAGCGAAGTAGAAGAATTTAAAGCAAATCCAAATCGTTTAGCGCTCGGTACTGTAATTGAAGCGCAGCTTGATAAAGGAAAAGGTCCTATCGCAACGCTGCTTGTTCAAAACGGTACACTGCGCATTGGAGATCCGATTGTAGTCGGTACATCTTTCGGTCGCGTCCGTGCAATGGTAAACGATCACGGCCGCCGTGTGAAAGAAGCGGGTCCATCCACACCGGTTGAAATTACAGGGCTAAATGAAGTGCCGCAAGCGGGAGACCGTTTCATGGTATTTGCAGACGAAAAACGCGCTCGTCAAGTCGGCGAAACAAGAGCACAGCGTTTGTTAGTCGAACAGCGCGGCGATAAGGCGAAATTAAGCCTTGAAGACTTGTTCCAGCAAATCCAGCAAGGCGAAGTGAAAGACATTAACCTCATTGTTAAAGCGGATGTGCAAGGTTCCGTAGAAGCGTTGGCAGCGTCTCTTCAAAAAATTGAAGTAGAAGGCGTGAAAGTGAAAATTATTCACACGGGTGCAGGAGCTATTACCGAATCTGACATTATTCTTGCTTCCGCCTCCAATGCGATTGTCATTGGCTTCAACGTACGACCTGATGTGAACGCGAAGCGCACTGCAGAGGTAGAAAATGTTGATGTTCGTCTGCACCGTATTATTTATAACGTAATTGAAGAAATCGAATCCGCAATGAAGGGTATGCTCGATCCTGAATTTGAGGAAAAAGTAATTGGTCAAGCGGAAGTGCGACAAGTGTTCAAGGTATCCAAAGTTGGAACAATTGCTGGTTGCTATGTAACGGACGGCAAGATTACTCGTGATAGCAGTGTTCGTGTAATCCGCGACGGTGTTGTTGTCTTCGAAGGTAAGCTTGACACATTAAAACGTTTTAAAGACGATGTAAAAGAAGTTGCACAAAACTATGAGTGCGGTGTGACTGTTGAGAAATACAACGATATTAAGGAAGGCGACATCATTGAAGCATACGTGATGCAGGAGATTGAGCGCAAGTGATTGCTTCGCTCAACTGTGAATGCATCATCTATGACGCCCACTCCTTAAAGGATAAACGAGCTGTTCTGCAGCGCATCCTTACCCGTCTCAAGCAACGGTACAATATTTCCGTTGCTGAAGTCGGGTATCAGGATGCGTGGCAAAGAACAGAAATAGCGATCGTTTCCGTTTCGTCTGACCGTTCGGTTTGTGAACGCGAAGTGCAAAAAGCGTTGGAGATGATTGACTCATTTCCAGAGATCGAACGTACGATTACGACGGTGGAATGGTATTGAACGAGGTGATAGTATGAAGCTACGTGCGAATCGCGTGGGAGAGCAAATGAAAAAAGAGCTCGGTGACATCATTGGCCGCAAAATTAAAGATCCGCGCATCGGATTTGTCACTGTAACAGATGTACAAGTGAGCGGGGATTTACAGCTTGCAAAGGTGTACATATCTGTTCTTGGCGATGATGAACAAAGACAGAACACGTTAAAAGGATTAGCGAAGGCAAAGGGATTCATTCGCTCGGAAATCGGTCAGCGAATTCGTCTGCGCAAAACGCCGGAAATTTCTTTTGAATTTGATGAATCCATCGACTACGGCCACAGAATTGAAACACTGTTGCACAAAATAAACAAAGATGAAAAGCATGAGGAATGATGGATAGACGTTGTCTATCCATTTTTTCTGTAAATAAAATGAGGTGAAGTTATGGAAGGAGTATTGCTGCTTAACAAACCAAAAGGAATGACCTCTCATGATTGCGTTTTTAAAATAAGAAAAATCTTAAAAGAAAAACGTGTAGGTCATACAGGAACGCTCGATCCCGATGTTACAGGAGTATTGCCTATTTGCGTAGGAAGAGCCACAAAAATCGCTCAGTTTTTGACAAGTGAAACAAAAACGTATGAGGGACAAGTCACAATCGGCTTTTCGACTACGACAGAAGACGCGTCCGGTGACATAGTAGAAAGACAAGAAGTGAACCGTACGATATTGCGAAACGAGATTGAGGATGTTCTCAAATCACTGACAGGAACAATTGAGCAAATGCCGCCTATGTATTCGGCTGTGAAGGTAAACGGAAAAAAGCTTTATGAATATGCAAGACAGGGGATTGAGGTAGAACGTCCTGTCCGAACCATTACAATTCATGAATTCGAGCTTCTCGACGACCGTGAAACGTTTCATGGTTCTCCGCTGTCATTCCGCTTCCGGGTGATGTGCAGCAAGGGGACTTATGTCCGAACACTAGCTGTTATGATCGGAGAGAGACTTGGATTTCCTGCTCATATGTCTGATTTAATTCGAACGGCATCAGGTCAATTTACAATTCAGGATTGCATAACGTTTGAACAAATAGAAGAAAATGTGCAAAATGGAACAGTAGGCAATATCTTTCGTTCGATTGACGAGACACTGCAGGATTTCCCGAAAATCATTGTGAATGAGGAGCAATCGGAAAAGGTGAAAAACGGTGCATTCCTTCCAAATGTTCTTCAGCTGACTGAGGGATTTGTAATGGTTTTTAATGAAAACGAACAATGCTTGGCAATTTATGAACCGCATGCAGGAAAGAGCGGGTGGCTGAAGCCGACGAAAGTTCTTGTGAATAATCAAGAATTAAAGCTATAATGAGAGAGGAATTCTTATCTCGCTCTAATCGCCCGCAACTAAAGCATACAAGAAGCAATAACGGACGATAAGAGTACGATTAGTTCAACTAGCGTCAGAGGGGGAAATATCCTGCTGACGAAGTTTTACTTTACAAAAAAGGTGGATTCGAGCGTGAAACTCATTCATTTAACTCATCCTCATCAAATGAAAACAGATGAAGCAGAGCCCGCAGTTATGGCTTTAGGATACTTTGACGGTGTTCATCTCGGCCATCAAAAGGTTATTCAAACAGCAAAAAAGATAGCGGCAGATTGCGGCTTTAAAAGTTCCGTCATGACATTTCACCCCCATCCGTCCGTTGTGCTCGGCAAGAAAGAGGCGCATGTAGAATACATTACACCTCTTCAAGCGAAAGCCCGAATATTGGAACAGATGGACATTGATACTTTATATGTTGTCAAATTTGATGAAGCGTTTGCTTCTCTGCTGCCGCAGCAATTTGTTGACGATTATATTATTAGGCTCAATGTCAAGCATGTCGTAGCGGGATTTGACTTCACATATGGACGTCTCGGAAAAGGAACGATGGAAACTTTACCATTTCATGCAAGAGGAGAGTTTACACAAACCATGATTGAAAAAGTAGAGCTTCATGAAGAAAAGGTCAGTTCCACGCTGCTTCGCAAGATGATTCGAGAAGGGCGCATGAAGGATATTCCTTCTGTGCTTGGCAGATTTTATACGGTAGAAGGAATTGTTGTTCACGGTGATAAACGCGGCCGGCAAATCGGCTTTCCTACGGCAAATATCGAAGCTGTCGATGCGTACATCTTACCTCCGACAGGTGTATATGCTGTGCGAATGAAAGTAAACGGGACATGGCACGATGGCGTATGCAATGTCGGATACAAGCCCACCTTCCAAAAGGATGAGAAGAAGCTGTCTGTAGAGGTTCATTTATTTGAATTTCAGGAGGACATTTACGGAAAACATGTTACGATTGAGTGGCATTTGCGCATTAGAGAAGAGAAAAAATTTAATGGCATTGATGAACTTGTCACGCAAATCAGCAAAGATAAGAAAACGGCTGAACAATATTTTCAGGAACAGCAAGAACAGACTTGCTTTTTCTAAGAAAACGTAGTATTCTAATCTACGTACTTTAATTGAACCATTTCTTGGCATGTCGAGTCACCAACGTATGCTAGGGAATTGGGGATTGATATTAGGGAGGTGAACAGGATGGCTTTAACACAAGAACGCAAAAATGAGATTATCGCTCAATATAAAACACATGATACTGACACTGGTTCTCCAGAGGTCCAAATCGCTGTCCTAACTGAGCAGATTAACACTCTTAACGGGCATTTACGTACTCATAAGAAGGATCATCATTCACGCCGTGGTCTTTTAAAGATGGTTGGTAAGCGTCGTAACTTACTTACTTACCTTCGCAACAAAGACATCACACGTTATCGTGAATTAATCAACAAGCTTGGCTTACGTCGATAGTCAAAAAAGCGGGATTATTCCCGCTTTTTTGTTAGGTAAAAATATGGTATTCTTTAATAGTTTTTTATCTTTTCGGAAATACTAGAGAAAGATATGATTGGCATATAATTTACTTTTACATAGAGGCAATTACATATTTTGAATTGAGAGGGGTACTTAAATGGGTCAAGAAAAGCAAGTCTTCTCTATACATTTAGCAGGACGCGAGCTGGTTGTAGAAGCAGGTCAGCTTGCAAAGCAAGCAAGCGGAGCCGTATTAATTCGATATGGCGACACAGCAGTGTTATCAACAGCGACTGCTTCTAAGGAGCCGAAAAGCGTAGGTTTCTTTCCTTTAACTGTAAACTATGAAGAACGTTTATATGCAGTAGGGAAAATTCCGGGAGGCTTTATTAAACGTGAAGGACGTCCAAGCGAAAAGGCGATTTTGGCAAGCCGTTTAATTGACCGTCCGATTCGTCCTCTGTTTGCAGACGGATTCCGTAATGAAGTGCAAGTGGTAAGCATAGTGATGAGCGTAGACCAAGATTGCTCCTCTGAAGTTGCAGCAATGTTTGGCTCTTCATTGGCTCTATCCGTATCGGATATCCCATTTGAAGGTCCGATTGCAGGTGTAGTTGTCGGACGAATTGATGGAGAATTTGTAATTAACCCGACGGTAGAGCAAGCAGAAAAAAGCGATATACATCTTGTTGTAGCGGGTACAAAAGATGCGATTAACATGGTAGAGGCTGGCGCACAAGAAGTACCGGAAGAAGTCATGCTAGAAGCAATTATGTTTGGTCATGAAGAAATCCAACGCTTAATTGCGTTCCAAGAAAAAATTGTACAAGCAATCGGCAAAGAAAAAAGGGAAATTGTCTTGTACGAAGTAGATACAGAGCTTGAAAAGCAAATTCGTGAAATTGCAGAAGTTGATATGAAGGCTGCGATTCAAGTATATGAAAAGCATGCTCGCGAAGAGGCAATCAGCGAAGTGAAAAAACGTGTAATTGAGCAGTTTGAAGCACAAGAAGCAGATGCTGCAACGATGGGGCAAGTAAGCGAAATCCTGTACAAGATGGTAAAAGAAGAAGTACGCCGTCTAATCACAGTTGAAAAGGTACGCCCAGACGGCCGCAGCATTGATGAAATTCGTCCGCTTGCTTCCGAAGTTGGATTGATGCCTCGTACGCATGGTTCCGGCCTATTTACACGAGGTCAAACACAGGCTCTCAGCATTTGTACACTAGGTGCGCTAGGCGATGTGCAGATTTTGGATGGGCTTGGCATCGAAGAATCCAAGCGATTCATGCATCACTACAACTTCCCGCTGTTCAGCGTTGGGGAAACAGGACCGATGAGGGGGCCTGGACGCCGTGAGATTGGTCACGGTGCACTCGGTGAGCGTGCGTTGGAGCCTGTTATTCCGTCTGAGAAGGACTTCCCTTACACAGTGCGTCTCGTATCTGAAGTACTGGAATCCAACGGTTCTACTTCGCAAGCTAGTATTTGTGCAAGCACGCTGGCGATGATGGATGCAGGGGTGCCGATTAAAGCGCCTGTAGCCGGCATTGCAATGGGGCTTGTGAAATCTGGCGAGCACTACACGATTTTAACAGATATCCAAGGCATGGAAGATCACCTTGGCGATATGGACTTTAAGGTAGCGGGTACAGCTAAAGGTGTAACTGCACTGCAAATGGATATTAAGATTGAAGGTCTTTCCCGTGAAATCTTAGAAGAAGCGCTGCAGCAGGCGAAAGCAGGCCGTATGCAAATTCTGGATCATATGCTGTCTGTCATTGACCAGCCGCGCACGGAGCTTTCTCCATATGCGCCTAAGATTTTAACAATGACGATTAACCCTGATAAGATTCGTGATGTAATTGGACCAAGCGGTAAGCAAATCAATAAAATCATTGAAGAAACAGGTGTTAAGATTGATATCGAACAAGACGGTACAGTCTTCATTTCTTCTACTAATGAAGAGATGAACCAAAAAGCGAAGAAAATCATCGAAGATATTGTTCGTGAGGTAGAGGTTGGACAAATTTACTTAGGTAAAGTAAAACGCATTGAGAAATTCGGCGCATTCGTCGAGCTGTTCAGCGGCAAAGACGGACTTGTCCACATTTCCGAGCTTGCTGAAGAACGTATTCCGAAGGTAGAGGACGTTGTGGCAATCGGGGATGAAATTCTTGTCAAAGTTATTGAAATTGACAAGCAAGGTCGTGTAAACCTATCCAGGAAAGTACTTTTAAAAGAGCAAAAAGAAAAAGAAGCGCAGCAATAATATATAAGGAGACGGGGGAATTTTTTCCTCGTCTCTTTTTTTATTGTCCAGCACCTGAACGAGCCGTCTGCGCTTTTCTTGTGTTCTAGAAGAGACAGGCTGTACATATTTTGTTACGAGGAGGGAATAGAATGAACCGAACGAAGCATGCAATCATTTGTACTTGTATAGTTTTGCTCAGTTTTTTTCTTGTGCAAAACTCATATACATCCGCTTATGTAGATGAAGTGAAACGGTCTGCTCTGCAAGTATCAAAGGCGGAAGACCCTTTATATGATGAAATTGCTGAAAAAGCGAAAGACTATGAAATTCCGGCTCAGGACGCGATTGTGGATAAGATTTGGAAAGCTACGCCTGGGTATAACGGACGTGCCGTCGATGTGCCTGCTTCTTACGAAAATATGAAGAAGCAAGGAGAGTTTAATGAAAAAAAACTCGTGTATACGGACATATCGCCAAAGGTTCATTTGCAGGATTTGCCGCCTGCGCCTATCTACAGAGGACATCCTGATAAAAAAATGATTGCTCTTACGATAAACGTTGCATGGGGGAACGAATATATCCCCACCATGTTAGAAATATTAAAAAAGCATCATGTATCTGCAACCTTTTTTTTGGAAGGACGCTGGGTAAAGGAGAACCCATCTTTGGCAAAAATGATTGTTGACGCAAAGCAAGAAGTAGGAAATCATTCTTATACGCATCCGGATATGAAAACATTATCTGCAGGCTCTATAGAAGAGCAACTTGTGAAAACAAATGAAATGATTGAAGCTGCAACAAATCAGAAGGTAAAATGGTTTGCTCCCCCAAGCGGCAGCTACCGAGATGAGGTCGTATCCATCGCATCAAGGCTCGGTATGGGTACCATTATGTGGACTGTTGATACAATTGACTGGCAGCGGCCGGAACCGAGCGTATTGATTCAGCGCGTCACAAAAAAGGCGCACAATGGTGCAATCGTGCTTATGCATCCTACGTCACCCACGGCGCAATCACTGGATACGCTCATTCAGCTGTTGAAAAAAGGAGGGTACAAAATTGGCACAGTATCTGAGCTTCTGAGTGAAAAGCGAATCGATTAAATGATTTGCATGACATGTGTTCACAAAATTGTTATGATTGAGTAATAAGCGCTAGCTGAACTAATCGGGCTCCTAGCGTCCGGCTTTTATTTGCAAATGCAGAAATTTTCGGACGGTTAGAGCGGGATAAATACAAAGTAATAGGAGGATGGCACTTGATCAATAAACATACTTGCAAAAACGGAGTAAGAATTGTATTTGAACATATTCCTACCGTTCGTTCTGTCGCCATCGGGGTATGGATTCATACGGGTTCCCGTCACGAGAACGAAAAAAATAATGGCATTTCCCATTTTTTAGAGCATATGTTCTTTAAAGGAACAACAACGCGGTCAGCCCGTGAAATTGCAGAGTCATTTGACAGCATCGGCGGCCAAGTTAATGCATTTACTTCTAAAGAGTATACGTGCTACTATGCTAAAGTGCTTGATGAGCATGCGGAGTACGCCTTAGAAGTTCTTTCGGATATGTTCTTTAATTCTACTTTTGTGGATGAAGAGCTGCAGAAAGAAAAGAATGTCGTATATGAAGAAATTAAAATGTACGAAGATACACCAGATGATATTGTGCATGATTTGCTGACGAAGGCTACATATGAAACGCATCCGCTTGGATATCCGATTCTCGGAACAGAAGGCACGCTGGCAACCTTTACAGGCGATACACTTCGTCAATATATGAAAGAACGCTATACGCCTGAAAATGTCGTGGTTTCCATTGCAGGAAATGTAAATGAATCCTTCATGAAAACGGTGGAAGATTATTTCGGAAGCTATGAAGGTACAACAAAACGCGAACAAATACATAGTCCTATTTTTCATCCAAATAAGGTTTCTCGCAAGAAGGAAACAGAGCAGGCGCACTTATGTCTCGGCTACAAAGGATTGAACGTGGGAGATGACAAAGTATACAGCTTAATTGTGCTGAACAACGTTCTAGGCGGAAGCATGAGCAGCCGTTTGTTTCAAGAAGTACGCGAGCAACGCGGTTTGGCCTACTCTGTATTCTCCTATCATTCCTCTTATGAAGATTCAGGAATGATGACAATCTACGCAGGCACTGGCAATCAGCAGCTTGAAACGCTCTATGAAACAATTCAGCAAACGCTTGATAAATTAAAGGATACAGGTATAACAGAAAAAGAGCTTGCCAACAGCAAAGAGCAGTTAAAAGGCAGTTTAATGCTCAGTCTCGAAAGTACGAACAGCCGTATGAGCCGAAATGGTAAAAATGAAATGCTTCTTGGCACGCATCGTTCGCTTGATGAAATGATTGAAAGCATCAACAGTGTGACAAAAGAAGATGTAGATGATTTGATTCATCAAACGTTTACAGAAGAATTTGCTGTCTCTCTCATCAGCCCGACAGGAGAGCTGCCGAAAGCACTTGCCTACAAGTAAAACTTGTAGGTATTTTTTATTGGGACACGGAATACGTAGTAAGTAAGGGGGGATATGTGTGAGGCTGAGCGAATTGAGCGGGAAGGAAATCGTGGATTTGGAACGCGCGGAACGGATGGGAGTATTGGGGCATGCCGATTTGGAAATCGATGAGCAGGATGGACGCATACATGCTCTGATTATTCCTGTCGGCAAGTGGGGAGCGTTTAAGCGTTCCCAGCAGGAAATACGTGTTTCCTGGAAGCGGATTAAAAAGGTTGGGCAGGATATGATTATTTTTGATTTGTCGGATTCAGAGCAAGTGTAAGCCGGTCCCTTTTGAGGGGCCGTTTTTTTTATGCAGAAAATAGGTGATTTTCCTAATGGTCAATCACCATGCTCTTGTACGATACATATGATGTTTTGTGAAAACAAAGAGATAGGCGCTTAGAATATAGAACAAAAAGAAGGTGAAGTAGGGGATGTTAACTGACATGCATATAGCCGTGATCGGAGGGGATGCCAGACAATTGGAGGTTATCCGAAAGATGATTGAACTCGATGCCAAGCTTTCTTTAATCGGGTTTGATCAGCTTGATCACGGTTTTACAGGAGCGGCCAAGGAGCAGATGCAAGAATTGGATTTTTCTTCCTTAGATGCTATTATACTGCCGGTAGCGGGCACGAATTTAGAAGGGCAGATTGATACCATTTTTTCAAATAAAAAGGTTGTGCTCACAAAGGAGCAAGTTGAGGAGACCCCGTCTCATTTTACTATTTATTCCGGAATCAGCAACGCGTACTTAGATGGATTGGCTGCATCAACAAACCGAAAGCTCGTCAAATTGTTTGAGCGTGATGATGTGGCGATATACAATTCCATTCCGACAGTAGAGGGAACTATTATGATGGTGATTCAGCATACAGACTACACTATTCACGGTTCTAAGGTTATGGTGCTGGGATTTGGGCGGACAGGAATGAGCGTAGCCCGTACATTTCAAGCGTTGGGTGCAAAGGTGCGGGTAGGAGCAAGGCGCTCAGAACATTTAGCTCGCATTACAGAAATGACTTTTGCTCCTTTTCATTTAAATGATTTAGAACAGGAAGTGCAGGATGCAGACATCGTAATTAATACGATTCCTCACCTCATTGTAACAGCAAGTATCATATCTAAAATGCCGGCTCACACTTTAATAGTAGATTTAGCATCTAAGCCGGGCGGAACGGATTTCCGTTATGCGGAAAAAAGAGGAGTGAAGGCGTTTTTGGCCCCAGGATTGCCAGGAATCGTTGCGCCAAAGACTGCCGGGCAGATTCTCGCGAATGTACTCACTTCTTTGCTGTCAGAAGATAAGGCGAGAAAGGAGAATGTAAAATGAGTTTAAAAGGAAAACGGATCGGCTTTGGATTAACAGGCTCACACTGTACGTACGAGGAAGTTATGCCCTATTTGCAGCAGCTTATCGATGAGGGGGCAGAGGTGCGTCCGGTCGTATCTTATACATTAAAAACAACGAATACGCGTTTTGGCGAAGGAGAGGAATGGATTAAAAAAATTGAAGAGATTACAGGTTATTCTGTAATTGATACCATTGTCAAAGCGGAGCCGCTCGGACCGAAAATTCCTCTTGATTGCATGGTAATTGCTCCTCTTACAGGAAATTCGATGAGCAAGCTCGCAAATGCGCTGACAGATTCGCCTGTGCTCATGGCTGCTAAAGCTACGCTTCGCAACTGGAAGCCTGTCGTGCTCGCCATCTCTACAAATGATGCGCTCGGCTTGAATGGTGTAAATTTAATGCGCCTGATGGCTGCAAGAAATA
Organism: Ectobacillus panaciterrae DSM 19096; assembly: GCF_000430785.1. Lineage (GTDB taxonomy): Bacteria > Bacillota > Bacilli > Bacillales > Bacillaceae_G > Ectobacillus > Ectobacillus panaciterrae. The sequence goes on from NZ_AUMR01000003.1 coordinate 200,835, forward strand.
TGTATTTTGTACCATTTGGCCAAGATGCGCCCGATAAGAAACCAAGTTCGATGGTAGCGCGTATGGAGCTGCTTCGAGACACAGTGGCTGCTGCATTGGAAGGCAAACAGCTGCAGCCTGTAGTTGTAGAAAAATACAAATATATGAATAAATAATCAAAAGCGCACAATAATTTTTTCGGAAAATTACTCAATCCTGCGCGATAATGTGGTATTATTGTTCTAATAAAGATGGGGGACGACTTTGTGCCCTGTCTTTTTATAAGTATATGGTGTACCTAGAAAGGGGTATAGTGATGGAAAAGAAACAATCTTTTCATGTCGCTGTAGTTGGAGCAACCGGCGCAGTTGGAGAACAAATGTTAAATACGTTAGAAAAACACAACTTCCCAATCGGCAAGTTGTCATTACTATCTTCGAAACGTTCAGCAGGAAAAACGATTCTCTTTAAAGGGGAAGAAGTTACTGTACAAGAAGCAACACCAGAAAGCTTTGAAGGTGTAGATATCGCTCTCTTTAGTGCAGGCGGATCTGTTTCTAAAGCGTTAGCACCAGAAGCAGCAAAGCGCGGCGCTATTGTAGTTGATAATACAAGCGCGTTCCGTATGGATCCGAACGTTCCGCTAGTAGTGCCGGAAGTAAACGAAAAAGATTTGTTAGAGCATAATGGAATTATTGCAAATCCGAACTGCTCCACAATTCAAATGGTAGTGGCGCTTGAGCCGCTTCGTCAAGCATATGGTTTGAAGCGAGTAATCGTTTCTACGTACCAAGCGGTTTCAGGAGCAGGTGCTTCCGCAATTGAAGAATTAAATGAACAAGCGCAAGCAGCGTTAAACGGCGAAGAAGTGAAGACAAATATTCTTCCTGTAAAGAGCGGTGAAAAGCATTATCAAATCGCATTTAACGCAATTCCGCAAATCGATGTGTTCGAAGAAAACGGCTTTACGTATGAAGAAATGAAAATGATTAATGAGACTAAGAAAATTATGCATATGCCAGAGTTAGAGGTGGCAGCAACTTGCGTGCGCCTTCCTGTAGTTGCTGGGCATTCTGAATCTGTTTACGTTGAAGTGGAAAAAGAAGGGGTAACTGTTGACGAAATCCGCGCATTACTTGCAGATGCAGAAGGAATCGTTCTTCAAGATAATCCAGCGGAGCAGCTATATCCAATGCCACTTTACGCAACAGGAAAAGAAGAAGTATTTGTTGGTCGAATCCGTAAAGACTTAAACAACGATAAAGGCTTCCACCTTTGGGTTGTTTCCGATAATCTATTAAAAGGAGCTGCATGGAACTCTGTTCAGATTGCAGAACGATTAATCAAACTAGGTTTAGTGTAACTTCTAAGAGGGTGCAAACATGAAAATCATTGTACAAAAATTCGGAGGTACATCCGTACGCGACGAAAATGGCAGAAAACATGCTTTTAAGCATATCTCGCAAGCGTTAGAGGAAGGCTATAAGGTCGTAACGGTTGTCTCTGCAATGGGACGAAAAGGCGAGCCTTACGCTACGGACACATTGCTTAGTCTCGTTGATGACAAGCAATTCCATATTTCCAAGCGTGAAAAAGATTTGCTGTTGTCCTGCGGGGAACTCATTTCAGCCGTTGTATTTTCCAATATGCTGAATGAAGCGGGAATTGAAGCTGCAGCGCTTACAGGGGCGCAAGCGGGATTTCTTACAAATGATGATTTTACAAATGCTAAAATTATTGAAATGAATTGCGAACGTGTATTAAAAGAACTTCGTGAGCACGATGTAGTAGTTGTGGCAGGCTTTCAAGGGCAAACGAAAAACGGCGACACAACTACGCTTGGGCGCGGAGGCAGCGATACATCTGCATCGGCACTGGGCGTTGCGTTAAATGCAGACTATATTGATATCTTTACAGATGTAGAAGGAATCATGACAGCAGACCCGCGCATTGTAAAAGATGCTCGTCCGCTGGATGTTGTCACGTATAATGAAATTTGCAACATGGCTTATCAAGGTGCGAAAGTCATTCATCCGCGTGCTGTGGAAATTGCGATGCATGCGAAGGTGCCTCTTCGTGTTCGTTCTACGTACTCTGACGGTACAGGAACGTTAGTTACGGCATATGAAGGCGCAGTGCAGGGGCAAGATGTGCAGGAACGCCCTGTTACAGGCATTGCTCACGTATCCAATGTCACGCAGATTAAAGTAATGGCAAAAGACGGCCCGTACGACTTGCAGGCGCAAGTGTTTAAGGAAATGGCGAATGAAAAAATCAGCGTTGATTTAATCAACATTTCCCCGACAGGTGTTGCTTATACAGTAAACGACGACGTAGCGGACCTGGCCATTGAGGTGCTTCGCAAAATTGGATATGAGCCGTTTGTTACAAGACATTGCGCAAAAGTATCTATTGTAGGAGCGGGCATGACAGGTGTTCCCGGGGTTACGTCACGCATTGTAACAGCTTTATCTGAAGCTGGTATTCAAATCCTGCAATCTGCCGACAGTCATACCACCATTTGGATGCTCGTCAATGAGAGCGATCTTGTTGAAGCAGTGAACGCTCTGCACAGTGCATTTGAACTATCTAAAGAAGCAGAAGATAGGGAGTGAGAATATGATCAATTTCGGAACTGTTGCAACAGCGATGGTAACCCCTTTTGACAGCAAAGGAAATGTCGATTTCGCAAAAACAACGCAATTGGTCAATTATTTGATTGAAAATGGAACAACTTCGCTTGTTGTATGCGGAACAACAGGCGAGTCTCCGACATTGACAACACAAGAGAAAGCAGCATTGTTCCGTCATGTTGTGACTGCTGTAAACGGGCGCGTTCCTGTCGTAGCAGGCACAGGCAGCAATAACACACAAGCTTCTATCGAATTGACAAAACTGGCAGAGGAAGCGGCTGTGGACGCGATTATGCTCGTTGCCCCGTACTATAACAAACCAAGTCAAGAGGGAATGTATCAGCATTTTAAAACGATTGCCGAGAGCACGAAGCTACCGGTTATGCTCTATAATATTCCAGGACGTTCTGTTGTCACAATGTCAGTTGATACAATTGTCCGTCTCTCTAAAATTCCTAACATCGTTGCAGTAAAAGATGCAGGTGGAGACGTGTTGGCGATGACGGAAGTGATTGAACAAACAGATGATGACTTCGCGGTATACAGCGGTGATGACGGATTGACATTGCCTGCAATGGCAATCGGAGCAAAGGGTGTTGTGTCTGTAGCGTCTCATGTCATCGGCAATGAAATACAGGAAATGATAGCTGTATTCCAAAATGGCGATATGAAAAAAGCGCAGGAGCTTCATCAGCTTTTATGGCGTGTAACAAAGGCTGTGTTTATGGCGCCGAACCCGACCCCTGTCAAAACGGCATTGCAAATGCTCGACATAAATGTAGGCTCTGTACGCTTGCCGCTTCTTCCTCTTTCTGAAGGAGAGCGTCAGCGTTTACAGGAAGTCATAGAATCTATCCCACGATAAATAAGAAAACAGCTCGGGCTTATTCCGAGCTGTTTTTTTGTTAAAAAGAATCGGCTTTGATTTTGGTGATGCCGATTGTGCTCTGTAAATTCTCCAATGACGTAAAAAAGAGAGTAAGTTGCTCCCGTGCGGGGACAATGAGACAAGCCGTTCACTTTTACAGGCTTGTTCAAAAGTTCATCCGGCATGGAGAGAAGTTCAGAAATAAGTTTCTTACGAGTATGAATCGCAAGCTGCAGGCATTCTTATTTTTCTGTTCTGTCTTATGATCCCTTCCTAGAAATTAGCTTGTATTCTAATTCTTGTATCAGGTATAATATTTCTAAGTGACTTAGTACGGGTATGCGCAGCGAAATTAGGAGGCAAGATAGGTGGAGACAAAAGAGACAGAATCAGTAAAGGTATTTGCCCTAGGGGGAGTAGGGGAAATCGGAAAAAACATGTATGGAGTGGAAATTGATTCGGATATTTTCATAGTGGATGCCGGACTTATGTTTCCGGAAGAAGAGATGTTCGGAATTGATATTGTAATCCCTGATATTACATACTTAGAAGCAAATAAAGAACGAGTAAAAGCATTGTTTTTAACACACGGTCACGAAGATCATATCGGAGGCATTGCATACGTACTAAGGAAGCTGCACATCCCTGTATACGGGACTCGTTTAACATTGGGGCTTGTGGAGGCGAAATTAAGCGAAGCGGGACTTTTAGGCCGTGTTAAATTAAAAACAATTGATGCAAACTCTGTCGTCAAATTTGAAACGACGTCCGTTTCCTTTTTCAGAACGAACCACAGCATCCCGGATTCAGTAGGAGTTGCCTTCGGCACATCGCAAGGCGCAGTTGTGTATACGGGAGACTTCAAGTTTGATCAAACGCCGGTGGACAAGTACAGCGCGGACATTGGGAAAATGGCGCAGCTCGGCAACGAAGGCGTGCTTTGTCTATTATCGGACAGCACAAATGCAGAGCGTCCCGGCTATACGGGATCAGAAAAAGCTGTCGGAGTAGAGATTTCAAAAGAATTTTACAGTGCGGAAGGACGCATTCTGATAGCGTCGTTCGCTTCTAACGTGCACCGCATTCAGCAAGTATTCGATGCGGCTTATGAACACGGACGCAAGGTGGCGGTTGTCGGAAGAAGCATGGTCAAGGTGGTGGATATCGCTTATAACCTCGGATATTTGCATATTCCAGACGGTATGCTCATTTCGCTTCAAGATATTGACAGCTATCCGGAGCGGAAAGTGGCGATTTTAACAACAGGAAGTCAAGGCGAGCCGATGGCGGCGCTTTCCCGCATGGCAAAGCAAGCGCATAAACAAGTAGCCATTCGCAAAGGTGATACCGTAATTATTGCAGCTTCACCGATTCCAGGAAATGAAACATCTGTTTCCAAAACAATCGACCTGCTGTTTCGGGCAGGTGCAAATGTTGTATATTATGGAGAAAAGAAAGTTCACGTATCGGGTCACGGCAGTCAGGAAGAGCTGAAGCTTATGCTCAATTTGATGAAGCCGAAATATTTTATGCCTGTACACGGGGAGTTCCGTATGCAAAAAGCGCATGCGAAGCTTGGAGAAGATGTCGGCATGGACCGTAATGATATTTTTCTTGTGGATAAGGGAGAAGTCATTGAGTTTCAAAACGGCGTAGCCAAGCATGGAGCAAAGGTACCGGCCGGCAACGTCCTCATTGATGGATTGGGTGTTGGCGATGTAGGAAATATTGTGCTTCGCGACCGCAAGCTGTTATCACAAGACGGTATTCTTGTTGTGGTAATCACCCTTAGTAAGGAAGCAAAAACAATCGTATCCGGTCCGGAAATTATCTCCCGCGGATTTGTCTATGTGCGTGAATCTGAGAAGCTTATTGATGACTCTGCTAAAATGGTACGAGAAATTGTTGAGCAGTCCATTAGAGAATATTCTATTGAATGGTCTACATTAAAACAAAGCGTCCGCGATGCACTCAGTCAATTTTTATTTGAAAAAACAAAACGAAAACCTATGATTTTACCCATTATTATGGAAGTGTAAAAGTGCTCTGATGAGCACTTTTTCTTTTTTCTACATGAAAAACGGAACATGACAAATACTACTTAATATAATAGCGAAAGGAGCATCATCCATGGCAGATCGCGAATACATAACAAGCGAAGATACCGAGAAAAAGGAAACAAAAGATTCAATCGTTGAGAAAATTCAGCAGCTCGGACAAACGAACGTTCCTCAAATGAGTGAATCTCGGATTCATTGCTTAACGATTGTTGGGCAAATTGAAGGCCACGTTCAGCTACCGCCGCAAAATAAAACAACAAAGTATGAGCACCTCATTCCGCAAATTGTGGCAATTGAGCAAAATCCGAAAATTGAAGGACTGCTTATTTTATTAAATACAGTAGGAGGAGACGTGGAAGCCGGGCTTGCTATTTCAGAGATGATCGGTTCTCTCTCAAAGCCCACTGTTTCCATTGTACTCGGAGGAGGGCATAGCATCGGCGTTCCGATTGCAGTCGCTACCGATTACTCTTACATTGTAGAAACAGCCACGATGACCATTCATCCAATCCGCTTGACTGGACTTGTCATTGGTGTACCGCAAACGTTTGAATACCTCGATAAAATGCAAGAGCGGGTTGTTCGTTTTGTGACGAAGCATTCTAACATTACAGAAGACCGTTTTAAGGAATTGATGTTTGCAAAAGGGAATTTAACGCGTGACATTGGTACGAACGTTGTCGGTTCTGATGCGGTAAAATACGGTTTAATTGATGAAGTAGGCGGAATTGGAGAGGCGATTCGCAAGCTGAACGAGATGATTGAAGCTCGTCAGCAAGAAGGCGGGCAGATGCTGCAATGATTTTATACACGATTGTACCTGAGCAGCTCATCTATCCGATTGACGATAGGGTATATGCAAAACAAAAAATTGTAAACTGCAACGGGATTGATATGGTTGTTGAAGCATGCGGGGACAGCGGCTATTCTATTATACGCATTTTAAGCAGCGATCCGCAGCATTACTTGCAATATCAGCCGGGGCAAAGAGTCTGGATTCATTGAAAAAGAAGGAAATTCCAATGCGTGTATGGTATACTATACAGGAAAAAGAATGAAGCAGCCAAGCATGGCTGCTTTCTTACGTTTGTTCAACAGAGGTGAAGAAATGGCAAAGCAAAAGCAGAGAGGTAAAAAAACAAAGGAAAGACAATCCAATCAGCCTACTATGTATTACGAAATTATCGGTTTGACTCTTTTCGCGCTCTCTCTTATTACCATATTGCAGCTTGGGATTGTGGGGAAAGCGTTTGTTCTGTTCTTTCGCTTTTTCTTTGGCGAGTGGTACATGATCGGTGTGCTTGGGGCTATAGTGTTATCCGTTTATTTTGTAATGAAAAGACAATGGCCGAATCTATTTCATAAAAGATTAATCGGCATCTATTTTATTGTAATGGCGATTCTCATGTTCAGCCATATTACATTGTTCAATCTTTTGACGAAAAACGGCCAGTTTCCAAGTCCGTCCGTTATTTTGAGCACAAAGGAATTATTCTTTATAGAAGCGAAGAAAGAAATCGGCTCTGGTAATTTAGGCGGAGGCATGCTCGGAGCGGTCATGTTTGCTTCCTGCTATTTTCTGTTTGATGAGACGGGTGCGTATATCATCGGTGTCATTTTTGTGCTGTTAGGCATCTTATGTATTACAAACAAGCATCTCGGAGAAGTGCTTGCTCCTGTCCTGTATCTTATTAAGAAGCAGCTGAGCGCCTTCGGGACAGATTATAAGGATTGGAAAGAAAACCGAGCTGCACAAAGAACAGAGAAGAAAAAGACAGTAAAGACGAGAAGCGAGCGCTATAAGAAAGAAGAAGAAAGTCCGGATTCAGATGAGTATGAAGAAGAGGTAGATGTAACGCCTCCTATTATCTCAAACTTTGCAGAGCGCACGCTTGCAGAACCGGATATCGCAGAGAAACTGCCAATCGCTCCTGCTGCAGAGCTGTCTGAAGAAGAAGTGCCGCAGCAAAAGCGTTCCCAAAAACGGGCGGAACCGATTGATCCAGGGCCGCCCATGCAATTTGTGAATGTGGAGAATAAGGATTATAAGCTTCCGCCGGTGGAATTATTGTACCTTCCGGAAAATGGCCATGTAACAGACGAAAATGAACTTATTTATGAAAATGCGCGCAAGCTCGAGCGTACGTTCAAGAGCTTTGGCGTAAAAGCAAAGGTCACAAAAGTACATAGAGGACCGGCTGTTACAAAATATGAGGTATACCCGGACATGGGGGTAAAGGTAAGCAAAATTGTCAGTTTAAGCGACGATTTGGCGCTGGCTTTAGCTGCTAAAGACATTCGTATTGAGGCGCCGATTCCGGGGAAATCCGCGATCGGTATTGAGGTGCCGAATTCTGAGGTAGCGATGGTAACGTTGCGAGAGGTGCTGGAGTCAAAAGGCAACAGCCGGCCGGAGGAAACGCTTCTCATCGGACTTGGGCGTGACATTACGGGTGAGGCGGTTATGGCGATGCTGAATAAAATGCCCCACTTACTGGTGGCCGGCGCTACGGGAAGCGGAAAGAGCGTATGTATTAATGGCATTATTACAAGCATTTTAATGCGGGCTAAGCCTCACGAAGTGAAAATGATGATGATTGATCCGAAAATGGTTGAACTCAATGTATATAACGGGGTGCCGCACTTGCTCGCTCCTGTTGTAACAGATCCGAAAAAAGCGTCGCAGGCCTTGAAAAAAGTAGTAAGTGAAATGGAGCGCCGCTATGAGCTGTTTGCGCACAGCGGAACGCGAAATATTGAAGGGTATAACGATTACGTGCAGCACTATAATGAGAATGCAGAGGCGAAGCAGCCGACATTGCCTTATATTGTAGTGATTGTGGATGAGTTGGCGGATTTAATGATGGTCGCTTCATCTGATGTGGAAGATTCTATCATGCGTCTGGCACAAATGGCTCGCGCAGCAGGCATTCACTTGATTATCGCTACGCAGCGTCCTTCAGTGGATGTTATCACAGGTCTAATTAAAGCAAATATTCCTTCGCGCATTGCATTTGCCGTTTCATCCCAAACCGATTCAAGGACAATCTTGGATTCCGGAGGAGCCGAAAAGCTGCTCGGGCGCGGAGATATGCTGTTCCTTCCTGTAGGGGCATCAAAGCCGGTGCGCGTGCAAGGAGCATTTTTATCTGATGCAGAGGTTGAGAGCATAGTAGAGTTTGTCATTTCTCAGCAAAAAGCGCAATATCAAGAGGATATGATTCCGCAGGCGTCCGACTCCATGCAGCAATCAGAGGACGATTTGTATGAAGAAGCTGTACAGCTTGTAGTAGACATGCAAACCGCATCCGTTTCTATGCTGCAGCGCAGATTCCGCATTGGTTATACGAGAGCTGCACGCCTGATTGATGTAATGGAGGCGAACGGCATTGTTGGTCCATATGAAGGAAGCAAGCCGAGGGAAGTGTTGATTAAAGACATTCAGGAAATGAGCTCGTAAAAAAACGGAAGGGGCCCCTTTCGTTTTCTTTTTTTGAAAAGTGTTTGTTAAGGGAGAGCGCTGCAGCTTAAGCGGTAATCTAAAATATAGTTTTTGGCGTGAAAATGCCAAAAGGCGCCTTTAAGAGAGAATAGTATGCCTGTTTGATGGATAAACTGATTGCACAAACTTATAAAATGAAGGATTTTGTCGAATCGTGTTGACATCATATGGAGCCTATGATAAGATTTATCCCGGAATAAATAAGGAACCTCATATAATTATGGAGATATGGTCCAGAAGTTTCTACCTAGCAGCCTTAAATTGCTAGACTATGAGGAGAGTGGCAACGTATAGGTCTGTACATACAGCCCCTGCGCTCCAGCTTTCTCACGATGCGAGAAATGTTGAAGCTCGGGGGCTTTTTTACGGACGAAGCTATACAAATATTTGTATTTGAAAAATTATTAACATTTATTCGACAAAGGACAACTTTTATATTTTGATTTTTACAATTTCGTGATATAGTAGGGTTGGAAAAAGAAGAAAAGATGTCTTACATCAGAGGTCGAATAAGTGAAGTACTGGGGGATTAGTATGTCAATCAGGTCAGATAACCGACATCTTTATTTACGAGTCATAGACCGCATTAAAGAAGATATCAAAAATGGGGTGTATAAAGAAAAACAAAAATTGCCCTCGGAATTTGATTTAGCGAAGGAACTTGGTGTTTCCCGAGCGACATTGCGCGAAGCTCTTCGTATTTTAGAAGAGGAGAATGTCGTCATTCGCCGTCATGGCGTTGGAACTTTTGTAAACGCTAAACCGCTGTTCTCGTCTGGGATTGAGCAACTTTACAGCATCACGGATATGATAACAGATGCCGGAAAGCAACCAGGAACAATTTTTCTTTCCTCTTCGCTTACAAGCTTAACGGAAGAAGAAAAAGAAAAGTTTCGCTGCATGGAAGATATGGACGCTTTGGCGATTGAACGTGTTAGAACGGCAGATGGGGAACCGGTCGTATATTGCGTGGATAAAACTCCACAGCATATTTTGCCAGATCTGTCGGATTATAAGGAAGAATCGCTGCTCAGCATCATCCATAAAAAAACAAGCAAACGCATTACGTATGCAGTTGCACACATTGAGCCGCTTGGATATCATCCAAAGATTTCGCCGATTTTAGAGTGTGATCCGGAAACGGCGCTTCTTGTTCTTAAGCAAATGCATTATGACCAAAGCGACGAACCGATTTTATACTCTATCAACTATTTCCGGGCTGATAAATTCAGCTTCCATGTCTTGCGAAAACGTATTTAATGTCCCTTATTTTGAGGAGGTGACATCGTTCAAAAGGGGCATCGACAATTATGTACAGATTAATCTAGGAGGGGTTCTAGTATGAAGAAAAAGGCGGGCCTGTTATTATCATTAACTTTAGCGGCAAGCACAATTTTAGGCGCTTGCGGAAGCGCTAACAAAACAGAGACCAAAGGCGGAGAGAAAAAAGCAGCAAACTTTAAAGTAGGTATGGTTACAGATACTGGCGGGGTAAACGACAAATCCTTTAACCAATCAGCTTGGGAAGGATTAACGAAATTCGGAAAAGACAACGGCCTAAAAGAAAATGAAGGCTATCGCTATCTGCAATCCGAAAAGGAATCAGATTATCTGCCCAACTTAACAAAATTCGGTGAATCGAACTTCGATTTAACGTTTGGTATCGGCTTCCTAATGGCTGATGCAGTCGGCAAAGCAGCTGATCAATTCAAGAAAAATCAATTCGCTATCGTTGATATGGTAGTAAACAAGCCAAACGTAACAAGCATCGTATTCAAAGAAAATGAAGGTTCTTTCCTTGTCGGCGCGGTTGCTGCGATGACTACAAAAACAAATAAAATCGGCTTCATCGGCGGCGTAGAGAGCGATTTGATCAAGAAGTTCCAATACGGCTTCATCGCAGGTGCAAAAGCAGTTAACCCTAAAATTGAAATCGTATCTCAATATGCAGGCGACTTCAATAACATCGCTAAAGGTACACAATTGGCTTCCACAATGTATGGTCAAGGTGTAGATGTAATTTACCATGCAGCTGGCGGAACAGGAAACGGCGTGTTCACAGAAGCGAAAAACCGCAAGAAAAAAGGACAAACAGTTTGGGTAATCGGTGTTGACCGTGACCAGCATCAAGAAGGTATGCCTGAAAACGTAACATTAACTTCCATGGTTAAACGTGTAGATATCGCGGTTGAAGATGTTGCGAAAGAAATGAAAGACGGCAAGCTTAAAGGCGGTTCAATTAAAGAATTCGGTCTGAAAGACAAAGGTATCGATATCGCTCCGACAACTGACAACGTAAGCAAAGATGCGTTAGCGAAGGTTGAAGAGTTTAAAAAGAAAATTTTAGATGGCACAATCAAAGTTCCAGCTACTGCGGACGAATATAAAACATACGAAGCTTCTCTGCCTAAGTAAGACCGCAGAGAAATAGCAAAGGTTAGTTCTTTGAACTAACCTTTGTATGTATATAAAACCAGCTAGAAAAGTATGGAACTTCCATCAAGGGAGGTTAATTCATGGAATATGTAATTGAGATGAATAACATTACAAAAGTATTCCCGGGCATCAAAGCAAACGATAATATTACCCTGCGAGTGCAAAAAGGAGAAATCCACGCTTTGCTTGGTGAGAATGGTGCAGGAAAATCCACATTGATGAATATCCTGTTCGGCTTGTATCAGCCGGAAGAAGGCGAAATCAAGATCCAAGGCAAACCGGTAAAGATTACAAGCCCGAACGTTGCGAATGAATTGGGAATCGGCATGGTGCATCAGCATTTTATGCTTGTGCACAACTTTACTGTTACTGAAAATATTATTTTAGGAAATGAGCCGAAAAAAGGCGGAAAAATCAACATCGAGGATGCAGCTGCTGAAATCAAAAAGCTTTCTGAGCAGTACGGATTAGCAGTAGACCCACATGCGAAAATCGAAGATATTTCTGTAGGTATGCAGCAGCGTGTAGAGATCTTAAAAACGTTATACCGCGGCGCTGAGATTTTAATTTTCGACGAGCCGACAGCAGTGCTGACGCCGCAAGAAATTCATGAATTGATCGGCATCCTGAAGCGTCTTGTGCAAGAAGGAAAATCCATTGTTCTTATTACTCATAAATTAAAAGAAATTATGGAAGTATGTGATCGTTGTACGATCATTCGTAAAGGGAAAGGCATTGGAACAGTAGATATTGCAACTACGAATGAACAGCAGCTTGCAGAGCTTATGGTGGGACGTGAAGTCAGTTTCAAAACTGAAAAGTCAGACGCCCAACCTCAACAAAATGTACTGCAAATTTCGAATCTCATTGTAAATGATTCGCGCAACTTGCCTGCTGTAAAAGGACTTGACTTAACTGTTCGTGCAGGAGAGATTGTAGGGATTGCGGGCGTAGACGGAAACGGTCAAAGCGAGCTTATCGAAGCGATTACGGGTTTACGAAAAGTTGAGTCAGGCTCTATTACATTAAATGATAAAGATGTGACGAACTGGCCGACTCGCCGCATTACAGAAGAAGGTGTGGGGCATATTCCGGAAGACCGTCATAAACACGGGCTTGTTCTTGATTTCTCCATTGGCGACAATATGGTATTGCAGACATACCATAAACCGCCGATTTCATCTAAAGGCATATTAAACTTTGGCAAGGTATACGAAAAAGCGAAAGCTTTAATTCAGCAATTCGACGTTCGTACACCAAGCGAACATACGCCAGCACGTGCTCTTTCGGGCGGAAACCAGCAAAAAGCAATTATCGCCCGTGAAGTAGACCGCGATCCAGACCTGCTGATTGCGGCGCAGCCGACGCGGGGCTTGGATGTAGGAGCAATTGAATTCATTCACAGAAAGCTAGTGGAACAGCGCGATAAAGGAAAAGCCGTTCTGCTCCTTTCTTTAGAGCTGGACGAGATTATAAACGTGAGCGATCGCATCGCTGTTATTTATGAAGGTCAAATCGTCGGCATTGTCAATGCAAAAGAAACGAACGAGCAGGAGCTTGGTTTGTTAATGGCCGGCGGAACGCAAGGAGAGAAGGTGAACACAAATGCGTAAAGGTTTCTTAACGCCTCGTACGATTGATATATTAGTACCGGTATTTTCCGCTTTGTTTGGACTTTTAGTCGGAGCGATTGTTATGCTTGTCAGCGGATACGACCCTGTTGTTGGATATAGTGCACTCCTTGATGGCATGTTCGGAAATCCGCGTGCGGTCGGCGAAACCATTCGTGCTATGCTTCCGCTTGTGTTAGCCGGACTTTCTGTAGCGTTTGCATTTCGTACAGGCTTATTCAATATCGGTGTAGAAGGTCAGCTGCTAGTGGGATGGCTTGCATCTGTATGGGTCGGCTATGCACTGGACTTACCAAAGATCATTCATCTTCCTTTATCTATTTTGGCAGCTGCGGTTGCCGGAGGAATCTGGGGCTTCGTTCCCGGTTATTTAAAAGGGAAGTTTAAGGTGAACGAAGTTATTGTAACAATTATGATGAACTATATTGCACTATATGTGACGTATGATTTAATTAAACGTTTCTTGCATGCAGGAAATGAAAAATCGTATGACGTCAAAGAAAGCGCTTCTCTCGCTTCTTCATGGCTGTCTTCTTTAACAGGCGGCTCCCGTCTTCACTGGGGCATTATCGTAGTGCTGTTAGCAGCCGTGCTTATGTGGTTTTTATTGGACCGTACAACGCTTGGGTATGAACTAAAAGCGGTTGGATATAACCAGCATGCTTCTCATTATGCGGGTATGCAAGTTTCTCGCAATGTTATTCTTTCTATGACAATTGCAGGTGCTTTTGCAGGTATTGCAGGTTCTATGGAAGGTTTAGGTACGTTCCAGTATATGACAGCTATGACGTCGTTTACAGGAGTCGGTTTTGACGGTATCGCTGTCGCTTTATTAGGGATGAACAATCCATTCGGCATTATTTTATCAGCTTTATTGTTTGGCGGCCTGAAAAGCGCGGCTCCGCAAATGAACTTTACAGCGAACGTACCGTCTGAGCTCATTAATGTAATTGTGGCATGTATTATTTTCTTTGTGGCATGCAGCTACGTTATTCGCTGGGCTTTGACTCGTTTTAGCAAGGAGGGGAAATAAATGAGCTTCCTAGATGTCTTAGCTATTATTATACAAGGGACATTATATACTGCAGCTCCTCTCATTTTCACTGCTCTTGGCGGCATATTCAGTGAAAGATCCGGTGTTGTAAATATTGCTCTGGAAGGTTTAATGCTATTCGGTGCTTTTATCGGTATTGTGACTACTCTTTTAATGGGTGATACTTGGGGGGCTGCTGCTCCTTGGATTTCTCTTGTCATCGCTGCAATTGGCTGCGGATTATTTGCCCTGCTGCATGCCGTTGCATCCATTACGTTTAAAGCGGATCAGGTAGTAAGCGGTGTAGCTATCAACTTCCTGTCCCTTGGTTTAACAGTTTTTGCGATTAAAAAGATTTTTGGAAAAGGACAGACGGACGTAATTCAATATCGTATTGATAAAATTGATATTCCGGGCTTATCTGACATTCCGGTTCTTGGCAAGTTGTTTTTCACGTCTATTCCATTAACATCTTATATTGCGATTGCTTTAGTTTTTGTCGTTTGGTATATCATTTATAAAACACCGTTCGGCCTTCGTCTTCGTGCAGTGGGCGAGCATCCGATGGCTGCTGATACAATGGGAATCAACGTGTATAAAATGCGCTATACAGCCGTAGCCATCTCCGGTATGTTCGCTGGATTGGGCGGAGCAGTATTCGCTACATCTATCTCCAACAATTTCTCCGGCGGAACGATTGCTGGACAAGGTTTCTTGGCATTAGCAGCGATGATCTTCGGAAAATGGCATCCAATCGGTGCTCTAGGCGCTGCGCTGTTCTTCGGTTTTGCGCAGTCTCTGGGTGTTACAGGCGGAACGCTGCCGCTATTGCAGAACATCCCTCCTGTTATTTTGATTATATTGCCGTATGTGCTTACGATTTTTGCTCTTGTGGGCTTTGTAGGGCGTTCTGAGGCGCCGAAGGCACTCGGCACCCCGTACGAAAAGGGAAAACGTTAAGAAAGCGGAGCCGGCTTGTTCAGGTGCAAAGCTAGACATGCCCCTTTTATGCTCCCTTATCTTTTACACAAAAAACTCGCGCGTGCAGCGCGAGTTTTTTTGTGCAAAAGCAAATAAACATGATTTTTTCTCATACAATAGCGATAAACTCTATATATGGAAAGTTGCAAACTGCTTGAGAAAAACTGTATATTGAAGAAGAATATTCCGTAAAGGAGGAGTAAAAATGGAGATGAAACAGCAAGTACATGAGCTTGCAGGCTTAAAGGTACATATGATTCCGACTGTTAAGTATAAAACGAATACACTAGTGCTAAGAATGAAAGCGCCTCTATCGGAGGATACCGTTACATATCGCGCGTTGCTGCCATACGTACTGCAAAGCGGAACGAAAAACCTTTCAACCGTAAAGGAAATTCGTCAATATTTAGAAGAGCTGTACGGTGCTGCGCTGTCGGTAGACGTGAACAAAAAAGGGGAAGATCATGTGATTTCCATCTACATGGATGTTGCAAATGAAGCATACCTGCAGGATGCGCCTCCGCTGCTCGAAAAGACGATTGCGGTGTTAGCTGAGGTATTGCTGCATCCGGCGGAAGAAAACGGCGTATTTGCCGCTTCTATTGTCGAAAGCGAGAAGCGTTCTCTCATGCAGCGAATCGAATCTGTATATGATGATAAGATGCGTTATGCAAATGAACGTCTCATTGAAGAAATGTGTAAGGAAGAGGCATATCGCTTGAGCCCGAACGGATTGAAAGATAAAGTGGCTTCTATCACACCGGAGTCCTTATATGAGTACTATCAGAAAGTTTTAGCGGAAGATTGCATGGATTTATACCTTGTAGGCGATCTCCCAGAGGAGACATTGTCCCTTATTGAGAAGTATTTTACTTTGCCTGTCCGCAGCGCACAAAGTTGTCAAGTGCAGTCAGCTGCCCCGAAGCAAGTAAAGGAGCAGGAAGTTGTGGAAAAGCAGGATTTGAAGCAAAGCAAGCTCAATATCGGGTACCGCACGCATATTTCCTATAAGGACCCGGATTATTTTCCGCTTCAAGTGTTTAATGGTTTGTTTGGAGGATTTTCTCATTCTAAATTATTCATCAATGTGCGTGAGAAAAACAGTCTTGCTTATTATGCAGCCTCCCGGTACGAAAGCCATAAAGGCTTGCTGTTCGTTATGTCTGGCATTGAAGCAAAGAACTATGAAAAAGCAGTTTCCATCATTAAAGAGCAGCTGACAGCGATGCAAAACGGCGATTTTACAGACGATGAGCTCAATCAAACAAAGGCTGTCATCAACAATCAAATTTTAGAAACAATCGATACGCCGCGCGGTCTTGTGGAAATGCTGTATCATAATGTAATTGCCGGATACGAAAGACCGCTCGAAGGATGGGAAAAAGAAATCGACAGTGTAACAAAAGAGCAAGTGGTGGCGGTAGCGAAGAAAATAGAATTGGATACTGTATACCTCTTGCAGGGATTGGAGGGAGCGTAACATGGAAAAAATCACATTTGAACAGTTAAAAGAAGAATTGTTTTACGAAAAGCAGCCAAATGGCTTAGAAGTGTATATTTTGCCGAAGCAGGGCTTTAATAAAACGTTTGCAACATTCACAACGAAGTACGGTTCTATTGATAATTCCTTTGTTCCGCTTGATCGGCAGGAACAAGTACGCGTGCCGGACGGTATTGCTCACTTTTTAGAGCATAAGCTGTTTGAAAAGGAAGATCATGATGCATTCCAGCTTTTCAGCAAGCAAGGCGCTTCTTCCAATGCATTCACATCCTTTACAAGAACGGCCTATTTATTCTCTTGCACATCGAATGTCGATGTGAACCTGACTACGCTGCTTGATTTCGTACAGGCGCCTTATTTTACAGAAAAGACGGTTGAAAAGGAAAAGGGCATCATCGGTCAGGAAATTCAAATGTATCAGGATAATGCAGACTGGCGCTTATACTTTGGATTAATTGACAGCCTGTATGAAAAGCATCCGGTAAAAATTGATATTGCAGGAACAATTGAATCTATTAGTCAAATTACAAAGGATTCTTTGTATGAATGCTACAATACGTTTTATCATCCGAGCAATATGCTTTTGTTTGTTGTAGGTCCGGTAGATGCGGAGCAAACTATGCAGCTTGTTCGTGATAATCAAGCAAAAAAGGATTATACAGATCAGCCGGAAATTCAGCGTTTCTTTGAGGAGGAGCCGGAAGCGGTCAGTGAAAAGAAGAAAGTCATTCCAATGACTGTACAAACACCAAAATGTTTAGTGGGAATGAAGGCGAAAACTCCTGCAAAACACGGTCGGGAATTGCTGAAGTATGAAATTACAGTTACGCTTCTTATGGATTATTTATTCGGAAGAGGCTCTAATAACTATGAAGAGCTGTATAACGAAGGGCTCATTGATGATACGTTTTCTTATGACTATACCGAAGAAAGCAGCTTTGGTTTTGCGATGGTCGGCGGTGATACGAAGAAGCCGGATGAACTTGCAGAACGGTTATCATCTATTTTGCTGGATACAAATTATGATGAGATGTCCGCAGAAACGCTGGAGCGGGCGAAGAAAAAGAAAATCGGCGGCTTTTTGCGCTCCTTAAATTCTCCGGAGTATATCGCGAACCAGTTTACGCGCTATGCGTTCAACGGGTCCAGCCTGTTTGATGCGCTTCCAGTTCTTGAAGAGATTTCCATTGGTGATTTAAAGGCTGCCGCAAAAGACTTTATCGATGAGAAGCGCCTCAGCGTTTGCCAAGTTGTGCCGAAGCAGTAGAGCATCCTTGCACAAGGATGCTTTTTCTTATAAAGTGAGGACAAAAAGAGAAGGAGAACAGCGGATGAAGTATGCATTAATTACAGGCGCAAGCGGAGGAATTGGTTCGGCTGTAGCAAAACGGCTTGCTGCTGACGGCTATTCTTTATATCTGCATTACAACCAAGGACGAGATAAGATAGAAGAGTTCATGAATCAGCTTGGTACAGAAGAGTATATTCCCGTTCAGGCAAATCTGGCTGAAGAAGACGGCGCTGAAGTATTGTGGAGTCAAATCCATCATCCCCTTGAAGCGATTGTATATACTGCCGGAAAAAGCGTGTTCAGTTTAGTGACGGACGTACAAAACGAGCAGCTTGACGATATGACGCGTCTTAACGTTACAAATTTATATAAGCTTGTCAATTTTGCATTGCCGTCCATGATTCGGGTGCAAAGGGGAAATATTATAGTTGTATCTTCGATTTGGGGACAAATTGGCGCGTCGTGCGAAGTGCTCTATTCTATGATGAAGGGTGCACAAAATACATATGTAAAAGCATTGGCAAAGGAAACGGCACCAAGCGGCATTCGCGTAAACGCAATTGCGCCAGGTGCTGTTGAGACAGAAATGATGCGTATGTTTTCAGAAGAGGATAAGCAGAGCATAGCAGAGGAAATCCCGCTTGGAAGATTGGCGCAGGCGGAAGAAATTGCAAATGCCGCTTCCTTTTTACTTTCTGCAGAGTCTTCTTACATTACGGGACAAATTTTAGGTGTGAACGGCGGATGGCATTGCTGATACATAAAACGGACAAAAAACGCACATAGTATTATTGACTCAATTATTAAAGTGAGGTGTTAAGAATGTCTGTATTGGATAACTTCGACCAGTGGAAAGCGTTTTTAGGCGAGCGCATGGACCAAGCAGGAGGTAAAGGTTTGGACGGAAACTACGTTTCTGAAATGGCTTACCGTATCGGTGACTATCTTGCGAATGAAGTAGAACCCCGCAACGAGGAAGAGCGAGTATTGGCTGAGCTTTGGAAAGTGGCGGATGAGCAAGAGCAGCACACCATCGCTAATTTAATGGTTAAGCTCGTTCAGAACCAGCGCTAGAAGAGGGGGGAGAATCCCCTCTTTTTCTTTTACAGACGGTATATATGCACATTCGAAAAAATGGATTGTTAATTTGGCTTTTCTATTGACAGAAAATCATATAATATAGTACATAGATGTGAAGTAGGCAGGGGGAGTGTTAAAGATGATTGAATGGTATTTTGAGTATGAAATACATAAGAATCGACCTGGCTTGCTCGGTGATATTTCTTCATTAATCGGGATGCTCGGTATTAACATTGTAACAATTAACGGTGTTGATAATGAACGGCGCGGCTTATTGCTCATGTGCGAAAATCAAGAACAAATCACGAGACTTGAATCAATTCTGAATACGATGGATAATATAACGGTAACAAAGTATCGTCAGCCAAAACTGAGAGATCGGTTGGCAGTGCGACACGGAAGATACATACAGCGGGATGCAGATGATAAAAAAACGTTTCGATTTGTTCGTGATGAATTAGGTTTGCTTGTAGATTTTATGGCAGAATTGATGAAAAAAGAAGGCCATAAGCTGATTGGCATTCGCGGGATGCCGCGTGTAGGAAAAACGGAGTCCATTGTAGCAGCAAGCGTCTGTGCAAATAAAAGATGGCTGTTTGTTTCCTCGACGCTCATTAAACAAACGATTCGCAGTCAATTGATTCAAGATGAGTACAGCGAAGACAATATTTTCATTTTAGATGGAATTGTTTCTACTAAAAGAGCGAATGAACGGCACTGGCAGCTAGTTCGTGAAATTATGCGTATTCCTGCGACAAAGGTGGTAGAGCACCCTGACATATTTGTGGCGCAGTCGGAATACACGCTTGACGACTTTGATTATATCATTGAGCTGCGCAACGATTATGATGAAGAAATTACGTATGATTTAGTGGATGATATTGAACAGGAAAAGGGCAATAATTTTTCTATGTTTGACTTTTAGGGAAATATCGAGGTGTTTTCATTGGCAGAATTAGGACAAAAACTGAAAGAAGCAAGGCAGGCAAAAGGTTTGTCGCTGGATGAGTTACAGGATATAACGAAAATTCAAAAGCGTTATTTAGTGAGCATTGAAGAAGGAAATTTAAATGTGCTCCCGGGCGAGTTTTATGTAAGAGCATTTATTAAGCAATATGCAGAAGCAGTAGAACTGGAACCAGAGGCTTTATTGGAGGAACATAAAAATGAACTGCCTCTTCCTCCCGCAGCTCATGATGTGACGCAGCTTTCAAGAGTGAAGCGCTCTAGAGAAACGGTTCCAAACGCTGCATCTGCGCAACTTATGGATTATATGCCGAAAATTTTAATTACACTTCTGGTTATATCGGTGGGAGTTGGTATTTGGCTTGTTTTTCAGGCTTTAGCAAGCCGGGACACAAATCAGGGGCAGCAAAATGCAACAAAGGCAAAGATAGAAAAAGTACAGGACTCTCCTTTGGACAAGAAGGCAGAGGAGCCAAAGAAAAGTGATCAGCCAGCGCAGCAAACCCAGCAAACTCAGCCGGCGCAGCCAGCTCAGCCAGTACAGGAGCTGAAGGTTGTCGGAACGTCTGGTAAAAATTCTACAATGGAGCTGCGCAACAATACGGCATTCCTATTAGAGATTACCGCAAAAGGCAGAGCGTATATAGATATTAAAAATGGTGCAGGCAAGCTGTTCCTCAGCAAAACTTTGAACGCGGGCGAAACAGTGCAGCAGGATTTATCAGCGGAGGACGTTGTACGCTTAAATATCGGAAGCTCTCCAAATACGGAGATTAAAATCAACGGACAAGCTGTTTCATATCCGCAAGATCCTAATAATGCGTATCATCAAATCCTGTTGATCAACAACTTGCGAACACAGCAACAGCAGCCGGCTCAACAATAGTCATCGCACGCGATGACTATTTTCAATGAACAAACCGCTTTGGAAATGATGGAGGAATAGTCGTGAATGTACCTAATAAAATAACCGTATCAAGAATTTGTTT
This sequence comes from Ectobacillus panaciterrae DSM 19096, assembly GCF_000430785.1. GTDB lineage: Bacteria > Bacillota > Bacilli > Bacillales > Bacillaceae_G > Ectobacillus > Ectobacillus panaciterrae. The sequence goes on from NZ_AUMR01000003.1 coordinate 221,785, forward strand.
AATTCCTTTATTTATGATTATTATGCTTGTGCCTTTTGACTGGTCGGGTGATGTAATAGGACCGAACGGATTAACGATAAGTCACTTGCTGGGAGCTATTATCTTTATTGTGGCATCAGCGACAGATTGGATTGACGGACACTATGCTCGGAAATATAATCTTGTGACAAATCTCGGCAAGTTCCTCGATCCGCTTGCGGATAAATTGCTTGTTTCCGCTGCGTTAATCGTACTTATTGAGGTTCCGGAGCCGTATCGTGTTGCGTCTTGGATGGTTATCATCATCATTAGCCGCGAGTTTGCGGTAACGGGATTACGCTTAATTTTGGCAGGAACAGGCGAGGTTGTGGCTGCCAATATGCTTGGCAAAATTAAGACATGGACGCAAATCGTAGCGATTTCAGCATATTTGCTTCACGATGTTCCGCTGCATTGGCTTCCGTTTTCCGTAGCGGACGTTGCCATGTGGATCGCTGTTATTTTCACAGTGTTTTCCGGCTGGGATTACTTCTGGAAGAATCGGACCGTATTCGCGAATTCAAAATAATATGATTTGTAAACTCAATATAGGGGGGATGGGGCGTGAACGCAGAGATTATTGCGGTTGGCACAGAACTGCTGCTTGGACAAATTTTAAATACGAATGCAAAATTTCTATCTCAAAAGTTAGCAGCCATCGGCGTTGATGTTTATTATCAAACAGTTGTAGGGGATAACGCAGGACGTTTGAGAGAGGCGATTGAGATTGCGAGAAAGAGAGCGGACATTTTAATTTTTACAGGGGGACTCGGTCCGACAAAGGATGATTTAACGAAGGAAACCATTGCTTTATCAATCGGAAGCGAGCTCGTATATGACGAGGCAGCGCTGCATTCTATCGCAGAGTATTATAAACGTACAGGACGGACGTTTACAGAAAACAACAAGAAGCAAGCTCTCGTTCTGGAAGGTGCGGCTGTTTTTCCAAATGACCATGGCATGGCACCGGGCATGGGACTTCATAAGGAAGGCAATGTATATATTTTGCTTCCGGGTCCGCCAAAGGAAATGAATCCGATGTATGTGAGTTATGTAGAAAGCTTTCTGATGAAGCTTGCATCGGAAGAAAAGCTGCATTCACGCGTGCTGCGCTTTTTCGGAATCGGAGAATCACAGCTTGAAGATACAATTCAAGATCTCATTGATGCACAAACAAATCCTACTATCGCACCGCTGGCATCTGAAGGAGAGGTAACGCTCCGTTTAACGGCAAAGCATGCTTCAGAAGAACAAGCATCTTCTCTGCTGGATGAGACGGAACAGAACATTCTTCAGAGAGTCGGAGAATTTTTCTATGGTTATAATAATGATTCTTTACATACAAAAGCAATTGCAGCTTTGCGGAAGAAAGGATATACTCTTTCTTGCGCAGAAAGTTTAACAGGCGGTTTATTTGGAGAGAAGGTAACAGAGATTGCCGGCGTTTCCTCTTTATTCAAAGGGGGCGTGATTTGCTACAGCAATGAAGTCAAGCAAAATGTGCTGCAAGTGCCGCCGCAAGTGCTCGCGTCAGAAGGCGCTGTCAGTGAAGCATGTGCAATTCATCTTGCGGAAAACGTGTGTACGCTCATGAAAACAGACGTAGGCATCAGCTTTACAGGTGTCGCCGGTCCGGATCTGCAAGAAGGCAAGCAGCCGGGAACCGTATTTATCGGAATCTCCGTTGCCGGCACGGCATTCGCAGTTGAGCTGAAGCTTGGCGGCAGCCGTCTCCTCGTTCGAGAACGCGCTGTAAAATATGGATTTTACCACCTTTATAAAAAACTGGAAGAGCTATAATGCTCTTTCAGTTTTTTCTTTTTTCTATATATCCTAAATGAATTTTCGACAAAATCCATGTCGAACTTATAAATTGTATTTATATAAAACAGAAATAGGAGAATTGTAAATGGTAAATAAAAAATCGAATAAGTGTTCGTTTTTTTGTTGGCATTTTCCACAGAAACAGGTATAATAAATATAGGTTGTAAAACAAAGGAGGAAATTGAGTGAGCGATCGTCAAGCAGCATTAGACATGGCGTTAAAACAAATAGAGAAGCAGTTCGGCAAGGGCTCTATCATGAAGCTTGGAGAGCAAACTGACCGTCAAATTTCCACAATTTCAAGCGGTTCTTTAGCATTGGACGTGGTGCTTGGAGTCGGCGGATATCCCCGCGGACGCATTATCGAAATTTACGGCCCTGAAAGCTCAGGTAAAACGACTGTAGCCCTTCACGCAATCGCAGAGGTGCAAGCGCGCGGCGGACAAGCTGCATTTATTGATGCAGAGCATGCATTGGATCCTGTATATGCACAAAAATTAGGTGTAAACATAGATGGTTTATTGCTTTCTCAGCCGGATACAGGAGAGCAAGGATTGGAAATTGCGGAAGCATTGGTACGAAGCGGTGCGATAGATATCATCGTTATCGACTCCGTAGCGGCGCTTGTGCCAAAAGCTGAAATCGAAGGCGAGATGGGAGACTCTCACGTAGGTTTGCAGGCTCGTTTAATGTCTCAAGCGCTTCGTAAGCTTTCCGGTGCAATCAACAAATCTAAAACGATTACGATTTTCATTAACCAGATTCGTGAAAAAGTTGGCGTTATGTTCGGGAACCCAGAGACAACTCCAGGCGGCCGTGCGCTGAAGTTCTATTCTACAGTTCGTTTAGAAGTTCGCCGTGCCGAGCAGCTGAAGCAAGGCAATGAAATCGTAGGTAACAAAACGAAAATTAAAGTTGTGAAAAATAAGGTAGCTCCGCCGTTCCGTGTAGCCGAGGTGGATATCATGTACGGAGAAGGCATTTCCAAAGAGGGCGAAATTCTGGATATGGCGACTGAGCTTGACATCGTGCAAAAGAGCGGTGCTTGGTATTCTTACAATGAAGAACGCCTAGGACAAGGCCGCGAAAATTCAAAAGTGTTCTTAAAGGAAAATTCTCATATTCGTGATGATGTAGCTCTTAAAGTACGTGCGCATTACGGTATCGATTCTGATGCACCGCGTACAGTAATAGAAGAAGAGGATGATCTCAGTCTTCTTGATGAATAGAAAATAAAAAAGACACAGCGATGTGTCTTTTTTGTGTATGAGAATAAATATAGAGGGATGCCTGGCTGGGCCTCGAAGGTTCCGCTTTTCTTGTAAAGTAAGAAAGTATAAAATTCCGCGCTCTCTCCATTCCGTTCTTCTGTTCGCAGGATACAACACACAAAAGAACAAAGCTGTTTAGTAAAAAGACACAAGGGAGAGTCGAAGGGTTTGACCGCTGCTATACTTGGCAGGAGCACTATGCCCATCTAAAAGGATCGGGCGGTTTTTGCCTGGTTTTTCTCATTGCAACGAAACTGTAATAATTTGAAACTTTGTATGTGTTGACAAGTAACGACTGTAAAAGGACACAGCCCTTGACAATGGAAATATCGACCTATACAATGAGAATGTATATTCTTTTTTTACCATTCCGTCATATGTTTCTTAGTACGAAAAAGTATGACGCTCGGACAAGACATAAATGTCTGCACTCCGAAAAAATTGTGTAACCATAAAATGAAATGAAAAAATGTCCCCAGGGTTGTATGAAAGGGACGAGGGGTCATTGCTGTACATTGTCTAGTCGATGTACATGCCGACAGTCTTTTCTCATTTATAGCAAGAGGAGGTGAAAGTATGAACTTAGTTGTTGCAGTCATCTCCATTTTGCTTGCCACGATCGTCGGTGCAGTTGTTGGCTTTTTTGTTCGAAAATCCATTGCGGAAGCGAAAATTAACGGTGCTACCTATGCGGCGAATCAAATCATAGAAGATGCGAAACGCCAAGGAGAAGCTTCCAAGAGGGAAGTGCTGTTAGAAGCAAAGGATGAAATTCATAAACTTCGTACAGAAGCAGAATTAGAAATTCGTGACCGAAGAAGTGAGTTGCAAAAACAAGAAAATCGTTTAATGCAAAAAGAAGAGAACCTTGACCGTAAGGACGAGTCGCTCGACAAGCGCGAGCATATGCTCGAGAAGAAAGAAGATTCTCTTGTTTTAAGACAACAGCAGATTGAAGAGTTGGAAAGCAAAGTGGGAGAGCTGGTTCAAAAACAACAGGATGAACTGGAGCGCGTTTCAAGCTTAACGCGTGAGGAAGCAAAATCCATTATTCTTGCGAAGTTGGAAAATGAACTTTCTCATGAAATCGCAATGATGATTAAAGAAAGCGAAGTGCGTGCGAAAGAAGAGGCAGATAAGAAAGCGAAAGAAGTACTATCTTTGGCAATCCAGCGCTGCGCTGCTGACCACGTTGCTGAAACGACGGTTTCTGTCGTAAATCTTCCGAACGACGAAATGAAAGGTCGTATTATCGGCCGTGAAGGCCGTAATATTCGTACGCTAGAAACATTAACGGGTATTGATCTCATTATTGACGATACACCGGAGGCGGTTATTTTATCAGGATTTGATCCAATCCGCCGCGAAACAGCCCGCATTGCTTTAGACAAGCTTGTGCAGGATGGACGTATTCACCCGGCTCGTATTGAAGAAATGGTTGAAAAATCAAGACGTGAAGTGGATGAATATATTCGCGAGGTTGGAGAGCAAACAACCTTTGAGGTTGGTGTGCATGGTCTGCACCCTGATTTGATTAAAATTCTTGGCCGTTTAAAATTCAGAACAAGTTACGGTCAAAACGTCTTGAAACACTCTATGGAGGTTGCGTATTTAGCAGGTCTAATGGCAGCTGAGCTAGGGGAAGACGAAAAGCTTGCCCGCCGTGCAGGTTTGCTGCATGATATCGGAAAAGCAATTGATCATGAGGTAGAAGGCAGCCACGTCGAAATTGGTGTGGAGCTTGCTACGAAATACAAAGAACATCCAATTGTGATTAATGCGATTGCATCTCACCATGGTGACACAGAACCAACTTCTATCATCTCTGTGCTTGTTGCTGCTGCAGATGCTTTATCTGCAGCGAGACCAGGTGCACGAAGTGAAACGTTGGAAAACTACATTCGCCGCTTAGAAAAGCTAGAGGAGATTTCTGAATCTTATGAGGGGGTTGAGAAATCCTTTGCAATTCAAGCTGGACGCGAGGTACGTATTCTCGTGAAGCCGGATGCAATTGACGACTTAGAAGCCCATCGTTTGGCGCGTGACATTCGCAAGCGAATTGAAAACGAGCTCGATTATCCAGGACACATTAAAGTGACGGTTATTCGAGAAACACGCGCGGTTGAATATGCAAAATAAAGTGGTCTCGTACCACTTTATTTTTTTGTATAAGAGAAGAATAAAAGCGAACATACATGGAAGGGATTGCAGTTATGAGAATTTTATTTATAGGAGATGTTGTTGGAGCGCCCGGCAGAGAAATGATTCAAGAATATGTGCCAAAGCTTAAAAAGAAATATGCGCCTACACTTACGATTATTAACGGTGAAAATGCCGCATCGGGACGTGGGATTACAGAGAAGATTTATCGCAGCTTTTTAGAAGTAGGTGCACAAGCCGTAACGCTGGGCAACCACGCATGGGACAACCGGGATTTGTTTGAGTTTATTGATGATGCAAAGTATCTTGTGCGTCCAGGTAACTTCCCGGAGGGAGCACCTGGAAAAGGGATGATTTTTGTAAATTGCAACGGTACAGAGGTAGCCATTATCAACTTGCAAGGAAGAACCTTTCTTCCGCCGCTTGAGTGTCCGTTTCGTCAGGCTGACGCTTACATAGAAGAAGCGAAAAAACGAACGAACATTATTTTTATTGATTTTCATGCAGAAGCAACAAGCGAAAAGCAGGCGCTTGGATGGTATGTAGATGGAAAAGCTACCGCGGTGGTTGGAACGCACACGCATGTACAGACAGCAGACAACCGCATTTTGCCTAAAGGCACTGCGTACTTAACAGATGTAGGCATGACAGGTCCTTATGACGGTATTCTGGGAATGGACCGTCAAGCGGTGTTGAAGAAATTTTTGACGGGACTGCCGGTGCGTTTTGAAGTTACAAGCGGCCGTAAACAGCTCAGTGCGGTTTACATTGATATAGATCCAAATACAGGAAAAGCAAAGAAAATAGAGCGTATTTTAATTAACGATGATCAATCATTTTTTGAGTAATTATATTCAATTTTTTGAATTGACTATATATTGAAATTTTTTAGAAAAATTAGGATGGATAAGCAGGAATACGATTCCCTCCTCGTGAATATATGTAAAGTGAATTCAAATTCAAGCGCTTATTTAATGAAACGAGGAGGAAACGAGGAATGGAAATATTAAAAGTTAAAGCAACTTCGGTCCCTAACTCTGTAGCCGGTGCACTTGCAGGAGTTATCCGTGAACGCGGTACTGCGGAAATTCAGGCAATTGGAGCAGGTGCATTGAACCAAGCCGTGAAGGCAGTAGCAATCGCAAGAGGGTTCGTAGCACCGAGCGGCGTGGACTTGATTTGCATCCCGGCATTCACAGACATCATGATTGATGGAGAAGAGCGCACAGCTATTAAACTAATTGTAGAGCCTCGTTAATTTTGAAAACCTGTTTGCGCCGCAAACAGGTTGTTTTTATTTTTAGAAGGGGAGCGAATAGCATGAAAATATTTGACGCGCATTGCGACGTGCTTTGGCAGCTTTGGCGAGCCAAGCAAAAACGTTTTGCAAACGACAGCAGTCTTCATATTACGCTTGAGGGCTTAAAAAAATCAAACGGCAAAATACAATGTTTTGCTATTTACATACCGGAGCATGTACCGCATGAACATCGTTTTCATGCAGCATTGGAAATGGTCGAAATTTTTTATAAAGAAATAGTGGACAAACATTCTGAGGTGAAGCTTGTTTTGACAAAGCAAGATGCACAACGATTGCAAGAAGGGGAGATTGGAGCGCTGTTAACGCTTGAAGGCTGCGATGCGATCGGTCAAAGCATCACGCGTTTAGACACGCTGCATCGCCTTGGCGTGCGCTCTGTCGGTTTGACTTGGAATTACAGCAATGCGGTAGCGGACGGCGTGCTTGAGCCGAGAGGAGCCGGCCTTTCATCCTTCGGTATAAAAGTTGTAGAACGGTTAAACGAGCATAGCTTATGGACAGACGTTTCCCACTTGTCCGAAAAAGGCTTTTGGGATGTAATGGAGCACGCTGAGCATCCGATTGCGTCGCATTCTAACTGTCATGTTTTGCGTGAGCACCCGAGGAATCTAAAAAACGAACAAATTCAAGCGTTGCTGGAAAAAGACGGAATGATCGGCATTACATTTGTGCCGTCGTTTGTAAAAGAACAGATGCCTGTACATATTAAAGACGTGCTGCTTCATTTGGAGCATATATGTGCGCTCGGCGGTGAAAACAACGTAGGATTCGGCTCGGACTTTGATGGTATTACTGAAACAATTGTAAATTTAGAGTGCTATACGCACTATGAAAATCTCATAAATGAACTCCAAAAACACTATAAGGAAGAGCAAGTGCGCAAGTTCCTGTATAGTAATTTTGCAGAGCATATCTCTTTCTGAAATTATTACTATACTAAACTTATTCGTCTGGGATACAAGAGTTACGGAAATTTCAAAAAATGTTAATGAATTTGTTTCAAATTCTTGCATTTTCTGCCGAGTAGGTCTAGAATTGAAAGCAAATTAGCATCATGTTAACAATTCTCGCAAATCAAAAGAGGTATAATTAGTATTCATTTTAGTTTCTTGTTTTAGAAAGTAGTAAACTAATAGTGTAAAAAAATACAATACAATGCATGCGACCAAAGGGGTGTAGGAGATGATTAGTCAACTTTCCTGGAAAGTTGGAGGACAACAAGGTGAAGGAATTGAGAGTACAGGTGAAATTTTCTCTATAGCATTAAACAGACTAGGGTATTACCTGTACGGCTATCGCCATTTCTCATCACGCATTAAAGGCGGTCACACCAACAATAAGATTCGTGTAAGCACAACAGAAGTTCGTGCTATCTCTGATGACTTAGATATACTTGTGGCATTCGACCAAGAGACGATCGACGTGAATTTCCACGAGTTACGTCCTGGCGGCATTGTAATTGCCGATGCAAAATTTAACCCGACAATTTCAGACGATACAAAGGCTAGCTTGTATGCGGTTCCATTCACAGAGATCGCAACAGAGCTTGGCACTTCATTAATGAAAAATATGGTCGCAGTTGGTGCTTCCAGCGCTGTATTAGGATTAGATGAAACAGTATACCTTGAAGTAGTTGAAGAAATCTTCGGCAGAAAAGGTCAGCAAATTGTTGAAAAGAACATGGAAGCAATCAAACGCGGTTCCCAATACATGAAAGATTTGCTTGGCGATCAAGTAAACATGATGCAGATCGAAAAAGCGGACGGTCAAAAGCGCCTATTCATGATTGGAAACGATGCAATCGCATTCGGCGCATTAGCCGGCGGAGCTCGTTTTATGGCTGCTTATCCGATTACACCAGCTTCTGAGATTATGGAATACTTAATTAAGAAGCTTCCAAAGGTGGGCGGAGCGGTTATTCAAACAGAGGATGAAATCGCAGCTTGTACAATGGCGATCGGCGCTAACTACGGTGGCGTGCGTACATTGACAGCATCAGCAGGACCTGGTCTTTCCCTTATGATGGAAGCAATCGGATTATCCGGCATTACAGAAACTCCGCTTGTGATTATTGACACGCAGCGCGGCGGTCCAAGTACAGGCCTTCCGACAAAGCAAGAGCAATCTGATTTAATGGCGATGATTTACGGCACCCACGGTGAAATTCCAAAGGTAGTTATGGCGCCAAGCACAGTAGAAGAAGCATTCTACGATGCAGCAGAAGCGTTTAACATTGCTGAAGAATATCAAGTGCCGGTTATCTTACTTACAGACCTTCAGCTTTCTCTAGGAAAACAAACGGTAGAGCCGCTCCGCTATGATAAAGTAGAAGTTCGCCGCGGCAAGCTTGACTTGAATGCGCAGCCTTCCATAGAAAACAAAGAATACTTCAAGCGCTATGAGGTGACAGAAGACGGCGTTTCTCCGCGCGTTGTGCCTGGTACGAAGAACGGCATTCACCACGTAACGGGTGTAGAACACGCAGAAACAGGCAAGCCGTCTGAGTCTCCAGAAAACCGTATTGCGCAAATGGATAAGCGTATGCGCAAATTAGATAACTTGAAATTCAACACCCCTGTTTATACAAATGCAAAGTATGCCGATGCGGACCTTCTGCTGGTAGGCTTCAACTCTACTCGCGGTGCAATCGAAGAAGCGATGGAGCGTCTTGAGCAGGAAGGCATGAAAGTGAACCACGCTCACGTTCGCTTAATTCACCCGTTCCCGAAAGACGAATTGCTGCCGTTTGTAAAGAGTGCAAAGCGTGTCGTAGTAGTAGAGAACAACGCAACAGGTCAGCTTGCTAACATCATGAAGATGAATATTGGCTATGGCGAAAAGATTTCCAGCTTGCTGAAGTACGATGGAAATCCGTTCTTACCGAAAGAAATTTACAACGAATGCAAAAAAGGGGTTGTATTAAATGGCAACATTTAAGGATTTTCGCAATAATGTAAAACCAAACTGGTGTCCAGGATGCGGCGACTTCTCTGTACAGGCTGCTATCCAGCGTGCAGCTGCAAACGTAGGTTTAGAGCCTGAGCAAATGGCAGTTGTATCCGGTATCGGATGCTCCGGACGTATTTCAGGCTATATCAACTCATACGGCTTCCACGGCATTCATGGACGTGCATTGCCAATCGCGCAAGGTTTGAAGATGGCAAACCGCGATCTTACGGTTATCGCTTCCGGCGGTGATGGAGACGGTTTTGCAATCGGTATGGGTCATACGATTCATGCAATTCGCCGTAACATCGATGTTACTTACATCGTTATGGATAACCAAATTTACGGTTTAACAAAAGGCCAAACATCCCCTCGAAGCGACGTTGGCTTCAAAACAAAGAGCACACCGCAAGGTTCCATTGAACCGGCATTATCCGTAATGGAAATGGCACTAACTGCTGGTGCGACATTCGTAGCGCAAAGCTTCTCCAGCGACTTGAAAGAGCTGACACAATTAATTGAAGAAGGTATGAGGCATAAAGGATTTTCTTTAATTAACGTCTTCAGCCCATGCGTAACGTACAATAAAGTAAACACGTATGACTGGTTCAAAGAAAACTTGAAGAAATTGAGCGAAGTAGAGGGTTACAACCCATCTAACCGTGCAATGGCGATGCAAACACTTATGGAAAATAATGGTCTTGTAACAGGCCTTATTTACCAAAATAAGCAACAACCTTCTTATCAGGAGCTTATTAAAAGCTACAGTGAAAAACCATTAGTGAACGCTGACCTAACGTTTGATCAACAGATGTTCGACGAGCTTGTGGCAGAATTCATGTAATACAGCAGAACTCCTTCCCGTCCGAAGGAGTTCTATTTTATTTGGTTTAAGAGTATATGCAGCGAATTTTGTATAGCAAAACAGAGCTTTCACAGAAAAGCTGTCCGACTGCGCTTGGATAGCTTCTGTTCATATAAAAAGTCAAAAAATAGCGTTTGTCAGAAAACGATATATGTAAAACCTTGAGGCAAGCTGTATTTACCCTGAAAATTCTGAATGTTAAAATGATAGTGTAATGCTTGAATTAGCTGCATGCACAGGGGGAGTCCATACGGTGACAGGGAAAATGAGAGCCATAGTCAAGCACCATCAGGGATATGGAGCACAGCTGCAAATGGTACCTGTTCCAACTATTCAAGCAGATGAAGTGCTCATCAAAGTAAAAGCGACTTCTATTTGCGGAACGGATGTTCATATTTATATGAGGAAAGACTTTGAATAATTACAGGCTACGCTGGATGAAGTATGATAATTGTAAACATGCGGGTCCTTAACAAGCGTGGAGTGAAAACAAGCACTGAAAAGAAAAAATAATACCGTTTTCAAAAAGTGTTGTTCTGTAAAAATTACGAAGCGATTGTCATGGAAGCCGATGTGTATATACTCGTACAATCGTACTGACGCAGCACATAAAAAAAGAGCTGGCTGCATTTGAAAAAGCAGGGAGTGTCTCATGAATTTTTCGTTCATGAATCCTGTTCGTGTATATTGTTTAATTACGCTAAACGCTTTATACTATGATAATGTACATGAATGCTGCATTGTTTAAGAATAAGAGCATCTGTTTAGACTGAGTATACTAGACTGAAAGGAGATTATTCATGAACGAACAACAACGACTAGAAAGCCAACAGGTGAATCCATCGGACAAAAAATCCGCAAAGGATTACAGCCAATATTTTGAAAAAATATATCAGCCGCCTTCTTTGAAGGATGCAAAGAAGCGCGGAAAAGAAGAAATCAGCATTCAGCGTGATTTTGAGATTCCAGAAGATATGATCGGAATCGGAAATGGCCGCAAGTTCTACATTCGTACGTACGGATGTCAAATGAACGAGCATGACACAGAGGTTATGGCTGGTATTTTAGCCGGTCTTGGCTTTGAGCCGACAAATACAGTAGAGGATGCAGGCGTTATTTTATTGAATACGTGCGCGATCCGTGAAAATGCGGAAAACAAAGTATTCGGCGAAATCGGTCACTTAAAGGCGCTGAAGAGAAAGAATCCGGATGTGATTCTTGGCGTATGCGGCTGCATGTCTCAAGAAGAATCTGTTGTCAATAAAATCATGAAAACGTATCCGTTCATGGATATGGTATTCGGTACACATAACATTCACCGTCTGCCATTCATTTTAAGAGAAGCAATGTTCTCTAAAGAAATGGTAGTAGAGGTGTGGTCCAAAGAAGGCGATGTAATTGAAAACCTTCCGCGCGTGCGCCGCGGTGATATTAAAGCGTGGGTAAACATTATGTACGGCTGCGACAAGTTCTGTACGTACTGTATTGTTCCGTATACACGCGGCAAAGAGCGCAGCCGCCGTCCGGAAGATATCATTCAAGAAGTACGTCAGCTGGCAGCGCAAGGCTATAAAGAAATCACGCTTCTCGGTCAAAACGTAAATGCATACGGCAAAGACTTTGAAGATGTAAAATATGGTCTTGGCGATTTAATGGATGAGCTTCGCAAAATCGATATTCCGCGCATTCGTTTTACAACAAGCCATCCGCGCGACTTTGATGACCGCTTAATTGAAGTGTTGGCAAAAGGCGGAAACTTAGTGGAGCATATCCACTTGCCGGTACAGTCCGGAAGCACAGAAGTTTTGAAAATGATGGCTCGTAAATATTCTCGTGAGCAATATTTAGAGCTTGTCCGCAAGATGAAGGCAGCGATTTCGGATGCTTCCTTTACAACGGATATTATCGTCGGTTTCCCGAACGAAACTGAAGAGCAATTTGAAGAAACGCTGTCTCTGTATCGCGAAGTAGAATTTGACAGTGCATATACGTTCATCTACTCTCCTCGCGAAGGTACGCCGGCTGCGAAAATGCAAGATAACGTTCCGATGGAAGTGAAAAAAGATCGTTTACAGCGCTTGAACGCAGTTGTAAACGAAATTTCCGCGAAGAAAAACTTGGCATACCAAGATCAAATCGTAGAAGTGCTTGTAGAGGGCGAAAGTAAAAATAATCCGGACGTATTAGCAGGTTATACACGTAAAAACAAGCTTGTTAACTTCATTGGACCAAAATCTGCAATCGGAAAGATTGTGCAAGTGAAAATTACTGAAGCGAAAACATGGTCGCTAAACGGAGTAATGGTAGAAGAGCCAATAGAGGTGAAATAAATGACCGTTTATACAAAAGATGATATTGTAGCACGCGCAAAAGAATTAGCAAAAATGATTGCTGAGACAGAAGAAGTAGATTTCTTTAAACGCGCAGAAGCGCAAATTCATAAAAATGAAAGTGTAAAACGCATGATCGACCAAATTAAGGCGCTACAAAAGCATGCGGTAAATTTACAGCATTATGGAAAAGCGGAAGCGCTCAAAAAAGTGGAAGCTGATATCGATGCGCTGCAAGAGCAGCTTGATGCGATTCCGGTCGTACAAGAATTTCAATCCTCTCAAACTTATGTGAATGACTTGCTGCAGCTTGTAGCCAGTACGATTTCCAATACAGTAACAGATGAAATTCTCATCTCTACAGGAGGAAATGTGTTAAAAGGCGAAACAGGTGCAGAAGTAGAAAGCAAAAACGGCGGCTGCGGTTCTGGCTGCGGTCTTTAAGACGAAGAGATGTCCGATTTCAGGACATCTTTTTTAAATTAAATTTGTGAAAAAAGTTCAAAAATAATCCGTTCGGCTTTATGGATTTCTTCTTCCAGCCGCACTACAATAAGCCTTAGCATTCTTTGAACCAAACCGGATTACAGGTGCTATACATTAATAAGCAGTGAGCCTACAGGTTCACTGCTTATTAATTCTTCACTTCCTTCATAAAATAAGCACATATTTGGGCATTTGCGCATAAAATGGACTATGCGGATTCTATGCACAGAACCGTCTTTCCTAGGCTTTTTTTCATAGGTGATGACACATTCCGCGATTGTCTCGCATATGATGAATTGAATATTGATTGAGGAGGGTTTGGAATGTCCGAATATAGAGAGATTTATACGTACGCGGTCGTCGGTAAGGGCCGCCAATATATGAAATCCACTCACACTGTAGATCCGAATCATACGCCGACAAGCATTTTAGGGTGCTGGGTTATCAACCATGCATATGAAGCAGAAAAATGCGGTAAGTACGTAGAAATTGAAGGGTACTATGATATCAACACATGGTATTCCTATGATGACAACACGAAAACGGAAGTCGTAACGGAGCGCGTTCATTACAAAGAAGAGGTTAAGATCCGTTACCGAGACAAAAACTTTACAGGCGATGACTATGAAATCATCGCGCGCGTCATTCAGCATCCGAACTGCTTAGAGGCAGTTATTTCACCGAACGGCAACAAAATTATTGTAACGGTTGAGCGTGAGTTTCTCGTTGAGGTGATCGGCAAAACGAAGATATGCGTAAAGGTGAATCCGGAAGGCTGTCATGACGATGACAATGCGTATTACGATATAGATGACGATGAATTTGAAGATTTAGACCCGAACTTTATGTTAGAGGCTGAAGAAGAATAGTTACCTGCTAGGAAGATCTCTTCCTAGCTTTTTTGTCGATTTTTTTAGTTGCATTTATATAAATACGTTAACGAAATGATAAATAACTAGAATCATTGAATGGAGAAAATGTCGCTGATATGTCATAATAGAAGCGGTTGTATTGAAGCGAAACGTAATGAACACTAACGTCAAACCGTGTTTGCGAGATATAATATGCTATAATGAGATTTTTAGGAATAAAGGGCTGGAGGAACACAATGGCACAATATACCCCTATGATGCAACAATACTTACAAATCAAGGCAGACTACCAAGATGCCTTTTTATTTTTTCGCCTCGGCGATTTTTATGAAATGTTCTTTAATGATGCAGTAAAGGCTGCGCATGAGCTGGAAATTACGCTGACAAGCCGCGATGCTGGGGGAAACGAACGTATTCCAATGTGCGGCGTGCCGCATCACGCTGCGAAAAACTATATTGAGCAGCTTGTTGAAAAAGGCTATAAGGTGGCAATTTGCGAGCAGGTGGAAGACCCGAAAACAGCAAAAGGTGTTGTTCGCCGCGAAGTGGTGCAGCTCATCACGCCGGGAACGGTGATGGAAGGGCGTACAATTGATGAGAAGGAAAACAACTTCCTTGTTTCTTTAACGAGCTTTGAAGACGGTTCATACGGACTTGCCTGCAATGACTTATCAACCGGACAAAATACAGTAACGCTGCTGAACGGTTCTATGGAGGATGTGCTTCTTGAAGTACACGCTCTTGGCGCTAAAGAAATCGTCGTGGCGAGTTCATTCCCGATGGGTGAGCTAAGTAAAATAACAGATCAGCTTAAAATCACCGTTTCTTATGAAGACGATACAGCGATTCCGGAAGGGTTGCTTCACCTCGTTGAGCATCTCACACAAACGAAGCTCGCCGATGCAGTGGGCCGCCTGCTGCGCTATGTATTACGTACACAAAAGCGTTCCCTTGATCATCTTCAGCCGGTGGAGATGTACTATACAAATCAATTCATGAAAATAGATGTGCACTCTAAGCGGAACCTTGAGTTAACAGAGACAATTCGGACAAAAGAAAAAACCGGATCGCTTTTGTGGCTGCTTGATAAAACGAAAACAGCGATGGGCGGCCGCATGCTGAAGCAATGGATGGAGCGTCCGCTTGTGAGCAAGGCGCAAATCGAAGAGCGCCATGAAATGGTAGAAACGTTTGTAAATAACTATTTCGTGCGTGAAGATTTAAAAGAAAAGCTGCGGGAAGTATATGATTTAGAGAGATTGGCAGGAAAAGTTGCATACGGCAATGTAAACGCAAAAGATTTGCTTCAATTAAAGCGTTCCGTACTGCAGGTCCCGTCTATTCTAGAGCTGGTCGAGCAGTTGAACAGCCCGTATGCAAATGCGCTTGTGCAAAATGCGGACCCGTGCGAAAGCTTGGCTGAGCTCTTGGAAAAAAGCATTTTAGACAATCCGTCCTTGTCTGTAAAAGAAGGCAATATTATCAAGGACGGCTATAACAGCACGCTGGATGAATACCGCTACGTCAGTAAAAACGGAAAAACGTGGATTTCCGAGCTTGAGCAGCGCGAGCGTCAGCTAACAGGAATCAAATCTTTGAAAATCGGATACAACCGTATTTTCGGGTATTATATTGAGGTCACAAGGGCCAACCTGTCCATGCTTCCCGAGGGGCGTTATGAGCGCAAGCAAACACTTGCAAACGCTGAGCGCTTCATTACGGACGAACTGAAGGAAAAGGAAGCGATGATTTTAGGAGCGGAGGAAAAAATCGTGCAGCTAGAGTACGATTTATTTACACAGCTTCGCGAGCAAGTGAAAGTATATATTCCGAAGCTGCAGCAGTTGGCTAAGGTTATCAGCGAGCTGGACGTTCTGCAAAGCTTTGCGACAATTAGCGAAGAAGAGCAGTTCGTGAAGCCAGTGCTTACAATGAAGCGCGAAATTTTCATTAAAGACGGCCGTCACCCTGTTGTAGAAAAGGTGCTCGAAGCCAAAACGTATGTGCCGAACGATGTTCTAATGCCGGAAGGATTAGATTTGTTCCTCATTACAGGTCCGAACATGTCCGGTAAAAGCACATACATGCGTCAGTTGGCGCTAATTGCGGTTATGGCGCAGGTCGGATGCTTTGTGCCGGCAAGCGAAGCAGTCATGCCGGTATTTGATCAAGTATTTACGCGAATCGGCGCGGCGGATGACTTAATTTCAGGACAAAGTACATTTATGGTGGAAATGCTTGAAGCGAAGAATGCGATTGCGAATGCAACACAGAACAGCCTGATTTTATTTGATGAAATCGGCCGCGGCACATCCACATACGATGGAATGGCATTGGCGCAAGCGATTATCGAGTATATTCATGATTATATAGGCGCAAAAACGTTATTCTCAACGCATTATCATGAATTGACAGTGTTGGAAGAGCAGCTGGACAAGCTGAAAAATGTCCATGTTTCGGCGATAGAGGAAAACGGAAAGGTTGTTTTTCTGCATAAAATTCAAGAAGGCGCAGCAGACAAAAGCTATGGCATTCATGTCGCGGAGCTTGCTGAACTGCCGGCTGTATTAATTTCCCGGGCAAAGGAAGTGCTCACCGCTCTGGAGGGGCAGGAAACGAAAGAGATTCCGAAGACAGCGGAGAAAAAGACGGAGGAAGCCGCTTCCATCGTGGCGGAAGCCGATCAGCTTTCCTTCTTTGCATTGAACACGGAGCCGAAGCAAAAAACGGTGTACACACCGCAGGAAAAGCAAGTGCTTGATCAAATTAAGAAAATAGACATATTGGATATGACGCCGCTTGAGGCGATGAACCAGCTGTATCACCTGCAAAAAACGCTGAAGAAAGGGTGAGACGATGGGGAAAATTCGAAAGCTTGATGATCAGCTGTCGAACTTAATTGCAGCGGGAGAGGTCGTGGAACGGCCTGCTTCCGTCGTCAAAGAATTAGTGGAAAACGCAATTGACGCAAACAGTACAACAATAGAGATTCATTTAGAAGAAGCGGGTCTCTCAAAAATCCGCATTGTCGATAATGGGGATGGAATTGAAGAAGACGATTGTCTGCTTGCGTTCGACCGTCATGCGACAAGCAAGATTAAAGATGAAAATGATTTGTTCCGCATCCGCACGCTCGGATTCCGCGGAGAGGCGCTGCCGAGTATCGCTTCTGTCAGCGAGCTGGAGCTTATTACGAGCACAGGCGATGCGCCGGGCACGCATGTGATCATCAAAGGCGGCGAAGTAATCAAACGGGAAAAAACAGCGAGCCGCAAGGGAACGGATATTACGGTGCAGCATTTATTCTTTAATACACCGGCCCGTCTGAAATATATGAAAACCATCAATACAGAGCTTGGCAATATTACTGACCTTGTGTACCGTATTGCTATGGCGCATCCGGAGGTGTCAATCCGCTTGTTCCATAACGGGAAAAAGCTTTTGCATACCCCGGGAAGTGGTGATGTGCGCCAAGTTCTTGCAGCCATTTATGGCCTGCAGACAGCGAAAAAGATGGTTCCTATTCAAGCGGAATCGCTCGATTTTATCATTACAGGTTATGCGGCGCTTCCTGAAATTACGCGCGCCTCACGCAATTATATTTCTACCATTGTAAACGGACGTTACGTTCGCAACTATTCGCTCATCAAAGCGATTCAGCAGGGGTATCACACACTGCTGCCAATCGGACGATACCCGGTCGGCTTTTTCTCGATTGAAATGGACCCGATGCTTGTGGATGTAAACGTGCATCCGGCTAAGCTTGAGGTGCGCTTCAGTAAAGAGGCGGAATTGCTTGCGCTTATAGAAGCCGGACTGAAAGAAGCGTTTCAAAAGGTACAGCTTATCCCTGCTGCGGCTGTTCAGACGAAAAAGCCCGTGCGTGAAGAAAGCATGCAGGAAACGTTTCGTTTCGAGCATAACACAACCCCTGCTATCACGCTTCCGACCGGTATGCTCGTACAAGAGAAAGCGCCGGCAGAGGAAATTATAGAGGAGAAAGAGGCTGTAACAAAAACGGAAAATCCGCAGATCCCTGTATCCGTGCAAGAAGAGACATATGTATGGGAAGAAGAGCATGAAAAGGAAGAGACTCTTAACGAAGAGCCAGAAGAAGTTGCATGCGAAGTCAGCATGAACGGCAATGATCTTCCGCCGCTGTATCCGATCGGACAAATGCACGGCACCTATATTTTAGCCCAAAATGACAGAGGGCTATATCTCATTGACCAGCATGCCGCTCAGGAGCGCATCAATTACGAATACTTCCGTGAAAAAGTGGGCCGTGTCGCGTCTGAAGTGCAGGAGCTGCTCGTTCCGTATCGTATTGACTTATCGCTGAACGAATATTTGCGGGTTGAGGAGCAGCTGGAAGAACTGAAAAAGGTCGGCTTATTTTTAGAGCCGTTCGGCCAGCAAAGCTTTATCGTCCGGTCTCATCCTACTTGGTTCCCAACAGGAGAAGAGGTTGAAATCGTCGAAGAAATGATGCAGCAGGTGCTGAAGCACAAGCGGGTTGATGTGAAAAAGCTGCGGGAAGAAGCGGCTATCATGATGAGTTGCAAGGCTTCTATCAAAGCTAATCAACATTTAAAGAATGAAGAAATTTTCGCGTTATTGGAAGATTTGCGTAAAACAACGAATCCATATACATGTCCGCATGGAAGACCGATTGTGGTGCATCATTCCACGTATGAGTTAGAGAAGATGTTTAAGCGGGTAATGTAAACAAAATTGCTTACAAATAATGCACTTCAATTATAATTCAAAGGAGTTTACATTCTTTTCCTCCTTAAAAGAATGTAAACTCCTTTCTCTTTGTTTATTTGACAGCCCCCATGGATCGTGTTGTTACATCTACAGAAATATTGATCGTTGCTTCTCCTAGCGCTTTGCCCCAACGGTCCTGCACTTGCTCATAATGTTTGTTTTGATAGGCTCTGGCATATACCCCTAAGCCAATTGGGTCAATTTTATGTTTTTGGATTTTCTTTATGAAATTGCCAAGTTGCATTTTCAATTGTTTTTCTACCATCTGTTCTAGTTTATCGCTATTCTTTTTCATATTAAATGGAAATAGACGTTCCGATAATTCTATGTACATATTAACGTGAATATCGAATCTAAATTTATCATGACTATACTCAGTATGAATCTTTGTTTTTACGTTATGAGCATTAAAGCTTAACATGTTTCTTTCGATTGAGTTCTCCTCTTTCCCTTTTATAACAGGAAGGGTGAGATAAAAATCGGACTTGTCCCCTTGCAGTATTTGTAACAAGGTGGTTTCCTGAGAATTAAGCGAAGCACTGTACATTCCTTTCCCGTTTAACAGTGTACTGCCAGTCAATATGACTTCTTTCCCCATTTTAATGGTGGGGATGGCGGGAGTGATGCCTTTATCAAACAGCTGCCGATGCAGGTTCTGCAGCGTTGTTTTTACGGATTCTCCTCTTACATTTGAAGTATCGATTAGGGACCTTAAATATATCGAGGTGGTTGGTTTGTCTTTAGGATTAAAGTGCATAATCTCTGAGACAGGACCATCTACGATCATGATTCTAGAATTGACTGTAGCTTTAGAATCACGATAAAAGACATCCAATAAGGAAAGCCAATTGGGATCTTGAAGCAATCGTTTCCCGATAAGCAGAACCTGAAGTTTTGATCCGATGGACACACCAGTGCTGCGATCGTCGAATTCCTTTCTAGATTGCCGAATCGTTTTTGCCTTAACATCGAATCTTTCTGTTTTTTCTTTCACTTCTTTACCGAATACAGGACTTGTGTCATAAAATACCAACTCGTTTTCTTTGTTTAAATCTACACCAAACGCTAAGGAAAACATTGTATCCTCTAAGTATGGTGGTTGTACAATTCCTCTTGAAAGGATTAGTAGAGAAAATAGCAACAGAAAAAGTCCCATCCACCACTTCATTTGGCAACCCTTCCTCGAATCCGTTCATGGATAATTAAGTAAATCCACAAAAATAAAGGAACGATATATATGAAGGGAAATGCAATTTTCGAACTCAGTTCTTGCAGCTGGTCATTTAGATTAAAAGTAGGAGTGACAAAATACGTGATCATCACCATCAACAGCAATAATAGGAGCAAATGTTTGCTGTGATCCTGTTTTCCGAACAGCCAACTTGTACAGAAAGTAGCGCCATACATATAAGGCATCCAGGCCCTAGATAGCACCAACAAGTACAACGCAAGAAAAATAATTTCCATTCGCTCTACAAATCGAAATTCCACTACTTTTAATATGCTTACTGTAGGTTCGTTAAATAGAGTAATTTCGTCTGGACTAAAAAAGATAAAACATGCAAGAGTTATAAATAAAAATACGAGCATTGATAATGAATTAGCAATTATAATGCCGATAGAAGCTGTTTGCTTCTTTTGTAAAAATGGGTATAGCAAAAACGCAATTTCAAAGCCAAAAAAAGAATATGCAGTAGATTGCGTAGCCAATAGGGCCTTCTTCATATCTTTGAACAAAGGGAGAAGGTGAATCCAGTGATGGCTTTCCCGCAAGGCAAACAAGTAAAAGCAAGGCATCCATAATATAAGGAAAAAAATGAGTTCTGCGTATCGGCCGATGATGCGAATCCCATTGCGAGCAATCGTATAAGTAGGGATAGCGAATAAAATCATGAGTACATAACCAGCTACTCCCGGCACAATCCATACTTGAATAAAAAGGATTGACCGCTGCATAATGATAAACCCACTATAAGCGCAATACAGGGCAATGAAAACGGCAATGGCTTTTCCTGCCCACTTTCCAAAATACTTTGTAAACAAATCAAATAGTGTTCCCTCTGGATATTTCTTCATGATTTGAATAATGATCAGGCTCGCTGCAACAGATGCGATCCAGCCAAGGATGATAGGTATCCAACCATCCATACCTGCCTTTTCTGCCAAGATTCGCGGGAGCTGCAGTACACCGATCCCGAATTGTGCACCATGTATTAAAAAAATATATTGCATTAAGGTAATTTCATTGTAAGCATACTTTTTCACTTTTCATCCCCCTGAGGGTGATTGGAGCCTTGTTTCTTTGCTTGAATTGCTCTTGTGCTCAAAGGACGATGGTTCATTTTCCAGAGTGGAACACGCAAAAAACTATCCTTCCAGTCGGAAAAATAGACTGGGGCAAATGGACTGCTATATGGAGTGCCCAGCGATTCCAAAGAAATAAGATGTCCAATCAAAGTGATCAAACCAACCACAATACCTACAATCCCAAACAAAGATGCTAGCAACATCATAGGAAATCGCAATAACCGAATGGCTGAGCTCATATCATGATTAGGTATAATAAAAGAAGTAATGGCGGTAGAGGCGACAACTATAATCATCATGTTGCTGACAATCCCAGCTTGTACAGCAGCTTGACCGATAACAATAGCCCCTACAATCCCTACGGTCTGCCCAATGGGAGCAGGAAGGCGTACCCCTGCTTCACGCAGCATTTCAAGAGCAATCTCCATAATAAACGCTTCAATCAGCGGAGAAAAAGGCACCTCAGCCCGGTATTTTCCAATGTTGAGCAATAATTTTACAGGAATTAACTCATAATTAAACGAAATCAAAGATATATAAAGTGAGGGCAAAAGAATAGCCACGAAAAAAGCAAGTAACCTCAATAACCGGATAAAATTAGCAGTTAGCAGGCGTGAGCCGTAGTCATCCACATTTTGAAAAAAAGATACAAGTGTTACTGGTGCAACCAATGCTGCGGGTGATCCATCCACCATAACGACAAATCTTCCCTGCAAAATATGAGAGGCAGCCGCATCCGGCCGTTCCGTTGAGATAAGTTGCGGAAACGGGGAATAGGGATTATCCTCAATGAATTCCTCTAACTCTCCTGCATTAAGAATCGCGTCGACATCTAATTGGCGGATGCGATCCTCCAGCTCTTGCAATACCTCTGGATGTGCCACATCTTCCAAGTACAGAATCGAAACCTTACACTTACTTCGGCGTCCAACTGTGGCCTCTTTGATTTTTAGCTCACGGCTAGGAATATAGCGGCGGATTAACGCGATATTCCTACTGTCTGTCTCCCCAAATCCTTGATGTGCACCCTTTAAAGAGGCTTCAAGCTGTGGATCTTCAATCGCTCTTTGTGGCCACCCTTGGGTGTCGAAGATCATTGCATCGTTTCGTCCCTCGACTAACAATACACTTTTACCTTGTAGAATACTGTTCTCAAGCTCTGTCCAATAATTCGATGATCCAACGTGACCAATCGATACCGGTAAGTTGGGATTCTTCTTATCTTCATCCCCATATATTAACGGGCGAAGGACATGATCATGGATAGAGTCTGTATTAGTTAGACCCGCAAGATAAATAAGGACCGCTTTCTCACCACTCTTTTGAATATCCAAGTGTCGTACAATTAAGTCAGGAGTATGGTTGAAAAGGGTATACAAATCTACAAGGTTTTCAGATAAGGTTGTGCTTATCCTTTTATTTTGAATTTCCTTTACTTGTTTTTGAGGCTCATAAAAATTTTTTCTTGGTTTATTTTGAAAAATCCTCATTTCACCATCGCCTATATAAAGTAAATTTTTATTATCATTCCTTGTTTATGGAAATATAATTCATGTACAGTTAAATTCAAACTAAATAGGTTCCCATTTGCATAAAGAGTATCGAGTACACGCTTTCTCACAAGATGAGTAGGTTCTTCTAACGGTCGGTCCAGTCGGAAACAGGAAAGATACGTGTATATGTGATGGAGAAAGTATTGAAAGAATCGCCTGCAGACGGTTAAAAACAAGGAAGAGCGCCCGAGGGCGCTCTTCTATATTAAAACGGGTATACAGTCCGGCCGGTAAGCAGATTGTATGCCGCATTGAATTTCGTTTCGATATATTCCCAGTTTTGATCTTCACCCAACATGCCTTGGCACGCACGAAGCAGGCAATTGAATGAAAACAGCAGTTCTTCTTCTGAAACGTCTAAATGCCTCGTAGATAAATATACAATCAGTTCATCTAATAACATTTGCATTCTTTCTTGACTGCTATTTGTTTTCATAGTAAGCCTCCCGTTTTCTTTTTTTACAAATGTATGAACGAAGTGGACAAACTATGCCGGATAGGCTACAATTTTTATGTAGCCACTTTAAATTTCAATTACTATATTGAACTATTTTTAGCTCCCATCTTTTAAATTTCATAAAATTGGGTATAATAGTCAGATGTACAACTTTACATAAAGAGAGTGAAAAGCATGGGAGGAAGCAAGCAAGAGAAAGTCATTGTCATTATCGGTCCGACAGCGGTCGGAAAAACGAAGCTCAGCATTGAGCTTGCGAAAGTTTTAAACGGCGAGATTATAAGCGGAGATTCCATGCAAGTGTATCGCGGGATGGATATCGGGACCGCGAAAGTTACGAGCGAAGAAATGGAAGGCATTCCGCATTACATGATCGATATAAAAGAACCGTCTGAACCGTTTTCTGCAGCTGAGTTTCAAACGCTTGTACGCGAGCGCATCCACGATATTTCAAAAAGAGGAAAAATGCCCATTATTGTCGGCGGTACGGGTCTGTATATACAAGCTGTGCTATATGACTATCAGTTCTCAGATGTTTCGGGAGATCCGATATATCGTGAGGAGTTAGAACAGCTGGCTGAACGGGAAGGGGCAGAAGCTGTTTTTAAACGGCTGCAAAGCATTGATCCCGAGAGCGCAGAGCGTATCCATCCGAACAATGTGAGACGCGTCATCCGCGCTCTGGAAATCTTTGAAACAACAGGAAAGACGATGACCGAATCGCTGGACGAACAGGAAAATAAGCTATTGTATGATACTGCACTCATCGGACTCACGATGGAACGCGCGAAGCTATATGAGCGAATCAACAAACGGGTGGACATCATGATGGAGCAGGGCTTGCTTGAAGAAGTGAAGTCATTGTATGACCGAGGCATCCGAAATTGTCAATCCGTTCAAGCGATCGGCTATAAAGAGCTGTATGCGTATTTTGACGGAACTCATACGTTAGCAGAAGCAGTAGAGGCGCTGAAGACGAATTCGCGCCGATACGCCAAGCGGCAGCTCACTTGGTTCCGCAATAAAATGGATGTAGCCTGGTTTGATGTAACAGATGGGCCTAAACAAAAAGAAATTTTGCATGATGTAGAAGGAAAGCTGCAACTTTAGTAGAATAAAGTGTAAGTAGAGAAAAAGAGGAGGATTCGACATGAAGCAATCTATCAATATCCAAGATCAATTTTTAAATCAACTCCGTAAAGATAATACGTATGTAACGCTGTATTTGCTGAACGGTTTCCAATTGCGCGGTCTTATCAAAGGCTTCGACAATTTTACAGTTCTTTTGGAAACAGACGGAAAGCAGCAGCTCATTTATAAACATGCCATTTCCACATTCGTTCCGCAAAAAAATGTAAGCATTGAGCTTGAATAGACATACATAAGAAAAGAAACCCTCTTACGATAAGAGGGTTTTATTTTTTGTATAATCATAATAGCGTTTTAATGAAAGCTTCGTTTTAAAGCCCACTCTCTTTACAATTTCCTGCTCGCTTACCCCGTTTTGAATAAGGCGCAAAATGAATGTATTTCGAAAGTGCTGACCGGAAATGCCTTTGCGAAGTCCGGCGCGAGCCACTTCTTGCCGTATCATTTTTTGCACTGCAATCTCTGTCAGCTCTTTGGGAGCGTCGTTTTCATATACCCAGCGATAGGTGTTCCGATTAAAATCGAATGCGATAAAGAGAGGATCGAACGTATGATATTTCGGCCGCACTGCCTCTGGAATGATTTTGTAGTACTTGTACAGTTTTTTCTTATCATCAATGGTCAATTTAATAGTGCGGGCGATACCGGATACAGGAGGAATGGTAAGCGTGTCATTTTCGAAGTGGACATGATGCATATTCAGCGAGACAAGCTCTTGCAAGGATAAGCCGTAATCAAGAAGAAGCATAAGGATGCATGCATTTCTGTCAATAAGAAGTGGACGTGCAGGCAGCTGTTTTTCAGACAGTCCTTCAAGAGATACAAGAGTTTTTTTTAGCTGCAGCTCTTCTTTTTCAGAAATAAAATCTTCATCGCGCAGCGCTCGGTCCGGCTGGATGACAAGATTCATGTTTTTTAATGGATTGGAAAGCCCAGGACTTGAGAGCTGCAGAAATTGGTACATGCGATTTAGGACAATGAATACGCGGTGCATCGTCTTTTCCGAGTAGTGGCGGTTTTCTTTTAAGTCAAAAAAGTAATTTTCATAGTCTTTTGTCACGAGAGAAGACCATATATTGTTAGAAGAAACATGTTTATGTTTTTGCAGCCAGCCAATAAAGTCTTCCAAATCGTATACGTAACGCTTAATTGTAGACTGCTTTCTTCCCTTACTCGTTAAATATGCGGCGAAAGCTCGAATCGTATCCTGCAGTTCTTCATTTTCAATCCGTTTTGTCTGCATCAATCCACCACCAATCACTTTTCATAAATTATAACAGAAAACGGTAAGAAAATGTTTATTTCTTGGGAAAGCGCAAAACTTGACATCATTCGTCAAGGGGAGGTGGCCTATGGAGCAATCCATGCGCAAAAAGAATAACAATCAAATCAACATCGTGTTGAACAATCGAAAGAAAGAGCCGACTCCGGTTTCTCCGCAAAAGGTTTTGGCAGAAGAAGCCGTTTCTAAGCATGATATGCTCAGACAAGTGGAAGAGGAGATGGGCAAGCTTGTTGGCATGGAGGACTTGAAAAAAATCATTAAAGAAATATACGCGTGGATTTATATCAATAAAAAGCGACAGGAAATAGGATTGAAGGCAGAAAAACAGGTGCTTCACATGCTGTTTAAAGGGAATCCGGGCACGGGAAAAACAACGGTGGCGCGCATCATCGGGAAATTGCTGTTTCAGATGAATGTACTGTCGAAGGGGCACCTCGTGGAAGCGGAGAGGGCTGATTTAGTAGGAGAATATATTGGTCATACGGCGCAAAAGACGAGGGATTTAATTAAAAAATCGATAGGTGGCATTTTGTTTATTGATGAGGCGTATTCTCTCGCACGAGGCGGAGAGAAAGATTTTGGCAAAGAAGCGATTGATACGCTTGTGAAGCATATGGAGGATAAGCAGCATGAGTTTGTGCTCATCCTGGCTGGCTATTCAAGAGAAATGAATCATTTCCTTTCCTTAAATCCGGGTCTGCAATCCCGTTTTCCGTTTATCATTGAATTTCCCGACTATACAGTCAATCAATTGCTTGAAATCGGAAAACGAATGTATGATGAAAGGGAGTATCAGCTATCCCGGGAAGCTGAGTGGAAGCTCCGCGACCATTTGAATGCAGTCAAATATTCTTCAAGCATCACGGCATTCAGCAACGGACGGTACGTACGAAACATTGTAGAGAAATCAGTGCGATCGCAGGCGATGCGGCTCTTGACGCAGGATTCATATGATAAATTTGATTTGTTGACGATTTCAAGCGCTGATTTAGAGTTTGGAGAGGAACCGCACAGCTTATAGGCTGGGCGGTTTTTTACAATACTAAAAGGGAGGAGGCGGATTCATGAATACATACGAAAGCTTTATGGAATTGGCAAGCAACGAAGCAAAAGGCAAAGATTACAGCATTGAATATGAGAAACGGAATCCGGACGTAGCTGTACTTGCCATTCATGGCGGCAATATTGAAAAGGGCACATCGGAACTTGCTTATGAGGTCGCGAAGCAATTAAACGCCACGTTTTATACGTTAAAAGGTTTAAAAAAAGGAAACAATCGAAAGCTGCATATCACTTCTGCTAAGTTTGATGAACCGATTGCGCTTGAGCTTGTGAAAAGCTCGCTTTATACAGTATCTGTTCACGGCGCACGGGGAGAAGAGCCGCTTACCTATATGGGAGGCAGGGATGCTTCTCTTAAAAACGAGACGGCAGAGATGTTGGCAAGCTCCGGCTTCTTCATAAAGGATGCGCCTGATGAAATCAACGGGGATCATCCGAACAATATCGCAAACCGCAATAAGCGGGGAATGGGATTGCAGCTGGAGCTGACCCAAGCGCAGCGGTATTTATTTTTTGAAAATGAAGTGTACGGCAATAGCGTTTTCCGTAAATATGCCTATGCTATTGAACAAGCTGTGCGGTTTGTGATGAGTATAAGAACGAAATAGAAAACGAATGGAGAACATAAGCGTTATGTTCTTTTTTTATGTATAAAATTGTAAAATTTATGTTTTTCGAATTATACATTTATGTTTCTATATGCAAGTGAATAAAAAAATCGTCTTTTGATAGTGGGGAGAGATCATCCGGCGACGTGCAGAAGCGGTCAAACCTTTGTAGCGCTTCATGCAAGGGTAAACCAGAGAGAAGAAGCATACAATATTCCCTTTTGGTGCACATAGCACATAAAAATGCCGAAATTATAATTCGTTAATATGTAGAATAAAGAATGTAATTGCGTGTTTTGGAATTGGAGGCATATATATGGAAAAGAAATTGACGGCAACAGTGCTTGCGTTCGCCTTGGCAGGTCAGAAAATTAATAATTAAGCAGAAAAAGCACGAAGCGCCGTTCCGTGCTTTTTCTTTCTTATTGTTTCAGTGGAAGCATTTAAATTTTTGTATTGCTCTTTTTTGCGCGGTTCTCAAGCTTGCTTTTGGAATCGTAATTTCCTTCTCCAGGTGCCATGCCTTGCGGGTTTACGCTGCTTGCTGCCGCTTGGCCGCGGTTTCTTTGGTTGTTTCCTTTTGCCATGCTAATCGCCCCTATTCCTTTATTTTTTCTAGACGCAGCTTATGATGCATCTCCATCTTTTTGCTTTTGCCGTAATCGGATTCCGGTGTTTGTCCGAACTGATCGACTGAGCTTTTTTGCTTTCCTTTATTTACGTGATTTGTCATAATTGGCACCCCCTTTTTCGTTAGTATGGCTGTTTCAAGGAGAAAAAAACAAAAGAAAAAACGCCTGAAAGGCGCTTTTAGTTATCCGGCGATTTTTGTATTTTCGCCAGGCTTCTAATCGGCAAATGCCATTTGTAATGCACGGACAGCATGCGGCATACTACGACGAGAACAAATAATACATACATCGAGACCGGGCTTTTTATAATACCTGCTCCGACTGCGAATCCAGCTAAAATCGTCCAGAATGCATATACCTCTGCGCGCAGTACAAGCGGTTTGCGCTTTGCCAATATATCGCGGATAATCCCGCCGCCTGTGCCTGTTAACACTGCGGCAACAATCGTTGCGCTGATCGGCAAGTTCATTTTTTGCGCATATAAAGCGCCCTGAATCGCAAAGGCGGAAAGTCCGATAGCGTCGGTAATGTTTTCCCAACGCTTCCAATGCTTCATCAGCTTGTTAGGGAATAAGAAAATGATTGTCATAGATAAAAGTGCAATTTGAAACAGCAAGTCTTGTTTCCAAAAGGCGTCAATCGGATATCCTATTAACAGGTTGCGCAAAGCGCCGCCGCCAAAAGCAGTCGCCATTCCTAAAATATATACCCCGAAAATATCATATTCTTCCTCCATAGCGACAATAGCGCCGCTTATGGCGAATGCAATCGTTCCGATGATGCTGAACAAATCCCATGTCATGATGAAATCTCCTCCCGATGAATGATAAGCAACTAGAAGAAAAGTGCTTCCTCTGCTATTATAGTAGAAGGTTGAAGTTTCGAAAAGAAAGATGTGAATATATTTGGAGAAAGAAAAGGCGATTTTAGTCGGCTGTCAATTGCCGAATGATCACGAAGAACGTTTTACATACTCGATGGAGGAGCTTGCGTCCTTGGCAAAAACAGCAAAAGCTGAGGTGCAGCTCTCGACGACGCAAAAACGTACAAGGTTTCATCCTGCTACTTATATCGGAAAAGGGAAGCTGGAGGAGCTCGCTGCACTGGTGAAAGAAATGGAGCCGGATGTCGTCATCTTTAATAATGAGTTAACACCAAGCCAAATACGCAATTTGTCCAATGAGCTGGAAGCAAGAGTGATAGATCGGACACAGCTTATATTGGATATCTTCGCACAGCGCGCAAAATCAAGAGAGGGAAAGCTTCAGGTTGAGCTTGCCCAGCTGCAGTATGCGCTGCCCCGCCTCGTCGGACAAGGGGAAGCTTTGTCCCGTCTCGGCGGCGGAATCGGTACAAGAGGTCCGGGGGAAACGAAGCTCGAAACAGACCGCCGTCATATTCGCGGCCGCATCGATGAAATCAAGCAGCAGCTCGCTGTTATTGTAGAGCATCGCAAGCGCTACCGCGAGCGGCGCAAGCAAAACAGCACGTTTCAGCTGTCGCTTGCAGGGTACACGAATGCCGGAAAGTCAACATTGTTTAACCGCTTAACGGAGGCGGATACGTTCGAAGAGAATCTTCTATTTGCAACGCTTGACCCGACAACTCGAAAAATGCAGCTGCCATGCGGGTATACAGTGCTGCTCACTGATACAGTAGGGTTTATTCAAGATTTGCCGACTTCTCTTGTCGCGGCGTTCCGTTCTACTCTCGAAGAAGTGAACGAAGCAGATTTCATTTTACACGTTGTGGATTCATCTGACTCGAACTATGCTGGACATGAGAAAACAGTCAAGAATTTGCTGTGTGACTTGGAAGTGGAGCAAATTCCGTTCATCACGGTGTATAATAAAAAGGATATCGAGCACCCGTCCTTTTTGCCGTCGCCAAAGGGAGAGCATGTTTTAATCAGCGCATTCGACAGCGAGGATTTAGATTTGCTCAAGCAAAAAATTGAGAGCGAAATGAAGCAACTGATGAATCCGTACCGCGTCATTGTTTCGGCAGCGGAAGGGCGTATGCTGACTCTTTTAAAAACGGATACGCTGCTTGAGGAAACAGTCTTCAATGAAGAAACGCAAACGTATGAGTGCAAGGGTTATATATTTGCAAATTCTCCGCTCAACGGACCGATAAAGAGATATGCAGCAAGAAAAGGAGAAGAGGAATAACATGTTTAACAGGTTGAAGCACGGAGAGGAGCTTGCTCCAATTGTACGAGAAACAGAAGAAATGATTTCCGGTGTGCATAAGCGCATCGATGAAGTGGTGGAAAGCAACCAATTCCGTGTATTGGAAAGCTTCCGTCAGCATAAGATCAGCGATTCTCATTTTATCCCGACAACAGGGTACGGCTATGACGATATCGGCCGCGATACGCTTGAAAAAGTTTATGCAGACGTATTTGGTGCAGAAGCAGGGCTCGTGCGCCCGCAAATCATTTCAGGTACACATGCCATCTCTACAGCCTTATTTGGGATTTTGCGTCCAGGTGATGAGCTTTTATATATCACTGGAAAGCCGTACGATACGCTTGAAGAAATTGTCGGTATTCGCGGAAAGGGCATCGGCTCTTTCAAGGAATTTCAAATCGGATATCGCTCCGTTGCCTTAACGAGCGAGGGACGCGTAGATTTTGATGCCGTGAAGAATGCGATTCATGAACATACGAAAATGATTGGCATTCAGCGTTCTAAAGGATATGCGACCCGGCCGTCCTTTACCGTAGCTGAAATTCAAGAAATGATTGCGTTCGTAAAAAGCATCAAGCCGGACGTTGTCGTGTTCGTGGACAACTGCTACGGAGAATTCGCAGAAGAGATGGAGCCGTGTCACGTCGGTGCGGACTTAATGGCTGGTTCCCTTATTAAAAATCCGGGCGGAGGCATCGTAAAAACAGGGGGCTATATCGTTGGCAAAGAGCAGTATGTAGAAGCATGTGCATACCGTTTAACATCACCAGGCATCGGGGCTGAAGCTGGAGCGTCTTTGTACAGTCTGCAGGAAATGTATCAAGGCTTTTTCCTTGCGCCGCACGTAACAGGGCAAGCATTGAAGGGGGCCGTGTTCACTGCCGCATTTTTAGAGAAGCTCGGCATGAACACATCGCCGAGATGGGATACGCCTCGTACAGATTTGATTCAATCTGTTCAATTTGATGATCGGAACCGGATGATTGCATTTTGCCAAGCTATCCAATATGCTTCGCCGATTAACTCGCATTTTACGCCGTACCCGAACTATATGCCGGGCTATGAAGATGATGTAATTATGGCAGCGGGAACATTCATTCAAGGGGCAAGCATCGAGCTTTCTGCAGACGGCCCGATCCGCGCGCCGTACGTAGCATATGTACAAGGCGGTTTAACATATTCCCATGTGAAAGTGGCGATTTGCTCTGCTGTGGATGAATTGCTCGAGAAAAACCTATTGTCTTTGAATAAAGCTGTCAACTAATGTTGGCAGCTTTATTTCATACAATTTAGCTGGCTACATATGATAAAAAGGGCGGATTGAAACGAAAAAGCATGAAAGAATTTGCGGGGAATTTTTTGTCATAAAAACTAACATTTATTGACACTAGACATACCATAATATACAATAAAAGTATGTTAAGGCGAAGGAGGAACTGAAGTGAGCAACCACGATCGACGCTCTACTCCACTGTTTCCAATCGGAATCGTCATGAATTTAACGCAGCTGTCCGCCCGCCAAATTCGTTATTACGAGGAACATGGGTTAATCAAACCTACTCGTACAGAAGGAAACCGTCGTCACTATTCATTTAACGACGTGGACAAATTGCTTGAAATTAAAGATTTATTGGATCAAGGTTTGAATTTAGCCGGTATTAAGCAAGTGCTTCAATTAAAGGCAACAGGGGAGGCGCAACCTGCTCTGTTGCCGGATCAAAAACAGCTCTCAGACGCTGAGCTTCGCAAGCTATTACGTGATGAGTTGTACCAGGCTGGGCGTTTTAATCGAACTTCTTTGCGTCAAGGAGATATGTCCCGGTTTTTTCACTAATGTTGGTTTGCAAGTTTTTCAATATAAGATGCTAGGGATTAGGAGGAACGAAACGATGGCGAAGTATACAAAAG
The DNA here is from genome assembly GCF_000430785.1 of Ectobacillus panaciterrae DSM 19096. GTDB lineage: Bacteria > Bacillota > Bacilli > Bacillales > Bacillaceae_G > Ectobacillus > Ectobacillus panaciterrae. Next base: position 253,801 of record NZ_AUMR01000003.1, read on the forward strand.
ATGATGTTTTCCGTTTGGCAAGGGAGGAAAATGTAAAGTATATCCGTTTGCAGTTTACGGATCTTCTCGGGATTATTAAAAATGTAGAAATTCCGGTAAGTCAGCTAGAAAAGGCGTTAGACAACAAAATGATGTTTGACGGATCATCCATTGAAGGATTTGTACGCATTGAAGAATCCGATATGTATTTATTCCCTGATCTGGACACTTGGGTAGTGTTCCCTTGGACTTCTGAAAAAGGCAAGGTTGCACGCTTAATCTGTGATATCTACAATCCAGACGGCACGCCGTTTGAAGGAGATCCGCGCAATAACTTAAAACGCGTACTGAAAGAAATGGAAGAGCTCGGCTTTACAGATTTTAACCTTGGACCAGAGCCTGAATTTTTCTTATTCAAGGTTGATGAAAAAGGAAACCCTACATTAGAGCTGAACGACAATGGCGGATACTTCGACCTTGCTCCTACAGACTTGGGTGAAAACTGCCGCCGTGATATCGTGCTTGAACTTGAAGAAATGGGCTTTGAAATTGAAGCGTCTCATCATGAGGTTGCTCCTGGTCAGCACGAGATTGACTTCAAATATGCGGGCGCGCTAAAGGCCTGCGACGACATTCAAACGTTCAAGCTTGTTGTAAAAACAATTGCGCGTAAGCACGGCTTGCACGCAACGTTCATGCCAAAACCATTATTTGGTGTAAACGGCTCAGGAATGCACTGTAACTTATCCTTATTCCGCGGCAAAGAAAACGCATTTTATGATGAAAACGGCGATTTGCAATTAAGCGATACAGCTCGTCATTTCATCGCGGGCGTATTGAAGCACGCGCCGAACTTTACTGCAGTAACAAACCCGACTGTAAACTCTTACAAGCGTCTTGTGCCTGGTTACGAAGCTCCTTGCTACGTAGCATGGTCCGCTCGCAACCGCAGCCCGTTAATCCGTATTCCGGCATCCCGCGGTTTAAGCACTCGCGTAGAAGTGCGTAGCGTAGACCCGGCAGCAAATCCGTACTTAGCACTATCCGTTCTTCTTGCGGCAGGTCTTGACGGTGTGAAAAATAAATTGGCGGTTCCAGCTCCAGTAGACCGCAACATCTATGTGATGACAAAAACAGAGCGTGAAAATGCAGGCATCGTAGATTTACCTGCAACATTGGCGCAAGCGTTAGATAGATTGAAATCTGACGAAATTATTTGTGCGGCGCTTGGCGAGCATTTATTAGATCACTTTGTTGAAGCGAAAGAAATTGAGTGGGATATGTTCCGTACGCAAGTTCATCAATGGGAACGCGACCAATATATGAGTATTTATTAAGAACTAGAAGCCTTGACACCACTGGTGTTGAGGCTTTTTTATGTTTGTGGGGAATACATTTTGAGGGGGGAATTTATCTGCACCCACAAAACACCCACATAATTCAAACTCATTTCATCACTTCATTCATGTACTGTTCAAATTGTGCGATAGAGTCACTTTGTATTTTGTCACTAATATGCGAATAGATATTTGCAGTCGTTTGCATATCTTTGTTGTAAGAATTGCGGGCAGATTGAGAATATGGAAAACGGGCAAGTGTTACGTAAAGGGGAGGAAGTGAAATTTCAATGATCGTATTTACAGTAAAATGACATGAGTAGAAAGAGCAACAGGATAAAGGCTCACAGGAGTAATAGCTTGGGAGTTTGGTAGTTATGGGCTGCCAGACTCCTATACAAATAAGGGGGAGCTGCATGAAGGATTTAATGAAGCAATATAACAAAACGTTTTACCAGATTAATAAAGCAAAAGAGTCAGCTTCTGAGGAAGATTTTAAAATATTAAGTGGTATGGTAGGGGATTTGCAGTATGCCTTGGAATGGATGAGGACAGCAAAACGACCTGGAAATAGACGAGGAATTGAGAGAAGGGTTGCATATCAACGAGCAATCCCTGCTGATCCGCAGCTTCTGCAAGTACTGGTTTCAGCTTATAGAACAGGAAGAGCGAGATATAGGCGAGTGGAATCGGCTTCTGATTGAAGATGCGTTGAGCACTTTGACAGAAAGGGAAAAGGAAGTCTACATCATGTCAAAGGTAGGCAGGTTGTCTTATAAGGAAATTGCTAAGTATTTACAAATCTCAAAAAGTGCAGTGCAGATTATGATTGAGCGAGGGAAACAAAAAATTGAAAGACAGGTTAAAGAAATCCTCTTCTGCCAATGGAGTTGAAATTTATAAAAAAATTTATACAGGAGAGGCTTCAGATAAAATATAAAGAGGCTGTTAAGAAATTTCTCAGCAGCCTCTTTAAGCGTCTATCCAAACAATATTTAGCGATAAAATAAAAATACTTACTCAGGTTATAAAATTTAGAGAGCTAATAATAACATTATCATCTCATATATCTAATAATTACTTTCTGAATCCCAGACTTCTACGAAATTTGCTCCTGTAAGCTCACTTTCTAAAGCAAGATCTCTAAATACATCAGAGACAAATGTAGCTGTTCTATGGATATTGTCATTTAAGTATACTTTGAATATATGTTGATTTAAAACTCGTTCTTTAATAAATTCATATTTATCAAAGCCTATTACAAATCCGCTACTAAGCCTTTTTAAAACTGCTTTTTTGTAATCAATAGCATCTATTATCTTTAATACGTGTATAGCATAGTATTGATACTCATCATGTATAAGGGGGAGAAATTCAACGCTGTTCTTTACCAGTCCTTGTAAAGCTACTTTCGCTTTCTCACTTACTACTGAGGTACCTACATCAACCCAGAAATGCGGAAAGTCACTCCTTGCTCTCATTGCTTCTTTTTCTATAGTCTTAACATAGACATCCTCCCAGTTAGAAAGTAAAGGGAGAGGATTAGGAAATCTCGTATCAAAATATCTATCAAAATCCTCGTCAAAATTTACAAGTTGGATACTTTCGTATCCGTTAAAATCACTTTTCAATTCCCATATTTTCATATATTCACTCTCCTTATTACTCATTATACAATTTGATTTTACCGCTTAATAGGTCTGCTCGAATATCATTTAATGCTTCCACAGCCTGTTTTTTACCTCCACCAGAGCTTTTGACCGCTGTTAAAATACTAGCAACATAATCATTGTACGAGTTTACATGAAATGCATGTCTCGATTCCTCGCCTATATATGCCTGCTCCGTCCTTTACCCGCTTAGGAACCGGTGGTAAGAATACACCGTTTGCTGCTGAATTAATTTCTATTCCAAAGGATTTTAGCAAACGTTGAGCTAACTGTGCGCTCTCCCTAGTATCTCCTGCTGGTACTATATGATGCGCGTCATTAGGATAAGGTGGGGGAGCAATTCCTGCTGCTTTTAACTCGTCACGTAATATTGTAGAATTGGCAGTGCTTGTTGTGTAGTATCCTACTACTTTTGTGTTATTAGAAACTTTTGCAGCGTAACCAGCAGCCGACATTACACTAGCACCCTTATCTCCTAATTTTAATAATTGCTTGACTGTTCCAACCTTAATGGTACCTAATGCTACTACCTTAGCCGCAGCACCCTCAAACGGAATAAGTGACATAGTAGCTGTGACATAGTCTTCATCTGTAAATTGCCGTCCTGACAGTAGGTCTTCTCCATACTTTAATTCTGCAGCAGATTTTGCAGTGCCTAGAATCGTCGTACTTAAGCTCATTCGGCGTAATTTGCCAGAGCGAGAGAAGAAACGAGTTCAAGCTCGTTTACAACAGGCGTTTTCTGGAAATGGAAAAGACTTCTATGTGTATGCACCGAAACAAAAAGGAAAAGTGAAGGAACAACTTCGGTATATTGGCCGCTATATTCGTCGACCTGCGATTGGACTCAATCGTGTTGAGGCATATGATGGTCAATTTGTGACATTCCGTTACCATGATAAAACGGATGGAACAGATAAGAAGGAAACAATGGTACATCCGGACAAGCTAGGACGCGTGAATGCGAATATCATTTCTCGTTTATTTATTCAAAGCTGAATAGGGGGACGTATTGATGAAGTTGCAAGTTGAAACCCATAGTGGTAAGCAACTTGAATCAGAAGTTGAAGGATATGATACAGTAGCGATGAATGAGAGGTTAAAGGACAATTCTATTTATACAATCGCTATAGGAGACACGATCTTTTCACGAATTGATGTAAAACTAATTACACCTATTAGGGGAGTTGGTTAATTTATTTTTGGTAATCTGAATACAACAGGCTTTTCTTAGAAGCCCTTTATTTCAAATCAAATACAGCTTTGTTAGAAATCAGAGGGTTATCAAATCATCCTGTTACGACTCTAATTTTATATGTTAGGGAATAATGGAAATGGAAAGGAGGTATCACATTGACGAATATTATAGATGGAATGGATGAAGTGAGGTTTAGATCGGCTAACTCTAATAACAATAAGCTTCAAGAGAAGAAGGGAAAAGAAGAGAAGGAAATGCCAATGGTTTTGAAAAATCTAAAGAATGGATCATGAGGAGAAAATAAAGGCCAAATATTTTTAGCAGTGTAATTCAGAGGGCTCAATATGCACATAGCCCCGTTAAGTAGACACTAAAAAAAGAGTCTTTAAGCTACGGCTTTTTCTCGATATTCTATCGGGGAAAGGCCGTTTAGTTTTTCTTGACTGGAATCCTTGATCGGAATAATAGTACGTCAGATTGTAACGTGCACTGCCTGAGCTGTTCTACGGTCGTATGCACGAGGTCTAAATCAATTTGATGTGACATCGCCCATGTGACGATTCCATTTTTGTATAAGTCTAGTACAGCGGAGAGATAGACAAACTTGTCCTCAATTCGAATATACGTAATATCTGTGACCAGTTTTTTCCCAGCGTCTCTGCCCAAAATTCACGATTGAGAACGTTTGGAAAGATAACTGAAGCTTTCTTACCATATCTGTGAGAAAGCATTAAACAGCATGGATTTGGGTAAGAAATCACTCTTGTATTTTTTGATCGCATTTGCGAACGATTTCATTAGCTTAAGAAAACGCTATTATCGCGGAATGGGAGGAGGGAAAGGAAGTTGTCTCCTTCTGTCGAAGTGTAGAGGTGAGGAGGGGAAATATGATTGATAATATGATTCCGGAATTTGTGATGGATATTATTCGGTCTACGGATGTTTGTGAAGGTTCTGGCTTATGGGATTCAATATTTAAAGTTATTCGGGTAGAGGCTGTAAAGGAATGGGTTAACTCGGATATCGATAAGAATTTATCGCTTCTAACAAAAGCAATCGACAAAGAAGTCGGTTAATTTATATTGCAAAAACCGTCTGGAAACAGACGGTTTTTTTATTTTCTAAATTCTTATATGCAATAGATAATATTGCGTATACAACATAACACGAGCACGTAACGGTCTACCTTGCACTAATATAAATAGCTGATTACCTACCTATAATCTTTCGACTATAAACAAGCAGTTCACCACTCATACTAATGGTTCGTTCGACCGTACAAAATACCTGTACAACCATATATAACCTTTCGGCTATATATGACCGTTAGCTTTATAAGAGCTTGATTGCTCTCTAAAGCCTGCGGCACTCAGCACGATCTTAGCTCGACCCCATACGATAAGTTGGAACCCTATTGTAATCATAGCTGCTAGCATACGACTACAATAAACCTTTTCTCTACCGAATAGAATCTTCTCTCCGACTACATACAAACCAAATGGTTTGTACAAACGAATGACCTGTATGCAATCTTTGACCGACCTATATACACCTCTTTTACGAACCATATATAAGTCTGGGCTCAACCGTTACGTACCCGATGTCTTTATAATGTGCAGAAATTCAAAATATATACATGGGAATGCGATTAGTATATGAGCATTTATTAATAAAAAGAAACGAGGTCTGATGCAGGTCTCGTTTTTGCTTTGAAGTGTTGGAAAGCCTATTTTTGTACATAAGAAAGCCTTAATTTAAAAGAAATTGAATACGCTTACAAGTTTGTTCGTACAAATGAAATAAGAATTATTTTAAAGAGATTAAAGGGATGGGAAGGAGGGGGCGGATGAAGCGCAGGACTGTATACTTGGCGTTGTGCGAAAAATGTGGATTACCGAAGAAAATCACCAAATATGCGATTCGGAATTATTGGAAAAATAATATTACAAAAGATGAGTACTGCAGCAACTGTCATCATCATACGGAAATTCCAGAGCATCTGCGGAAAATAGCGGCGGAGTTAGTAGGGGAAGCGAAGTAGAACAGACAATGATTGGGAGTAAAACAAAGGGGGGAAGCGATTAAACCATTTTATTTTTTGTAGGCGAGAAGACCCCATCCTCAAGGAATGAGAAGGGCGCAGCCCAATGAGTAGGGTGGGGAGGAATTGCCTTCGGACAAGGGATGACTGTATGCCATCCCGATTGTCCGGCTGTTCGAGTGCGATCTGCAGAAGATACAGTATCATTTGTGCACGAGTGTCAAATCCTTTTTGTTCTTTGTAGAAATCCAACCCTTCTAATCGTGTGTTTGTAGATTACGGAACGTTCGTTTGTTTTTTCTCTTATTTTCCTTATTATTCCAGTACATACATGTTATACTACTTATATGGAAAAAGGAGGTGAAGTACCATGTTAGTTAACAAAGCATACAAGTTCCGTATCTACCCCAACAAAGAACAATCCACCTTAATTAATAAAACAATTGGTTGCAGCCGATTTGTATTCAATCGCTTCCTCACTCTATGGAATGATGCCTACAAGGCAACAGGTGAGGGTTTGACGTACAACGCTTGCTCGAAACAGCTCACAGCGCTTAAAAAAGAAGTGCCATGGCTGAAAGAAGTAGACAGCGTTGCCTTGCAATCTTCCCTCAAGAACCTTGACGATGCGTTCAAACGCTTTTTCCAAAAACAGAATGACGCGCCGCGATTCAAAAGCAAACGAAACAAAGTCCAATCCTATATCACAAAGCATACAAATGGAAATAACCGTCGGAGCGACGGGGGTAGCCTAATCCATAACTGGCCGATAGGCTGGTGTTCTTAGGAATCCCCCACTTCAAGGAGCGTTAGCGAGTAAGTGGGAGGTAGTTCAAGAAATTACCTATGTTGAATTTGTCTTCTGATCGTAAACATGTGAGTGTTGAAAAATGCGGGCATAACATTCCGGGAGAAGAGTATTATGCGGAAGATGTAAAGATATGGATGGAAAAGCTAAGAAGTGAACTACCACGAACCTAAAGGTATCGTGGTTTTACGCCCACAAATATAAATCCAAAAAAAGAAGAGCTCCGAAAAGCTCTTAATGAACGTTGCGATATACGCCAATCACTTTTCCGACAATCGATACTTGTTTTAACAATATCGGAGAGAGCGTTGCATTTTCTGGCTGCAGGCGGAAGTGATCCTTTTCTTTGTAGAATCTCTTTACCGTTGCTTCGTTTTCCTCAGTCAACGCTACGACGATTTCACCATTGTTAGCGGATTGCTGCTGACGAACAACAACGAGGTCGCCGTCTAAAATGCCGGCTTCAATCATACTGTCTCCTTGAATTGTTAACATAAACACGTGATCCGATTCAGAAACGAGGCTGGCTGGCAATGGAAAGTGTTCTTCGATGTTTTCAACTGCTGTAATCGGCGGACCGGCAGTAACTTTCCCGACAATTGGAACGTGAACGACAGGATTTTTTGCGGCAGTTGATTCATCAGATCCTAAAATTTCAATAGCGCGAGGTTTAGTTGGATCGCGGCGGATATAGCCTTTTTCCTCTAAACGGGCTAAATGACCATGTACAGTAGAGCTAGAAGCAAGACCGACAGCTTGACCGATTTCGCGTACGGAAGGCGGATATCCTTTTTCTTGCACTTTTTGCTTAATGAAGGTTAATATATCCTGCTGTCTTTTTGATAATTTCTCCATGTTTCACACCTCGTTTGTATAGAAAATTCTACATATAGTATAACACGGCAAATAATTTTCTACAAACATAAGTTCGAATATTTTTCATATTTATGGTATAATGTAGAAATTAAGTCGAATAAGGGGAATTTGTATGAAGGCGATTATTTATGCGCGTGTCAGTACGAAAAAAGAAGCACAGGAAACATCTTTAGAACGGCAAAAGGAAGAGCTATTACAACTGGCGGGGCTCTATAGTATGGAAGTGATAAAAGTTGTGCAGGAAAAGGCGAGCGGCTACACGATTGAACGCGAGGGCATTTTGGAAGTGCTTGATACAATAAAAGAAGAAAGTGCGGATGTTCTTCTTATTCAAGATGAAACACGCCTTGGAAGAGGAAACGCCAAAATTGCGCTTATGCACTGTTTAAATAAAGAAGGCATTAAGGTATATACACATTCGCATAACGGGGAACTGCAATTGTCCGATGCGGATTCGATGGTGCTTGATATCATCGGTATTGTAGAGGAGTATCAGCGTAAAATTCATAATTTGAAAATTAAGCGCGGAATGAAGCGGGCGGTTGAAAACGGCTTCCGCCCGGAACGAAACTTAAAAAATCAGCATTTGAACAGCGGCCGCGAGAAAAAAGAAGTGCCGATTGAAGAAATCGTCCGGCTTCGAAAAAACGAGCTGACATTTGCTGAAATAGCGGCGACGCTGCGCGGATTTGGCTACGATGTTTCAAAAGCGACGGTGCACCGCCGCTATGCGGAATATGAAAAAGATCAACATCTTGATATTCCGAAATAACTATTGTATGATGAATATCAGGCTAGGAAAGGAGACTGCCCATGTTATCACCAGAAAAACTGAATCGCATTAACGAGCTGTCCCGAAAAGCGAAGGCTGAAGGATTGACAGAACAAGAACAGCAAGAACGCCAAGCGCTGCGCGAAGAATACTTGCAAGTATTCCGCGGGAACATGCTTGATCACTTAAAATCCATGAAAATCGTGGATGAAAAAGGAAATGATATTACACCGGAAAAACTGAAGCTTTTAAAGAAAGAAAGCAACGGTTTGGTTAATTAATATATAAAAACGAAAGAGATGGATATATCCATCTCTTTTTTTATGCTCGATTCGGCTAAAATCCTTCGAATACTTTGAAGTCAGGGTTGGAGCTGATAGATAAAATATTGAGAAAGAAGCATGAAATGCGCTGGGGATGCCGCCTATCGCATTTTTAAAAATAAAGAGAAAATATTTTTGGTAATATATTGACATTAGCGATTAGTTGGTGATATTATTATTTATTTGATAAAAAACTTCATATATGTTATTCTAAATAGGTACTATATGGAGGTGGATGATTTGTTTCAAATTGGCGATAAGATTGTTTACCCAATGCACGGAGCAGGTATAGTGAAGGCTATAGAAGAAAAAGAAATTCTCGGCGAGAAACGGCAGTATTATGTGATACAAATGCCGATCAATGATATGCAGGTCATGATTCCTATGGGAAAAGCGTCTCATTCAGGCATACGTTTAGTTGTTGATACGTCCACATTAGAGGATGTACTGTTTAGTTTTGAGCACGGTGAATCGGATAAATCTCTACCATGGAAACAAAGATATCGCGTCAACATGGAGAAAATGAAAACGGGCGAAATCCAAGAAGGCGCTGAAGTAGTACGCGATTTAATGCGCAAACATAAAGAAAAAGCACTCAATACAAGTGAAAAGCAAATGCTGGATACGGCTCGGAAAATTTTTATCAGTGAATTGGCATTGATTAAAGGGCTTACTGAAAATCAGGCAACTGACTTGTTGGATAGCAAGGTCGGCTGAATACAAATATGTTTTCCTGTTATCGATGCATTTACTTACAGACAGTAAAATAGCCTGAATGCTGTTTTTTTTTTGCGTTCAGGCTATTTTGTTTTGTATATACTTACCTCAGCATTCGTATAAGAAATTTATGCTTAAGAATACTAAAAAAGAAAACAGTTAGCATAAGAAAAACCAACTCATAAGAGCCGGCTTTAGGTATTGCTTTGTAAATATATTTTCTCTGACAACATTACATTAAATCCCAAATCCTTATGGTGTATCTACCTCAGGAGAAGACGGGTTGTCACTTTGGCTTTGGTCGCTAACGTCACAATCAATAAATTCATTAATCGTTAAAATATTAGAAGAACAGCAATCACCTAATATAAAACATGCCCCTACTGTTTTGCTGTTAGCAGTATGGCTATTTTGTGTATTTGTACCAAAGTCGACATTTCCGTTCTGTGATATACCGTTAACCTTATTTTTAAAAACATTTATGAAAAATGCCATTGAATCTCCCTCCGTGTCCATTCGTAAAATTCCTCACTAACTCATTGCAGGCTATTTTATGCCACTATTAACGCTTCTGTATAAGTCCACTTTGTTATTCCGACAGATCTATCGTTTGCCACGTAGAACAAAAGGGAAACTGTACTTGCTCCCTCTCTCTCCCTGCATGGGCCACGAAAAGGGTTTGACCGCTTCTACACTTAGGCGGATGCTCTCTCCCCTCTAAAAGAAACGTTTTTATGTCGGTTTTTTTAGTTGCATTTATATGCAAATACTTTTCCTATGAAAACATCACGTGAGATAATCTAAAAATCTTTACAGTGTACCTACCACAGGTATAGAAGGGTTGGCAATTTGATCTTGATCGCTAATGTCCGGATCAATATATCCATTAATAGCTACACTATTGTTAATAGAGAAATCACCCAATGTTAAACATGCCCCTACTGTTTTGCTGTTAGCAGTATGGCTATTGTGCACGGTTGTACCAACGTCGAAACTTCCGTTCTTTGATATACCGTTAACCTTAACGTTAAAAATATTAATAGCAATTGTCATTTAGATCCCCCCATGTCCATTCGCAAAATTCCTTACTAACTCATTGCAGGCCCATTTATGCCGCTATTATCGCTCTTAAATAAATTAATCTGCATCGTTCATTATTTAAACATATTATAAAATAAGCTAAAAAAGCGTTATATTTATATGTGAATGAATTATAATTTCGGCATTCCATGTGTTATGTGCAACCAAAAGGGAATATGGTATGCTTCTTCCCTCTGGTTTACCCTTGCATGAACCACTACAAAGATTTGACCGCTTCTGCACGTCGCCGGATGATCTCTCCCCGCTATAAAAAGACGGTTTTTTTATTCACTTGTATATAGAAGCCTCATGCCCTCTTTTAGTACTTAATACACTATATGAGCTTAACATAAAAGTGTTAAAGCTTTTCGACTAGCCAAAACAATCAAAGGGGAAATCGGGGAAACATAGAAATCAAGTTTTGTAGACATATAATTCGGTAAAAAGGGATTGTATAGAGGACATCGTTGAATAATTCAGATATGTTCAAAAACGAGGCTCTAAATTCCATTCGATTGAACGACCCCCTCCATTCAACAGGAGAAGTACGCTATACCGTCAATCCGAAGTATCTTCAATAGATGACCCATCTCTGCCCTTCACGCAGCTGAAGAAGGGGGCTTCTGGGCTGGAATGATAAAAAATACGAATATCTTTTCTGATACATGTTGTATAATGTTGCGTGGCAAGCTATCATATATAATGTGTTAAACGTCTGACAAATTGAATGAAGGGAAGAATATTATGTCACATTCAATCGAACAATTATCCATTAATACAATCCGTACTCTTTCAATCGATGCGATTGAAAAAGCAAATTCCGGACATCCGGGCATGCCGATGGGTGCTGCACCGATGACTTATACATTATGGACGAAGTTCATGAATCACAACCCTGTAAATCCAACATGGTTCAACCGCGATCGTTTTGTATTATCCGCAGGACACGGCTCTATGCTGCTGTACAGCATGCTGCATTTATGCGGCTACGACATGCAGATGGACGATTTGAAAAACTTCCGTCAATGGGGAAGCAAAACGCCGGGACACCCTGAGTATGGCCATACACCGGGTGTTGACGCAACGACTGGCCCGCTTGGTCAAGGTATTGCGACAGCAGTAGGGATGGCAATGGCAGAACGTCATTTGGCAGCGAAATACAACCGCGATTCCCTCAACGTAGTAGATCATTATACATATGTCATTTGCGGCGACGGCGACTTAATGGAAGGTGTTTCTGCAGAAGCTTCTTCCTTAGCGGCTCATTTACACTTAGGCCGTATGATCGTTCTTTACGATTCCAATGATATTTCCCTTGACGGCGACTTGGACCGTTCTTTCTCTGAAAGCGTGGAAGAGCGGTACAAAGCGTACGGTTGGCAAGTCATTCGCGTAGAAGACGGAAACAGTGTCGAAGAAATCGCAAAGGCAATTGAAGAAGCAAAAGCGGATGAAATTCGTCCGACTCTAATCGAAGTGAAAACAACAATCGGTTTCGGTTCACCGAACAAAGCCGGCAAATCTGCATCTCACGGCTCTCCGCTTGGAGTAGACGAAACAAAGCTTACAAAAGAAGCTTACACATGGGCATTTGAGCAAGATTTCTACGTTCCAGAAGAAGTATATGAGCACTTCAACGCAGTTGTAAAAGAAGCAGGCCAAAAGCAAGAGGCGGAATGGGAAGCAATTTACAAAGAGTATACTGCAAAATATCCGGAATTGGCTGAGGAATTGACAATGGCAATGGAAGGCCGTCTTCCTGAGAACTGGGACAGCAACCTTCCTGTGTATGAAATCGGTAAGTCCATTGCGACTCGCGCATCTTCTGGCGAGGCAATTCAAGCAATTGCTGAAGCAGTTCCTTACTTCTTCGGCGGTTCTGCAGACCTTGCAGGCTCCAACAACACGTACATGAAGAAGGAAAAAGACTTCACACGCGAAGATTACAGCGGCAAAAACATTTGGTACGGCGTTCGCGAATTCGCGATGGGCGCTGCAATGAACGGTATTGCACTGCATGGCGGTTTAAAAACATACGGCGGTACGTTTTTCGTATTCTCGGATTACCTTCGTCCGGCAATCCGTTTGGCATCCTTAATGCAACTGCCTGTAACGTACGTATTTACGCACGACAGCATTGCAGTAGGTGAAGACGGTCCAACGCATGAGCCGGTTGAGCAATTGGCATCTTTACGCGCTATGCCTGGTCTTTCTGTTATTCGTCCTGCTGATGGCAACGAATCCACAGCTGCTTGGAAGCTTGCGCTTGAGTCAACAAATAAGCCGACAGCTCTTGTATTGACTCGTCAAGGCTTGCCTACATTAGAAGGCACTACAACAGATGCATACGAGAAAGTATCTAAAGGTGCATACGTTCTGTCTGCGGGTAAAAAAGAAACGGCTGATGTGCTTCTTCTTGCAACAGGTTCTGAAGTAAGCTTGGCAGTAAAAGCGCAAGAAGCTCTTGCAGCGGAAGGTATTGACGCAGCTGTTGTCAGCATGCCATCCTTCGATCGCTTTGAAGCGCAATCTGCAGCATACAAAGAATCCATATTGCCAAAAGCGGTAACAAAGCGTCTTGCAATTGAAATGGGTGCATCTTTCGGCTGGCACCGTTATGTTGGCTTAGAAGGCGATGTGATCGGCATCGACCAATTCGGCGCTTCTGCACCTGGAGAAAAGATTATGGAAGAGTACGGTTTCTCAGTAAACAACGTTGTAGCGAAAGTAAAAGCAATGTTGAAGAACTAACAAAAAATCTCTCCCAAACGGGAGAGATTTTTGTGTAAAGACGCATGTCTCGAGCCGGCTCCGCTTTTCTTGGTAAAAATCAAGTTTTCGACAGAAAAAGTTATTTCTTTCTCCGCAGTCAGACAATCCTTTTGCTGTTTTTCTTTTATAATGGAAAGAAAGCTGGTTGTCCAGAGGGGGAAAGAGTATGAGAACGTATCATCTGTATTTAATTCAAGATGACATTGCGAAGGCGTATTTCGGTCGTGAGTTTATGTTATTCGACTTATTTTCTCGGTTTTCCAGCTCCCGTTCGCTTTCCGAAAAAAAGATGCTGTACAAACAGATTCAATTTGTTACGAAGCCGCTGAAAATGCTGAAGCTTCATCATAGAGTAGAACAAACGCTATTGTCATATCCCTATTACAGAAAAGATGGAGACATTCATATATTGCAGGAGCCGAACCGTCCGGAGCTAGGTACATTAACGATACATCGGCAATATGTAAAAATTGAATCGAACGGCAGCTTTGAGGCAGAAACAACATTTTTTGAAATTCTGAGAAAAAACGAATTGACCTTTTTAGCGATGAACTACGAGGAAAATCGGTACGGCTGGCTAAACCCGATTAAGCAGGAAAGAAAATACGTATAAGCACAAAAAAAATGTCGAATACATCCTTGTCTTATTGAAAAGGTTTTAGTACACTTTAATGTAGACAACATGAAGGAGGAAAAGGTATGCCAGTTTGGGTAGGAGTTCTAGTAGGTGTGCTTGCATTAATTGCAGGCGTAGCGCTAGGATTTTTCATCGCTCGTCGATATATGATGGATTACTTAAAGAAAAACCCGCCAATTAATGAACAAATGCTGAAAATGATGATGATGCAGATGGGCCAAAAGCCGTCTCAAAAGAAAATCAATCAAATGCTGCAGGCGATGAACAAACAAATGAAATAATCAGGAAGGGGGCACTCAATCGCGAGTGTCCTTTCGTTTAGAAAGAGGGGAAAGCATGAACTGGTCTGGCCCATTCAAATTCCTACGATTTCAATTGAAGAAACGCGTTCCGACTCCTATACGCTGATTGATGTGCGGACACCTGCCGAATTTGAGGAGGTTCATATTTCTCATGCTGTCAATTACGATCCCTGCTATGAGTTTACGTCACAGCAATATAACATGCCTGTTTGTTCCGTGTTCATTGAAAACGTGGAAGACGGAACAGAAAAAAGTGAAACAGCAAATTCAGAAAAATGTAAGAGAACAGCAGTTGCTGCCCCAATAGCAACTGCTGTTTTTTTATTATACATTAGGCAAGAATGCCTCCGCTTCCAGGAACAGGAGCGAGTGGGGTTCATAATTCGAAGAATAATAAAAATCTTTTAAAGATTATGAAATTTTGTTACACTGAAATCATCGTCTGCATTTGCGACAGGGGGTATAAATTTGAAAGTATTTTTCGACTTAGCATGGTTTTTTAAGCAAGAAAGACGATCGTACATTACCGGGATTTTATTGCTTCTCGCAGTGGCAATTTTGGAGCTTATTCCGCCAAAGGTGCTCGGCATTGTTGTAGACGAAATCGGAAATGCCGCAATTACGGCGCAAAGTTTAATGAAGTGGTGCATCATATTGGCTGCGGTCGGTCTCGCTATGTACAGTCTGCGTTATGTGTGGCGCATTATGATTTTTGGCTCGTCCCTTAAGCTGGCTCGGCAATTGCGCACGCGTTTGTATGAGCATTTCACAAAGATGAGCCCGTCCTTTTATCAACAATACCGAACGGGAGACTTAATGGCTCACGCAACAAACGATATTCAAGCCATTCAACAAACAGCCGGCGCCGGAGTACTCACGTTTGTGGATTCATTGGCAGTCGGCGGTGCTGTTCTCATTACAATGGCAGTTACAATCAGCTGGAAGCTGACCTTGTTCAGCTTGCTTCCGATGCCGATTATGGCCATCAGCACAAGCTATTATGGAACGTTGCTGCATAAAAGATTCCATAAAGCCCAGCAAGCCTTCTCGGAAATCAACGATAAAGTGCAAGAAAGCATGAGCGGCATGAAAGTCATTCGCTCCTTCGGTCAAGAGAAGGAAGACTTGGAAGCCTTCGGGAAAAAATCGGAAGAAGTAGTGCAAAAAAACGTGCTTGTTGCACGCATTGATTCCTTGTTCGATCCGACAATTTCTCTTATTGTAGGATTCTCTTTTTTAATTGCAGTCGGCTACGGCTCTGTTCTTGTTGTAAACGATGAGCTCACAATCGGTCAGCTCATCACGTTCACGACATATTTAGGAACGCTTATATGGCCGATGCTCGCATTCGGCTGGCTGTTTAACATCGTAGAGCGCGGCCGTGCCTCCTATGATCGCGTCAGCCGCTTATTGGCGGAGAAGCCTGCCGTAAACGATAGACAAAACGCGGCAGATGCTGTGCCGAGCGGTGATATAGCTTACCGTATCGACCGTTTTTCTTATCAGGAAAACGAAGTAACGAATCTTGAAAACATGCATTTTACCTTAAAAAAGGGTGAAACGCTTGGCATTGTCGGACGCACCGGGGCTGGAAAAACTACATTGCTGAAATGTCTCATCCGAGAATATGACCACACAGATGGAAGCATTACGATTGCCGGCACAGATATTCGCAATATGACGCTGCATAGTTTGCGTTCCGCCATTTCCTACGTGCCGCAAGATCATTTTCTGTTTTCGGCAACTCTTGCCGATAATATCGCGTTCGGCAAACCGAATGCAGACTATAAAGAGATTATCAGTGCGGCGCAAATCGCATGCATTCATGAAGATATTGCTTCGTTTCCGGATGCCTACGAAACGATTGTCGGAGAGCGGGGTGTTTCCTTATCGGGAGGACAAAAGCAGCGCGTTTCCATCGCGAGAGCGCTTTTGACGAACGCGGAAATTCTCATTCTCGATGATTGCTTATCCGCTGTTGATGCCAAAACAGAGGAAAAGATTTTGACGGCTCTGAAGCGGGAGCGTGAACAAAAAACAACGATTATTACAGCGCATCGCCTCAGTGCAATTCAACATGCGAACTTAATTTTAGTCATTGAAGACGGGCGCATCGCACAGCGAGGTGCGCATGAACAACTCATGAGCGAAGACGGCTGGTATAAAGATATGTTTGAACGCCAGCAGCTCGAATCGCTCGTGGAGCAAGGAGGAGTATCATGAAGCGCGACTTAAGGCGTCTCTTATCCTATATGCGCCCTTACAAAGGCCTGCTGACGCTTGCCTTCGTATTTCTCGTCGGAGCCACAGCGGCAGAGATGGCAGGCCCGTTTTTGATTAAAATGTTTATCGATGAGCATTTAGTGCCGCGTGATTTTGATAAGCAGGCCATTATGATATTATTTATCGCATATTTTGTGCTGCATATTGTGAAAGTCATCCTAACGTATTTAAACCTGTTATATTTTCAAAACATTGCTTTTAAAATTGTCCAAGACATCCGGGTGCAAGTATATGATCATGTACAGAAGCTGGCGCTCGGTTTTTTCGATCGTACGCCGATCGGTACGATTGTATCCCGCGTGACAAACGATACGGAAGCGATTAAAGATTTTTTCGTAAGCGTGCTTTCTACATTTGTCAAAAACATCGTGTTTCTCGTGGGGATTTTAACCGCAATGTTCTTGCTGAATGTGAAGCTGGCGCTGTTTTGCTTAGTGCTGCTCCCAGTCATCGGGACAATCATGATGACATACCGGAGAAAAAGCTCCGTGTTTTACGCGGAAATCCGCAATCAGCTCAGTCAGCTGAACGCAAAGTTGAATGAGTCCATCCAGGGAATGAGCATCATTCAAGTCTTTCGCCAGGAACGCCGCTTGCGCAGGGAATTTGAAGAGGTGAACGGACGGCATTACAACGCCGCCCGCAAAAACTTGAAGCTCGATGCCTTGTTCCTTCGCCCAGCAACTGATCTTGTGCATATCTTTGCCGTTATCCTCATCCTCAGTTTGTTCGGCGCGGACGCTTTAAACAGCCCGGTTGAAGTTGGGGTCTTATACGCATTCGTCAACTACATTGACCGCTTCTTTGAGCCGGTCAACGAAATGATGATGAAGCTCTCTCTCTTCCAGCAGGCACTCGTTTCATCATCACGTGTATTTGAGCTGATGGACGAAGACGACTTGGCACCTGTTCAGAAAGGAAACGGCAAGCCGCTCATGACAGAAGGAGGCATTGCGTTTCGCAACGTCACATTTTCCTATGATGGCAAGCGCGACGTATTAAACGATATCTCCTTTGAAGTGAAGCCTGGTCAAACCGTCGCCTTCGTCGGCCACACTGGAAGCGGAAAAAGCACGATTATGAACTTATTGATGCGCTTTTACGATATTCAAAAAGGAGAAATACTCATCGACGGCGTAAACCTCGTGCAATATGAAGAGCAGGAAATCCGCGGCCACATCGGTCTCGTTCTGCAGGATGCTTTCTTATTTGCGGGAACGGTGAAGCAGAACATTCGCATGTATGATGAGTCCATCACGGATGCAGAAGTGGAAGAAGCTGCAAAATTCGTGCAGGCTGATTCTTTCATCGCTCAGCTGCAGGAAGGATATGACACAGAAGTCGTAGAAAGAGGAGCCGCATTTTCAAGCGGTCAGCGTCAGCTCGTTACATTTGCCCGGACGATTGCTGCAAACCCGAAAATTCTCGTACTCGATGAAGCAACAGCAAACATCGATACAGAAACGGAAGAAGCAATCCAAACAGCGCTGCACCGTATGAGAGAAGGCCGCACTACAATTGCGATTGCACATCGTTTGTCTACGATTCAAGATGCGGATCAAATCTTCGTCATGCATCACGGACGTATTGTGGAGCAAGGGAATCATCAGGAGCTGCTGGCGAAGAAGGGGTTATATTATAATATGTATTTGCTTCAAAACAAAGGAAGCTTTCAAAAAGCCTTGTAGTAGCGAGGCTTTTGAAGGCTCCTTTTTTCTTTTGGCTGTTTTCGTGATAATTGTTGCTATAACCCGGTTTTTATGAAGTTTTTTAAATTTATCATTCCAGCCCAGAAGCCCCCTTCTTCAACTGCGTGAAGGGCAGAGACGGGTTATCTATTGAAGATACTTCGGATTGACGGTATAGCGTACTTCTCCTGTTGAACGGAGGGGGTTCTGGACGCCCTTGTCAGCGGAGCAAGAGGAACTGGAATCCCCCACAGGCGGCATCAGCTGATAAGTGGGGGGAGTTCAATGTATATTTTAGTATAATAAGGAAAAAAGGAGGTATTGTATGGATAAAGAGAGAAAATCTTTATGGAAATCATTAGTCAATAATGGTTTCTTGGGTGCAATCTTTGTAATGTTTGTTGGGATAATCACCCTTATTTATGTTCTTATTTAAGAAATTATAGGTAATGTAAAACAGCAGAATGTTAATCCGATATTGTAAGTAATACCCCGATTTCTCTAAAAAGTCCTTACTCAAGGTCTTTTTTATGCACCCTTAAACGTGGCTATCCATCTATTTCCATTGCACTGATACGCCCTCGACCTGCTGTTTTGGATTTACGGTCATACGCAACCAATACACAGGTCTGTTCCTTTGAGATCCCACGTTTCTTAGTAACTCTGCCACGCTTGCGAGGTTCTTGGAAAGTAATGTTCTTCTTGCCTTTCTGAGGCTCAAGAAAATACGTTGCAGAACTTTTGATAATCCCTTTTAACACACCAAAGCCGATGCTTTTTAAGTTCATTAACCAGATAATTAGAAATAAGAAAGCGATTATCATAATATTTATTATATTTATAATGTTACACGGTTCAGAAATATATAAAGTTATTTTTAAAAGAAAGCTTATTTGACCCCCTTAAAAATAAGAATCCTTGCGAATACATATAAGGGGACAGCTTAAAGAAGTAAAAACAATTAGAATTCCTATGCACGATTTCATCAGATAGCTATGTTACGAAAACGATAGGAATACTATTCTTTAATTTTATCAATATAGATACTTATAAAGTCTATGAAAGATAAAACTGAGTGATAGCTACATGCTTATGCAGCATATAAATTTTACATCTATGCCGTTTGCATATCTTATCAGTTTTAACTTTTGGTTTTTTGTAATGAAAATTTGTTTAAGAAACGGGACGTACATTCGCAGCTTTTTTAATTCTTAGAAATTATGATGAAAAGGAGATGATAGCTAGTGTTTCGAATCAGCGGCAAACTAAAGCAGCTTGAGGAAGCCGGACGACTTTCTATTGAGTTTACAGATGATAAAACTGTATATGGTGACTCTTTTTTACTTGATACGATAGAGGAGTATGCAAAAGCGTATCGAGGTAGAAACATTCCAGGCAGTAACTATAAACCAGCTACGGAAAAACCTCTAGATGATGGATTAGCAATTGTATTCTGGATGCGATATTTATGCACTGATATTAAAGCAGAGGGCGATATTCCGAAACTTCGGGTAAAGTGGTAATGGTTTTACAGTTTGTCGATAGTGCATAAACGCAACAACCAGTATGTCCAAGCTTCCTAGATTTATTGCACTAGAACCGTTCAAGGAGGAAAGTTATGCCTTATTACAAAATTGATAGAAACTTGATATTCCTACATAAGAAAAATTACTACCTCTTAGATGATCTTGCATTAAATCAAAAAGATGATGTATGGAGACAAGAAAGGGAAGAAAATAAAGAGGCAGATAAGCTCAAATACAACAAGCTACAGGAGATATACAAGACCTCTAATCCTGATGACTTTTACAGAGAATGGGTGTACTTTGAGCTATTGGAGAAAGATGCTAAGGAGGACTTACCTTACCTCCTGTATGACTACTGTACCCTCAATAAGAATGTTACTTTCAGAGAGTTAAGAGATGAGGATGCCGTGCCTTTCCTGCCTGACCTTGCTCAGAAAAATATTGACTCTAGATATGAGGTAACAGTATTCAGCCAGAGCTTATTTAAAAAGAAAAAGCTATTCTCATTCATCATTGATACGAGAAAGCTCATGTTAATTGCAGGAGAGCTTAGTAAGTTTGGTGTAGCCATGCAGGATTACACTATATATTTTGGTAAAGAGGTTGTAATCTTAGATAATGATGTAACCATAGAAAATACTAAAGAAGGCATTTAACATCCGCTTTTATTTACCCAAAAATTGTCTTAGCGGTACTACGTTATTAAATTTTTAGGTTCTGATAAAGATAGTTATTGATACCGATATAAAAAAGGAAGACCTCCAAGACGTTCTGGAGGTCTTCCTATGCTTGTTTAATAAATATACTTATTAGTGCAATAAGATTATAACTCTTTATACACAAATTCTCTGTATTTTGTAAATCCATGCTTTTTGCAGAAGTTTTTCATAATATTATTTTCAAACCAATAATCTAATTGTTCTGGTGAAAAAAATCTCTGAAACTTAGACATACTGGACACTACTGCTCTACAAAAGATGTGTAATCGGTATGGAAATGAAAAATTCGTTCAAGTGGAAGCCTGATACTATTTTGTTAACGGTAAGCGGCATCGGAGCTATGTATATGGTAAAAAAGGACAACTTCACCAAAGGGTGAACTCTGTCCAAAATGAAGTCGAATTTATTCATAAGTTATTTAGGTTAACTGCTTAATCTCAAGGTTAACAGGATATTGCTGTTCTATGGTTCTAGCGAATTATTTTTGCACAAGAACCCGTAATGCTCAACTAGTGGAGATAGCGGAACGCAGTATTCTTCTTTTCTGGATATTGACTTGTAATTCTAAGCGGTTGCTGTAAATCAGTTACTAGCTCAAGAAAACGTAAAGCAAGTTTCGATGGAAACAGACTAAACTCAAAAATCGCACTAAAATCAAATGTATAAGAAGAGTTGTTATACTCATCTTTCATTGATTTTATAATTAAAAAATCAAGCTGATGACTGAGATGTAGAACACTTGGATGTTGGAGATCAAAATTATGTTCCTCTGCCGTATTTGTTAACAATTTTTTCATTCTTTCAATTTCAACTGTTAATTCCATTTTTGTATCCATTTTCGACACCCTTTCAAATCATCTATACTCTTAATTATTCGGAATTTTTATGTATTTTCCTACATTATTTCTTCGACAAATACTGATATAAAACTTTCTAAAATAAAAATAATCCTCCTGAGTTAACAGCAAGGCTCTTTCTGTTTACTGTCTACTCAGAAGGAATAATATCATAAAACATGGCTCTTTTTGTACTTTTTAATCTATGCCAAGTAAATTTTATATGAAGTAACCCAACTAAAAGGAATACATAACTTTGTAGACTAGCCAATCCTACTCCGGTTATTCTCGAAAACTACTTGGGGTTTGAAGATTTTTCCTGTTTTATGATAAGAATTATCTGCTTTATCTTAATTTTTGCTAATTTCATCCTGAAATTCATTCTTTATGAACATCATCAGGTAAAATAACTTACAAGGATACGAGAGGGATAAAAATCAGAAAATTCTTATAAAAACTATTCCTGACTATTGTTTATCAAATCGTGTGATTCTGACAGGGAAAGATAGACTCTCAATTCAAAATGACATGATACTAGGATTAAAGGATTTTATCTGAGTTGTTGATGTCAAAGCGGTGCCCTATACGTTAGGAACATCATCACTCAAAGTTAATTGGTGCGGAGATAAAATATTCACCAAAATCAACAAGATTCCTAAGCAACTACCTTTTCAAACAGACTCTATCATACAGAAAAGGATGAATGAAGGTCAATTTTCTCTCATCAATCCCCCCATCTCAGATGCCAACTTCGTATGCGCAAGTATACTAAACCACATTGATTACGCAATTTTGAAAGCGGTTACTATCATGAAAAAAGTAACTAGACTTCAACGGTTAAACTCATGAAAAAATTATTATGTAACTTAAAATTTTATAAGAATGGGAGCGATTATTATGACGACTGCTGGACTGGAAGGCATCAATGCAACGCAATCTGCCATTAGTTCCATTATTGATGGAACTCTAACATATCGAGGAATCGATATTGATGAATTAGCAGATCATGCAAGTTTTGAAGAGGTTGTCTATTTATTGTGGAATGGTGAACTGCCAAAAGCTAAAGAATTGATGCAGCTGAAACAGGATCTTGTTCGTTATGGGATGTTGCCCAATGAGATTATTTTATTGTTGAAAACCTTGCCTCTCGATGCTCACCCCATGGATGCCCTAAGAACAGTTGTCTCCGCTTTGGCCTTGTTAGATCCAGAGTCTAAAGATATATCTCGGGAAGCAAATCGCAAAAAGGCATTAAAGATTCAAGCGCAGATTTCAACGATTGTAGCTGCTATTCAACGAGTACGTGAAGGTCGGAACATCCTTTTCCCTAAACCGGAGTATGGCTTTGCACAAAACTTTCTATATATGTTAAATGGGGAAGAACCTAGCCAAGTGGCTGTCGAAGCTTTCGATAAGGCACTGATCCTGCATGCTGATCATGAATTGAACGCCTCTACTTTTTCTGCAAGGGTTACGGTAGCTACTCTTGCTGATATATATTCAGGCATGGTTTCCGCTATCGGAACGTTAAGCGGCCCTCTCCATGGCGGAGCAAATGAGGCAGTTATGGCTATGCTCGAAGAAATTGGCGATGTAGATAACGTCCAATCGTATATTCAACAGGCTTTAGCAGAAAAGAGAAAAATAATGGGATTTGGGCATCGCGTTTATAAAACAGGAGATCCTCGTGCCAAGCATTTGAAGGAGATGTCTGAAAAATTAACTAATTTGACAGGACAGAGAAAGCTTTATGAGATGTCCATCAAAATAGATGAAATGATAACGAGAGAAAAAGGATTGTTACCGAATGTTGATTTTTACTCAGCGTCTGTTTATCAAAGTTTAGGCATCAAAAGGGAACTATTTACACCGATTTTCGCGGTTAGCCGCACCTCCGGATGGACGGCTCATATTCTAGAACAATATGAGAATAATCGTTTAATTCGGCCCCGTGC
The DNA here is from genome assembly GCF_000430785.1 of Ectobacillus panaciterrae DSM 19096. Lineage (GTDB taxonomy): Bacteria > Bacillota > Bacilli > Bacillales > Bacillaceae_G > Ectobacillus > Ectobacillus panaciterrae. Next base: position 277,320 of record NZ_AUMR01000003.1, read on the forward strand.
TGAATATGTCGGTCCGCAAAAGAGAGGCTACACACCGATAGAAGCAAGATAGAAGAAGCTATTAATGACTCGTGATTTTAACTTTCCTCGAGGCTTAGAAAGACTTCACGGAAAGTATTGCGAAGTTAGGAGTGTTAGGGCGGCTTAGAGAGATTTATATCCGGCTCTATGTGTCTCTAACTCTTCTGAATCATCAATAATAAGGAAGACGCACTATTCAATCTAGACAAATACGAACGAACGGAGAATGATTTGAAGGCGATTCCGGCTCAAGCCGTTTGGGAGGATGCACCGGTACAAATCCAAACAGCGGCTGATGCCTTTCAACGGTTGAAAGATCTTTATACAAGTACGTTAGCTTACGAATTTGCTCACGTGCTGGAAAAACCGTACAGCAACATTTTTGCTGAATTTCTTCACGCCACCACTAAAAACGATCCTCCTGCGGACAATATCAAGGTTGTCATTACGGAAGGCTGGACGGGGGATGTGAAGTACCATTTAGGACGGAATCGAGTCGTGGAAGATTCCGAGGCCCATGTCACTCGTGTGACGTTAGCCAATAATCCGAGCCATCTTGAATTTGTGGATCCGGTGATAGAAGGTTATACGCAGGAATGGAAAGCCTGGATGTAACTGAGTTACATATAGTCCGTGTAGAACAACTATATCCGTTCCCTGAGGAAAAAATCAAAACGATTATGAACCGTTACACCAATCTGGAAGAAATCGTATGGGTTCAGAAAGAACCAAAAAATATGGGAGCATGGCATTTTATGGCCCCGATTCTATACAAACTAGCTGCCGGACGGGTAACCGTCGGTTATATTGGCCGCCCGGATCGTTCAAGTCCTTCAGGCGGCGACCCGACCGTTCACAAAAAAGAGCAGGAACGAATCATCCATTGCGCGTTAAAAGGTCGAAGCGTGCCTTATACCCAGGAACAAGAAAAGTTTTTAGTAAAAAATTAAGCTGATGTTCGGTTTAAACTCCTATTGGATACTTACCTTGATGTTAAGAAGTCTTGAACTACTCCCACTTTCACTTCGTTTAGAAGTGGGAGATTCCTGCGAACACGAAACTCCCCGTAGTTCCTACGGTTCAACATTTTGTATCCTATACGTTGGACACGGCATACGAACCTACTCTGCTTGGTTTTCGCGACTTCAGTTCGCATGGACGAATGTTGCTTGAACATTTTACGGTACGAAGCATTTCTCGTACCAACCTCATCTGTTCAGTTTTCAATGTGCAATCTGAACAGGGGTATTTTACCATACGAACGTGCGTTTTGCTACACGAAAAGCCAATTCATCTCCCACCTATTTGTTGGTGCTATGCACCTTCACACAAATTGAGGAAGGAGCCTTCTTGGCTAAAAATGATAAAAATACTCACCGCGCCATTCCAACTTTTTCAACAAGTAATAGCTTACATAAAAAATACTAAGGAGCTGAAAAGCATGAATGAAAAGAAGGAAACTATTGCAGATCCTGGACCGCTAGGATTAGCCGCCTTTGCCCTGACGACATTTGTTTTAAGTTGTGTGAATGCTCATCTTGTCCCCACTTCTGTCGCTGATGTATTTCTGACGCTGGGATTATTCTATGGCGGATTGGCACAATTGTTGGCTGGCATGTGGGAGTTTAAGAAAAGCAACACTTTTGGTGCAACCGCCTTTACATCTTACGGTGCTTTTTGGATCGCATTGTCCTCTATGGTTTATTTCGAGTTAACTGGCGTTTTGTCGTTTGGCGCTGATAGAAATATTGCCGTCGGTGTGTTTTTGATTGCTTGGACACTTTTTACATTCTACATGTGGATTGGAACTTTCCGTTTAAATCGTTCATTAAATATCGTTTTTGGTTTATTATTGGCTACCTTCATATTATTGGATTTAACAGAATTCAAAATTATTTCTGGTCCGATTGCAGGCTACTTCGGAATAGGGACTGCTCTTGCCGCCTGGTATGCGTCAGCAGCAGGTATTTTAAATCCCTTATACGGAAGAGATGTATTGCCTATCGGTCCGTATAAAACGAAAATGCAACGGGCACAACAGGCAGAAAAAAGTGCTTAACCATTAAAGTTAGGACTGTATACAATCTTTTACCTAGAAAAGCCATGTATCAGTTACAACATATCTATTAAGCTAGGAGGAAAAAATAATGAAGTTGGAAACGCTTTCTGTGCAAAAAGGGCACTTTAATTTAGAAAACTATGAGCATACCGGTGATTCTGCTTACATGGATGAAGATGGTTAATTTTGGTTCCAAGGCCGTGTCGATGATGTAATTATGACCGCAGGGGAACGTGTCGGACCGTTTGAAGTTGAAAGTAAATTAGTTGAATTCCCGGCAGTTGCTGAAGCCGGAGTCATTGGAAAACCTGATCCGATACGTGGAGAAATTATTAAAGCATTTATTGCATTAAGAGAAGGATATGAAGCATCGGATGAACTAAAAGAAGAAATTCGCATTTTTGTTAAAACGGGACTTGCCGCACATGCAGCTCCCAGAGAAATTGAGTTTCGTGATACACTTCCGAAAACAAGAAGTGGAAAGATTATGAGGCGTGTCTTAAAAGCATGGGAGCTCGATTTACCAACCGGTGATTTATCAACAATGGAAGGTTAAAAACTAAGTTTACATGTTCCTGCTGAACTGCTCTAAAATGTGAGCGGTTCAGCGACAGTAATTCCTATTCGCTCATGTGTAAAGGGAATATAGGTGAGAAGAATAACAACTTAGAGCATCTAAACATATACAAAGTCAGGCAAAAAAGAAGGAGAGATTATGGATGAATGTATTATTAATGGGGCTTCCCGGGGCAGGTAAAGGAACCCAAGCTGAACGAATAGCCCAAAAATACGAAATCCCTCATATCTCTACTGGAGATATGTTCCGTGCAGCGATAAAAGAAGGGACACCTCTTGGAAAGAAAGCGAAAGAATATATGGGTTCTGGACATTTAGTTCCAGATGAAGTAACCATTGGTATTGTCCGTGAACGTTTAAGTAAAGATGATTGTGAAAAAGGTTTTTTGCTAGATGGTTTCCCTCGAACAGTAGCACAAGCTGATGTCCTTGAACAAATGTTAGCTGAAATGGGGCGAACAATTAACTATGTTCTTAACATTGATGTTGCTCGTGAAGAGTTAATGGCTAGATTAACTGGACGCCGTCTTTGTCGTAATTGTGGAGCGACTTATCATGTCATCTTTAACCCAACTCATGTTGAAGGTATGTGTGATAAATGTGGTGGAGAACTCTACCAACGTGATGATGACAATGAAAAAACGGTAGGAACACGACTGGAAGTTAATATAAGCCAGCAGCAACCACTGCTTGATTTTTATCAAGAAAAAGGATATTTATGTAACATTGATGGGTCTCAACCAATTGATATGGTATTTAAATGTATTGACGATATTGTCTGTAATCGTTCCAATTCAGCTACAACTGTTATTACCAATGGTTTAAAAGGCGTTACGGCTTAACGTGGCGATACCGCTAAACATAGTAAGCATTTACCGTAACACTACAGTAAAAATACCGTTACGCACTACGTTAAAAATGCTGTAAAATCTACGTTTATAGTAGATATTTTAATCTATAAATAATAGTAACATACTATAATCAGGTTATAATTGATGCAGAAAAGGTGTGTGACTGGGTCGCGCCCTGGCTTGCTGTGACGCCTAAGCAAGAGCGCCTACATCCTTTCTGCAAACCTAGGGGATAAGGATGGGAAAAATGAGCAGCAGACAAACTAGAACAGACGTTATCTTAATTGGTGCTGGAGTCATGAGCGCGACTTTGGGATCATTACTGAAAGAGTTAGCACCGGAATGGGAAATCAAAGTGTTTGAGAAGCTCGCAAACGCAGGAGAGGAAAGCTCTAACGAATGGAATAATGCGGGTACGGGCCATTCTGCACTGTGTGAGCTTAACTATACATCCGAAAAACCGGACGGATCTATAGATATTAGCAAAGCTATTAAAATTAATGAACAGTTTCAGCTTTCAGGACAGTTTTGGTCTTATCTTGTAAACAGCAATCTGATTCGTAATCCACAGGACTTTATCATGCCAATACCTCATATGAGTTTAGTACAAGGGGAAAAAAATGTAACGTTTTTGAAAAAACGTTTTGAAGCGCTGTCGAACAATCCCCTGTTTCAAGGGATGGAATTTTCCGATGACCCTGAAAAACTGAAGGAATGGATTCCGCTTATCATGGAAGGCCGTACATCGAATGAACCGATAGCGGCAACAAAAGTCGACTCTGGAACGGATGTCAACTTTGGTGCTTTAACACGCATGTTGTTTGACCACTTAAAGAGTAAAAACGTCGAGATAAACTACAAGCATAGTGTTGAGGATATTAAACGTACTAGCGACGGCTTGTGGGAAGTGAAAGTGCATGATATCGATAGTGGTAAAATTGAATACCATACTGCAAAATTCGTCTTTATCGGCGGTGGGGGCGGAAGTCTGCTTTTACTACAAAAAACCGGTATTCCTGAGTCAAAACATATTGGAGGATTTCCGGTAAGCGGACTATTTATGGTATGTAACAATCCGGAAGTTGTAGCGCAGCATCATGCAAAAGTATACGGTAAAGCTAAGGTTGGTGCTCCTCCAATGTCTGTTCCGCATCTTGATACAAGATATATCGACAACAAAAAAACATTGCTGTTTGGACCGTTTGCCGGCTTCTCACCAAAGTTCTTAAAAACTGGTTCAAATTTTGATTTGATAGGTTCCGTAAAACCGAATAATGTCTTCACTATGTTGGCGGCAGGCGTAAAAGAGATGGCATTGACAAAATACCTGATCCAGCAAGTTATGTTATCGAATGAAAAGCGCATGGAAGAATTACGCAAGTTTATTCCGAACGCCAAAAGCGAGGATTGGGATATAGTGGTAGCGGGCCAACGTGTGCAAGTTATCAAAGATACTGAGGCCAGCGGTAAAGGAACACTTCAATTTGGTACGGAAGTTATTAGTGCCGCTGATGGCTCGATAGCTGCATTGCTCGGCGCTTCTCCGGGCGCTTCTACCGCCGTTTCCGTCATGCTTGAGGTAATAAAAAAATGCTTCCCGCAACATATAAAAGAGTGGGAACCGAAAATAAAAGAAATGATTCCTTCTTATGGCGTGTCACTAATGGAAAACCCAGAGCTTATCCACGAAATTCATACTTCAACAGCGCGGGCGCTTGGTCTAAGCGAAAACTTGCCGTTACAGATAGCAGGCCAAAGCGTATCATAAGTAGGTGCGAATTTTTTGAAGCTATAACCCAAAATGTAACGACTTAAAGATTAAGCATATATTATTATCATAGAATACGTGTTCTACTATTCTATTGAAAAAGGGCTTCTCACTCTTTGTGGGAAGTCCTTTTTCTATTGAGTATTTCGGATTGGATAGGAGGAATTGAGGCCAGTTTGTTTATTTGTGCCCCCAATTTGTCCCCAACTGCTCCTTACTGAATTTCATGACAAGGAGCTAAGTGAACTACCCGCCACCTACGCTAACGCTTAGAGGTGGGGGCTTCTCAGGTACTCGCACCTCATGATACGAAATGGACTGAGCTATCGAGCCTATTCCGTGCTCTATATGTTTATGCTAACAGGCGTAAGCCCTCTCGTTTGATATTGATAGAAGCATTATGGTCTCTATCCGCCGTGAATCCACATTCACATTGGAATGTCCGTTCAGAAAGAGACAGTTCTGCTTTTACTTGACCGCAACAGGAACAAGTTTTGGAAGAAGGGAACCACTTGTCGATTTTGATCAGTTTCTTCCCCTGTTTCTCTAACTTA